>NZ_AUHH01000007.1 GCF_000423085.1 Granulicoccus phenolivorans DSM 17626 = NBRC 107789 = JCM 15570 | reverse complement strand
CGGGTCTATGACCAGCCCCGGTCCCCATACCAGCGGCTCCTGGCTGCCGGGGTGCTGAGTCCGGCCCAACAAGCCGAGTTGGCCGCGTACAAGGCCACGTTGAAACCGACCGCGATCGCGCACGAGATCGCCGCGATCCAGCACGACCTCACCCGGCTCGCCGGCGGCAAGACGCAACGCCTCGGGCAGCACGTCACCTGGCGTGCCCCCGACATCGCCGCCCTGAAGACCCGTGCCGGCTAACTGTTTCGCGGGGAAAACCATGTGAGGCACGACCCCCACCATCCGGGGGAAAACCACGTGAGGCACGACCCCCACCATCCGGGGACTTGCATGTGAGGCACCACGATGGCCGGACCCGGGCCCGCACGCCGCCTCGTGCCGCGCAGCCCGGCCCCGACCGGGCCGCCGCTGCTGGTTAAACTCAGGGCATGTCCACCCCGAAGCGGACCGTCGCCATTGCCTGCCAGGGCGGGGGCAGCCACACTGCCTTCACCGCCGGAGTCCTGTCACGTCTGCTGCAGCCCGATGTGCTGGAGCACTACGACATCATCGGCCTCAGCGGTACCTCCGGCGGGGCGATCTGCGCGACGATCGCGTGGTCGGCCCTGATCAACGGTCGACCCGAGACCGCCGGGGACCTGCTGACCTCCTTCTGGACGGACAACGCGGCCTCCCTGCCTGCGGAGCGGTTGCTGAACATGTCCCTGCTGTGGGCAAGTCAGTGGGAGGACTGGCTGCCCCGGGCGCAGGCCAGCCCCTACACCCATGGGGGATCGGACTGGTCCTCCGACCTGCTGCGCCGCACCATCGACGGGACCGTCGATGTCGCCGCCGGCCAGGCCCGGGCGCTGGAGCTGGGGGCCGACGCCCCGCTGCTGGTGCTCAGTGCCGTCGACGCGGTGCGGGGCAACTTTCGCGCCTTCTCCAGCCGGGACGGCGACATCTGCACCGACGCGATCCTCGCCTCCGCCGCCATCCCGAACCTCTTCCGCTCGGTGCACCTCGAGGGCGGCACCTACTGGGACGGGCTGTTCTCCCAGAATCCACCGATCCGGGAGTTGCACAACCTGCACCCCGACGAGATCTGGGTGATCCAGGTCAACCCCACCACGGTCTCCCGGGAGCCGAAGACCGCCGCGGAGATCACCAGCCGACGCAACGAGTTGGCCGGGAACCTCTCCCTGTTCCAGGAACTCGCGCACATCGAGGCAATCGATAAGTGGCTGGCCAACGGGACAATCACGTCGCCGACGCTGAAGCACTGCGTCGTCCGGGTGGTGGAGCGGCGGCGTACCTGGCGGACGATGACCTGGGGTGCGGCCAGCAAACTCAATCGCGATCCGGCGTTCATCCAGGAGCTGCTGGCCCTGGGCCGCGAGCAGGCCGAGGAACAGATCCACGGGGTTGCCTTCGAGAAGGCCTGGCGCAGTGGCGATCTCGACCAACTGCTCAGCCACGTCGCCCCCGACGCCGAGTTCGACTCCACCCACCCCGACGCCGCCCTGGCCCCGACCACCGACCGGGACCGGATCCGGCAGTACGTCGCCGATGTCGGCCTGCGCGTGGACAACAGCCGTACCCGGCTGTGCCGGGAACACCTGGAGTGGCAGGTACGCGCCGGCGACCGCCCCGGCACCCGCGCCCGGGTCAAGGTCGATCTGGACACTGCCGGCCGGGCCCGCCGCGTCCGGATCACCGATGACCGGCCCCCGATTCCGGCGGAGTCCACCCGCTGACCGTTTTGCGAAGCTACTGACTCGTAGCTAACCTTGCCTGCCGCAGGCGTACGGCGCGTCGACTTGACGACCGGGCGATTTCGATCAGGCGGATACCTTCCCATCGGTCCCGGCAGGTGTGTAAGGATGGCACCTCACGGCAGTGGTCGAGGCATCGTGGTCGAGGCACGGAGCGCCAGGCTCTCGGACGGATTCCGGATCAGGCCCCCGTCCCTTTTCGCATACCCACACCCTGTGGATAACTTTGTGGGCAACTGCGTACCATCGGTGGATGAGCAGGGAAGGAACGGCGTGAGCATGAGCGACCAGAGTCAACCGGTGCCGGACGAACGGCTGGCGGCAGCCTGGGCCCACGCCGTGGCCGAGGCGCCGCAGAACCACCGCGCCTGGTTGCGTCGCTGCAGCCCGCAGGCCCTGCACGGCTCCACCGTCATCGTCGCGGTCTCCGACGATTTCACCCGGCAACGGATCGAATCCAAGTTGCGCGTTCCGATCGAGAACGCGCTCACCGAACACTTCGGCACCCAGGCCCAGATCGCCCTGGTGATCGACGCCTCGCTGGCCGACCAGCCCGAGTTGCCCGAGTCGCCCGCCTCGATCAGTGTCGCCGAACCCGCACCCACCGACCACAACGGCGCGGAACCCGCCCTGGCCGAGACCAGGCTCAACCCGAAGTACTCCTTCGAGAGCTTCGTGATCGGCTCCTCCAACCGGTTCGCCCATGCCGCCGCGGTGGCGGTCGCCGAGGCGCCGGGCAAGGCGTACAACCCGTTGCTGATCTACGGCGATTCGGGACTGGGCAAGACCCACCTGCTGCACGCCCTGGGCCACTACGTCCGCAACTACTACGACCGGGTCCGGGTGCGCTACGTCTCCACCGAGGAGATGACCAACGACTTCATCAACGCCATCTCGGAGAACCGGACCGCCGAGTTCCGCCGGCGCTATCGCGAGGTCGACGTGCTGCTGATCGACGATGTGCAGTTCCTGGAGTCGAAGATCCAGACCCAGGAGGAGTTCTTCCACACCTTCAATACCCTGCACAACGCGCAGAAGCAGATCGTGATGACCTCCGACCGCCCGCCGCGGCTGCTGGAGGCGCTCGAACCGCGCCTGCGCACCCGGTTCGAGGCCGGTCTGGTCACCGACGTGCAGGCCCCGGACCTGGAGACCAGGATCGCGATCCTGAAGAAGAAGGCGGCCCAGGAGCGTCTCACGGTGACCCTGGACGTGCTGGAGTTCATCGCCGATCGGATCCAGAAGAACATCCGCGAGCTCGAGGGCGCGCTGATCCGGGTGACCGCGTTCGCCTCGCTGAACCGGACCCCGGTGACCATGGAACTGGCCAAGCAGGTGCTGAAGGATCTGCTGCCCGACGGCGGCTCCACCGAGATCAACGCCGCGATGATCATGGCCGAGACGGCCACCTACTTCGATGTCAGCATCGAGGATCTGTGCGGCCCGTCACGGGTGCACAACCTCGCCCAGGCCCGCCAGATCGCGATGTACCTGTGCCGGGAACTGACCGATCTGTCGCTGCCCAAGATCGGTCAGCAGGTCGGCAACCGGGACCACACGACCGTCATGCACGCGGCCAAGAAGATCAACAAGATGATGAGTGAGAACCGCGCGGTCTACGACCAGGTCACCGAACTCACCAACCGGATCAAGCAGAAGGCCCAGCGCGGCTGAGCCCGGTCCGGGCCGCACACAATTGTGCTGTGTACGCCTGTGGAGAACTGGGGATCAGCTGTGGACGCCCGGTTGTGCACAGGCACTCATCCTCAACTCACAATCGTGTCATTTCGATCCGTCCACGTCGGCGTGCACACCGTCAAACCCACGCCGACAAGCCGAAACCTGGGTTATCCCCAGTATCCACAGCGGCTATGACGACTACTGAATTACAATTACCGAGATTCAATCTAAGGAGCTGCCGGTGGAATTGTGCATGCGCACCGGGCAGCTCTCCCGCCGGGCCCTGCTGGCAGCGGGAGTGTCGCTGACCCTGGCCGCCTGTACGCCCGCCCCGGCACCGAGCGCCGACCCGAGTCCGACTCCTACGCCGGCCCCCACCCCCGAACCCTCGGCGCTGCCCTTCGCCGCGGTCGGCACCGGTCGGCCCGGCGCGTTGACCCTGCCGCCGGAGTACACCTACCGCGTCCTGCTCGGCTGGGGAGATCCGGTACTCGCCGGTGCCGGCAGCTTCGACCTGGCCGCGCAGACCGAGTCCCGGCAACGCCTGAGCGCCGGCTACGAACCCGCTGCCACGGCCCTGCTGCCGCTGGATGCCCAGACCCCGATCCAGGACCGGGCCCTGCTGTGGGTCAGTCACGCCGGGACCGATCCGACCCTGATGTTCGCCGACTATGCCCGCGGTCGACCGACCCCCGACCAGGTCGCGATCCAGCTCGCCGCGGTCGGCGGCACCGTGCTCGAGGTCACCCGCGGTGGCGATGGTCAGTGGGTTCCGGTTCTCGACAGCCCCCGCAATCGGCGGGTCACCGGCACCGATCCGATTCTCCTGACCGGTCCGCTGGCCGGCCATCCCAGCCTGCGTACCCGCTTCGATCCCCAGGGCACCCGCGCCGAGGGACTGCTCGGCAGCCGCACCGCGACCGCGACCCCCTGGGGCACCTTCCTGGCCGGGGAGACGACCGCCGACCGGTTCTTCGGGGACTTCACCCGGGACCGCTACCCCGAGCCGTTGCGCCGCGAGTTGGAGAGCTACCAGCCGCGTACCGACATCGCTCAGGCCGACCTGCGGCTGCAGCAGAACCGGTTCAGCCTGAGCACCGAACCGCAGGAGCTGTGCCGCTTCGGCTACGTCGTCGAGGTCGACCCCGGCCCGCAGCCGGTCACCGTACGCAAGCACACCGCCCTGGGCCGGCTGCGGCACAGCGGACTGACCGTCCGGGTCTCGGGCACCGGTCGCGTGGTCGTCTACACCGCCGACGCCCAGACCGGTCACTGCTGGTACAAGTTCATCAGCGCCGGACGGGTGGGCAATGCCGACCTGCTCGAGCGGGGCACCCTGTACGCCGCCCGCTTCGATCCCGGCGGCTCGGGGGCCTGGCTCCCGCTCACCCACGGCACCGGTGCCCTGGCCGCGCCCGCGTTCACCGATCCCGCCGACGTGTTGCTGCGTACGCGGGAGGCCGCCCGGGCCGTCGGGGCCACCGCCCTGGATGCCCCAGTGGCCACGGCGGTCCGCCCGGGCGACGGTCAGGTCTGGCTGGCGCTGTCCGGCGACCCGGACCGGACCACTACCGATGCGGCCAACCCGCGCCGCAACAACCGCTGGGGACACCTGATCGCGGTCTCCGAGGCCGGTGGGGATCCGGCGGCGCTGAGCTTCGGCTGGGAGATCCCGGTCCGTTGCGGCGACCCGAGCGATACCGGATCCGACCCGTACTTCGCCGGTCTGGACCCGGCCCGGTGCAGCCCGGTGGCCGCCGTCGACAGCCTCGCCTTCGACCCCACCGGCGTCGCCTGGCTGGGCACCTCGGGGCAACCCGAGGCCCTGCGCAAGCCGGAGCAGGTCGATGGACTGTCCGCCCTGGTCACCACCGGGGCCCAGCGCGGCCTGCTGTCCCGGTTCGTCGCCGGCCTGAGCGGATCGGCGCTGACCGGGCTGACCGCCACCCCTGACGGCACCGCCCTGATCGCGGCCGTCCCCAGCCCCGGCCGCGGCTCCACCCTGCCCACGCCGAGTGAGTCCTGGCCCGATACTCGCACCGCCGGCACCGCCCGGCCGGCCGTGATCGCCCTCACCCGGACCACGGCGAAGGCCCCGCTGCTGGGCCGTTGACCGCCGCCGATGGCCCGACGTGGGGGCAGGGTAACTTCTGGGTATGATCGTCGAGCCCCGGAGTGCCCCGGGTTCGGAACAGGCAGGAGCGACCGTGAAGATTCGTCTCGAACGTGACGTGCTGGCCGAGGCCGTCCAGTGGGTGGCGCGGACTCTGCCGTCGCGTCCCAGCGTGCCGGTGCTGGCCGGCCTGCTGGTGCGTACCGACGACAACGGGATCGTCTTCTCCGGCTTCGACTACGAGTCCTCCGGCCAGGTGCAGGTCGCGGCCACCGTCCATGACGAGGGCGAGGCGCTGGTCTCGGGCAAGCTGTTCGCCGACATCTCCAAGCAACTGCCGAACCACCCGGTCGAGATCGAGGCCGATGAGTCGAAGATGGTGCTGACCTGCGGACACGTCCGGTTCGTGCTGCAGACCCTGCCGCTGGCGGAGTACCCGGCGCTGCCGACGATGCCGCCGGTGGCCGGCACCGTGGACACCTCGGTGTTCAACGAGGCCGTGAGCCAGGTGGCGGTCGCCGCGCGACGGGACTCCGACTCCCGCCCGATGACCACCAGCGTCCGGGTCGAGATCAACGGCGACCGGATGAGCCTGATGGCCTCCGACCTGTACCGGCTGGCGTACAAGGAGCTCACCTGGTCCCCGGCCTCGCCGAACGCCTCGATGGAGGCGCTGGTCAAGGCGAAGACGTTGGCCGACATCGCCAAGTCGATGACCAGTGGCGAGGAGATCACGATCGCGCTGTCGGACAACTCCGAGGACGGCCTGATCGGTTTCCAGGTCTCGGGCTCTGCCGGGCAGCGGCAGTCCACCACGCGGCTGATGGATCACGAGTTCCCCAAGGTCCGCCAGCTGCTGGAGATCGAGCCGCTGGTCACCGTCCGGGTGGACACCGCCGAACTGATCGCGGCCGCGCGCCGGGTGGCCCTGGTGGCGGAGTCGAACACCCCGCTGCGGATGCTGGTGCGCTCCGACGGGATCGCCCTGGAGGCGGCTACCGGGGACCAGGCCCAGGCCCACGAAGAGGTCGACGCCTTCGTCAGCAACCACGGCACCGATGATCCGCTGAAGGCCGCCGGGTTCAACCCGGCCTTCCTGCTGGATGCGCTCAACGCGCTGGATCGGCCCTTCGCCCAGTTCTCCTTCACCCAGTCGGCCAAGCCCTGCCTGATCGTCGGCCTGGCCGAGATCGACGGCGAGCCCGACACCGATTACAAGCACGTCATCATGCTGATCCGGCTCCCCAGCTGAGCCGACCCCTGCCCTCCCGGGCCGCCGCGTCGACGCGTAGATTCGGCCTGTACGCGGATCCGCACAGGTACGCCGTCGGCGTACCGGAACAGGGGGCAGCGATGAGCGAGCAGGACTTCCGGATCGAGCACGACACGATGGGAGAGGTCCGGGTACCGGCGCAGGCGCTGTACGCGGCACAGACCCAACGGGCGGTGGAGAACTTTCCGATCTCGGGCCGGCCGATCGACCCGGCCCTGATCGTGGCCCTGGCCCGGATCAAGAAGGCGGCCGCGGCGACCAATGCGGAACTGGGCGTGATCAGCGCGGAGCAGGCCGAGGTGATCGGTCGGGCCGCCGATGAGGTGATCGCCGGTCAACACCTGGACCAGTACCCGATCGATGTCTTCCAGACCGGCTCGGGCACCTCCTCGAACATGAACACCAACGAGGTGCTGGCCACCCTGGCCGGCCGGCTGCTCGGCTCCCCGGTGCATCCCAATGACGTGGTGAACGCCTCGCAGTCGAGCAATGACGTGTTCCCCTCGGCGATGCACCTGGCCACCACCGAGCAGCTCACCGGGGTTCTGATCCCGGCCCTGACGGTCCTGGCGGAATCCTTGGAGCGGGCGGCCGAACGCTTCGCGACGGTGGTGAAGTCCGGCCGGACCCATCTGATGGACGCCACCCCGGTGACCCTGGGGCAGGAATTCGGCGGGTACGCCCAGCAGGTCCGTCGCGGCATCGTGCGGATCGAGGCGGTGCTGCCCCGGGTGGCCGAACTGCCGCTGGGCGGGACGGCGGTCGGCACCGGGATCAACGCGCCGGCCGGGTTCGCCGCGGCCACGATCGAGAAGTTGGCCGCCGAAACCGGGCTCGCGCTGACCGAGGCGGAGAATCATTTCGAGGCGGCCTCGGCCCGCGACGGTCTAGTGGAGGCGTCCGGGGCGCTGCGGACGATCGCCGGGAGCCTGACCAAGATCGCCAACGACCTGCGCTGGATGGGGTCGGGGCCGCGTACCGGCCTGGCCGAGATCCGGATTCCCGATCTGCAGCCGGGCTCCTCGATCATGCCCGGCAAGGTCAATCCGGTGATCTGTGAGGCCACCGTGCAGGTCTGCGGGCAGGTGTTCGGCAACGATGCCGCGGTGGCGTACGCCGGGAGCCAGGGCAACTTCGAACTGAACGTGATGTTGCCGCTGATCGCCCGCAATGTGCTGGAGTCGATCCGGCTGCTGGCGAATGTGAGCCGGTTGCTGGCCGAGAAATGCGTCGACGGGATCGAGGCGAACGTCGAGACCGCCAAGCGGTACGCGGAATCCTCGACCTCGATCGTGACCCCGCTGAATCGCTACATCGGGTATGAGAACGCGGCCAAGGCGGCCAAGCACGCCCTGGCGGAGAATCTCACCGTCCGCGAAGCCGTGATCGATCTGGGCTTCGTGGACGGTGAGCGGCTCACCGAGGAGCAGCTGGATCGGGCCCTGGACGTGCTGTCCATGACCGAACCGAGCTGACTGACCGAACCGAGCTGACCGCCGGGGCTGAGGTAACCGATCGGGTCAGCGGACGACGCCGAACCCACCGGTCCAGGTGATCTTCTCCCCGGCGGCCAGGGTCAGTTGCAGGAAGCCCATCGCCTCCAGCTCGCGGGCCCGGGACAGCGCCCCGGCATCGATGGCCTGCAGCCCGCCGGCGGTGACCAGCCCGGCCAGGGTGTTCTTGGCGGCGGTGTCGTCCCCGGCGATCAGGACGGTGGTGGTGAGGTCCCCGACCTTGCCGGCGGCCAGGGTCGCGGCGAAGGTGGTGTTGAACGCCTTCAGGACCTTCGCGGTCGGCAGCTGCTGCTGCAGCCCGGCGGCGGCCGAAGAGTCGGCCGGCACGACCAGGGAGTCGAAGGTCTCGAAGTTCAGCGGGTTGGTGATGTCGACCACGATCTTGCCGGCGAACTGGTCGCCGTAGGCGGCGACGATGTCGGCGAGTGCGGGATAGGGGACGGCCAGGACGACCACATCGCCGGCCAGCGGGGCCGAACCGGTGTTGGCCCGGTCGATGTAGGTGACGTCGGCGCCGCCCTTGGCGAACACCCCGCCGATCGCGTTGGCCATGTTGCCGGTGCCGATGATGCTGACTGCGCTCATTTCATCCTCCAGAAGTTCTTGATGATTCAACTATAGAGCGAAGATGAATCTTCAACAAGTCCCTTGCGCAATCTTTTCGGGTTTGAAATCCGATTCGGGACCGAAGAGGGGAGCAGGAGACACCACCGGCGATGGCGCCAAGGGTGGTGTCTCCTGCGATCAAGAGTCCGCCTCGGCGGTGGCGGGAACGGTGTCCTCGTCGACCCAGTCGAAGGTGCGGGTCACCGCTTTGCGCCAACAACGATAAAGACGCTCCCGTTCGGCGGGCAATCCACCCGGCTGCCATGTTTTCTGTTGGCGCCAGTTCTGGGCGATCTCGTCCTGGTCGGCCCAGAAGTCGACCGCCAGTCCCGCCGCGTACGCCGCCCCCAGCGCGGTGGTCTCGGTGACCGCGGGACGGATCACCGGCACGTCGAGCTGATCGGCCTGGAACTGCATCAGCAGCTCGTTGCCGGTCATCCCGCCGTCGACGCGCAGCTCCCGCAGCGGCACCCGGGAGTCGTTGTTCATCGCGTCGACCACGTCCCGGGTCTGGTACGCCGCGGCCTCCAGCGCGGCCCGGGCCAGATGATGTTTGGTGACGAACCGGGTCAGCCCGACCAGGGCCCCGCGGGCATCGGGCCGCCAGTAGGGGGCGTACAGACCGGAGAACGCCGGCACCAGATAGGCCCCGCCGTTGTCCGGTACCGCGGCGGCCAATTCCTCGATGTCGGCGGACTTCTCCAGCAGCCCCAGATTGTCCCGCAGCCACTGCACCAGCGACCCGGTGACCGCGATCGAACCCTCCAGCGCATAGGTCGCCGGACGGTCCCCGATCCGGGCCGCCACCGTGGTGATCAGCCCGTTGCGGGACAGCATCGGAGCCTCGCCGGTGTTCAGCAGCAGGAAATTGCCGGTCCCGTAGGTGTTCTTGGCCATCCCGGGGTTGAAACAGGCCTGGCCGAACAGGGCGGCCTGTTGATCGCCCAGGACGCCGGTGATCGGCAGCCCGGCCAGCGGGGTCTCCGCGCGGACCGTGCCGTACACCTCACTGGAGGAGCTGATCCGCGGCAGCATGGACAGCGGGATCCCCAGGCGTCGACACAGCTCGGGATCCCACTGCAGCGTCTGCAGATCCATCAACAGGGTGCGGGAGGCGTTGGTGACATCGGTGCGGTGCTCGCCGCCGTCGACACCGCCGGTGAGATTCCAGATCAGCCAGGTGTCCATCGTGCCGAACAACAGGTCCCCGGCCTCGGCCGCCGCGCGGGCACCGGGCACCTGGTCCAACAGCCAGGCGATCTTCGGACCGGCGAAGTAGGTGGTCACCGGGAGGCCGGTCACGGTGGTGAAGCGGGTGGCGTCCTCGGCGATCAGTCGGTCACAGATGGCCTGGGTGCGGGTGTCCTGCCAGACGATCGCGTGGTGGATCGGTACGCCGGTGTGCCGATCCCACACCACGGTCGTCTCGCGCTGATTCGTGATCCCGATCGTGGCGATCCGACGGGTGCTCAGGCCGCTGCGGACCATCGCCTCCGACATCGCCAGCCGGGTCTGCTGCCAGATCTCCGCCGCGTCGTGTTCGACCCAGCCGGCGCGGGGGAAGATCTGGCGGTGTTCGTTCTGGCCGGTCGCCACGATCTGCCCGTCGTGGTCGAAGACGATGGCGCGAGAGCTGGTGGTTCCCTGGTCGATCGCGAGCACATGGTCGGGCTGCATCCCGACAACGTAGCGCCTGTCAGGCGGCCCGGGTACTCGGGGTGACCCAACTGCGCCCGTCCCGGCCGGTGGCGAACACATCGATGTCCCAGTGCGCCAGCGCCAGCTCCAGGGTGGATTCGCCTCCGGCCAGAATCGCGGTGGCCAGCACGTCGGCCGCCACGATGTCGTCGGCGGCGACACTGACCTGGCGGTAGGTGGCGTCCCCGAAACGGCGCCACACGTGCTCCCCGCGATCGCGGCCGCCGGCCGAGGCGATGGCGCGCCGGGCGTGCGGGGCGTACTGCTCGAGCAGGGCGGGACGATGCGCCGGATCGAGCAGATTCTGCGTCCACGCCTCGCCGACCGGCGCCCGACCGTGCCGCCACAGGTCGCCGCCGGCGTTGATCAGCCAGTCCTGGTGCCCGGCCGCGGTCAGCAGGTCGCCGGCCTCCTGGATGGCCAGGGCCTTGACGATGCCGAACAGGTCGATGTGACCGGCCGGGTGGTGCGGGGTGAAGGCGCCGTCGGTGCGGGCGCCCCAGTCGACCGCGGCCCAGTAGGTTGCCCGGAACTCCGCGGAGGTGGCGTCCAGGGGCAGCTCATGGCGGGCCACTTGGCGGGCCTCGGAGTCGCGATGCAGGCTGAACCGCTGCTCGCGCTCGGCGAAGGCCTCCTCGATCCCGAGTGCGGTGTCCGGGCTGATCCGCGTGTGCGACTGCACCGCGATCAGGGTGTCCATCGCGGTGAACACGAGGGGCGCGAACTTGCTCACGGTGCCGGGCCTGGTGCTGAGCTGGGTCATGGGTTGCTCCGGATTTCTTTTCGGTGAGTGGATGGGGAAGGTGGTCCGGGTGGGCTGCGGTCAGCCGAGGTCGGGGGACCAGTGCAGCCGGCGCCGGTCGACGCCGTCGGCGCGGGCGTCGGCGAGGACCAGTCGGGTCACGTCGGCCGGGCCGCAGACATAGAGGTCGGAGTCGATCAGGTTCGGGGCGAAGTTGCGCAGCCGGAAGGCGTGCTTGCCCAGCGGCAGCCAGCTCGGGCTGCCGTCGCCGAACCGACCGCGGTGGCCGAGCAGGACATACAGCCCGGCCCCGCGCCGGCGGCACAGTTGTTGGATCTCGGGCAGCAGGTACGCCCGGTCGGCGCTGGTGGCGCGGATCACCACGGTCGCGTGGCCGGGGGCGAAGTCGAGGGTCTCCAGCAGCGTACGGACCACTGCGGTGCCGTGTCCGATCCCGACCAGCACGACGTCGCGGGCCGTCCGGGCGGGATTGGTGACCAGGGCGTACGGGCCGGTGAACCAGACCCGGGTGCCCGGGCGGACCGGTGCCGGGGGTTTCCCGGCCGTGCGCCGCGCGGGGCGCAGGGTCACTTCCAGCAGGCCGTGTTCGGCATCGAGTCGACCGGCGGCGCGGGCCAGGGCGTACCGGGACTGCTGGCGCCACCGGGTCGGGGTGAGCAGGCGCACATGCAGATACCGGCTGCCACCGGCGAGCAGGTCCTCGACCCGGCGCCCGGACAGCCACACGGTGATCGCGCCGGGGTCACCCGGTTCGCCGGGCGCCACCGCGTGCACCCGCAGCCGGTGGGTCAGGTTGGCCACCAGCGGGCCGACCAGGCCGAAGCCCAGCGCGGTGGCCGCGGCAAGGATGCCGAGCGTGAGCCAACCGGCCCGGAACCACGGGTCGCCGAGCAGCAACGCATAGTCGTGCAGCGCGCCGGGGTTGTCGCCCAGTGCGTACCCGCCGGCCACCAGCAGGGCCTCGGCGATCAGGGCCACCGGCAGCCAGAGGATCAACAGGCGCCGCCCGGCGGCGGCCCGGTCGGCGCCGAGGAGGTCGTCGACCGCGGGAATGCCCACAGCGAGCAGGATCAGTACCGCCGCCGCGGCGACACTGAGCAGACCGAGCAGCACCCCGACGGTGGTGAGCACATCACCGGTGGTGTCGATCGAGGCGGTGCCCGAGCGCAGGTACGCCACCACCGTGGTGAGCAGGGCCAGCGCCGCCAGCCCCGCCCCGATCACCGGCACGGCCACCCGCACCGGGGCGACGCCCGGCGGGAGCGCCCCGCGCGGACCGCGGAACGATTCGACCGTCGGAGCGGGCCCGGCGGGATCGGCCGGCTGGGTCGCCCGGCGCTGCAGGGCCACGGATCGGTTCATGGCTCCACAGTTCGCCGCTCACCTGTGTGCGGCCTGTGGTTGCGCTGCTGCCCGCGTATGGATCCACGCAGGGGCCGAACGGCTCAGGCGGTGAAGGCGGCCGGGGGCAGCCCGTCCCCGGGATCGACCACGATCAGCAGGTCGGCCCGGTTCTCCACGCCGAAGGCCACCTTGTAGGTGACCTCACCTCCGGCGGGGATGTCCTCGGCGGGCTGGGCCACCCCCTGGCCCGGATCGGTGATCGGCTCACCGTTGCCGGAACCCGACTGGGCGGTGATGGCGAGCTTGCTCGGGGCGTACGGCTGCCCGGTGCCGTTGGTCACCCGGACCTCGAGCACGATCCGGTCGGTGAACTTGCCGCCACCGGAACCGCCGGTCGGTTCGAAGGTCTGCGGTTGTCCGATGGAGACCTGCAGACCGTTCTCCCAGGTCGTGGTCTGGCCGAACCGGGCGCCGCCGGTGTTCGGTTCCCCGTCGGGTGTCGCGGTCGGCGAGCCCGGTGAGGCCGAAGCGCCGGCCGTCGCCGGGCCCGACGGGGTACCGGGGGCCGGAGCCTGCGGCGTACCGCCCACCTGGGGTCCCTGGCGCGGAGAAAAACTGACGCTGGGGGTCTGCTGCTGCTGGGCCGGTCCGGTGGAGCACCCGGCCAGGCCGCCCAGCGCCAGAATCAGGGCCCCCGCCGCGATACCGCGGATCACGCCAGGTACCAGACCAGGTCCGTCTGCAGGGTGCTCGGGTCGCTCTCCCCGGTGGGTTCGGTGACATAGAGCTCGAGCATGTTCTCGCTCGGCTCCTGACCCTGGGTGACGATCCACTGGGCGAACTCCGGCCACGCCTGGCTCAACCCGTCGTAGGCGCCGAAATAGCTGGCCACCGCGACCTTGCCGGCCGGCAACTCGACCGGAATCACGTCACCGGAGGCCGTGCACGGGTCGGGGATCTCGAAACCCACCTCGAGGGTGACGGTCTCTCCGGGGACGCCCAGGTAGTGCCCGAAAGCGGCGCCCGAGGGGTCATGGCCCTGGGCACTGAGCACTTCGAGGACTTGGGTGAAGGCCCGGTCATAGAAGGGGCCGAGCTCGTCGCGACGGACGGTGTCCCGGACGACGGCGGCATGACTGGCAGTGCGATCGGTCACTTGCTGATTGCTCAGAACGCTCATGCAGCAATCCTAGGCAGCCCGGCCGACGGTGACCCCGCCGGTGTGACCGAAATTTGTTGTAAAGGTTCGATAAATACCCTTGACAAACTTTTGTTCGATTTGGAGTTGCCGTTTGTTGCCTTCTAGACTCAGCCGCATGCCTGCTGCTTCCTTCTCCGACGATGAATTCGATCGCTTCCTGAACGGCCTGAACGGTGGGTCGGACACGGTGCAGGTGCAGCCGCTGGAGGTCTACCCCGAAGAGATCCCGGCCCGCTACCGGCCCAAGCTGATGACCGCCGACGGCCGCCGGATCGACCCCGCCGTACTCACCGTGCAGTGGCAGGAACGGGGCCGGATGATCATGATCTCCATGCTCTCGGTCGCGACCGTCCTGCTGTTCCTGCTGATGGTGCTTGCGCTGCTGGGCTGATTCCGGCCGCTTACAGTTCGGCTCAGTGCGGCCTCCGGCCGCTTACAGTTCGGATCAGTGCGGCCTCCGGCCGCTTACAGTTCGGATCAGTGCGGCCTCCGGCCGCTTACAGTGGTCGCCATGACGCAGCCCCCCATGCAGCCCGGGCCCTATCCGCCCGGTCAACCGCAGCACTATCCCGCCCCACCGACCTATCCCGCATCTTCGGGCCATCCCCAGTGGCAGGGCTACCCCCGCCCGGGTTCGGTCGAGCCGGACGGCAACGCGTACACCATGCCGGCGGCTCCACCGATGGCTGTGCCGGGCGCCCCGGCGCCGCAGGCCCTGGGCACCCTGGTGCTGAACGTACAGGGCAGTGTGCTGACCCAGTCGTTCGTCCCGCCGACGCTGACCATCAACGGCAATCCGGTACGGATCGGCTACGGCCGCAACGTGATCCCGTGCCCGTCGGGCCGGCACCATCTGCAGGTCCACATGCAGTGGATGCGCCAGTACGGTCAGGCGGCCATGGATGTGAACATTGCCCCGGGCCAGACTGTCGAGGTCTTCTACGCCGGGCCGTACAACCAGTTCAGCACCGGCGCGATCGGCTTCCAGCAGCAGCGGCACGGGGGCGCGGGGCTGTTGGTCGGGATCCTGGTCGGCAGCCTTGCGCTGGTCATGCTGATCGTCCTGTTCGGCCTGGTGGCGGCGTCCTTCTGACCGCAGTCCCGGCACCGGCCCCCGGTCGTCATCCGGACCGGGATCATCGTCCGGAGTGAGCGTTCGCTCTATGCTGGCCCGACATGCTCGGTGAGCCGACAGGAGGGTCGATGACCGGCAGCGACCCGGATGACTGGCGGCACCAGGTACCGGCCAGCCTCAGCCCGATTCTGTCGGCGACCCTCGAGGTGCTGGTCGAGCGGGGATTCCACGGCGCCTCGGTACGCGAGATCGCCCAGCGCGCCGGCCTGACCGTACCGGCCCTCTACTACCACCACCACAGCAAGGAAGGGCTGCTGCTCGAACTGCTCCTGCAGATCGAGACGCCGATCGCGCGGTACGCCGAACTGGCCGCCGCGGACGGAGCCGATCCGGTGGAACGGCTGTCCCACGTGACCGAGTGCCTGGTGCTGTGGATGACCCGGCAGGCCTCCGCCGCGGTGGTGGACACCAGCGAATCGCGCTATCTCGGCGGCCCGGCCCGCGCCCGCTATGCCGAGGTCCGCGACCGGATCGAGATCGCCGTGCGCGGGGTGGTTGCCGACGGCGTGGCTGCCGGCGACTTCACCGTCGACGACGTGGCCACCACCGTCCGGGCCATCCTGGGCATGTTGCAGTCGATCGCTCGCTGGTACCGGACCACCGGGCCGCAGCCCCCCGAGCAGATCGCGGCCCGCTACGTCCGGCTGGTGCTGCGGATGGTCGGCGTCCGCGAAGTCGCGGCGCCGGGCTGACCGGCCCGCTCAGCCCGGAGTGTCGGTGAAGACCGCGGGCCGGCGCTCCCGGAAAGCGGTCACCCCTTCGACGAAGTCGCCGCCGCGCAGCAGCCCGAGCTGGCCGCCGCGTTCGGTCTCCAGGGCCGCCGGCAGATGCGGCAGGGTGGCCTGATTGATCGCCGCCTTGGTCCGGGCCAGGGCGGCCGCCGGGCCGCCGGCCAGGGTCGCCACCACTTCGGCCACGACCGACTCCAACTCCTCGGCCGGCGCCACCCGGGCGACCAGGCCGAGGCTCAGCGCCTCCGCTGCACTCAACCGCTCCGCGAGCAGAGCCAGTCGCAGTGCGGTACCGCGCCCGATCGAGGCGGCCACCAGAGCGGTCGCGCCCCCGTCGGGCATCAGCCCCACCCGGGCGAACGCGAGCTGGAAGTACGCCGCGGCGGAGGCCACCACCAGATCGGCGGCCAGCGCGAGGGAGACCCCGATCCCCGCACACGGGCCCTGGATGACCGAGACCACCGGCAGGGGTGAGCGGGTCAGCTCCAGCACCAGGCGATTGGCCGCATCCAGGGTCGGGGCGCCGGTATTGTCGGCGTCCGCGATCGCACCGAGGTCGGCCCCGGAGCAGAAGGCCCGGCCGCTGCCGCGCAGCACGATCACCCGATCCTCGGGATCCGGGGTGGCGACCGCCTGCGCCAGGGCGGTCAACGTTGCCTCATCGACGGCATTGAGGGTCTCGGGGGAATCGATGGTGAGCGTGCGTACGCCCCCCTCCCGCCGGATCGTCAGCCGCGCCTGTCGTACGGTCTCACCCACGGGTCCTCCTGTGTTCGGGTCGCTCGGATTCGGGTCGCAACGGTGCCCGGGAGCCCCGTTGCCGGACCCAGCGTACGTGCTAGCGTCGATCTAGCGCTCGCTAAGTGCCCAACGGGGGGCCGCGTGATGAGGGAGTTCTCGATGGATGTTTCCGGACAGGTAGCGCTGGTCACCGGAGGGGCGTCGGGCCTGGGCCTGGCCACCGCGCGGGCCCTGCAGGCCAAGGGGGCCAAGGTCGTGATCCTCGACCTGCCGACCTCGGCGGGCGCGCAGATAGCCCGGGAGAGCGGAGCAGACATCCGGTTCGCCCCGGCCGATGTGCGCCGGGAGGCCGACGTGGCCGCCGCGATCGGGGTGGCCGACGACCTCGGCGACCTGCGCGTGGTGGTCAACTGTGCCGGGGTGGGCGATGCCGCCCGGGTCGTCGGCAAGAACGGGCCGTTCCCGCTGGAGGTGTTCCAGCGGGTGCTGGAGATCAACCTGTTGGGCACCTTCAACGTCATCCGGCTGACCGCGGCCCGGATGCAGCAACTGGACGTGCTCGACGGCGAACGCGGCCTGATCGTCAACACCGCCTCGGTCGCCGCATTCGAGGGCCAGATCGGGCAGGCGGCGTACTCGGCGTCCAAGGGCGGCGTGGTGGCGATGACCCTGCCGATCGCCCGGGAGCTCGCCGCCACCCAGATCCGGGTGAACACGATCGCGCCGGGGCTGTTCGAAACCCCGATGCTGGCCGGGCTGCCCGAGGAGGCCCGGCAATCGCTCGGCCAGCAGGTGCCGCATCCCGCGCGGCTGGGCAACCCGCGGGAGTACGCGCTGCTGGTCACCCAGATCGCGGAGAACCCGATGCTCAACGGCGAGACCATTCGCCTGGACGGCGCGATCCGGATGGCGGCGCGATGACGGCCCGGGCGCGATGAACCCCGGGCCGCTGGCGGGCCTGCGGGTCGTCGAACTTGCCGGGATCGGTCCCGGCCCGCACGCGGCGATGGTGCTGGCCGATCTGGGTGCCGACGTCGTACGGATCGATCGCCCGGTACCGCCCGGGGCCGAAGCCGGGCCGGTGGACTGGCTGCTGCGCGGACGCCGGTCGGTGGCCGCCGACCTGAAGAGCCCCGCCGACCGGGACCTGGTGCTGGACCTGATCGAGCGCGCCGACGTGCTGATCGAAGGATTCCGCCCCGGGGTGGCCGAGCGGCTCGGGGTGGGCCCGGAGGACTGCCGGGTCCGCAATCCGCGGCTGATCTACGGCCGGATCACCGGCTGGGGCCAGGAGGGTCCCCGGGCGCACACCGCCGGGCACGACCTGAACTACCTGTCGCTGACCGGGGGCCTGTACGCCATCGGGCGCCGGGGCGAGCGTCCGGTTCCGCCACTGAACCTGGTCGCCGACATCGGTGGCGGATCGCTGATGCTGCTGATCGGCGTACTGGCGGCGCTGCTGGAGCGTGGCCGGACCGGTCGCGGCCAGGTGATCGATGCGGCGATGGTCGACGGGACCGCCACCGTCCTGCAACTGGTGCTGGGCTGGCGCGGGATGGGGCTGTGGGGCGATGAGCGCGGGACCAATCTGCTCGACGGCGGCGCCCCGTTCTACGACACCTACGCCTGTGCCGGGGGTGGCTATGTCGCCGTCGCGGCCCTGGAGCCCCAGTTCTACGCCGAACTGCTCGCGGGTCTCGGGCTGGCCCCCGGGGATCTCCCCGAGCGCGACGATCCGGCGAACTGGCCGGACCTGCGGGCAGTGTTCACCGCGGCGTTCGCCGCGCGGAGTCGGGAGGAGTGGACCGCGGTGTTCGCGGGCACCGATGCCTGTGTGACCCCGGTGCGCTCCTTCGCCGAGGCCGCCGAGGATCCGCATCTGGCGGCCCGGGGCAGCCTGGTCGAGTGGGGTGGGGTGTCGCAGGCCGCGGCGGCGCCCCGATTCTCCGAGCATCCCGAGCCGGCCGTGCCGACCCCGCCCCCGGCGCCGGGCGCCGACACCGCGGCCGTGCTGGCGGACTGGCTGTCCCACCCGCCGACCGATCGTTAGGCGGCGATCCCGGCCCAGCGGCCCAGCGCCGCCGCGGCGGCGCCGACGATCACCACCACCAGGTACGGGGCGCGCAGGACCAGGGCAACCGCGGCCGCCCCGACGGCGAGCAGGCGCGCATCCAGAGTGAGGTGGGTCCCGGAGACCACGGTGTTGGTGACCACCAGCGAGGTCAGCAGGCCCACGGTGAGGATCTGGCTGGCCCGCATCACCCAGGGTCGGGCCAGCCACCGGCGCGGCAACAGGTAACCGGCCAGCTTGGTGGCGTACGCGATCACGCAGGCGACTGCGATCCACAGCCAGACCTCGAGGTTGCCCAGGGCGTTCATCGGTGGGTCCGTTCGATCAGCAGCCAGCAGGCCACCGCTCCGGCCCCGGCGATCAGGATCGGTACGCCGGCCGGCACGAACGGCACGGCGAGCATGGTGAGGAAGGCGCAGACCACCGCCACCACGATCGGCTCGCGGCCCTTCAGCCGCGGCCACAGCAGCCCGAGGAAGGCGGCCGCCGCGGCCCCGTCCAGCCCCCAGACCTTGGGGTCACCCAGGGCCTCCCCGGCCAGGGCGCCGAGCAGGGTGAACAGGTTCCACAGCAGGTAGACGCCGACCCCGGCGGTCCAGAACCCGCGGCGGATCTCGGCCGGATCGGTCTGCGCGGTCGCGGTGGCCATCGATTCGTCGATGGTCAGGTGGGCCTGCAGCGGCATCAGGCGCGGCGAGGGGCGGCTCAGGGCGGACAACTGCACCCCGTAGATCGCATTGCGGACCCCGAGCAGGGAGGCCGCGGAGGTGGCCGCGGCCAACGTTCCGCCACCGGAGAGTACGCCGACGAAGGCGAACTGCGATCCGCCGGTGAACATCAGCAGGCTCAGCGCGCAGGCCTGGGCGACGCTGAGGCCGGCCGCCACCGCGAGGGCGCCGAAGGAGATGCCGTAGAGCCCGACCGCCACCGAGATGGACAGCCCCGACCGGACGGCAGGCGTGAGGCGGGTGGACGGCGAGGGCACCGCGTCACTCTAACCTGCATCGGTGGATTTGCTCGATCGGACCATATGTCTTTGTCTAAGGAAGACTCTAGAGAGGTGGATAGGACCCGATCGCGTCCGATCATCGGGAGACGATCATGGAGTCTCCCTGTTTCTGCGAACTTTTCTATACAGGGAAATAGCAGTGTCGACGGCGCGATCGTGCGGTTCGATCAAGGGTCACGTTCTGTCGGTCTTTGGGGCGTTCAGGGGGCGGCTTGCGGGTGCTCCGGGCGGTACGCGGGTTGTCCTGGCTGCTCGCGGGTTGTCCTGGCTGCTCGCGGGTTGTCCTGGCTGCTCGCGGGTTGTCCTGGCGGTACGCGGGTCCTCCTGGCTGCTGGCGGTTCCACATTGGGCCCGCGGTCCCTGCAGCGCCCGCGGACCCGAATCCAACCCGCGCCACCGAACTCGGCCCGCGTACCGATCCACCCCGATAGGGCTCTCTCAGGGTGTCTTCTGTTGATAGTAGATGTCCCTAGAAAGAGTGATCGACCGGATCCCGGTGTCTGATCCACCGGTGCCCGGACCGTGACGTGCCCGGACGCCGCGGGCGGTGCACGGGTTGTCCTGGCTGCTCGCGGTTCCACGTCTGGCCCGCGGTCCCTGCAGCGCCCGCGGACACGAATCCAACCCGCGCCGCCGAACTGGACCCGCGTACCCGGACATGACCCGCGCCGCTAAGTCTGTTGATCGCGGTGCTCCTGGCGGCGCGTGGGTGCACAGGGCGGTACGTGGGTGCACATGGCGGTACGCGGGTCCTCCTGGCTGCTCGCGGTTCCACGTATGGCGCGCGGTCCCTGCAGCGCCCGCGGACACGAATCCAGCCCGCGCCGCCGAACTGGACCCGCGTACCCGAATCAATCCGTTAGTGCCCCATCAGGACATCTTCTGTTGATAGTAGATGTCCCTAGAAAGAGTGATCGACCGGATCCCCCATGGCTGATCCACCGGTGCCCGGACCGTGTCGTGCCCGGATGCCGCGGGCGGTACGCGGGTTGTCCGGGCGGTACGCGGGTTGTCCTGGCTGCTGGCGGTTCCACGTCTGGCCCGCGGTCCCTGCAGTGCCCGCGGACACGAATCCAACCCGCGCCGTCGAACTCGGCCCGCGAACCAGTCCACCCCGATAGGGCTCTCTCAGGGTATCTTCTGTTCAAGATAGACAATCCTAGAAAAAATGATCGACCGAATCCCGGATGGATGATCCACCGGTGCCCGGACCGTGGCGTGCCCGCACACCGCGGCCGGGAGAGCGGGTCGGCGCGCAAGTTTTGCCCGAACCGGGCAGGATGGACCCGACCGTACGCCGCCGGTCCGATCGACAGTCCACTCGCAGGAGCAACATGACTGGACAAAGAGCCATCCCCGAATCCATTCGGACCGCAGACCCGACCGTGCTCGCGCTGGCGGTGGCCGCGGTTCAGGGGTCGATCCCCGACTTCTTCTGGGAGGAGTCGACCGCGGTGGGCGGGCCGCAGGCGTACCTGCGTCGCCTGGAGATCTCCGGGGTCCGGCCGATCGAGGCGCGCTCCGCGCTGGAGCTGGCCCCGGTCCCGGGGCTGCACGTGGTGCACGTGTCCGACCCGGCGATCGGCCATCTGTTCGCGACCGCGACCGACCTGGCCGTGACCGGGACCGAACACCCCAGTCCGGGGCGTACGCCGGCCGGCGCGCCGGCGAAGTCCGACCCGGCGCAGTCCGGCGCCCAGCGGGACTTTCCGCGGATCACCGTCGAACTCGACGGAGCCACCGTCTCCCGGCACGAGCTGATCGTGGAGTGGGAGCATCCCGACACCCTGGAATCCCCGCAGCGCCACGTGCACCGCGGTCGCGGCAGCAACACCGGGATCGAGGCGTTGCAGTGGGGCCACAACCCGGAACTGCGCCGCCCGGTGCTGCCCTTCCGCGACGAGCGGGAGAGCCGCGACCGGGTCGCCGCGGGGATCGAGCTGCTCACCCGCCTGCTCGATGAGCACAGCACCCAGATCCGGACCGAGGAGGCCGTCCGCACGCGGTTGACCACCGTCCTCACCGAGGACGGCCAGCCCCAGTGGCAGCTGCTGGCCGATCTGCTGCCGGCCCAGCTCGGCGACGACATCGACGATCGCTCCTTCGATCGGGTGCGCACGATGCACGAGGGGCAGCCGCGCACCGCTGAGGGCATCGCCGCGATCGAATTGCCCCGTGACACGGTCGTGGACCAGGCGGCCACCGAACTGGAGCGAGTGGCGGCCGAAATGGAGCGGGATCCCGCGGCGTCGCTGCAGCTGCCCCAGGCGTTGGCGTCCGCGTGGCGGGTGGTGGGCACCCCGCCGCGCTATCTCGGGCAGACCGACCTGGCATTGGCGAGCCAACCGGCGGCGGCCGAGGCCTGGCGGGAGTGGCTGGTGCCCGAGACCGATCCCGGCGTCCTCGCGCAGAAGCTGCGCACCCAGTATCCGGTGCTGGTGGAGACCACCCGGGCCTGGCAGGAGGAGGCCGCGCGGGTCGAGGCGGGCCGCGGCACGGTGCGCCACGAGGTCGACACCTGGCGAGAGAGCTACCGGCGTACCCGCGGACTCAATGCGCATCGCCCGCAGTTGCAGGCGGCCACCGAGCTGTTGACCGAACTGGCCGCGCTGCCCGACGTCGACCTGGCGTATGCGCTGGTGGCCCTGCAGGTACGCAATGCCGCCCAGCCGTCCCCGTTCGGCTTCATCGTGATCGAGGACCCGCTGCAGACCGCGAATCTGGATGAGTGCCAGCAGGCCCTGACCGCGCTGAAGCCGGTCGGGCAACGGGCCCAGGTGGTGTTGCTGACCTGTTCGGACCGGCTCGCCGACCTGGCCGGCGCCCAGGGGGCGACCACGCTGGGCCTGGTCCCCGCCGAGGGCCGATCGGTGGTCACCCGCGCCTGGATCGACCCGGTGCAGCGCTGCCTGGATCGGGCCTGGCTGGTCTGCGACGACTCCGAGCTGGACCCGATGGAACGGGGGCAGCAGGCCGCCGCGATCCTGACCGAGGCCCTCGACACCGCGGCCCTGGTCCGGTTCCTCACCGAGGGGCTGCAGCTGGGCCGGGGCGGGAAGTACCTCGAGCAGCGCTGGGCCGATGCCAGCACCACCGCCGAGCGGGTCCGGCTGGCGCTGAACCTGACCGACGTCGACGCCTGGGCCGCGGTCACCCAGGACCGGCGCTACGCCCTGGATCTGTCGGTCTCCGACATGATCGAACCGAGCTATATCCGGCCGGCGATCCTGTCGGTGTCCCGCGCGGTGGAGCACATCCGCGGCTGACCGTCCCAGCGGCCCGGGGGGAGGGTCGGGTCCGGAGGAAAGATGAGGGCCGCTACCGCAGTATTGGCTCGTCTAGGACACGGTCAAGAGTCCCGGATATCTCCACAGCGGGTGGTAGCGTGCGCTCGACGATCCGGACGGGGCAAGATGGTCCGTACAGTCCCGAATTCGGCGTGCGCCCCGCCGAAGCACGACCCGCAGAGGGAGTCCTGAGCCATGCAGCCACCCGCTCAGCCGACCGTTGATCAGCAGGCCGCGCGGATTGCGTTGGCTGCCCTGCGCGGGCCCGAGGCGCTGGACGCGGTGCTGTCCGCGGTCGGCGTCCCGACCGTCGCCGGGCCCGCGGTCCGGCTGCGTCGGATCGACCTGCGAAATATCGCCGGGTTCGGGCCGCGGTGCAACCTGGAACTCGACGCGCACCCCGGCCTGACGGTGCTGACCGTCCCGGATCCGACCCTGCGCGACCGGCTCACCCAACTGATCGAGAGCGGCCTGACCGGGGCGGCGTACGCCGGCGAGCAGTCGACCGCGCAGGTGGTGCTGGATCTGGCCGCAAGCACCGGACGGGTGGAGATCCGCACCGACTGGCCCGACCCGGACAATCCCGAGCCGCGCCGCACGATCCACGCGCCCGGCCTCCCGACCGCGGGGGAGCGGGGCGAGCGCCCGGCCTGGCTGCGTCCGGACCGGCGGGTGGTGGTCACCGCACCCGAGATCGACGTCGCCGGCGTCCCCGAGGCGGTACCGGGCGACCTCCTGACCACCCGGATCGAGCAGATCGACCGGGTGCTGGCCACCGAACAGGACCTCCGCGAGGAGGTCCGCTCGGCCCTGCTCGGCCTGGGCGACAAGGGTGCGGCCGCCGCGAGCCTGCTGCCCGGCGACTACGAGCACACCGTCGATTTCGGCACGATGACCGATCTGGTCGCCGACCACTACGAGCGTGTCGAAATGCTCCAGGCGATCCTGCGGCTGCGGGTGCCCGACGCCCACGAGGCCGGCCGGCTCGCGGACCTGCTGGAGACCGCGCCGACCCACCGCCTGGTGGCTGAGGCCTGGGCGTACATCGGGGCGCCGCCGGCGCTGCTGGCCCAGCGCACGGTCCGGCTGCAGCGCCAGTCCGCCGCGCTGGCTGCCTGGCACGAGTGGACGATGGTCAGCGACGACCCGGCCGAGTTGGCCGCCCACCTGCGTACCCAGCCCGCCCTGGCCGAGGCGACCTGGCTGTGGCAGGACGAGGCCGAGGACACCCTGGCCGTGGAGGAGGTCTGGACCCAGGTCGAGTACTGGGCGAGTGCTTACCGGGCCGGCCGGCGTGGCCTGCGGCTGCGGCAACTGCTGTGCCGGGCCGGCGAACTGCTGGACTCCCTGCAGCGCTTCTCGGTGCGCAACGCCGCGGTGCTGATGATCGACCTGGTGATCGCCCGGGCCGTGGTCGAGGCCCCCGGCTTCCTGGTGCTCGAGCTGCCGCCGCCGATCCCCGGGGCGGGCCCGGCGAAGGCCGAGATCTCCCAGATGCTGTCGCGGTTGCTGCAGCTGGCCCAGCGTGAGCAGGTGATCGTGCTCACCTCCGGCGACGACCTGGCCGCGGCGGTACGCCGGCGCGACGCCCGGGCGCAACTGCTGCTGGTCGCCGCCGACGAACACCGGCGGGTGCTCCCGCAGCCGTGGACCGACCCGGCCCAGCGCGCGATCGATCGCGCCTGGGCGGTGACCGACGACCCCGCGCTGGATCCGGGGGTGAAGTCGGAGGAGCTCGCGGCCCTGCTGCGGCAGGCCCTCGAGCGCGCGGCCGAGGAACGATTCCTGGCCGGCAACGGGATCCGCAGCGAGTGGGAGCAGTCGGGGGACCTGGGCAGCCGGCTCGAACTGGCCCTGGGGGTGAGCGACCTGAGCGACTGGGCGCTCGCCAGCGCCGATCGCCGCCAGGCCCTGGACCTGATCGGCTGCGAAGTCGTCGAACCGCGGGCCCACCGCGGCGCGATCCTGGCGGTGAGCCGGACGGTGGATCACATCCGGACCGGTGCCCCTGCGTGAGGCACCGCTAGATGTACGTGGACCATCTGACGCTGGCCGACTACCGCTCCTACGAGTCGGTCGACCTGCCGCTGACCGCCGGGGTGACGCTGTTCGTCGGGGCGAACGGGCAGGGCAAGACCAACCTGGTGGAGGCGATCGAATACCTGTCGGTGCTCGGCTCGCACCGGGTGTCCTCGGAGGTTCCGCTGGTCCGCGCCGGCGCGGAGCGCGCGATCGTCCGCGCCCAGGTCCGGGCCGGGCTGGACGACCCCCGCGCGTTGCAGCTGGAGGTCGAGATCAACCCGGGCCGGGCGAACCGGGCCCGACTGAACAGGTCCCCGCTGAGCCGTCCCCGGGAACTGCTCGGGATCCTGCGGACGGTGCTGTTCTCCCCGGAGGACCTGGCGATCATCAAGGGGGATCCGGCCCAGCGACGCGCCTTCCTGGACGGCCTGGTGGTCACCCGCTGGCCGCGGATGGCCGGGGTGAAGGCCGACTACGACAAGACCCTGAAACAGCGCAACAGTCTGCTCAAGGACCTGGCCGGCAAGGGTACGCGTCGCCCCGATCCGTACGCCGCTTCCACCCTGGAGGTCTGGGACGGCCAACTGGCCCGCTTCGGCGCCGAACTCCTGGCTGCCCGGCTGGATACCCTGGCCGATCTGATGCCGCTGGCCGCCACGGCGTACGCCGAGATCGCGCCGACCAATAATGAGGCCACCGCGCAGTACCGGACCACCGTGGAACTGCCGGCCGAGCACAGCGACGCCGCCCTGGAACAGGCCCTGCTCGCAGCGCTCGCCGCCCAGCGCACCGACGAACTGGCCCGCGGCCTCACCCTGATCGGCCCGCACCGCGATGACATCGCCTTCGAGCTCGGCGCGCTGCCCGCCAAGGGATATGCCTCGCACGGGGAGTCCTGGTCCTACGCGCTGGCGCTCAAGCTGGGGGCCTTCGCCCTGCTGCAGGCTGACGGGATCGAACCGGTGCTGGTCCTCGACGACGTGTTCGCCGAGCTCGACGCGACCCGGCGGCAGCGGCTGGCCGAACGGGTGCACGGTGCCGAACAGGTCCTGGTCACCGCCGCCGTCGGGGAGGACGTGCCGGCCTCCCTGGTCGGGGTCCGCTACCGGGTCAGCCGAACGGACGGGGTGAGCCGGCAGGAGCCCGCATAGGATGGGCACGCACAGGCAGGGCTCGGACGGGAGGTGCGCGCATGGGAACCGACGACGGGCTGCCCGAGCCGACCGATCCGGAGTTCGGCGAGGATGCGGATCAGGGCTGGTCCCTGGACCGCGAGGGGGCCGAGACCGCCGCGCAGCAGGCCGCCCGGCGGCACGATCCGACCGGGGTCGACCTGGCCCGGGCGATCGCGGCGCAGGCCGGCGCGGCCAGTCAGGGCGTACGCCGGCGGCGCCGCAAGCCGAAACGCACCGGCGGCGTGGAGCACACCTACACCAACGACCGAGACCCGCAACTGCTCGGCAGTGCCCTCGACTCGGTGATGGCGGCCAAGGGCTGGCTCACCCAGGTCAACGTCCACATGCTGCTGGCGAACTGGCCCAAGCTGGTCGGGCAGGTGAATGCCGATCACTCCAGCCCGGAGTCCTACGACGGCGAGGTGCTCACCGTGCGCGCCGAATCGACCACCTGGGCGACCCAGCTGCGGCTGTTCGCGCCGCAACTGGTGGCGCTGCTGAACGCGGAACTGGGGGACGGGGCGGTCACTCGGGTGGTGGTGAAGGGCCCGGATGCGCCGAGCTGGAAGCATGGGCGTCGCTCGGTCCCCGGACGTGGACCACGCGACACCTACGGCTGAGCGATAGGATGGCTGATTGTGCCCGAAGCGAATGACGCCCTCAGCCTGGCCCAGCGCAACGCGGTCACCGAGCTGTTGCGGATCGCCCCGGTGGTCGATCGGCTCGGTGACCTGTTCGTCGCCGCCGGCTTCGAGTTGTACCTGGTCGGTGGTTCGGTCCGCGACGCCCTGCGCGGCGAACTGGGCCACGACCTGGATTTCACCACCTCGGCGCGCCCGGACGATATCGAGGCGTTGCTGCGGCAGTTCACCCGGGGCGTACCTGGGGCCGCGGTGTGGGACATCGGCAAGGAGTACGGCACCATCGGGGCCCGGGTCCCGCTGTCCTGGCCGGGGTCGGCGGCCGAACCGGGACCGGTGGGGGATCCGGGCGATTCCGCGGCCGACTGGGCGTACTGGCTGATCGAGATCACCACCTTCCGCTCCGACGTCTACCGCAGCGACTCGCGCAAACCGGAGGTGGCCTTCGGCGACACGATCGAGGGGGACCTGGTCCGGCGCGACTTCACCGTCAATGCGATGGCGATCCGGCTGCCGGATCGCGAATTCGTCGACCCCCATCACGGCCTGGCCGACCTGTCCGCGGGGATCCTGCGTACGCCGGGCACCCCCGAGCAGTCCTTCTCCGACGATCCGTTGCGGATGATGCGGGCGGCCCGGTTCACCTCGCAGCTGAGCGGCCCCGGGCTCCGGTTCGCCCCGCACCCCGAGGTGGTCGCGGCGATGCTGGCGATGGCCCCGCGGATCGAGATCATCTCCGCCGAGCGGGTCCGCGACGAGCTGTCCAAGCTGGTGCTCACCGATCGGCCCCGGCCGGGACTGAACCTGCTGGTGGAGACCGGAATCGCCGACCACGTGCTGCCCGAACTGCCGGCGCTGCGCCTGGAGGTCGACGAGCACCACCGGCACAAGGATGTCTACGATCACTCGCTGACCGTGCTCGAGCAGTCGATCGAACTGGAGCGGCGACGCGGGCATGCCCCCGATCTGGTCGGCCGCCTGGCCGCGCTGCTGCACGACATCGGCAAACCGGCGACCCGGCGGTTCGAGGAGGGCGGCAAGGTCTCCTTCCATCAACACGACGTGGTCGGCGCGAAGCTGGTGAAAAAGCGGCTGCGGGAACTGCGCTTCTCGGCCGAGGAGATCAAGCACATCGCCCGGCTGGTGGAACTGCACCTGCGCTTCCACGGCTACGGCGAGGGGCAGTGGACCGATTCCGCGGTGCGGCGCTATGTCCGCGACGCCGGGGACCAGCTGGAGCGACTGCACATCCTGACCCGGGCCGACTGCACCACCCGCAATCAGCGCAAGGCGCGCCGGCTGCGCCAGGCCTACGACGACCTCGAGAAACGCATCGCCACCCTGGCCGAGCAGGAGGAGCTGGCCGCGATCCGGCCGGACCTCAACGGGGACCAGGTGATGGAGCTGCTCGGGATCGGGCCCTCGCGGACCGTCGGGGAGGCGTACCAGTTCCTGCTCAATGCGCGGATGGAACACGGACCCCTCGGCGAGGAGCGCGCCACCGAACTGCTGCTGCAGTGGTGGGCCGACCGAAACGCCTGACCCCTGCGCCGCCGGCGGCCCCGCGGGCGGGAATACTGGGGCGCATGTTGATCGTGACCAGCAATGGAATCCCCGGGTACCGGATCGAGGCGGTGCTCGGCGAGGTAATGGGCATGACGGTACGCAGCACGAACCTCGGGGCGAACCTGTCGGCCAGCCTGCGCAGCATGAGCGGCGGTGAGCAGGAGAAGTTCACCAAGCTGGCCTATGACTCCCGCAATGAGGTCATGAACCGGATGTGGGCCGAGTGCGCCAAGCGGGGCGGGAACGCGATCGTGGCGATGAAGTTCGACACCGGCGAGATGGCCGGGTCCTTCACCGAGGTGTGCGCCTACGGAACCGCGGTGATCGCGGTCCCGCTGGATGAGGGCGAGCCGGGGGCCACCCCGCAGTCGATCGAGCGGTGTCGGCAGGCGCGTGAGTACGCCGAAAAGAATCAACCCGGTCCGGGCAACTGGCCGACGATGCCGTTGGGGCCGGATGCCGCCACCCAGCAGGCGACCATCGATGAGACCCTGTGGGAGGACGGGGACCGGCCCGGCCGGGCGCCCGGGGCGGGCACCCAGCAGGACTCCTCGGCAGCCGCCGGCGAGGCCGCGCCGGTCAGCGTGATCGACTCCGACGACCTGGCGGTGTCGTCGGCGCAGGCCGAGCAGCCGGCCTGGGTCCCGCCGCACGAACGTCCGGGGTACGCCGGCTCCGATGCCGGGAGCGCCGAGGCCGTCAGCGCCGGGGGCGTGAGTGCCGGGGGCGCGCGCACTGAGGCTGCGAGCAGCGACGTGGCGGGTACCGAAGAGGACACTGCTGCCGAGACCCCGGGGTCCGGCGCCGGGGCCACCGAGCCGCGACCCGGTGCCACCGACTCCGGCCCGGCGCCCGAGGGGAGCAGTGCTTACCAGGGCAGTGAGGCCCCTCGGGAGAGTGGGGCGTACCGGGGCGCTGGGGTCGACCAGGAAGAGTCCGCCGACGATGCCTTCGGTGCCGATGCCTTCGGGATTGCGGTCGGCGAGGAGCCCCGGGCGAGCGCGGCCGAGCCGGTCCGGCAGACGTACGCCTACGACCCCACCCAGGCGGAGCCGACCCAACCGCTGCAGATCCCGGACAACCGCCCGGCCGAGCGGGGCACCGGGGCGCAGCCGGGTGCGGAGGAGCCCACCGCGGGACACGATCTGTCCGGGGCCGGGCAGCCGACCGGCGCAGCCGCTGTCGGCCGCGCCGAGGGGGAGGCACCCGAGCATCGCGCGGACAGCCGCTCCGGCGGGCGGGATACCGAAGCGACCTGGGCACCGGTGAACGGGCCGGGCGCCGAGCCGCAACCCAGCCCGGGCCGGAGTCAGACCCCGGCGCCGGGACAGCCAGCGCCGGGACAGCCGGGACCGGGACAGACCGGCCCCTGGGCGCCGCGCGAGTCGGGCCAGGGCGGGTCCTGGGGTCAGCCGGTGCCCGCAGCGCCGCAGCCGTGGAACCAGCAGCCCCCCGCGCCGCAACCGGGTCAGCCGCAGCCGGGTCAGCCGCAACCGGGTCAGCCGCAACCGGGCCAGCCGCAACCGGGCCAGCCGCAACCGGGTCAACCGCAGCCGGGTCAACCGCAACCGTGGAACCCGGGCGCCGGGGCCCCGACCGGTCGGCCCGAGCAGGAGTTCACCGGTGGCTGGCCGCAGGCACCGTTCCAGCGCTCCGGAGAGAATCCGCCACCGCCGCCGGCGTACGGGCAGCAGGGGTACCCCGCGCCGGATCCCGGCGCGTACGCGCGACCCGAGGCAGCGGGCAGCGGGCAGGGGCCGGTACCGAAGGCATCCCAGTACGGTCGCCCACCCCAGCAGACCCCGGGCCAGGGCTCGCCCGGTCAGCCCTACCCGGCCGGCGGGCAACCCGGCAGCCGTCCGCAGCCCAGTCCGTCCCCGCAGGTGGCGCCGCGTCCCCCGCAGCAGGCCGGGCAACCCCCGCAGCAGGCCGGGCGACCCCCGCAGGGCGGACCTGCCCAGCCGGGGGAGCAGGGCGACTTCGGCACCCAGGCTCGCGGTTTCTTCCGCAATCTACGCAATGAGGTAGAAGGCGCCTTCGGCGGCCGGGACCGCACCGACAAGCCGGAGCAGCAGCAGCCCCGCCCGACCCGGCCGGAGCAGCAGCGTCCCGGCGAGGAGGGGTCCTGGCTGGACCTGGGCAACAATCCGCAGCAGTCCGACGGGGAGCCGCCGCAGGGCCGCTGACCCGGCGCGGCAGCCCCGGCCCGAGCGGGTGCGCCTACTCGACCTCGGCCGGGGCGTTCTCCGCCCCGGCCTGGAAGGTCCGGGCACTGATCCGTCGACTGATCAGGCCGAACCACAGCCCGATCAGCGCGAACGCCACCGCGATTGCGACGAACCCCAGGTAGGAGTGCGCATCCAGGGGGAACAACACCGCGACGATCACCGCCGCCAGCGGCATCGCAGCATTGAAGATCATGTCGTAGATGGTGAACACCCGCCCCTTGAAATCGTCGGCCACATGGGCCTGGACGACGTTGTCGACACAGATCTTGCAGGCCTGGGCGCACATGCCGATCAGCAGGCCGCTCAGCATCAGCGACCAGGGCCGGAACTGCGCCAGCGGCACGATCAGGATGAACGGAGCGCCGGCGAGCAGGGCCGCCACGATGGTGCGGCGTACCCCGATCCGATGCGCGATCAGCGGAGTGAGCGGGGCCGCGATCAGGTAGCCCGCCCCGGTGAATCCGGCCCAGACCGCCAGATCCGCGGTGGCGGCGGCCACATCGGCGACCGGATGGAAATAGTTGCGGAACAGCAGGATCGTGGCCACCTGCACCATGCCGACCAGGATCTTCTGCAGCCCGATCCCGATGATGCTGAGGCCGGCGGGCTTGCGCTCGACCAGGTGGCCGAGGGCGTGCCACAGACCCCGGGCGACATCGACCGCCTTGGTGCTGCGGGCCTCCGCCGAGGTGAGGTCCGGGCCGAGCTCGCCCACCCGGATCCGCAGCGACAGCAGCACGGTGATCCCGAAACCGATCGCGGCCACGAGGAAGATCAGCGCGTCGGCCTGATAGCTGGCCAACTGCCCGCTCAACCCCAGCCGGATCGCGAAGGCCAGACCGCCGCCGATCAGGACCCCCACCGGCCCGATCACCGGCATGATCGAGGACGCGGTCAGATACTCATCAGAGTCCACCGTGTGCGGCACGGCGGCCTGCAACCCGGCCAGCAGGTACCGGTTCAGACTCATCGCGACCAGGGCCAGCGCGAAGAACAGCCCGTAGGTCCAGTGGTCCCGCAGGCCGGGGTTCAGCACCAGGGCGCCCAGGCCGAGGGCGATCACCGCGCGTACGGCATCGGTGGACACCGCGACGTTGCGTCGATCGAAGCGGTCCAGGGTCAGTGACACGAACGGCCCGACCACCGAGTACGGCAGCAGGGTGATCGCCAGCACCGCCGCGACCGCCCAGGCGTCGGGGGCGGTGTTCGGGGTCAGCAGCACGTACGCCGCCATGCCGACCTGCAGCATGCCGTCGGAGGTCTGGGTGGCGAGCCGAACCGCAATGAGCTTGCGGAACAGGGGATGTCGCCACAGGTGCCGTACACTGCGGACGAGGTTCATCCGCGGCTCAGTTCCACCAGAACTCCCACTCCTTGTGATGCGGCAACTCGCGGGCGTAGTCGGTCAGGTCCCGGTTGGTGTCGTTCAGGATGTCGGGGGCGAAGGCGTAGTGCTCGCGGGCCAGCAGATCGCAGGTCTTCTCATCCTGCGGCGGGCGCTCCACCGAGAGCCGGATCGAGTCGGTGGACACCCCGACCAGGACCGCACCGAAGCGCTGCTGCCAGGAGTACAGCACCTCCGACAGCTCCGAGCCGTGGAATTCCCAGCCCTGCGCCCCGTTCCAGCCGATCACCCCGAGGGCGTCGGCGGGTACGCCGGTGCGGACCAGCAGCAGGCGGTACTCCCCGTCCAGCGGCTGCACCCGGACCCGGGACGCGTCGGTGGTCCGCTCGGCGCGGGCCAGGCCGAGCCAGCTGGTCCGCCACGCCTCGGTCTCACCCAGTTGCGCGGCGGTGTCGAAGGTGCGGCGCAGGAACTCCTCGGCGCCGAGTTCGTTGGTGTGGTACCAGCCGACCAGCTCGGTGCCCAGCCACGCCTCGAGATCGCCGCGTACCGCCAACGGCCAGACTCCGGTCTGCGGGTACACCTGCGCGACCCGATACCACAACTCGCTCAGCTCGCCGGACTCGGTGCTGATCCACCCGGTCGGCCGGTCGTCGTCGGTGGGGATGCCCAGGCCGTCGGGCAGCTCCGGCATCGGTTCGGGATCCGGCGTGCCGGTGGCCTCGACCTGCAGGGTCACCCACTCGTTCTGATTCAGTCCGTCGAAACCAAGATCGTTGAGATCGAGTCCGCCCTCGCTGGCGCCGTCGACCCGATCCTCGGTACGCATCAGCTTGCTGATCGCATTCTTGATTCCCATGGTTTCACCCTTGGCACAGTCGGGCCCAGCGGTCGCTGGGCGGTTCAGTATTCCTCCGCGTTCATCCCGGTTTCCTTGACGTGCAGAAATTCCAGGTACGCGGCGGTCACTTCGTCGGGGTGCCCGCGCATGACCAGACGGCCATGATCGAGCCAAATACAGTCATTGCACAACTCGCGCACCGAGTTCAGGCCATGACTGACGAACAGCATGGCCCGGGCCTGGGCGCGCAACTCTTCCAGCTTGTGGGCGGCCCGTTCCCGGAAGCCGGCGTCACCGGTGGACAGCGCCTCATCGACCATCAGGATGTCCGGATCCATGTGCACGCCGACGGAGAACCCCACCCGGGCATTCTGTCCCGAGGAGTAGGTCCGCATCGGCCGGTCGATGAACCGATCGGAACCCTCCTCGGCCCAGTCGGCAATCTGCTGGGTCCGGTCCAGCACCTGCTTCTTGGTGAGGCCGGCGGCCAGCCCCCCGAGCAGGATGTTCTCCCGGCCGGTGAGGGCGGCGTTGAACCCGACCCCGAGGGCCAGCATCGTGGAGGCCCGTCCCCAGGTCTCCACGTTGCCCTCGCTCGGCGGGATGATCCCGGCCAGCACCCGCAACAGGGTCGACTTGCCGGCCCCGTTGGACCCGATCACGCCCAGGGTGGTCCCGTTCTTGACGTCGAAGGAGACCCCCTTCAGCGCCTCGACGGTCTGGGTGGCCCGGACGCCGCGCCCGAAGCGGACCAGCGCCTGCTTGAGCGTGGGACGCTTCTCGAAGGTGGTCTTGTAGGTGACGTGCAGGTCGCGTACCCGGACGGCCAGATCGGTCCGCTCGGGTTCGGGGACGTACCCGTCCTTGCGGGCGCGGATCTTCAGTCGCGGCTCAGAAGATTCGGACAGCGAAATCACGCTCCCTCCAGATGAAGAACAGGGTTCCGAGCAGGAATACCGCAATCGACCATACCGCTGCGGTCAGCCACACCGTCGGTCCGGGGATGGTCCCGTGCAGCAGCAGGGAGGTGTAGCCGGTGAGCAGCGAGTACGCCGGATTCACGATCTGGGCGATCGGCTGCAGCGCGTTCCCGGCGATGTCATTGGGCACCCACAACACCGGGGACAGGTAGAGCCAGATCCGGATGAAGTAGGGCAGGAAGTTCACCGTGTCGCGGAAATAGACCTGGCAGGTTGCGAAGAAACTCGCGATCCCGGTTCCCAACAGCACCATCAGCAGCACGAACACCACCGCCAGCAGCATCGTCGGACTCCAGTGGGTGCTCGGCGTCACGATCAGCAGGATCAGCGTCACCACCAGCGTCGGCAGGAACCGCATCACCGCGGTGATCACCGCTGCCAGCGGGATCAGCAGCCGGGGGAACGCGGTGTTCAGAATCAGCTTGCCCGCGGTGGTGACCGAAGTGGTTCCGGTATTGGCGCACGTGGTGATCAGGGTGAACACGAACAGGCTCGTGGTCAGGTGGACGAAGTACTCCGGATTGCTCCGACCACGGCTGGTGAGGATGTTGACCAGCAGGAAATAGACCCCCGCCATCAGGATCGGGTTCAGCACCAGCCAGATGGTGCCGAACACGGTCGCAGAGTTGTCCGCGCGCATGTTGGCCCGGGACAACTCGTAGGCGAAGTCGCGGCGCTGCCACAGTTCCTTGAGGTAGGTCCCCATCGGCGGCAGGCCGTTGTGATGGGGCGCGTAGTGGAAGTAGCGCACCTGTGGGGTCGCTCCGGCCTCGCTCGTGGAGGAGGGATCACTGGTCACTGGCACCATCCGGGTCGGCTGTTCGGGCTCAGGTCAGTTTGCCACGGTCGGCCCGACACGCCGGTGCCGAACGGCCGGGGAGACGCTCATCACCGGGCCGGGTCAGCACTGGCCGGCTCAGGCTGCCGCCAGTAGTCGATCGGCGTGCCGGGCCAGGTGGCGTACGCCCCGGGAGCACCGATACCGGATCGCGGTGGGACTGGTGGCATGCCGCTGCGCCGCCTCGGTGCCGGTCAGCCCGTCGGCGTACACGCTGGTGAGCACTCGGGTGGTCGCGGCATCCAGCAGACCGAGCTCCCGGGCGGCACGTAGCACCCGGCGCGCGTTCAGCGCGTCCGGCCGCGGCTCGGGCAGTTGGCCCAGGTCGGTCGGATCGGTCGGGTCCGCGCCGGAGACGGTGGAACCGCGCTCGTGCTGCACCGCCTTCAGCGTGTCCAGGGCCAGATTTGCCGCCAGATTGCGCCGGTGCGGATTCATCCGGTCGAGTTGCAGCCACAGCGCGGTGGCGTACTCGCTCAGCCGGGACCGGGGATCCACCCGGGCCATCCGGAACAGCTTGGGCAGCATGGTCTGCCACAGCGTCCGGCGGGCCAGGGGGCAGCCGGCCCGGCTGCGCACCAGCAGCCAGCGCAACACCGGGTCCGGATTGTGCCGGATTGCGATCAGCACATGATCCAGCCCGGTGGCGCCGGCCAGGCCCGGACAGCCGGACCAGTCGGAGATATCGGCGTGCGCGGCCAGGGCGCGCCATTCGGCGTTGCTGCGGTCGAGGAAGACGGCGTCCTGGGCCTGTTCGGGGGTGGTCATCGGGAGCTCCTGTCGTCGAGGTGCTTCGATCCTCTCGACCGGGTGTTGTCCGAAACGTTTCCCGAGAACCGCAGGTGTTGTCCGCAGCAAACAAGTGTTGTCCGGGGGTTGCCCGGGCACGTCCGCTTCGCTCAGCCGTTCCCGGTGGCCGTGCGCTGCAGCACCTGGTCCCACGGCGTCGGGGTGACGCCGAGCTCCCGCTCGGTGGCGGTGGAGTCGATCACCCACGGTGCGGTGAACTGGTAGCCGACCCCACGGACCTCCCGCAGCATCGGCACGAACCAACCGGCCACCGCCAGCACCCAGTCGGGCATCGTCGACATCGGTACCGACGGCTTGCCGGCACTGGCCAGGACTTCGCTGAGCAGTTCGCGCTGGGTCCGTGGCGGATTGGTGGCGGCGAACCAGACCCGGCCGTGGGCGGTCGGGTCCGCCGCGGCCGCGACCAGGGTGGCCGCCACGTCCTGGACGTCGGTCCAGGAGTGCGGCAGATCGGGCTTGCCGAGGAAGGTCACTCGCTTCCCGGCCAGGGCCGTGGCCACCAATCGGGTGCCCATGCTGTTCTCGCGGATGCCGGCGCCCACATAGTCCGAGGACCGAACGATCACCGCCCGGATCCGCCCCGCCCGGTGGGCCGCCAGAATCTCCGCATCGAGCGCCCCGCGCAGTTGTCCCTTGTGGTCGGGGGACCCCTCCGGGGACTCCGGAGTCAGGACGGTGCCGGCTGCCGGGGGCCGGTACATGTACAGATTGGACGCCACCGCCAGGACGGCGCCGCTGGACTCGGCGGCAGCCAGCAGCGCGCGGTGCATCGGCGGCCAGTGGTCCTCCCACTGGGTGTAATCGCCAGGATTGAGGCAGTTGTAGATGACCGCGGTATCGGCGGCGGCCGCGGTCACGGCTGCGACGTCGGTGGCGTCGAGGGCCCGGCGCTCGACGCCGGGCACGTCGGGTCCGGTGCCGGAGCGGCTGGCCAGGACAACCCGCTGGCCCTGCTCGGCCAGCAGGGCGGCGGTCGCCCGCCCGACCGGGCCGGCGCCGAGAACGAGATGCGTGGACATGATTCCTCCCTGAGTTGTCGAGAGCACTGCTCTCAGTATTAAGTCTGCCACTCTGTGGAGCTCTGGACAAGAGCGGTGCTCTCGAATCTGATCAGTGCTCACAAAAGTGCCGTACGCCGGTGGACACCGGCGACTGCCTGGGGCACGCTGGAGCAATGCCGGACTCCGCCCCGAACGCCCGTGAACTCGCCCATCGGGAGATGGAGCGGCGGATTCTCGACGCGGCGCGCCGGCACCTGGCGGAGGTGGGGCCGGCCCAGTTGTCGCTGCGGGCGGTCGCCCGGGACCTCGGGCTCGCCTCGTCGGCGGTCTATCGCTATGTCAGCAGCCGGGAGGACCTGATCACCCGGCTCATCCTGCAGTCTTATGCCGAGTTGGCCGAGGCGGCCGAGCAGGCGACGGCGGCGGCGGACCCGGCGCCCATCGCCCAGTGGACCGCGTGGGCGCTGACGATGCGCGAATGGGCGCTGGCACGCCCCTACGACTGGGCGCTCATCTACGGCACCCCCATCCCCGGGTACGCGGCGCCGCAGGACACCGTGGAACCGGCCACCCGGGTGGTCGCGCCGGTGCTGCGGGTGGTCGCCGCGACGGTGCCCGAGCTCGGCCCGGAGGACGCGCAGACCGCCGCTGCGCTGAGCCCGTTGGTGACAGCCGTGGGGCAGTTCGACGGTGGTGTCGAGCTCGGTCGGGGCGCGGCGTACGCGATGATGGCGGCCTGGTCGGCGGTCCACGGCTTCATCAATCTGGAACTGGGTGGGCACTTCGTCGGCGTCCTCAGCGATCCCGCCCCGGTGTACCGGACCCTGGTCCGCCGGACGGCGCAGGACCTGGGCCTGGCTCCGGCCTGAGGTGGGGCCGGGCGCCTAGTGCAGGAAGGCGATCAGCGCCGACAGGGTGAAGAACGACATGATCGTGGAGACCGCCACCGCCGCCGACGCTCCCTCGGCCAGGCCGTGTTTGGAGGCGTAGATCGGTCCGGCCATGAAACACGGCAGCGCCGCGGTGATCAGCAGGGCCGTACGCATCTGCGGCTCCAGGGCCGGCATCCCCAGCGTGGTGAGCAGCCACAGCACGCCCATCGCCAGCGCCGGGTGCAGCAGCAGCTTCATCGCCGAGATGACCGCGGCCCGGCCCAGTTCCTTGCGCGGATTCAGCCCGACCAGCATCCCGCCGCAGTAGATCAGCGCCACCGGGCTGGTCGCGGCCCCGACCAGCAGCAGGGTGCTGTTCAGCACCCCCGGCAGCTCGAACGGCGTGAATGACCAGATCAGGCCCAGGAACACGCCGATCAGGATCGGGTTCTTGAACAGGCCGATGGCGGCCCGGCGCAGCGCCGTCCAGCCCGACCCCGCGGCGCCGAGATCGGCCAGCAACAGGATCAGCGGGATCAGGATGATCATCTCGATCATCGCGTTCATGCCCAGCGACAGTCCGGCCGCTTGCGGGACGATGCTCAGCGCGATCGGGTACCCCATGAAGGCCGAGTTCGACCCGCCGGCCCCCATCCCCACGAAGGCGGCCGGGGTCAGTTTCAGCTTCCAGATCAGCATCGCCACCGCGACCCCGGCACCGAAGGCCGCCAGGCTGGCCAGCCCGTAGGTGGTCAGATACGTGGGATTGAGGACCTTCCGCGGATCACTGCGGGCCAGGGTGCCGCCGATCAGGCAGGGCAGGGCCACCTTGGAGATGAACAGGCCCAAGGCCATGATCTGGGCCCGGTGGAAGACTCCGGTCCGGGTCAGGACGAAGCCCAGGGCAACCAACAGGTAGATCGGACCGGTGGCGTTGAGGACCTGGAGCACGGTCTCAATCTATGCCCGGCCCGCGGGTGCGGGCAGGTCTTGCCGAGTGTTGCCGTTGTTGCCGGTGGGCTCAGCGGCCGACCACGCCGGTTTCGTACGCGAACAGCACCAGCGACACCCGGTCCCGGCAGCGCAGCTTCGACAGCAGGCGGCCGATATGGGTCTTCACGGTGCCCTCGGCCATGTACAGCCGGGCACCGATCTCGGCGTTGGTGGCCCCGTGCGCGATTTCGGTGAGCACTTCCAGCTCGCGTTCGGTCAACACCTCCAGGCGCGGGTCCGGCCCGGACTGGCCCGGTTGGCTGGGCAGCGAGGAGACCACGTGGTCCAGCAGCCGTCGGGTCGCGCTGGGGGCCACCACGGCATCGCCGGCAGCGACGTTGCGGATCGCCGACAGCAGTTCCTCGGGGCGGGCGTCCTTGAGCAGGAACCCCGACGCCCCGGCTTTCAGCGCGGAGAAGACGTACTCATCCAGATCGAAGGTGGTCAGCACCAGCACCCGGATGCCCAGATCCGCCGCAATCAGTCGCCGGGTGGCCTCGACCCCGTCCATGTTGGGCATCCGGATGTCCATCAGCACGACGTCGGCCGGATCCTTCAGCAGTTGTTCCACCGCCTCGGCCCCGTCGGAGGCTTCCCCGATGATCTCCAGGTCGTCCTCGGCCTCGATCAGCATCCGAAAGCCGCTGCGTACCAAAGACTGGTCATCGACCAGGAAGACCCGGATCATGGAGTTCCCTTCGAGCGGAATCGGACGGCCCCGAATGGGGTGTGCGCGACTTTACCCGGTCGGCATCGATCGGCAGGTCGGCCCGGACGCAGAAACCCCCGTCGGGGTGCGGACCGGTGACCAGGGTGCCGCCCATTGCGTGGACGCGTTCGCGCATCCCGCGCAGGCCGTTGCCGTGGCCGTCGTCGGTGGCCGTGGCGCCGGCGCCGTTGTCGCGGACCTCGAGGTGGATCCGGTGCGGCAGATAGTGCAGGTGCACCGTGGCGTGCGCGGCGGGACCGGCGTGCTTGAGAAAGTTGGTCAGCGCCTCCTGAACCACGCGATAGGTGGTCAGCGCCAGCGAGCTGCCCACTTCCGGCGGGGTGCCGCGGACATCGAGGCTGACCCGGCTCCCGGTGCGCTCTACCATGCCCGGGATATCGGCCAGGCGTGGCGCGGGCACGTACTCGGGCTCTTCGTTGGGATCCGAGCGCAGCACCCCGACGATCCGGCGCATCTCGGTCAGCGCCTCGCGCCCGGTACTGGCGATCGTTTCCAGGACCTCGGCGGCCCGCTCGGGCTTCTTGGCTGCCAGGGCGCGGCCGCCCTCGGCCTGGACCACCATCACCGAGACCGAGTGGGCGACCACATCGTGCAGTTCGCGGGCGATCTGCTGCCGGGCCCGGACCTCGCTGAGCCGGGCCGCCTGCTCCCGCTCGGCCATGGCCCGGGCAAGTTGATCCTCGGCGGCCTGCTCGGCGTCCAACCGGGCCCGAGTGGCTTCGCGGACCCGGCGTCCCACCAGGTAGGGGGTGAACACCGAGCCGGCGCAGACCAGCACGGCCAGCACGAACACGTTCACCGTCCAGCCGGGCTCCTCGCCCAGCGCCCAACTCAGCGGCCCGGCGATCGAGCCGGCTGCCCCCACGATCACTGCCAGGCGGGACTTGCGGGAGTCCTCGACCCAGCGCGCCACCGAATAGACCTGGATCGGCACCACGACCAGCGCCGGCAGCGGCTGGTCCAGGAAGATTATGTGGGCGATCCCGCCGATGGTGCTGAGCGCGAGCATCACCATCGGATAGTGCGTGCGCAACGCCAGCGGCAGCACCAGCAGGAGTCCGACCAGCAACTGGGACCAGTGCTCCTGCCACCCGAAGAAGCCCAGGGAACTGAGGAAGAAGTAGGGGATGACCGTGGCGACCAGGAAAAATCCGGCCATGCCGACATCGGCCACCCAACTCCGGGGTGGCTCGATGGTGCTGGCCGAGGACCAAGCACCGAGGGCATCCAGCCGGGGATGCCCGGACGTGCCGGTGGACCTGGCGCCGGACCGAGAGGCGGCTGAATCGTTCATCCCCACCAGCCTAATCAGCGCCCGGCGTCCACACATCCGACCCGGGACCGAAACCTGTCCTGGCGCGCTGTGCCCCGGGGTGGGTGACCCCGGGCCGATGGTCCGATCCTGCCACTGTCGGGCCGGAATCGGGCTCCGGAGCCGGTTTCGGGGCCACTGGTGGCAGGATCGGGACACCGCGGCCGCCGCACCGGGCCGCTGCGCCGGCGCCGGACCCAGGCGGGCGGCACCCAGGGCGCCACGTTCCCGACAATGGTGGTTCAGCATGATTGCGTGCGGGCCAGTACCTCGTCATGCGCAGTCGGTGCCACAGGCCGGCACTTATCAGTGATGTTACACTTATGTTACTGTGGTGATAGCTGTGCGGGGTCGATTCCCGCACCGGAACACGTCACCGACCCCGAGGCAGGCAATGACGCACCGATCACCGAGCACGATGCGCAGCCACATCTCTGAGGCCATGCGCGCCGTGGTGGGCAGACTGGCCGAATGGCGGGTTTCCTTCCCCGTGAATGAGTCCGACATCCGACGCTGGGCGATCGCGACTTACTATCCGAGCCCGCCGCCGCGGGAGTACCTCGACGCGGAGTTTGCCGAAGCCGAACGTGGTGGTTACGTCGCGCCGGATGAGTTCAACCCCTTCGCGTGGCTGCTGGCCGATCATTCGGTGCCGCTCATCACACCGAAGCACCGCGACCCCGACCGGGTCGAGAAGGCGCTCGGCATCCGGGGGCCGGGCCTGTCGGTGCAGCTGAATGGCGGCACGGCGGCCACCTATGGGGTACCGATGCGGGTGGGTGACGTGATTCGTTCGGAACTGCGCGTCATCGGGTACCGGGAGCGCGCGGGACGCCACGGCCTGATGCTGTTCACCCTGAGTGAGCAGGTGTGGACGAACCAGCGTGGCGACCACGTGCGCAGCGAAATCAACACATCGATTCGGTACTGACCGAACCAATGACGACGAGAATGCAATGGCCGGTGCTCGGTGCCCAGGTGCGGCCCGGCGCCGCGCAGGTGGGCGACACCATTTCCTCGGGGCGACGCGCCTCGGGCCCGGCCGAATGGAACCGCTACGCGGCGGTGAACGATGAGTTCGTTCCGATCCACATGGACGACGCCGCCGGACGCGCCGCCGGGTACCCGGGCGCCATCGGTATGGGGCGGCTGCAGTGGTCATACGTGCACGTGTTCCTACGCGAGTGGCTCGCGGGCGCCGGCCGGATCCGCGAGTTGTCGCTGCAGTACCGCAGGCCCGCCCTCAAGGATGCCGAATTCGAAGTCGTGGCGACGGTTACCCGGGCTACTTCCGGCGAGGGCCTGAGCGCCAACTCGCGCTCGACCTGCGCGTGGTGGACGCCGCCGGGGCGGTGCTGGCGCCCGGCACTGCCGTGCTGTCCCTGCGGTCCCCGGTTGAGTGATCGCCGAGACCCGGGGCCGATGGTCCGATCCTGCCACCATCGGGCCGGAATCGGGCCGCGGAGCCGGTTTCGGGGCGACTGGTGGCAGGATCGGGACGCCACCGCCGCCTAGGATCGGTTCGTGACCTGGAACGCCCCGTCGCCCGGCAACATGCCGCCCGCACCGACCCCGGCCGGCCGTGCGCTGCCCGTCGGCGTCCTGGTGCTGATCGGGGTGCTGCTGGGTGCGCTGGTGGTCGGGGGCACGATCGTGATCCGACCGATCCTGGCCCCCGCGCCCACACCGAGTCCGACTCCCGTCGGGTCAGCGGCGCCGCCGGCCTACGATGCCTGCCACCCACCGGCGCAGGGCTCGAGCGCGCCGGCCGAACCCGACCCGACCCCGGCGGCGGACGACCCGGTACAGACCGGGACCGTCCGGGACGGGGCGCCTGCGGTGTTCACCGGTCACGGGAACGCGGTCCTCGAATACACCCGCGCGGGGGACTTCGCCACCGTCGTCGACTTCCACTGCGCGAACTGCACCGGACCGTTGACGGTGTGGAACACGAACACCGCCACCGCAATCCTGTCCGGGCGCACCGGCGGTGAGGTGCTGGATCGCCGGTGGCTGATCGACCAGGATCACGGCCGGCCGGTCCCGCAGCGCAACCGCATCCTGGTGCACGCCGAGGGGGACTGGCAGATCACCCTGACCAGTTGGAACGACCTGCCCGACGCGCCCAGCCCGGTCACCGGGAGCGGCCCGGCGGTGCTCACCTTCGCCGGCACCCCGACCGACGCCCTGCGCATCGGCTACCGGCCCACCGGGACGAGCGACGCGCTGCACGTCTACGTCTATGACCGGGCCACTCGGCGCTACCGCGCCGAATACTGCACCACCGGGCAGACCCCCCTGGAAATCAGTGGGCTGGTCTACCCGGCAGTGATTCTGCTGCGCGGCTACGGGGAGTGGCGCCTGGAAAAGGCCTGAGCCCGGCCCCGCCGCCGATCCGGCCCGCGCTCCGATCAGGCCTGGGGAGCGGGAGCCTCGGCGTCCTGAGCCACCGGCGCCGACCCGTTGCCGGCAGCCTTCTCGGCCGGCTTCGGGGTCTGGGCCGACCGGCCCTCGACGACCCGGCGATGGGTGATCGGCTGCGCCACATGGTCGCTGGACACCACCGAGACGCCGGGCAGGCCGTCGTGAACGACCTTCCCGGGGTTCAGGTTGTTGCCCGGATCGACGCCCTCGAACAGGGTCCGGATCATGTCGGCACCGGCCTGGGAGATGTCCTCCACCAGCCACGGGCTGTGCTCCACCCCCACGCCGTGGTGATGGGACAACGTGCCATGGCTGTCGATGAATGCCTGCTGAATCGCACGCTTGACCTCGTCGTACTTGTCCAGCACATCCTCGGACATGTCGCGGATCGCGAAGGTGAAGTACAGGCAGGCACCGGAGTGATAGTTGTGCGACAGGTGACACATGATGTAGCCCTGCACACCCAGGCGCTCCATCGCCTGCTCCGCCGCCTCCACGGTGTTGTCGTACAGCGCCTGCAGCCGGGAGTACGGCGCCGCGGTCTCGGACACGTCGGCGGCGGCACCGCGGTCCAGCAGAAAGTCCCGGATGTAGGGGGTGTCGAACTTCTTCTGGTCATACATCGCGCCCGGACCGGTGCCGACCACGACACCGCCGTGCCTGGTGACGATGTCCTTGACCAGGTCCTTCTGCAGCGCGACGTGCTTCTTGGATCCCTCGTAGCCGATGTAGCTGATGCACAGGTCGTCGAGGTTCCAGCCCTTGCGCTGGAGGACCTTGAAGAAGGCGTCGTTGACGAACTTCGAGGCCCGGGACTTCTTCTTCTGCGTGGCCAGGGAGAACGCGGTCTCGCGGGCATCGGAGACGCGGGCGACCAGCACCTCGGCCTCGCTCTTGGCGATGTCGTGCATGCACTTCAATCCCGCCGACCAGGTCGGGAAGAAGTACGCGATGACGGTGCGTTCCTCGGCCTGCTGGCGTACGTTCACCGTGACCTCGGTGATGATCCCCAGTCGGCCCTCGGAGCCCAGCACCATCTCCCGGACGCTCGGCCCGGTCGAGGTGGCCGGCAGCGGACGCAGTGCGAGCACCTCGGCGCTGTCCCCGGCCCGGCTCGGGGTGACCATTCGCAGCCCGCGGGTGATCTCGCCGATGTCGCCGTACTTGTCCGACTGCATCCCCGAGGAGCGGGTCGCGACCCAGCCGCCGAGGGTGGAGTGGGTGAAGGAGTCGGGGAAGTGCCCCATCGTCCAGCCGCGCCGGTTCAGCTGTTCCTCCAGGTGTGGGCCGAGCACGCCGGCCTGGATCCGGGCCAGCCCGGATTCGGCGTCGAGGTCGAGCACCTTGTTCATCCGGCCCATGTCGATCGACAGGATCGGTCGGGTCTCGCCCTTCTCCGGGGTGAGCGATCCGACGATATTGGAGCCGCCGCCGAACGGGATCAGCACCGCGTCCTCGCTCAGCGCGAAGTTCATGATGGCGATGACCTGACTCTCATCGGCGGGGTACAAGACCGCGTCCGGCACCCGGGGCAGGTCCCCGCGACGCAACCGGATCAGGTCGCGCACCGACTTCCCGTACGCATGCACCACCCGATCCTGGTCGTCGAGCACCACGTACGAATCACCGACCAGCCGACGCAGCTTGGTGACCGACTCCTCGCTGAGCAGCGACGCCGGAACCTCGATCTCCTCGAAGGCCGGCGGCTTCATCTGCGGGGTCTCGTGCAGATCAATCCCGACCACCTTCTGTACAAAGGGAGCAAAAGCCGGCTTGTTCTCGTGGTTGAAAGCGATCCCCTCGACTCCCCAACCCCACCACTTCATGTGCTTGACGCCGTTCACGTTGTGTCCCTTCACTTCCTTGGCTCGTCGAAGCCGTCGAATTCCTGGTCGTTGTCGTCGGAGTCCGCGCCGGCGGCGGGACCATTGTCGGCGGCATCGCTGGGCTCGCTGGTACTGGGCGGCGGACCTGGCTCGATCGCCGCCTGCTCGAAGTCCTTCATGGTCGGGAAGCCGTACTCCAGCGCCGTACTGTCGTGCAGTTCGCGGACCGCGGCGGCCAGCCGGTCGGAGAACTCGTGGGCGTTCTCCCCGGGCTCGGCCCGCATCGGGTCACCGAAGGTCACATGCACCGGCGGCCGGCCGGGCTTGGGCCAGTTCGCCCCGCGCGGCATGGCCAGCGAGGCGCCGACGATCCCGGTGGGGATCGCGGGGCAGTCCCGGGAAATGCACAGCGAGGCCACGCCCGGCTTGAACGAGCCCATGGCCTTGGTCCGCGAGCGGGTTCCCTCGGGGAAGATGAGCAGCGGTACGCCGTCGCTGAGCAGGTGTCCGGCCATCCCGCGGTACTTGGTGCCCCGGCCGCGTTCCACGGGGAACGCATTGAAGAACAGGGTCATCGGGGGCGACTTCCACTTGCGGTCGAACCAGTAATCGGCGGCCGCGCCGGTAGCCAGGTTCTTCGACAGCCGGTTGGGCAGGGCGTCGAAGATCAGCGGTGTGTCCAGGTGGCTGGAATGGTTACCCAGCACGATGAACGGGGCCTCCACGTCCTTCAGCCGCTCGGTCCCGTGCACCGAGATCCGCACCAGCGAGTGCAACAGCGATTTGAGCAACACGTTCTGCGCCACAAAGCGCCCGCGGGCTGCGCCGCGGGCCGTGTACCGCTCTCGACCTGTCACCGACCCAGCCTAAGCGCGCGGTCGAGCGAAGTCGCATCGGACCGAAACCGACTGTGCGGCACGGCCAACCGAACCCGGACGATCTTGTGGAGAATGCACAAATCTCGTGTCACTTCTTCCGGCTGGAGGTGAGTTTGCGGGAGAACCAGTAGATCGTCGAGCGTGGGGCGTGCCGGGCCGCGATGATGGCGGTACGCCACAGCCGGGTCGGGATCGAGATGATCCGTCCGCGATCGGCATCCACCAGACATTCGCGGACCAGGCGGTCGGCGTCGATCCAGGCGATATCGGGAATCGAGGACGCGTTGATCCCCGCTCGGTCGTGGAATTCGGTACGCACCCAGCCCGGGCACAGCGCGGTCGCGGTGACTCCGGTGCCCCGCAACTGCAGCGCCAGCGACTCGGTGTACACCAGCACCCACGATTTCAGTGCCGAGTAGTGGCCCTGGGTGATGAAGGCCGCGGTGGAGGCAATGTTGATGATCCGGCCGTTCCCGCGGGACTTCATCGCGCGGGCGGCCGCATTCGACAGCAGCAGCACCGCCCGACACATCACGTTCAGCGCCTGCTCATCGGGCGCGGTCGAGTCCTCCACCATGGAGGAATGCAGTCCGAAGCCGGCGTTGTTGACCACCAGATCGATCGGGTGCTCGGCGTCGAGCACCCGTTGGACCACCCGTTCGGTCTGCTCCCGATTGTTCAGATCGGCGGTGAGTACCTCGACGGTGACCCCGTAGGCCGCACTCAACTCGGCTGCGGACCGGTTCAGCCGCTCGGTGTCGCGCGCCACCAGGACCAGATCGTCGCCGCGGGCGGCCAGGTGCCGCGCGAAGGTCGCCCCGATGCCGGCGGTTCCGCCGGTGACCAATGCTGTCGCCATGAGGGTCAGCGTAGCGGGCACCTCGGCATCTTCAGTGGGCCACATGCTCCTTGAGCCACTGCACATCGCGGGCGTAGTCAAGGCCGGTCCCGGGGGTCTCCAGCAGCAACGGGGCGTCCGCCGCGGTGGCGACCGCGACCAGATCCTCGACCGCGATGTGGCCGGTGCCCAGGTTCGCGTGCCGGTCGGCGCCGGAGTCGAAGGCGTCCCGGGAATCATTGAAGTGCACCAGGTCGATCCGCCCGGTGATCGCGCGCACCCGCTCGACCAGGCCGGCCATCTCGTTGCCGCCGGCGTGGGCGTGACAGGTGTCCAGACAGAAGCCGACGTTCTCCGACCCGTTCGCCGCGGCGATGGCGGCCCACAACTGCTCGAGCCGATCCAGCGTCCGGGCCATCGCGTTCTCCCCGCCGGCGGTGTTCTCGATCAGAACCGGAATCGGCATCTCCAGCCGGTCCACGGCCTTGTACCAGTTCTCGAACCCGGATCGGGGGTCGGCACCGGAACCGACATGGCCCCCGTGGACGACCAGCCCGGCGGCGCCGATCTCGGCGGCGGCATTGACCTGGCGCTGAAACAGGTCGCGGCTCGGGACGCGGATCTTGTTGTCGGTGGAGGCCACGTTGATCCGGTACGGCGCATGTACGTAAAGGGTCAGGCCCGCCTCGCCGGCGTCATTGCGCAGCGCCTCGGCACCCCCGGGATAGGCCACCTGCGGGTTCTTGTCCCACTTCTGCGGGTGGCCGATGAACAACTGGGCGGCGCTCACCCCCAGCTCGGCCGCGACGGGGATCAAATTGTCGGGATCCAGGTGAGCACCGATACGCATGGCGGCGAGCTTACCGAGCCGTAGTGACAAGGAGGCGACATCGGTGCGCCGCGGACCACCCTGGAAGGGGTCTGGGCCCAACCGATGTCGGCTCCCTGTCAATATCCGCAGGTGGGCCCCGGGGCGACCCGTAGGCTGGACGGCATGTCAGAACCGACCGACCCCCCGGGTGCCGCGGCCCTGCTGGCGGACCTGGCCGAGGTGCTGCCCGCCGACGTGCTCACCAGTGATCCGGACATCCTCGCGTCCTATGCGGTGGACCGGGCCATGTTCGTCGAGCCGGGCCGGGCCGCCGCTCTGGTCCGGGCCCGCAACACCGCACAGGTCCAGCAGGTGATGCGCATCGCCACTCGGCACCGGGTCCCGGTCGTCCCCCAGGGGGCCCGCAGTGGACTCTCCGGGGCCGCGATCGCGATCGACGGCTGCATCCTGCTCAACGTGGAACGGATGAACCGGATCCTGGAGATCGATCCGGCCAACCGGCTGGTGGTCACCCAACCCGGCATCTTCAACGCCGACCTGTCCCGGGCCGTCGCCGAGTTCGGCCTCTACTACCCACCCGACCCGGCCTCCTGGGAGTTCTGCTCGATCGGCGGCAACCTGTCCACCAACTCCGGTGGGCTGTGCTGCGTGAAGTACGGGGTCACCACCGACTACGTGCTCGGCCTGGAACTGGTGCTGGCCGATGGGCGCCTGCTGCGGACCGGCCGACGCACGGTCAAGGGGGTGGCCGGCTACGACCTGACCAAACTGATCGTCGGGTCCGAAGGCACCCTGGGCGTGATCACCGAGGCCACCTTGATGCTGCGCCCCCGGGCCGAGCAGCCGCTGACCCTGGCCGGCCTGTACCCCTCCACCGAGGCGGCCGCCGCCGCGGTGTCGGCCGTCGTGGCGGCGGGGATGGTGCCCTCGCTGCTGGAGTTCATGGACCGGGCCAGCATCGACGCGGTCAACCAGACGTTCAAGATGGGTTTCGAGGATCACGTCCAGGCCGTGCTGCTCGCCCAGTCCGATGCCGGAGGGGAGCGTACCCGCAACGATATCGCCCAACTGGCACAGATCTTCGAGGCCGCCGGGGGTGAGGTGGTGCTCGCCGAGGACCCGGCCGAGGGAGAGGCGCTGCTGGTGGCGCGTCGGCAGGTGCTGACCGCCTTCGAGCAGTTCGGCACCACGATGATCGACGACGTGTGCGTCCCCCGCGACCGCCTGGTCGACCTGGTCCGGGGCACCCAGGCGCTGGCCGCGAAGTACTCCCTCAAGGTCGGTGTCGTCGGACATGCCGGGGACGGGAACTTCCACCCGACGGTCTGCTTCGATCCCACCGACGCCGAAGAGGCGCTGCGGGCCAAGGAACTGTTCGACGCGATCATGGAGCTCAGCCTCGACCTGGGCGGCACGATCACCGGGGAACACGGGGTCGGCACGATGAAGATCGACCTGTTGGAGCGCGAGATCGGCGATGTCGCCCTCGACCTGCACCGGCGAATCAAACAGGCTTTCGACCCGTTCGGAATTCTGAATCCCGGAAAGGTATTCCGGGCCTGAAGGGTCGCTTTCGGTACGCTGGAAAGCCCTCGATCCGGGTCCCCCGGATGCGCGACTCCCCGTCCCGCCCGCGTCGCCGTAGCGTTGAACCATGCCGGAATTGAAACATTACTGGACCGATAATTCGGTGTACCAGCAGGCGGGAACAACCCTCCAATGGGACTGGGTCAAGGGTGAGAATGAGCATTACTGGGGCTTTTCCGTTCGGCCCTGGCAGTTCAACAGCGACACCGAAATCGTGCGTCAGTTCACCACGACCGACAACGGGAGAGCCTGGACCGAGCATTTCGTGGTGCGGACCACCAGAGGCGGGCTGATGCGATTCAGCGCGATCAAGGTGGTCGGATCATGAGGATCCGGGCCGTGTACGACGCCGAGGGCGTGATCGTGGCGGCGGTGGAACTCGAGAACGGGCACGCCGGACCGGTGCCGGTGGCCACCGAGCCGGGGCATGGCATGGGGACCTTCGACGTGCCGATTGGTACGCAGGAGGCGGACGCCGAGCTGACCCTGGAGCAGGTGTGCCGGCAGTTGCGCGTCGACACCGCCTCCGGGGGCTCGGAGCTGGTCGAACCCGGACGCTCCGCCGACTGAGGCCCGGCCCGGGTGCGGGGGCGGCAGCTTCGGGGCTACCGGGCCTTGCCCGGGCGGCGTACGCTCGCCGGGTGAATCCAACACCCCGACCCCACCGCCCCGTCGTCCGCGACCCCGGCGTACTGGAGGCGATGGGGGCCGGCTCCGACCCGATCGCCGAGATCCACGCCGCCCACGAATCGGCCGCGGCACTGCTGCATGCCGGCCGGGCAGCCGACGACCCGGCGGTGACCGAGCGGCTGATCGCGCTGGTCGATGACATCGGGATCTCCACCCTGGCCGACCTGTGGGCCGACCGCCCGGCCCGCTCCCTCCCGGGGGCGCTGTGGCGGCTGTACCTGCTGCGGGAATGGATCTCGCACGACCCGGCCCGGGTCGCCCGCGACTACGCCGCCGGGATCCGCTTCACCGAACCGCACAATGTCGTCGCCGGGGTCGGCTATCCCGGTCCCGACGAGGTCCAGCGCGCCGCCGACGAGATTCTGCGCGGCGTCTTCGACGGCGACTTCGCGGTCGCCCTGGAGCGGGCCGCGGCCTTCTGCCATGTGGTCAGCGCCGGTCGGGCCGATCTGGCCCGCGACACCGACGAGTTCGAACGCGCGGGCCGACTCACCGGGATGGCCGCGGACCTGACCGCCTGCGCCCACCTGTGGCGGCTCAACCAACTCGCCTGACCGCGGCCGGTGAGATTTTCGCTCGCCGCGATTGGTCCGGGCGCGCGGAGCAACTATGATCGAGGCCGCGCCGGGCTGCGGTAGCCCCGGGCTCCACCTATAGCCGCTACGAGCGGCCACGCGCCGAGAGGCGCTCCCGGCCCGGCGCTCTCACTTCTCCCGGCTCAGCGGGCCAGGGCGAACAACTCGTCCACGGCCACATGCTCGGCCAGGGCCGCGGCGACCCGATCCAGCATCGCCTCCCGGCGTTCCCCGTACGCCGGGGCGCCCGGCCGCGGTCGCCACGGCGAGCCGGCCGCCTCGGCCACCCGGGTCAGCCACGCCCGCCGGAAGCCGTCGTTCTCCATGATCCCGTGCCACAGGGTGCCCCAGGTCTGCCCGTGGACCACGCCGTCCAGGAAGGGGTCCGGGGTGCCGGCGCCCGGGGCGGGCGTCACCCGCCCGTGATGGATCTCGTAGCCGCGTACCGGCTGCCCGGCCCAGGAACCGAGCGGACGGCCCAGCACCTTTTCCGCCGCGAACCGGGTGGTCACCGGCAGCAGGCCGAGCCCCGGAACCGGCGCCGCCCCCGGAACCGCGCCGGGAGCCTCGATCTCGTCGCTGATCGTCGCGCCCAGCATCTGATAGCCGCCACAGATCCCCAGCACCGGCCGACCCAGCCGATGCCGCTGGGTCAACACCTCCGCCAGCCCGCGCCCGCGCAGCCAGGCCAGATCGGTCAGCGTGGACCGGGAGCCGGGCAGCACCACCAGATCGGCGGCCGCACACACCGCCGGATCGGTCGTCACCTCCACCCGTACGCCGGGTTCGGCAGCCAGCGCGTCGACGTCGGTGGCATTGGACAGCCGGGGAAAGCGCACCACCGCCACCCGGAGCACGTCCGCCCCATCGGCCCCATCGACCCCGCCCGCCCCGGCCGCGCCGTCGACCCCGACGGCCCCAGCGGCGTCCCGCCCCCAGCGGCCGACCTCGAGGGTGTCCTCCCCATCCAGCCAGACGTCCGCCAACCAGGGGATCACCCCCCGGACGGGGACCCCGGTGCGGCGGGTGAGTTCGGTCAGGCCGGGGGTGAGCACCGCCTCATCGCCGCGGAACTTGTTGATCAGGAAGGCCGCCAGGAGGTTCCGGTCGGCCGGCTCGACCAGCGCCCAGGTGCCGTACAGCGCGGCCAGTACCCCGCCGCGGTCGATGTCGCCGAGCAGCACGACCGGCAGGTCGAAGCGGCGGGCCAGGCCGAAGTTCACATAGTCCCCGGCGCGCAGGTTGATCTCGGCCGGGGAGCCGGCCCCCTCGCACAGCACCAGATCGTGCGCGGCGGCGAGTTCGGCGTACGCCTCGAACGCGGCGGCAGCCAGCGCGGCCCGGCCGTGGGCGTACTCGCCGGACTCCAGGGTCCCGGCCGGCCGGCCGCGGACCACGATGAAGGAGCGCCGATCCGAGCCCGGCTTGAGCAGGACCGGGTTCATCGCCGAGGACGGTTCCACCCCCGCCGCGATCGCCTGCAGGTACTGCGCGCGGCCGATCTCGGAGCCGTCGGCGCACACCATCGAGTTGTTCGACATGTTCTGCGCCTTGAACGGTGCGACCGACAGTCCCCGGTCCCGGGCCAGCCGACACAGCCCGGCGGTGATCAGCGACTTCCCGGCGTCGGAGGAGGTACCGGCCAGCAGCAGCCCGACCATCAGGGGGTCCGCCGGTCGGCGGCGTCGGTGGCAGCCTGTTCGGCCGACTTCACCACCGAGGCCAGCCCCAACCCGTCGTACGCCGCCCCGGCCAGGTGCAGGCCCGACCCGGCCAGGGCCACCCGGACCCGGCCGATCCGGTCCAGGTGGCCGACCTCCAACTGCGGCACCGTGCTCGGCCAGCGTTGGACCAGCGTCTGCACCGGGGGCTCGGCCCACCCGGTCAGGGCGGCCAGTTCGGTGTGCACCGCGGCAGTCAGTTCGGCGTCGGACAGCCCGGAGAACCGATCCTGACCGACCCGCCCCACCGACGCCCGGACCACGTAGCAGGAGGCGTCAGCCAGGTGGGCCCACTTGGTGCTCAGGAAGGTCGCCGCCTTCATCAGCCCGGCCCGGCCGGAGTTGAGCAGGACGCCGTTGCCGCCGGCGAAGACCCGGGACCGCGCCGCCGCGGGTGCATAACCGAGCACCACGGTCGCCACACTCGCGGTCCGGCCGACCCGCAGGTCGGTGGCCACCTCCGGCCACAGCGGCGCCAGCAGGTCCGCGGCCACCGCGGCGGGAACCGCGAGCACGACCTCATCGGCGGACCGGGTCCCGGTGGCGGTACGCACCGCCCACCCCGATCCCGCGCGCCGCAGCTCCAGCACCGGCTGGTTCAGGCTGATGTCCAGGGAGCCGGCCAACGCATCGGGGAGGGTACGCAGGCCCGCCGGCCAACTGGCGAACGCCGGCACCGCCGGCCCACTCGAGCCCGCCCCACCGGCCGCGCCCGCGGCCCGGGCCCCACCGATCAGGGACTGACCGGCCTGCGCCTTGGCGACCAACTGGGGTGCGGTCGCCCGCAGGCTGAGCCGGTCGATGTCCCCGGAGTGGAGATTGCCCAACAGCGGATCGACGAAGGTGTCGGCCACCGCATCACCGAAGCGACCCCGGATGAAACTGCCGACCGAGACGTCGCCGGCCCCGAGCCGACGGCGGGCGAGCACCGGTTCCAGCCCGGCCCGGGCCAGGGCGCGCGGACCGAGCAGACCGGAGACCAGGACCGGCCGCAGCCGCGTCGGCCCCGTCGGCCCCACCCCGGCCGGCAGCGGCCGCAGCCCGTGCGGGCCGACCAGATAGGACGATCCCGGCCGGGCCCCGACCACACTGTCCAGCCGGCCGACATCCTGTACCAGGGCGCGCAGGGCCGGCGCGGCCAGATGCATGGCCTCGGCCCCCACGTCCACCGGCAGACCGGCAAAGTCCACGGTCCGGATCTGGCCGCCGACCCGGTCGGTGGCCTCCAACACGCTCACCCGATGCCCGGCCGCGGTCAGTCGATAGGCACTGGTGAGGCCGGCGAGGCCGCCGCCCACGACAACGATCTGCTTGCTCACCGGGGGGACTCTACTCGCGGCAGCTGGGCCCGGTGACCGGTAACCTACGTCGGGACCTGCCCGGTGCACCCACGGTGAGGAACCGAGAATGAACCCACAGCATGCTTGCCGCGCTGCGTGATTTCGCGGGCTACCTGGGGGAGTTGGCCCGGGACACCGTGCAGATCTGGTGGGCGCTGTTCCCCCAGTTGATGACGCTGCACCTGGTGGGCTGGCTGGGCTATCACCTGACCTTCGCCGTGGCGGTCACCGTCGCCGACACCCAGCTGTGGCCGGCGGTGGCCCTGTTCTCCACCGCCTTCGTCTGGATCCTCGCCTCGATCCTGCTGCAATTGCGCCTGCTCGGGGACGCCCTGGGCGTACCCGGCCTGGTGCAGTCCGCCGGCGCCGACCCCAGCGACGAGCCCAACGACCTCGGCCGCCTGCTCGCGGTGACCCTGCTGCCCTTCCTGGGCATCTACGCCGCCTTCGGATACGTCGACAAGGCGGTCAACACGTTCTCGGTGACCTCCATCGGCCAGACCGGAGTGCTGTTCGAGGGCAACATCTTCGTCGGTCTGGTCCCGGCCGGCTGGGCGGGGTCGCTACTGGTCTTCGGCATCATCGTGGTCACCTATTGCGTACGCCGGGGCCTGGATCTGCTGCACGAGAAGTTCGAGCGACGCTTCCTCGGCATCCTGGCCGCGCTGGTCGAATGCTTCTTCCTGCTGACGGTGGTGCTCACCGGGTCCCGCACGATCGGCCGGATCCAACAGTGGTGGGCCACCCGGCGGTTCAGCGAATGGATCGACTCCTTCGTCGACGGCATCGGGGTCACCCTCGCCCACCTGCACATCGACCTCGGCTGGCTGCTGCGCGGGTGGGACTTCATCTGGAGCCAGATCCTGCCGCTGCTGGCCAAGGCGGTCGTCGAACCGGTGGTCTGGTTGGCGGTCGCGGCCCTGGTCTTCGGGACCCATGTGCTGTCGGTGGCCGACCTGTGGCGGCGCGGGGAGCGACCCTCCGACGCCCTGTCCCAGCTCACCGCGCGCCGGCTGCGGCGGGCCGGCGGCCGCTCGGTACACGGCCGCCGCGCCTGGCTGGAGTTCCAGGAGGCTTTCCTCGGCGACGTCGACGACAAATACGTGCCCACCTTCCAGGCGCTGCGGCTGGTGCTGCACGTGGGGCTGCTGTTCCTGGCCGCCTTCATCGTCCTGCATGCGGTGATCACCTCCGGCCAGATCCTGTTGAACCGCGGGGTGATGGTCGCCATGGGCGGGCACAGCTACTCCTTCTGGAGCACCTTCCGGCCGCTGCTGGATCTGATCGGCACCCTGCTGGAACCCCTGCGGCTGGCCCTGCTCGCGGTGACGTTCCATCGCTGCCTGCTGCTGTTGCGGGCGCGGACGCAGGCCCGCCGGATGGCGGTGGTCGGATGAGCACCTCGACGGGGGTTCCCGGCAGCGACAGCCCGACCCGACCCGGCCGGCTGCAGCAGGTGCGTCGGCACTGGGCCCCGCTGGTCCTGACGCTGGCCATCCTGCTGCTGGTCGGGGCCGCGACCACCGCCCTGGACCGGGCCGAGGTCGAGTTCGAGGACGTTTCGGTGCGGGTCGGCCAGGCGGCCTCGGTGAACGGCTTCGTGGTCAGCGTCGACCGCGTCCGGGCCACGCGTACGCTCGACTACGACGGTCCGGGCCGCAAGAAATCCGCCACCTCGGCGAACCTGATCCTGGTCCTCGACGTCCGGGCCGAACTGCCCGGCCCCAGCGAGACCCGGAACCTGGACAACGTGCGCCTGATGACCGCCCGGGGAATCCGGTTCGCGCCGGCGCGGGAATCGATGCGCGTGGGCACCGAACTCGGCTACCGGACCACGGGCTACCTGTGGTTCGAGATCCCCGAGACCGACCTCGCCGGAGCCCGGGTCACCTTCGTGGAGGGGGAGATCCTGACCACGTATCGCAAGCGGGTCGTGGTCGACCTCGGCCTCGATCCGGCCACCGCCGATCGGCTCCGGGCCGCCCGGGAACCGCTGAGTGTGTCCCGGGAGGAGGTGAGCGGACTGTGACCGGCCCCGGCTTCGATCCCCGCGACGCGCCCCGGGTGCTGGCCGGGCACCCCGGCACGCCCTGGGTCCGCGGCACCGCCGAGGAGATCCTCCAGGAACAGGGCACACCCACCCGGCCCGCCCCGCACACCCCCGCGGCCGGGCAGGGCCGGGCCCATCGCCGGGCCGCCCGGATCCGCTCCTGGCTGGTGCTGTGGTCGGCGCTGATGCTGGTCGGCAGCTTCTGTCTGGGCTGGTTCACCTGGTCCGATACGCACTACCACGATCGGTACCAGGAACTGGCGGCCGGTGCCTGGGCGCCCACCTCCGGCGGCGGTCGGGTCCGACTGACCGGGCTCAGCACCACCGACCGGATCGCGTCCTACAGCAACGAGACCGCCCCGCCGGGGAGCACCTATCTGGTGCTGGAGTTCGACGCCGAGGTGCACCGGGCCGACGACTACTGCGTGATGCACGTGGTCGGCCGGGGCGGGCGGCAGTGGAAGGAATCGCCGGGGGACCTCACCCGCGACGACCTCGACTGCGGCAGCGATGCCCCACTGAACCAGGTGTTCGCCGCCCGCCGCGTGATCGAGGTACCCACCAGCGAGATCGGCCGGATCTACGGGATCGCGGTGGAGGACTACAACTGGCGCCGCAGTCCGCTGCTGCGCCCGCCCGGATAGGTCCGCGCGTCGGGCTCAGTTGTCCGGAACCACGACCCGCGCCGGCAGCCACGACCCGGCGTACGCATGGTCGCTGGGGCGCAGACTGTCCCCGACGAGCCGATAGGTCGGGAACGCGACATAGAGCTGATCGGTGGGTTCCCAGTCGGCCGGATAGTTCACCGTCACCGTCAGGGTGACCGGGCCGAGCGCGGGCGGGACGGCGTTGCCGGCGAGCAGTTCCGCATCGGTCTGGATCGCCACGCGGTCGACCGCCCCGGTCACGGTGACCGCCCCGGGACCGGCCGAGGTCCGGGCGAAGCTCACCCCGTCGGTGGTCGGCAGGATCGTCGGGCGGTCGGTCAGGTTCTCCACGCTCCCGTACGCGGTGACCGCCCAGCCCTTGTCGGCGGAGAACCGGCTCCGGTTGCTCGGCGACACAATTTCGGCATGGGTGAGGACGACCCGGATCGCGCCCAGTTCCACCGGCAGCCCCGGAGCGATCGAGGTGTACTGGTCGGCCCGCTCCTCAAGGCCGCCGGCCGCCCACACCGTCCCGCCGACCAGCAGCAGCGCGGCGAGCACGGTCAGTACGGCGGTGCCGAGGCGGGACTGGGTCCTGCGGGGCCGCGGCGCCGGCCAGCGCGGATCCAGCGGGGTGGGATCCAGATACGGCCGCGGACCGGGTGGCGCCGGGGGCGGCGGGGCACTGCCGGCGGGCGGAGAACTCACCCGCCGCAGTCTACCGAGCCCGGGGTCGGCCGCCGGGGACCGGCGAACGGAGAGTGCCGGTCCCAGAATGTGCCTCACGGCCGCTGGGGGCCCGTAGGACATACGGCCCCCTCACTACTACCCCGCTAATCGCTCAGGAGGCCCAATCCAAGCCAGTGAACGCCATTTGTGCCGACGTCTCGGCGTCAAATAGTGCGGGAATTGGATTCAGGCGACTAGACTTGCCCCGCTAGTGCATCAGAAGGAGTCAGATGACCGACGTGGAGACCTCCGAGCAGTTGCTGTCCCAGCCGGTCGACCCGGGTGGGGAGGCCGCCGCCACCATTCGGGTCGACGATCACAGCCCGCAGGGACACCGGGTTGCCGAAGGCGTCTACGACGCGTCGAAGATCACCGTACTCGAGGGTCTGGAAGCAGTCCGCAAGCGTCCGGGGATGTACATCGGCTCCACCGGTGAGCGCGGCCTGCACCACCTGGTGTACGAGATCGTCGACAACTCCGTGGACGAGGCGCTGGCCGGCTACTGCGACACCATCGAGGTCACCCTGCTCGCCGACGGCGGCGTGGCGGTGTCCGACAACGGCCGCGGCATCCCGGTGGAGGAGCATCCGACCAAGCTGATCCCGACGGTCACCCTGGTGCTCACCGAGTTGCACGCCGGTGGCAAGTTCGGCGACGGCGGGTACAAGGTCTCCGGTGGTCTGCACGGGGTGGGCGCCTCGGTGGTGAACGCGCTGTCCACCCGCCTCAAGGTGGAGGTACGCCGCGACGGCTACCTGTGGACCCAGGAATTCCACCTCGGCGAACCGGTCACCGAACTGGTCCGAGGCGAGTCCCGGGAGCAGACCGGCACCCGGGTCAGCTTCTGGCCGTCGGCGGAGATCTTCGAGACCACCGAGTTCTCCTACGAGACGCTGTCGGCGCGGTTCCGCGAAATGGCCTTCCTGAACAAGGGCCTGACCATCAAGATCACCGACGAGCGGCCCGATCGCGTCGACGACGCCGGCAACCAGCACTCGGAGACCTTCCTCTACACCGAGGGCCTGCGCGACTACGTGGCGTACCTGAACAAGACCAAGGAGCCGATCTCCCCGATCATCTCGGTGGAGACCGAGTCCTCGGAGGAGAAGATGTCGGTCGAGCTGGCGATGCAGTGGACCACCTCCTACAACGAGTCGGTGCACACCTTCGCCAACACGATCAACACCCATGAGGGCGGCACCCACGAGGAGGGCTTCCGCACCGCCCTGACCAACACGGTCAACCGGTGGGGGGAGACCTGGGGGATGATCAAGAAGAAGGAGGATCGGGCCACCGGCGACGACATCCGCGAGGGACTCACCGCCATCGTCTCGGTCAAGCTGTCCGAGCCGCAGTTCGAGGGACAGACCAAGACCAAGCTCGGCAACACCGAGGCCAAGGGCTACGTCCAGAAGGTCGTCAACGACAAGCTCGGCCACTGGTTCGAATCCAACCCCGGCGAGGGCAAGGACATCGTCCGCAAGGCGCAGTCGGCGGCCCAGGCTCGGGTGGCCGCGCGCAAGGCGCGTGACCTGGCGCGCAACCGCAAGGGCCTGCTGGGTGGCGGGTCGCTGCCGGGCAAGTTGTCGGACTGCCAGTCCACCAACCCCGACGAGTGCGAGGTGTTCATCGTCGAGGGCGACTCCGCCGGCGGCTCGGCCAAGGGCGGCCGGGATCCCCGGATCCAGGCGATTCTCCCGCTGCGCGGCAAGATCCTGAACGTGGAGAAGGCCCGGCTGGACCGGATCCTGCAGAACAAGGAGGTCGAAGCCATCATCAACGCCCTCGGCACCGGGGTGCACGAGGAGTTCGACATTGCCAAGCTGCGCTACGGCAAGATCATCCTGATGGCCGACGCCGACGTGGACGGCGCCCACATCCGGACGCTGCTGCTGACCCTGCTGTTCCGGTTCATGAAGCCGCTGATCGATGCCGGGCACGTCTACCTGGCCCAGCCGCCGCTGTACCGGTTGCGCTGGACCAACGCCGAGGACGAGCTGGCCTACAGCGATGCCGAGCGCGACGCCCTGTACGCCGCCGGCAAGGAGGCGGGCAAGAAGCTGCCGCAGGTCAATCCGATCCAGCGGTACAAGGGTCTGGGTGAGATGAACGCCGACGACCTGTGGAAGACCACGATGGACCCGGAGAACCGGCTGCTGCTGCAGGTCGGGCTGGACGACGCGGCCCGGGCCGACGAGCTGTTCTCGATCCTGATGGGGGAGGACGTCGAGATGCGGCGCACCTTCATCCAGCGCAACGCCAAGGATGTCCGGTTCCTGGACATCTGATCCCACCGACCCCCGTCCGGGCATGCGGCGCCACCGGCGTACCCCGGGCACCAGAAGTTCGAACCCGCCGCGCCGGCGGTCGCGAAGTAAGGAACCCAGCCGATGACTGATACCCCCCAGGGGCCCGCGGAGCCGGAGGGCAGCGACGCGATCGTGCCCCCCGCCAAGGGGACCACCGAACTGGTCGAGCTGCAGGAGGAGATCCAGAAGTCCTACCTCGACTACGCGATGAGCGTGATCGTGGGCCGGGCCCTGCCGGATGTACGCGACGGCATGAAGCCGGTGCACCGGCGGGTGATCTACGCGATGTACGACGGCGGCTACCGCCCCGACCGGGGCTGGAACAAGTGCTCCCGGGTCGTGGGCGAGGTGATGGGTCTGTACCACCCGCACGGTGACTCCGCGATCTACGACACCCTGGTCCGGCTGGCCCAGCCGTGGGTGATGCGGCATCCGCTGGTCAACGGGCAGGGAAACTTCGGCTCCCCGGGCAACGACCCGGCCGCGGCGATGCGGTACACCGAGTGCAAGATGGCGCCGCTGGCGATGGAGATGGTGCGCGATATCGACGAGGACACCGTCGACTTCCGGCCCAACTACGACAACCGCGATTCCGAACCGGTCGTGCTGCCGGCGCGCTTCCCGAACCTGCTGGTCAACGGCTCCACCGGGATCGCGGTCGGGATGGCGACCAACATTCCCACGCACAACCTGCGCGAGGTCGCCGAGGCGGTCCAGTGGGCCCTGGAGCACCCCGAGGCGACTGACGAGGAACTCCTCGAGGCCTCGATGCAGCGGGTCAAGGGCCCGGATTTCCCCACCGGTGCCACCATCGTCGGCCGCTCCGGGATCGAGCAGGCGTACCGCACCGGGCGCGGCTCGGTCACCATGCGCGCGGTGGTCGACATCGAGGAGGACAAGAACGGCCGCCAACAGCTGGTGGTCACCCAGTTGCCGTACATGTGCAACCCGGACAACCTGGCCCAGAAGATCGCCGAGCTGGTCAACAACGGCAAGATCCAGGGCATTGCCGACATCAAGGACGACACCTCCGCGCGGACCGGACAGCGCCTGGTCATCGTGCTCAAGCGCGACGCCCAGCCGCGGGTGGTGCTGAACAACCTGTACAAGCACACCCAGTTGCAGGACAACTTCTCCTGCAACATGCTGGCGCTGGTCGACGACGTGCCGCGGACGCTGCGGCTGGACCAGTTCATCAGCCTGTGGGTGAAGCACCAGGTCGAGGTCATCCAGCGCCGCACCCGGTTCCGGCTGCAGAAGGCCGAGGAGCAGGCCCACATCTACCGCGGTCTGGCCAAGGCGCTGGACGCCCTCGATGAGGTCATTGCGCTGATCCGCCGCTCGGCGAACACCGACGCCGCGCGCGAGGGCCTGAAGGAACTGCTCGAGATCGACGACATCCAGGCCACCGCGATCCTGGACATGCAGCTGCGCCGGCTGGCCGCCCTGGAACGGCAGAAGATCCTCGACACCCTGGCCGAGATCGAGGCCCGGATCGCCGACCTGAAGGACATCCTGGCCTCCCCGGAGCGGCAGCGGACCATCATCTCCGAGGAACTCGGCGAGATCGTCGCCAAGTACGGCGATGACCGGCGTACGCAGATCGTGGCGGCCGACGGGGACATGTCCGATGAGGACTTCATCCCCGATGACGACGTGGTGGTCACCATCACCTACGGCGGGTACGTCAAGCGCACCCGGACCGATCTGTACCGGGTCCAGAAGCGCGGCGGCAAGGGCGTACGCGGGGCATCGCTGCGCGCCGACGACGAGGTGCAACACCTGTTCGCGACCTCCAACCACCACTGGCTGCTGTTCTTCACCAACATGGGCCGGGTGTACCGGATCAAGGCGTGGCAGATTCCCGAGGCCGGCCGGGACGCCCGCGGCGCGCACGTGGCCGGGTTGCTCAGCTTCCTGCCCGACGAGCGGATCGCGCAGGTGCTGGCGATCACCGGCTACGACGATGCGCAATACCTGCTGCTGGCGACCAACCAGGGCCTGGTCAAGAAGACCGAACTGTCCGCCTACGACTCGCCGCGGGCGGCCGGGGTGATCGCGATCAACTTCCGCGCCGAGGAGGATCGCCTGGTCGGGGCCCAACTGGTCAACGCCGAGGACGACGTGCTGCTGATCTCCCGCAAGGGGCAGGCGATCCGGTTCGCCGCCGACGATGCCCAGTTGCGCCCGATGGGTCGGGCCACCTCCGGGGTCACCGGGATGAAGTTCCGCGAGGACGACGAGTTGCTGTCGATGTCGATCATCCGGCAGGAGACCGAGGAGTCCGAGCTGTACGTGTTCACCGTCACCGACGGGGGGTACGCCAAGCGGACCGCGGTCGAGGAATATCGGGTCCAGGGCCGCGGCGGGCTGGGCATCAAGGCCATGCGGCTCAACGATCAGCGCGGCTCCCTGGTCGGTGGCATCGTGGTCGTCGCCGGCGATGAAATCCTGGCGATCAAGCAGTCCGGACAGGTCACCCGATCGCTGGTCAGCGAGGTTCCGGTCAAGGGGCGCGACACGATGGGCGTCAAGTTTGTCGGGGTAAATTCGGACGACGCCGTATCGTTGATCGCGGTGAACCCGGAAGCTGCGATGGACGACGAGGATGAGGCCCCCGAGGTGTCGGGGTCGACCGACGAGGCGGACGTGCAGCATGATGGGGAGCCGAGCACTGATCCGGGAGCGGGTCAGGAAGCCGACGAGGCCGAGGAGAATGAGCGGTGACCGAGCAGAAGAACTCAGGTACGCCCCTGGACCAGACTGCTATCCGTAACTCCGGATTCAAAGAATCCGCCAAGTCGCGTGCCGACCGGATCATGGGTCGCAGCAGTGGAACCAAGCCGAACAGCGAATCCGCTGCCGAGGGCACGCGCCCGTCGTTCGCCGAGACCCCGCGGGGGACCGCCCCGGTTGCTCAGCCCACCAACGCCCAGCCCACCAACGCGCAACCGACCAGCGCGCAACCGGCCACAGGGCAGCCTGCCGGCGTCGGGAACGGGACCGCCCCGCGCCCGATGCCCACTGGGGCGCCGAAGGCGTCCGCGGTCAGTGCCCCGAAGGCGAGCCAGGTCAGCCAGCGCCAGCCGGGCAGCCCGATGCCGGGGCAGCAGAGCGGCCCCCGGCCCGGGGCGCAGCAGCCGGTCGCCCCGGTGGCCGGTGGCGGCGCTCAGGGTACCGTCGTGCCCCCGCCGGGTCAGCAGACCTCGCATCGGGCCGTGGCGCCGGTTCCGCCCAGTGCTCCCGCTGAGGCCCGGTCCGGCGAGGCGACCCGGCCCAGTGCGGTGGCCGGGGTGGCCGGGGTGGCGCGCTCGGCCGGGGACAAGGCCTCGGGTCTGGCCGCCAAGCTGAAGGAGCATACGGCCAAGGTGCTCGCCTCGGCGGAGATGACTCCGGTCAAGGAGGACACCGCCGAGCCGGAGACCCGCAAGCTGGGGGCGCCGCGGCGTACCCGCAAGGCCCGGCTGCGGATCTCCCAGGTCGATCCCTGGTCGGTGCTGAAGACGTCCTTCCTGTTCTCGATTGCTGCCGGCGTGGTGCTGTGGGTGGCGGTGCTGGTCGTGTGGACGGTGATCGGTCAGTCCGGCCTGTTCGACGCGATGAACAAGCTGATCGGTGACATCGTCCAGGTGCCGGGTGACACCACCCAGTTCCGGATCCAGGACTACGTCCCGACCTCCAAGGTGCTCGGCACCGCGGCGATCATCGCGTTCGTGGACGTGATCATCTTCACCGCGCTGGCAACGCTGGCGGCCTTCCTGTACAACCTGGCTTCGGCGATGATCGGCGGCCTCGAGGTCACCCTCGCCGAGGACTGAGCGAGGTCCCGGTCTCGATTTGGCACCGGGGGGATCTTCCAGTAATGTTTTCCCTCGGTGCTGATCGATGATCGGCCCCGCGCCCATAGCTCAGGCGGTTAGAGCGCTGCCCTGATAAGGCAGAGGTCGCTGGTTCAAGTCCAGCTGGGCGCACCCTCCGAAATCCCTCCCGGGCCTGGTACCGGGAGGGATTTTCTGGTTCCGGAGCCGTTTCGGTCCGTCGACTAGGCTGCTGGATCGTGCGGAGATTTCGAGGAGCGTTGGTTCCGGCGGTGCTGGTCCTGATCAGCCTGCTGATCCTCGGACTCGGCGTCGGGCTCTACCTCCAGCACCAACAGGGGCGCCGGACCCCGAGCCCGTGGCCGGAGGGCAAGCCGGTGGCGGCGCTGGCGACCAGCGATCCCACCGTGGCCTCGGTGGCGCGGACCCGCCAGTACGTGGAGGCCTGGCAACTGACCGATCCCGGCGACCCGTGGCTGACCCCGCTGTACACCGTGGATCCCGGTACCCGCGCGGACCCGCCCCAGAATGCCCCGGCCGGCCTGCGGGCCGGGTTCCGGACCACGGTCAACGAAACCTCCGCGGTCTGGCCCGCGGCCGGGCGGGGGCTGTTCGACCGCACCACCCACCCGCTGCAGGTGATCGAGTGGGCTGCCCCCGATCGGCTCGGGACGTTCTGGCAGGGCTACGCGGCCAATCCGGTGCTGGCGCGGGAGACGCTGCCCGGTGCCGATGAGGTGCTCTGGTACGCCGGGACGAACGCGCAGGGTTGTCGTGTTCCGGACCCGGTCTTTCTCAGCGTGGTGGCCCGGATCGGGCAGACCACCCTGGAGGCGAGCTTCGGCTGCCTGCCCCGGGCCGATGCCGACAGTGCCCGGGAGAAGCTGCGCCCGCTGCTGCAACAGACCATTACCGCGATGGCCCGGGTCACCGGGACCCCCCTGCCGGCGACCTATCCGTCGCTGGCCGATCGGGTGCCCCTGATCGCCGGGCGGGACTGGGCGCCGGAGCAGATCCAGGTGGCCGGGCGAACCGATGGAGTGGATGCCACGGCGCTGATCGCCCCTGAGTTCCGCGACCGGGACCTGCAGGCGCAGCTGCGCGGACGGAACACCGTGCTGGCCTATGCCGATGCGACGGCGGTGGACCGGATCCTGACGGTGGATCCGACCGCCTCGTATCAGTTCCCGCCGCGGGAGACCCGGATCAATGCGCACCGGGCGGTCTGCCAACGCGTCTCGGTCGAGGACAAGAAGGAGCGGTGTCTGATCGGGGTGGGCCGCTTCCTGGTCGTGGCGTCGGCCGACGCGGGGGACAGCGCGGACCAGGTCAAGGCCCTGGAGGGCGTCGGCTGAGCCGGAGCGCCGGGGCGGGTCAGGCGGGGCCGGAGTCGAGAGCCGGGGCCGGTTGCGGTGTCCGGGTGGGCCAAAACTGACTCCAGCAGCTTCGAATCGGCCGTGCGGGGCCTGATTTCGCCGACTGGAGTCAGGATCGGGACACGATCGTCGGCTGCCCGGAAACTTCCCTGCCCCGAGGCTGGGTGTGCGCTCCGCCCGCTGCCTAGGGTGGGCCCTGTTCTTGGGTCAATCGCGGGCTCGCGAGCCTGCCGGAGGGAATCGATCGTGAAGCTGTCGACCAAGCGCCTGGCCGCCGGAGTCGTTGCCGTGGGCATCGGCCTTTCCGGTTTCGGGGTGAGCCTTGCCGGCGCTGCCGACTACCGCTCCGGTCCCCAGGGCCCCGACATCTCCCGGCTGCAGGGGGACTTCGACTGGGGCAGGGCGAAGCAACAGCAGTGGTCCTTCGCCCTGATCCGGGCCACCACGGGTAAGGACACCGACGCGAAGTTCGCACGCAACTGGCGCGGAGCCGGTGAGGCCGGCCTGATCCGGGGCGCCTCCCACCTCGCCCGCCCGGACCAGAGTGACGGCGCGACCCAGGCCGGTCAGTTCCTCGCCAACGGCGGTGCCTGGCACAACGATGGGCGTACCCTTCCCGGGACCGTCGAACTCGCCGATCAACCGGAACTGAACCAGCAGTGCTTCGGAAAGTCCCGGGCCGAGCTGGGCACCTGGCTGAGCGAGTTCGCGACCGCATATCAGCACCAGAGCGGCCGCTACCCGATGCTGCACGCCAGCAAGAGCTACCTGGAGAAGTGCGTCGGCACCGATCATCCGGTGCTGCAGCAGATGCCGCTGTGGATCGCGCGCTGGGAGGTGCGCAACCCGGAGGTGCCGAAGCCGTGGAGCGACTTCACCTTCCACCAGTACCGCAACACCGAGCAGAAGCTCGGGATCAACGTTTTCAACGGGACCGGGGCCCAACTCGCCGCGTTCGCGAAGGATCCGAACAGCACGCAGCCGGGGCCGCCGGTGGCGGCGACGCCGTCGCCGAGCGCGGCACCCGGCCGGACCGCGACGGCCTCGCCCACCTCGACGGCCAAGCCCAGTCCGACGGCGAAACCGAGCTCGACGGCGAAACCGAGCTCGACGGTCAAACCCAGCTCGCCGGCCTCGCCGACTTCTGCTTTTCCCTCGGCGACCGAAAGCAGTCCGGTCGGCACCCCGCGGGTCTCGCCCAAGGCATCGCCCTCGCTGACCACCGTCACGCTGCCGCCGACCCTGCCGCCGGTCGAAAAGGCTGAACCGAAGCCGCCGTCGGAGCAGCCGAAGACGCAGCCGAAGTCCCAGCAGCCGGCCCCGGCCCAGGAACAACCGAAGACCCAGCAGCCCGCCCCGGCCCAGGAACAGCCGAAGACTCAGCAGCCGGCTCCGGCGCAGGAGCAGCCGAAGAAGACCCAGCAGCCGGCCCCGGCCCAGGAGCAGCCGAAGACGCAGCAGGCTCCGCAGGGCCGGACCGAGTCCCGCACCGACGGCGGCAACCAGCCCGCCCCGCAGCCCTCCTCTGCCCCCCAGCGCACGTCAGCCCCCCAGCGCACGTCAGCCCCGGAACCCACGTTGCCGGCAGATCCCGGCGGGCAACAGCCGATGCCGCCGGTCGAACCGCAGTCGGGGCCCGCGCAGGATCCCGGGACCCAGGTACCGCCCCCGGCCGACGGATCCCAGCCGAGCGACCCCAGTGCCCCGCAGGACCCCGGTGCCCCGCAGGACCCGGGTGCCGGCCAGCCCGAAACGGTCCCGGCGCCGCCGGTGACCCAGGGCGATACCGCCCCGGCCGATGCGCCCAATGGCGCTCCCGCGGACACCGGGGGCGACCCCGGGACCACCGGGGGGCAGCCGGCGCCGGACCAGAATGCCGAACCCGGCATCCAACTCGGCGACCCGGGCAACCCGGACGCCGCGGGCACCAATGACCGTGAGGTTGCCTCGCAAGGCATCAACCTGAGTACGCCGCTGGCCGGCCGCACCAGCGCTCCGGTGATCATCCTCGGCGCCATCGCCTCCCTGGCCCTGGCCGGCGGTGGGGTGGCCCTGATCGTGGGCCGATCCCGGCAGGCGAAGCCGCAGCGGGTGGCGGCGTACGGTCCCGGCCCGCAGGGGAAGCTGCCGCCCGCCCGCCCGAGGTCTCCCCGACGCTGAACCGCCGGCCTCGCCGGGTACAGTCCCAGGGGTGAGCGAAATCCAGATCCTGTCCGCCCGTGAGGTGCCGCTCGGCGGCGTACGCGCCCTGAACGTGCGGCGGACCATCCCGCACCGCGACCGCTCGTTCGTCGGGGCCTGGTGCTTCTGCGACCACTACGGCCCGACCCCGGTGAAGGCGGGCAACGAGGGCGGCATGGACGTCCCGCCGCACCCGCACACCGGCCTGCAGACGGTCTCCTGGCTCTTCGAGGGTGAGATCGAGCACCGCGACACCGGCGGCGTGATCGCCAAGGTCCGCCCCGGCGAGATGAACCTGATGTCGGCCGGCGCCGGGATCGCGCACTCCGAGGTCAGCACCGCGGCGACCAGCATCCTGCACGGAGTTCAGCTGTGGGTGGTTCTGCCGGACGCCGACCGGCACGGGGAACGCGGCTTCCAGCACCACGTTCCCGAACCGGCACCGCTGCCCGGTGCCGCGGGCACGGCCCTGGTCTTCGTCGGTTCCCTGGCCGGGGTCGACGCGGCGCCGGTGCACAGTTTCACCCCGCTGCTGGGGGCCCAGCTCGATCTGGTGCCGGGGGCCACCTGCGTACTGGAGATCGATCCGTCCTTCGAGTACGGCATTCTGCTCGACCGTGGCGAGCTGAGCGTCAACGGGACCGCCCTGGCGTACGCGGACCTCGCCTGTCTCGAGCCCGGCGAGCGCACCCTCACCCTGACCGCGGGGCCGGGGCCGGTACGCCTGATCCTGCTCGGCGGGGAGCCGTTCACCGAGGAGATCGTGATGTGGTGGAACTTCGTCGGCCGCACCCACGACGAGATCGTCGCTTTCCGGGAGGAGTGGCAGGCCCACGGCGACCGCTTCGGCGAGGTGCCCGGGTATGTCGGGACGACCGATCGGATCCCCGCGCCGCAGCTGCCGAACGTACGCCTGAAGACCCGCAATCGGCGCGGCAGTAGCTACGGCGAGCGGCGCTGACGCCCGCCCGCAGGCCCACAACCACGACATGAAGCACCCGGCGACACTCGGTCGCCGGGTGCTTCGGTGTTCCCCGGCGGGGGCTCAGCGCTCGGTCGTGCCGGGCTGGAACTGCCGCATCGACTTGCGCCCGTAGGAGGGGTTCTCCCCGAAGCTGCCGAGCGCGGTGCGCTTGGCCGCCTGCGTCCGGGACGCCTGCTCCTCGGCCGACAGCAGCCCCGAGCGGCGGCGAGCCGACTCGGCCCGGACCACCTCGGACAACCGCTCGAAGACCGCATCGGGCATCGCCGGCGCCGGATCGGCGGCCACCGCCGCGCAGGTCTCGGCGAGAATCGCGGCAATCGCGGCACACTCGGGGCAGCCGATCAGATGCCGCCGTACCCGGGCCGCCCGTTCCGGGGTCGGCAGATCTTCGTCGGCATCGGCGATCGCGTCCAGATCGACATGGTCGGTGTCGGGGAGTTGCTCGGGATGAGCGGAGTCGTGCGCAGAACCGGGGGAATCAACGGTCACGGTCAGTCCTTCCGGGGGAAGCCACGGCTGTGGCTCGTATCTGACGAGGCGGACCCGTCGGACGGTTCCGCCCGCCGCGTCACTTTTTGCGCGGTCACCGAGCGCGGTCGGTCGGCCACGATCGGCTACCGGCCGGTCCCGGCGGGTCGCATGTGCTGCAGCAGCGGAACGAGCTTGGCCCGGCCCCGTGCGCAACGACTCTTTACCGTACCCGTCGCGCAGCCCAGAATCGTGGCGGCCTCCTCGACGCTGTAGCCCTCCATGTCGACCAGCACGATCGCGGCGCGCTGGTCGGGATTGATCCGGCTCAGCGCGTTGAGCACATCGGTGTGGGTTTCCTTGGCGTCGATCGCGTCCTGGGTGTTCGAGGTGGCGGTCAGTTCGGCCAGCCGATCCGGCTGCTCGGGCAGCGGGTCGGTGCTGCGTGCCTTGTTGCGCCGGATCCGGTCCAGGCAGGCATTGACCACGATGCGATGCATCCAGGTGGTGAACTTGGCATCGCCGCGGAAGGTGTGCGCGCGCCGAAAGGCCGAGATGTACGCCTCCTGCAACGCATCGGCGGCGTCCTCCGGATTGCGCATGGTCCGCAGCGCCACCGCCCACAGCCGATCGCGGTGGCGGGCGAGCAACACCTCGAAGGCGTGCGGATCACCGGCCACGTGATCCTTGAGCAACGTGGTGTCGTCACGCGGGTCGGTCACCGGCATCCTTCCCGTCGGGCGCGCTGCGCGGAGTTGGCTGATCCCCGGGGGATCGGAGCGGCCGGCGGGGCTCCGGTCACCCGGCGACCTTATCCGATGAACTCGACTTCGGCGATTCCGCCCTGATAGTTGCCGGGCGTACCGGGAATCGAGGTGAGCCAGACCAGCACGTACCGGGTGCTCACCTGGCTGACCGCGATCTCGGTGGTCTCCTGCGTCCGGTCGGCCTCCCCGACAGTGCGCCACTGGGTGGCGGAATCGGTCGGCACGGCGTCCCCCGCCCGGTCCGGGACCCGGATCTGCACGTTGGTCCCGGTGCCCACCAGGGTCAGCCGGACCTGGGACACGGCGACCTCGCGGCCGAGGTCGTAATACACCCCGACCCCGGACTTCCCGGAGAGGTTCGCGGCGTTGTAGACGACGGTGTGCCAGGCGGTGCTCGGGTTGCCGTCATGGGACAGGGCCACCTGGTCCGGGTTCTCCTCGCGGGTGGCGCCCTCGGGATCGAAGTCCTTGGCTCCGGTGATCGACAGTACGACCGGCCCGGTGGCCGCCTTTGGCGCCGTGGTGCCGGATCGGTTCCGGTTCAGCGTCACCGCGACCACGATCAGCGAGCAGATCAGGATGCCGATCACCACCGCGACCAGGATCCGCAGCCACGGGCGCCAGGTCTGGTGGCGGCCGCTGGGGGGCCGGTGGACCGGACGGGTCGGGTCGGTGACCGGTTCGGGCTCATAGTCGGGCCCGGCCAGGTCGATCGGTTGCTGGGGGGCGGTGGCGTCCGCATCGATCTCGCCGGGACCGTAGCCCGGGACCGACCCGGCAGGGGTGTGCGGGCTGCGGGCCGAGCGGGCCGGGACCGCCGGTTCCCCGAAGGTGACCACCTGGACCGGGTAGCGCAGCCGACGCTCCAGATCGTGGGAGGCGTCCGCGGTCCCGAGGACCGCGCTCAGTTCGGCGGCCACGTCCTTCGCCGAGGTGATCGGGCGGCCGTGCTGGCGCGGCGACAGGGACAGGATCCGGTCGCAGATTCCGTCCAGCGCCGGCGAGACGCCCGCCCGGACCTGACGCGGGGTCAGGCAGGTCCCGTCCGAACCGGTCGGTGCCGCGGCCAGCCCGTACGCCGGTCCGCCCGGCCAGCGGGAGACCAGGGTGGCGTACAGCAACCGGCCGAGGTCGGTGGTGTCCTGCTCCGCGGAATCCTGATCGACGGTGCCGGGCTCCTCGATCGCCGCCTCCAGGAGGAAGCCGACGATCTTCACCCCACCGGCGGCGGTGATCACCACCGTGTCCGGCGAGATCCGGCGGTGATAGAGGCCTTGGGCGTGCATCCCGGCCAGCGCATCGGCGACCTCGCGGACCACCCAGGCGCCCTCCAGGGCACTCAGCGGCCCGGCGGTGAGCAGGGTGGCCAGATTCTCCCCGGGGACGAACTCGCAGACCACGAACGGACCGGCGGGGTCCTCCTCGATCACGTCGAGCACGCGCAGGAACCGGGCGTCGGTCGCGGCGGCTGCCCGGCGCGCGGCGTTCATGATCAGCGGGTTGTTGGGATCCTCGGGCGCCAGCCGGTGGATCAGCACCGACCGGGACAAGATGTCGTCCAGCGCCCGCCAGGTCTCGCTGGTGGGCCGGCGGACCAGCAGTTCCTGCAGTTGGTACCGATTGCCGAGGGTGTCGCCGACCCGGCCGCCGATCGGGTGGAAGTCCTCGTCGGCCGCGTCGCCGACCTCCAGCGGATTCGTCTCCTCGGTGTCGGGATCCTCACCCGCCGACGCGGCACTCGCGGGGCGATCGGCGTACATCGGCATAGCGTAGCGCGGCTGCGGGGTCGCCGCCGGGGCCACGGGGTACGCCGGGCTGGGGCCCGGATCGGTCGGCGGTCCCGGATCCAGGGTGTCCTCCCCGGCCGGGTTCCCGGCGTACTCGTCGGTGCCATCCGCGCCGGTGTCGCGCGGCAGGGGCAGGGTGCCCGAGTCGGCCTCCGGGAGTCCCGGAGCGGCGGCCGATTGCCCTGATCCGAGTTCGGTCGCGGCGGTGCTGAGGGCGCGGGTCTCGGCCTCGGCATCGGGATCGGCGGCGGGGCCGGTCCCGGGGTCGTCCCCGTCCGGTCCCGGCGGCCCCTCGGGTCCGCCCGAACCGCCCGAATCACCCGAATCACCCGAACCGCCCGAACCGCCACCGCGGCGGCGGACCCGGCGCAGGACCGCGTCGAGCATGCTGGTGACCTCGGTGATCCGGATCAGGCGGGCCAGCGCGAAGAAGACCACCAGGGCGACCACCGCGGCCAGCAGCAGCACGGCCGCCTCGATCAGCACCGAGTCGCTGGCCAGCAGCGTGGTGATCCCCCAGGCGAGCAGCCCGGCCGGGGCCACCGCCAGGAACACCCGCAGCAGATGCTTGGCGACCACGGCGAAGCGCAGGTCCGGCAGCTTGCGGCTCAACTGGTGGAAGGAGATGGCCAGGCCCACCACATAGGACAGGGAGTACGCCAGGGCCAGGCTCGGTGCCACCCAGGCGGGGTCGCCCACGGCGTACACGATCCCCACCCCGGCGATCACGTTCACCGCGCCGATCGCGATCTGGATGAAGAAGGTCGAGCGGGTGTCCTCCAGGGCGTAGAAGGCCCGCAGACAGATGTATTGCACGGTGAACGGGACCAGGCCGATCGCGAACGCCATCAGCGTCCAGCCCACGTACGCCGCGTCCTCCGCCCCGGCGCCGTGACCGAACAGCAGCCGGACCACCGGATGGGCCAGGGCGAGGAAGGCGACCGCAGCGGGCAGGACCAGGGAGGTGGCCAACCGGATGGTCCGTAGGGTCTCCTCGCGTACGCCGGCCAGATCCCCGTTGGCGGCCAGCCGGGAGGCCGAGGGCAGCATCGCGGTGGCCAGGGACACCGTGATCAGCGAGTGCGGCAGGACGAACATCAGGTAGGCGTTGTTGTAGACCGTGAGACCGGCCCCCGACCCGCCCGCGGTCGCCGAGGTCGCCAACCGGTCGACCACGACCAGCACCAGCTGGTTGACCGCGACGAAGCCCAGGGTCCACTTGGCCAGATGGAAGGTGTGGCCCAGCCCCTGACCCTTCAGGTCGAACCGGGGACGGTACCGATAGCCGATCTTGCGCAGCCAGATCACCATCACCGCCGACTGCACGATGATGCCGAAGGTGGCGCCGCCACCGAGCAGGCCGGCCTGGGGTCCGGTGAACGGGGACGCGCCGTCGGAGGTGCCCCAGATCCCCAGATAGAGGCCCAGCACCAGCAACTGGATGATGTTGTTCGCGATCGGGGCCCACATCATCGGGCCGAAGTGGTCGCGGGCGTTCAGCACCTGACCCAGCAGGAAGAACACGCCGTAGAAGAACACCTGCGGCATACACAGGTACGCCAGGAACACCATCGACTTCCAGTGTTCGGCCAGCTCGGGCGCCCGCCAGGCGTCGGCGGAATAGATCGTGGTGACCACCGGGGCGCCGACGGTCAGGATCAGCGTGACCGCGCCGATCAGCAGGCTGAAGGCGGTGATGATCCGGTTGGTGTACGCCTCACCCCCGTCGGCGTCGTTCTTGGCCGCGCGGACCAGCTGCGGCACCAGGACCGTGTTCAGCGCACCACCGGCGAACAGGATGTACAGGCTGGTCGGGATCGTGGTGGCGATGTTGAACATGTCGGCCTGGCGGGTGCCGTTGCCGAGCACGAACGCCAACAGCGCGACCCGGACGAAGCCGAGGATGCGCGAGACCATGGTGCCGGCTGCCATCAGCGCCCCGGCCGAGAGCAGGCGCGAGGTCGCGGCCCGCCCGCCGTCGCGGTCGGCAGTGCCCGAGTCGGGCCCGGGCGAGTCGGCCGAGTCGGCCGAGTCGGAGCCGGGGGAGTCAGGGCCGTCGGCGGGGGAGTCGGGGTCGGGGCGGTCGCCGTCCGAGCGCGGCGACATCGACCGATCCGGCGCCTCGGGAGCCGAACCCGCCGACACCGGATCGACCACCGGCAGGACGGTGGTCTCCGCGTCCGCTGCGGACACCGGCCCGTTCCCCGTCCCGCCGTGCGGCGCCTGCCCGGTCCCGCCGGAGGGCAGGGGCGCGGTCGCGTCGTCGGCGACCACCGGCAGTGCCGCGGTTTCGGCGTCGGCGTTGACCGGGGCAGTGCCCTGTTGCCGGGTCAGCGGTGGCGTCGGCAGCGGCCGGGTGCGTACCGCCTCGGGCTCGTCCGGGCTGTCGGCCGGGGCCCACGAGTCGGGCGCCCGGCGGTCGCGCTGCGTGGGCTGGTCCGAGGTCGAGAGAGGCACCGTGTCGGGGAGGTCATCCCGGCCGGCGGGAGGCGTGCCTCGCCACCTGGCCTGTGCTGGATCGGTGGTGATCTCGCCGTGTGGATCGGTCACTCCCGATTACCTCCCCCGGGTTGGTCGTTCGGCTGGGCTCCGGCAAGTCTCTCACGGGTAACCTGCCGAATCCGTAACGCTGTGGCGGCCAGGAGCACGAGTCCTGACGCGATGACGATGATCCAGCCGATCTGGCCGAAGTTGGTCGCCTCGACGGTGAGCCGGATCGGATGACCCAGGCGGATCCCGCCCGGGGTGGACACCTGGGCGGTGACCTGCACCGGCCCGTTCACGCTGGCGCGCGGCTGGATCGGGACGGTGACCGACTGGCCACTGGGCACGATCACATCGGTCACCGTGTCGATCCGCAGCCGCTGCGGGGCGTCGGAGTCGAAGACCAGGGACACCTGGACGTCACGGTCCAACCGATTGGTCACCGTCACCGGGAAGGAGCCGGTCTGCCCCGACATGATCACCGACGGCTGCGAGGACACCGAGACCTCCGACCCGCGGATCAGCCCGTCCAGAAACTCGGTCTGCGGGTCGAGATAGCCGGCGAAACCCGTGGGGTTGCCCCGCCACCACGCGCTGTGCGCCCGCAGCAGCGACCGGGCGACCACCGATTGCAACTCGCTCGGGTCGACCATCACCTGCAGGTACGCGGCGTACTGCTCGTTGAGCGTCGAGATCCGGCCGAGCTGAATCGGATTCAACTGCGCGGCGGCGTCGGCGGCGGTGTACTCGAACTGGGTGGTACCGCCGCTCGGAGGGCGTTCGCGCACCAGGGTCTGCAGCGGCTGGGAGCGGGTCCAGGGGGCCTGGGCCGCCACCTCGGCGCGGGCATCCTCCGCGGAGGTGAGCACCCGCACCTGGGTCGGTTTCGGGTCCAGGGTGGCGGTGAGGTACCCCTCGGCGAGCAACCGCTGCGTCCGCTGTACCACCGTCCCGGCCGGCTGCGGGCCCGGGCCGCCGGACAGCAGGTCGGCGTCGTAACCGATCACCGGCGCGCCGGCGAGGGAACCGATCACGGACTGGTCCCCGACGGTGGTGGAGGCCAGGATCGCCGCCGGCCGAATGCGTTCCAGTAGCGGGATCGTGTCGTTCGACAGCGCTCCGCCGGGTTGGTAGGCGAGCAACGGCAACCCGTTGTACTCGGTGAACTCCGAGGTGGCGGCCAGCGATTGGGTGAGCAGCGACTGATCGGGCTGGTCGGCCAGGGTGTTCAGGTCCGGAACCGCCGCGAGGAGCCGGTAGCCGCGATCCTTGGGCAGGTTCGCCAGCTGGGTCAGGTACGCCCGGGCCTGATCGGCGCCGGCTCCCTCCTGCAGGCCGTCGGGGGTCTGCACCTGATAGCCGTCGCTCATTATCGTCAGTTCCCGGATCAGGTTCGGGTCGATCGCCCAGGAGACATCGCTGCGCTGGGCGATCCGGATGAGCTGGTGCAGGCGATTGCCCTCGCTCAGGTCGTCGGACAGGTGGTCGTCGCTGAACACGCCCTCCCGGATCATCGAGGGGGGACTGCTCAGGATCGCGATCGTGGGAGCGGTCACCGTCGCCGGGGTGACGGTGCGCGCCGGCACGGTGACCAGGGTCCGGCCCCGGCCCAGGGTCTGGTTCCCGCCGCGGCCGACCTGCCCCAGGGCATGCGCGCCGATCAGGTAGTTCCCGACCCCCAGACCCAGGTCGGCGACCTTGACCCGCACCTCGAACGGGAGGCTCTCCCCAGGGGCGAGTTCGGGGTGTTGCTCGTTGGTCAGGGTCTGGAAGGCGCCGTCGGAGGTCATCCGGCGGCCCAGCGGCGTACCGGCGTCGCTGGCCAGCGCCGAGGCCAGGTCGGCGCGCGTGTTCAGGGGTGTCCGATCACGCCAGAAGAGCACCTGCAGATCGGTGACCGGCTGATCGGTGTTGTTCGTCGCGGTGCCGCGCAGCGTCAGGGTCCCGTCGGGCCCGGGGAGCGCGGGGGAGAGTTCGGTGAAGGTCAGGCCGACCTGCTGGGTGGTGTCGGCGGCGTACGCGGCCGGCATCGGGACGGCCCCGTCGGGGCCGCCCAGCAGCGGCGCCAGGGTCAGCAGAGCCAGCAACACGATCAGCACCAGGCGGGTGCTGCCACGACGAACTCGGCTCACGGCGGTCAGTGTAGTTGGGGGACCTCTGAAACTACGGCTTCAGCGGTGGAGGGTGGCCGCAAGGGGGCCCGAACACCGCCCGAGGCTGAAGTAGTGGTGCAGGTGACCTGGCCCTGGCGCCAGGAAGAAGGGCGCGCGTCAAGCCCTCGAGCATTAGGGTGACCGCGTGGACATCCTGACGTACGGAGCACTGACCCACCGCGGAGCGGTCAAGAGCGCCAACGAGGACGCAGTGCTGGCACTCTCGCCGGTCTTCGTGGTGGCCGACGGGGTGTCCGGCTCGGTGGGCGGGCAGGTGGCGAGTCGGCTGATCACCGATCGGTTCGCCGAACTGGCGCTGACCGCGCCGCTCACCCCCGACCAGGTGGTCGCCACGCTGGAGGAGTGCCACCTGGCCGTACGCCGGGCCCAGATGCAGGACGGGCACGAGGCCGCCTCGACCGCCTGCGGCGCGGTCGGCCTGTCGGTGGGGGACCAGGCGTACTGGATGATCTTCAACGTGGGCGATTCCCGGGTGTACCGGCTCAGCGGGGAACCCTGGGAACTCACCCAGGTGAGCGTGGACCACTCGCTGGTCCAGGAGATGGTCGATGCCGGCCAGCTCACCCCCGAGCAGGCCCGCAAACATCCCGATCGCAACGTGGTGACCCGGGCGGTCGGGGCCGAGGAGCCCTTCGACCCGGATTTCTGGCTGGTTCCGATGGTGACCGGGGACCGGCTGCTGCTGTGCTCCGACGGCCTGCTGCGGGAGACTCCGCTGCCCCGGGTGGAGGAAATCCTGCGGGGCACCCCGGATCCGATCGAGGCTGTGGACAAGTGCCTTGCGCTGGCCCTGAGGCTGGGCGCGCGTGACAATGTGTCAGTGATCGTGGTCGACGTCGGAAGTCTCACCGAGGACACCGACCTCACCCGGGCCCGGGTGGGCGGCATCGAGGAACTGACCGTGGCGATCTCCGAGAACGGGAGTTGACGACAATGGTGAACACAGCCGGGGAGAACCCCGCCGGGATGAGGACGACCGGGAAATGGCGCGCGGTGTATGCGCCCGGACGGTGGGTGGTCCTGTCCGGGCCGACGTCGCTGGTGATCCTGCAGCCCGCGCCGCCGAAGGCCTCGGCGAAGCTCAACCAGATCTGGGAAACCCTGGTGGGGGCGGATTCCCTGGAGAACCTGGTCGAACAGCTGGCCCAGTACCGGCTCGACATGATGCCTGATTTCGCGGCCTTCTTCTGGGCCGGGAACCAGATGCGGTCGCTGGTCCGCGGCCAGTTGCAGGTACGCAACCTGGACACCTCCGAGGTGATCGCCGACGGGGCGGGCTACCTCACCTGGAACGAGGTCGGACTGGGCGATGTGCGCCGGGTCCGGGTGGAAATGGAAACCGTCGAGATGGACCGGGTGCTGCAACTGCCGCTGGTGGTCGGCGGGGTCGCGGCCTCGGTGATCGATCTCGATGCCACCGATGCCGCGGTGATCCGCAGCCCCCAGGACGCCGGTGCCGCCCACGCCGGGGCTGGGCAGGCCGGGTCTGGGCAGGCCGGGGCTGTCCGGGCCGGGGTTGCCGGGGCCGGGGCCGAAGGCCTCGGGGAGACCGAGCCGATGGCGATCGAGGATCTCGACACCCAGTACGATCGGCCGGCCCAGGGCCGACCCGAGCCGGCGGCCCCCGACGCGAACCCGTTCGCTTTCCCCGCGGCGGGCCGGCCCGCCGAACGCCCCGCCGACCGGTACGCGGCCGAGGCGCACGCAGAGGAGGCCGACGTCCCCGGCGCCGGAGCGATCCCGCCCTATCCCGGCCCGCCGGCCCCGGTCGGGGCCGCCGCGGCGGGCGGGCCGATCCCCGGGGGCCCGGCCGGCCCCGCTCCCCTCCCGTTCGGGGGCCCGGGTGGGCCGCAGGGTCCGGGTCAGCCGGGTGGGCCGCAGGGTCCGGGGCAGCAGGGTGGGCCGCAGGGCCGGCCCGATCCGTTCGGCTTCAGCCCCGCCGCGGGCGCGCAGAGCCAGCCCCAGCGCGGGTACGGCGAGCAGGGCGGTCCCGGCTACGGTGCGGGGTTCAGCCCCGCGTACACCCCGCAGCGGCAGGCGGATGCGCCGCCGCCGCAGCATCAGCAGTGGGCGGCTCCGGAGCGTCCGCAGGGTCCCGGCCAGCCGGGTCCGGCACCCCAGGGACCCGGTGCGCAGGGCCCCGGACCGCAGCAGTTGGAGGAGGGCATGGTCCTCGCGGTCGAGTGCAGCCTCGGCCACCCCAACCCACCGGAGAACCAGCGCTGCCGGGTGTGCGGCAACCCGACCGGCGGGCAGCCGCATCCGGTACCGCGACCGGTGCTGGCCGTGCTGCGGCCCAGTTCCGGCGGCGAGGTCGAAGTGGATCGGCCGGTGCTGATCGGACGCTCCCCGGCGGCGAACCGGGTCGGCCGCGAGCAGTTGCCGAAGCTGCTGACCGTGCCCAGCCCCAGCAACGACATCTCCCGGACCCACCTCCAGATCGCGCCGGAGGGCTGGGAACTGACGGTCACCGATCTGCATTCGACCAACGGCACCGCGCTGTTGTGGCCCGGTCGGCACGAGGCGGAGCGGCTGACCCCCGGCGAGGCGGTCCGGATCCAGCCCGGCTGCATCCTCGACCTCGGCGACGGCATCCGGATCAAGGTCGATCAGCCCTGACCCGGATCGATCGACCCGGACCCGGAGCAATCAACTGACGGGAGCGGGCCGGCCACCGTGGGCCGGCCCGCACCCGCGGGTCGCTCAGGCCGGCGTCGCGGCGAGGGCGGCGTGGATCGCGTCGGCGGCGCGCAGTCCACCCACCCCGGCCCAGGCCAGACCCCCGGCATAGTACGGGGCGTACACCCCGCCGGCGTCCGCGCCCACCGCGTACACCGGCCCGGCCACCGCCGCGCCGGCGGCATCCTGCAGCCGGAACTCGCCGGTCACCCGGAGTCCGCCGGTGGTGAAGGTGATGCCCGGGATCAGCGCCACCGCCCGGAACGGCCCCTGGGCCACCGGATCGGCGAACCGGGTCCGGGCCGGGGACAGGTCCACCGTCGGGTCGCCGTCACGGCAGACGGTGTTGTACTCCGCCAGGGTCCGGGTCAGCGTCGCGGGGTCCACGCCCCAGTCGGCCACCTGGTCGACCAGCTCGGCCAGGGTGTCGGCCCGGGCGGTGCGGGCGCCCAGATCGGCGGCCAACTGGAACGAATCATGGTCGCCACCCCCGCCGGCGGTGCCCGGCGCGACGCCGAGGCGCAGCACCCGCTCCCGGTACACCCGGTCGTCGAAGATCGCCAGATAGCGGGGATCCGCGCGCCGCGCCGCGTGCTGCGGCATGACCTCTTCCAGGACGCCGGAGCCCTCGTCGACGAAGCGCAGGCCGTCCCAACCGACGATGACGCAATGGTCGGTGTAGTACTGCCCGACCCGGATCCAGTTGATCGGGGTCTCGTAGTGGATCGGATAGGCCAGCGAATGGCCGTAGAAGGTGTCCAGCCGGTCGGTCACCGCGGCCCCCAGCCGCTGCCCGATCTCGAGCGCGGTGCCCCGACTCTCCACGTTGCCGCGCAGGACGATCCGGGACAGGTCACCGCCGACATGCTGTTGGACCAGTTCCTTGCTGGCGTGATAACCACCCGAGGCGAAGATCAGGCCGCCGGCGCGGACCGCGTACGCCGCATCCCAGGCGCCGGTACCGGTGATGGTGAGCGAACCGTCGGCCACCTGCACGTCCTCGACCCGGGTCCGGCCGACATAGGTGCCACCGCCGTTGAGGAAGCGCTGGTACAGGTGCAGGGCGACCGGTTCCTGGATACCGGTGGTGGTTCCGGCGAAGCGGCGGCCACGGCCGACGCCGATGATGTCCTCCTCCGGCTTCAGCTCGACCCCGATCTCCTCGAGGTAGTTCCACAGTTCGTCGACCCCCTCGACCAGGGCGGCCTGCAGCGCCGGGTCACCGTCGGGAGCGATCCGGCGCAGGGTGTCGCGATCGTTGGCGGTCCACACGATGCCGCCGGAGAATTTCATCGAGCCGCCGGGACGCTCGGAGGCCTCCACCAGACAGACCGACAGTCCGCGATCGAGGCCACGATTGGCGGCGACCAGGCCACCCATTCCGGCTCCGACCACGACGAGGTTGTAGTAATCCATGGGCGCACCTTTCGCCGACCAGGATTCCGCGGCTCTACGTTGAGGCGCAGATCTCCGTTATTTCGCGATGGTACACGAAACTTCGGTGCGCGGGGTCGAAGGGGAGAGGTCGCGGGTCCGTTGGAGCGGGGAATGCGCCACCGGCCGCGCTACCGTAGCCCGCGAGTGCTGATGGACCCGGCGAACTGCAGGAGGGTGATGACCGAGTCGTACGCCCCCGCCCCCGGTACGCCCGCTCCGGGCAACTCCGGGATTCCGGCGGCCGAGGGGCCCACTGCCGAGCCGGCCGGGCTGGGTCTGCGCTTCCTGGCCGCGGTGGTGGATTCGATCGTGCCGCTGGTGGTGGTCGCGGCGTACGGGCTCGGCCTGACGGTGATCACCAACGCGAATGTCCTGCTGGTGGTGACCGTGCTGGCCGGGCTGATCCTGCTCGGCTGGGCGGGCTTCGTCTGGTGGTCGGGGGCCGAGCGGGCCGCGACCCCCGGCATGCGCGTGCTCGGGCTGGAGATCGTCGGGATCCGCGACGGGCGGCAGATCGGGTGGGGACGCTTCGCCGCCCGACAATTGGCCGCCGGGGTGCTGGCCGCCCTCATCGTCCCCTACATCCTGATGCTGGTGTGGCTGGTGATCGACGATCAGTACCGGGGCTGGCACGACCGGGCCGCCGGGGCCATCGTGGTGTCGCAGCGGCCGGTGGCCCGGGAGCGGCCGATGGCGCCGCAGCCGCGACCCCGGGCGCGTACGGTCGGCCTGCCGGCGCATCTGACCGCAGCCGCCGGTACGCCGCCACCCCCGGCACAGCCGGCACCCCCGGTCTCGGCACAGCCGGCACCTCCGGTCTCGACGCCATCCCCGCGTCCGGTCTCGACGCCGGACGACCCTGACGCCACCTCGGTCGCCCCGCCGGGCAGCCGGCACACCCCGCCGACGGTCCGGTCCGCACCGGAGGTCGGCTGGGTGATCGCCCTGGCCGACGGGCGGCGGCTCCCGGTGCGTCCGGCCGTGCTGCTCGGCCGCAATCCCGAACCCCGGCCGGGCGAACCCGCCGCCCCGGTCCGGGTGGACGACGCCACGCGTACGGTCTCCAAGACCCACCTGCTGGTTGCCCTCGACCGGGACGGGGTGTTCGTGATGGATTGTGGCTCGACCAACGGCTCGGGGGTCGAGGAGCCCGGCGGCCGGTTCCGCCGGCTGAATCCCGGCGAGGCGGCGCGGGTCGGCGAGGGACAGCGGGTCTCCTTCGGCGATCATGTGCTGCAGTTGCTGCGTGAGTGAGCGGTAACCTCGGCGCGAATGAGCCGGTAATCTCGGCCCCATGCTTCTGTCAGACCGAGATCTGCGGACTCAGATCGATGCCGGCCGGATCGTGCTCGATCCGTACCTGCCCGCCATGGTGCAGCCCTCCAGCATCGACGTACGCCTGGATCGGTACTTCCGGGTCTTCGAGAACCACAAGTACCCGGTGATCGACCCGGCCGAGCCGCAGTCCGAACTCACCCGGCTGGTCGAACCCGACGGCGACGACCCGTTCGTGCTGCATCCCGGCGAATTCGTCCTCGGGGCGACGTACGAGTCGGTGTCCCTGCCCGACGACATCGCTGCCCGGTTGGAGGGCAAGTCCTCACTGGGCCGACTCGGGTTGTTGACCCACTCCACCGCCGGATTCATCGATCCCGGCTTCTCCGGTCACGTCACCCTCGAGCTGTCCAACGTCGCGACGCTGCCGATCAAACTGTGGCCGGGGATGAAGATCGGCCAGTTCTGCTTCTTCCAGCTCACCTCTGCGGCGGAGTTCCCCTACGGATCAGAACGCAACCAGTCCCGGTACCAGGGGCAGCGCGGACCGACCCCGAGCCGCTCGGCGCTGAATTTTCATCGGACCCAGCTCTGAGTGTGTCAGTGCCGGTGGCGTGGGTCGCCGCCGTGGTCGGCATGCTCTGCTACGGCGCGGCCTCGGTGATCCAGGCCGTGGCCGCGCGCCGGGCCACCGGCGCCCGGGTGGTGGTGCAGCCGGGCTACCTGGTCGGGATGGGCCTGGATCTGCTGGCCTGGGTGTCGTCGGTGGTCGCGATGCAGGCGCTGCCGCTGTTCACCGTGCAGGCGGTGCTGGCCGGGTCGTTGGCGGTGACGGTTCTGCTGGCCCGGCTGTTCCTCGGGGCGCGGCTGTTGCGCCGCGACGTCGTGGCCGTGGTCGCCACGGTGATCGCGCTGGTCGTGGTCGGTGCGGCGTCCGGCACCGAGGCCGCGGTGCGGCCCTCGATCCTCTTCGACGAGGTCCTGCTGGTCGGGCTGGTCGGAGTCGGGATCGCCGTGGCGGTGCTGTATCGCCGGCACCATCCGGCGGTGATGGCCGTGCTGGCGGGCCTGGGGTTCTCCGGGGCGGCGGTCGGTGCCCGCGGCCTGCCCCTGGACCATGGACTGGTCGGGCTGCTGGGGTCGTGGACCCTCTGGCTGGTGCTGGGCTTCGGCGCGATCGGGATGCTCGCCTATGCGCGGGCCCTGGAGCAGGGCAGCGTCGGCCCGGCCACCGCCCTGCTGTGGGTGGTGGAGATCATCGTGCCGGGCGTGATCGGCTGGTACTGGTTGGGCGACACCGTCCGGCCGGGGTGGGCCTGGCCGGCGGTGCTGGCGATCCTGGTCGCGACGGTGGCCTGCGGGGTGCTCGCCTTCAGCCCGGCCCAGCCCGAACAGGCCCCGGCCGAATCCGAGCCCGGTCAATAGTCCACCACCGGCGGTGTTGCCGAAGCCACTGGGCTACGGTGGAGTATCACGGACGAAGGTGAGCAGAAGTCAATGACAGCAGAAACCCTGGGGCGGCTGTTCGAACGGTCAACGAAGACCTGGCCCACCCGAACGGCCCTGCGGATCGCCGAAGGATCCGATTTCGCGGTGACCAGCTATGCCGAGTTGGGTCAGGAGATCACCTGGCTGGGCGCGGCCCTGATCGATCTCGGCGTCGAGCACGGCGATCGGGTAGGGATCTTCTCCGGCAATCGGCCGGAGTGGTTGGTGGCCGATCTGGCCTGCCTGCACATCGGCGCCGTCACCGTTCCGCTCTACCAGACCTCGACCCCGCACCAGGTCCACCACATCCTCGCCGACTCCGGCGCCAAGGTCATCTTCGTGGCCGGGCAGTCCGAGGCCGAACGGGTCGGCGCGGTGGTCAACGAGCTTGCCGATCCGCCCGTGGTGATCAGCTTCGATCCCGGCGTACAGCTGGACGCGGCGGCCGGTCAGGGCCGGGTCTGCACCGATTTCGCCACCCTGCTGGCCCGGCACCCCGACCGGGCCGAGGAGGTCCGGGCCCGGGCCGACCGGGTCACCGGAACCGACCTGGCGACGCTGATCTACACCTCCGGCACCACCGGGGAGCCCAAGGGCGTGATGCTCACCCATCAGGCCTTCCTGCACGAGATCGAATCCTGCGTGGACGCGTTCCCGTTGGACTGCGAGGACCAGGGGCTGGCCTTCCTGCCGCTGAGTCATTCCTTCGAGCGCGCCTGGAGTTTCCTGCTGCTGTCGCTGGGTGCGCAGATCACACTGTTGCCGGATCCGAAGCGGATCGCCGAGGCGATGCCGCAGACCCGGGCGAACGTGATGGTGAGTGTGCCGCGGCTGTACGAGCAGGTGTACGCGGTGGTGCACCAGAAGGTCGCCGGTTCCAAGGTACGCAGCGGCATCCTCAAGTGGGCCCTGGAGGTGGGCCGGCAGGCCCAGCTGGCCGGGGACAAGCGCAGCCGCGTCCTCACCGAGCAACTGCGGATCGCCGACAAGCTGGTCTTCTCCAGCATCCGGGAGGCCATCGGCGGGCCCAAGAAGCTGCTGTCCTCCGGCGGGGCGCCGCTGCGCCAGGAGGTCGCGGAGTTCTTCTGGGCCGCCGGCATCCTGATCAACGAGGGCTACGGGCTCACCGAGGCCGCGCCGCTGATCACCTTCAACCGGCTGCACGGTTGGCAGTTCGGCACCGTGGGCCAGGTCCTGCCGGGCGGGGAGTTGAAGATCGTGCCGCCACCGGAGAGCACCTTCGAACCCGGACACGGCGAGATCTGGTTCAGCGGCCCCAACATCATGGTCGGCTACTGGAACAAGCCCGAGGCGACCAGCCAGGTCATCGTCACCGACCCCGACGGCAAGCGCTGGCTGCGCACCGGGGATGTCGGCTGGATCGACGAGCACGGCTATCTGCGGATCACCGACCGGATGAAGGACCTGATCGTCACCGAGGGGGGCAAGAACATCGCCCCCGGCCCGCTGGAGGCCGAACTGATGGCCGACCCGCTGATCGAGTACGCCGTCGTCATCGGGGACAACCGGCCCTGCCTGACCGCCCTGATCCGGCCCTACGTCCCCGAGCTGGAGCGGATCGCCGGGGAACTCGGCGTACACGGACCGGTGGAGGAACTGGTCCGCAACCACAAGGTGCGCCACGTGGTGCACCAACGGATCGCCGAAGCGACCGCCGACCTGCCCGGCTATGAACAGATCCGTGGGTTCACCCTGATCCCCGAGGAGTTCAACCTGGACAACGGGATCCTCACCCCGACCCTCAAGGTCCGGCGGCGCGAGGCGATCCGTCGCTACGGTGCCGACATCAAGGAGATGTACGACACCATCGCGAACCGGGTGAAGTAGCGCCGCGCCCGCGGGTCGAGCTTCACCACATCCACCCAACGTCACCATCGGTAACCCGGCGTCCCGGCGCGCCGAAGCTGCGGACCCCACTGTGACGCTGCCTGACCGCACCGAAGCGCGATTCCGGACTTGGTCCGGGGTCGCAAACCCGATAACGTTGTCCCTTGGTTCATCGAACCGCCCGGGCCACCGATTGGGCCGGGCAGCATTCGCCCTCCTGCCATGGGACAGACCCATGGCCGCAAGACCAGAGGAGGTGGAGTACGCGTATGCGCAAGTACGAGATCATGATGATCATCAGCCCCGAGCTGGACGAGCGTCAGGTGACTCCCCGGGTGGAGAAGTACCTCGAGCTGATCACCAACAACGGCGGCAGCGTCGACGAGTTCGATCTGTGGGGCAAGCGTCGGCTCGCCACCGAGATCAACAAGAAGACCGAAGGCATCTACGTCGTGCTCAAGCTGACCAGCACCCCTGCCGACGTGCAGGAGCTGAATCGTCAGTTCGGCATCAACGAGCAGATCATGCGCACCAAGGTGTTCCTGCTCGACAAGTGAGCCCCGATCACCGGACTGCGGCCCACTGATTTTTTGTCGGGGGCCGGTGGCAGTCTTGGTCCCGAAGCATCGACGATCGATCCGGAGAGTTCATGGCAGGCGAAACAATCATCACGTTGGTCGGCAATCTGACCGCCGACCCCGAGCTGCGATTCACCCCGTCGGGGGCAGCGGTGGCCAACTTCACCGTCGCGTCCACCCCGCGGAACTTCGACCGACAGGCCAATGAATGGCGTGACGGCGAAGCCATGTTCATCAACTGCGCCGTGTGGCGGCAGGTGGCCGAGAACGTCGCCGAGTCGCTCACCAAGGGCACCCGCGTCGTCGTGCAGGGCCGACTCAAGTCGCGCTCCTACGAGGCGCAGGACGGCTCGCGGCGGACGGTGTTCGAACTCGATGTCGACGAGATCGGGCCGTCGTTGCGGTACGCGACCGCGAAGGTGACCCGCACCAGTGGCGGCGGATCCGGCGGCGGTGGCGGCAACTACGGCGGCGGTGGCGGCGGTGGCAACTACGGCGGTGGCTCCGATGGGGGCTACGGCGGTGGCGGTCAGCCGCGCCAGCAGCAGAACGATCCCTGGGGCCAGGGCAGCCCGGCCAACCAGGGCAACCAAGGTGGGAACCGTTCGGCGGGCAACGATCCCTGGGCGCAGGCCCAGAACGAGGATCCGCCCTTTTGATCCCATCCGGCCCGGGCTCCGGGCCCCCTCCCCTCGGGGAATCCTCAATCGAACCATTCCGGCGCAAGCCGGGCTCAACTGAAAGGGAGAGCACCACAATGGCATCACCTCGCAAGCCGATGAAGCCGAAGAAGGCGGTACCGGTCAAGTCGACCCGGGTCGCCAACATCGACTACAAGGACATCAACACCCTGCGCAAGTTCATCTCCGAGCGCGGCAAGATCCGTGCCCGTCGGGTGACCGGACTGTCCGTGCAGGATCAGCGCAAGATCGCCCTGGCGATCAAGAACGCGCGCGAAGTCGCCCTGCTGCCGTACGCCTCGACGGCCCGCTGAGAAAGGACACCAGCATGAAGCTCATCCTGACTGCCGCGGTGGACCACCTCGGGATCGCCGGCGACGTCGTCGACGTCAAGGACGGCTACGGCCGCAACTACCTGCTGCCCCGCGGGTTCGCCCTCCGGTGGACCAAGGGCGCGGAGAAGCAGATCGAGGGCATCAAGCGGGCGCGCGACGCCCGGGAGATCCGCTCGCTGGATCACGCCAAGGAGGTCCGCGAGCAGATCGAGGGCCTGACCGTGCAGGTTGCGGTCAACGCCGGCGAGAACGGCAAGCTGTTCGGTGGCGTCACGGCCGCCGACATCGCCCAGGCCGTGAAGAAGGCCGGTGGCCCGGCCCTCGACAAGCGCGCCATCAAGATCGCCAAGCCGATCAAGCAGGTCGGAACCGCGTCGGTGGGCGTCAAGCTCCACGATGCCGTGACCGCGAAGCTCCCGGTGGAGGTCGTCGCCGCTCAGTGAGCGACCCCACCAGCTGAACGGCCGGTCCCCACGTGGGGGCCGGCCGTTCTGGGTTCGAGTGTGCTCGGGGTGGGCCGGGTTCAGCTCAGTTCGGCGATCAGGCTGAGGACGAACTCCTCGGCGGCGACCAACTGCTCCAGTGGGACGAACTCGTCGGCGCGATGGGCGACCTGGATGTCGCCGGGGCCGCAGACCACCGCGGGCATCCCGGCCCGGGAGAACTGACCCGCCTCGGTGCCATAGGTGACCTGATCGGTCGACGGGATCCCGCCCAGCCGGTGCGCCAGGGCGACGACGTCCGCGTCCGGGTCGGTGCCCAGCCCGGGCACCTGCACCCGCGCCTCGATCCGCAGGAAGGTCGCCGGGTCGACCGCCTGCATCTCGGCCTCGAGTTCGGCCGCCTTTGCCCGGATCCGGTCCATCGTGGCGTACATGTCGACCGCGGGAATGGTCCGGAAGTCGAATTCGAAGGTGCAGTCCTGCGGGACGGTGTTCACCACGATGCCACCATGGATCAGGTTCGTGCCGATTGTGGAGTACATCACTTCGTAGCCCTCGTCGAAGGGACCCTCGGTACGCCAGGAGACCCCGATCTCGCGGAGGAAGCCGATCAGCCGGGCGGCGTACTCGATCGCGTTGACGCCCTGGTTGGTGAGCGAGGAATGCGCGGCCCGGCCCCGGACGGTGGCAACGCCCATCGTCACCGACTTGTGCCCGGTGATCACCCGCATCATCGACGGTTCCCCGATCACCGCGGCGCGCGGGGCCAGGCCGCGCTCGGCAATGTCGCGGACGATCTGCTCGCCGCCGACACAGCCCGGCTCCTCGTCGTAGGAGATCGCCAGATGGATCGGCTCGGTCAACCGGGCGGCGATCATGTCCGGCAGCAGGGTGACCAGGACCCCCAGGTAGCCCTTCATGTCGGCCGAGCCGCGGCCGTACAGCTTGCCGTCGCGGACCTCGGGGGTGAACGGGTCGCTGGTCCAGTCCTGTCCGTCGACCGGGACGCAGTCGGAGTGCCCGGACAGGATCACCCCGCCGCTGCGGGTTCCGTCGGCGGCCGGCACGGTGATCAGCAGATTCGCCTTCGTCCCGTCCGGGTTGGGGCAGAGCTGCGGATCCAGCCCGAGCCGGGTCGCCTCGGCGGCGATCAGGTCGATCACCGGGCGGTTGCTGATCCGGCTGGTGGAGTCGATGCGGATGAGGCGTTGGGCCCAGTCGAGGCTGCGGGGTTCCGGCATGGCGCCACCTTAGCCCGACTCAGCGCGCGCCCAACCGCATCCAGCGGGAACCGCGGGCGCGGGCAGTCAGGGTCACCCCCCGAGCCAGCATGAACACCCCGAACGCGATCCACAGCCAGACCAGGCCGGCCCGGGTCTGGTCGACCAGCAACGCGCAGGGCAGGTACGCCACCAGGGTGATCACCCCGGCGACGGCGAGGTAGCGGGCGTCCCCGGCTCCGATCAGGACGCCGTCGAGGACGAAGACCACCCCGGCGATCGGCTGCAGGGCGGCGACCACCAGCAGCATCGCCGAGATCTGCGCCTGCACCGCCGGGTCCGGGGTGAACACCGCCGGGAGCACCCGGTGCACCGCAACGATGAGGATGCCGAAGACCACTCCGGCGCCCACTCCCCAGACCACCAGGCGGCGGGTGATCGTGCGGGTGCTGGCGGCATCCCCGGCCCCCAGGTAGCGGCCGACGATCGCCTGGGCGGCAATGGCCAACGCGTCGTGGGCGAAGGCCAGGGTGGACCAGATGGTGTACCCCACCTGGTGGGCGGCCAGCACGATCGAGCCGTGGTGGGTGGCCACGAAGGTGGTCACCGTGATCGCGCCCTGCAGCGAGATGGTGCGCAGGAACAGCCAGCCCCCCGAGCGTGCCGCGCCGAGCACCCCGGCGGGGTGGAACCGCAGCCGCACCCCGTGCCGCCGGGCTCCCCGGATCACCACGAATCCCAGGATCAGCGACCCGATTCCCTGCGCGATCAGCGTGCCCAGCGCCGAGCCGGCGATCCCGAGGCCGACCCCGTACACCAGGAACACATCCAGCGCGATGTTGGCCAGGTTGATCGTGACGGTGACCTTGAGTGGGGTGCGGGTGTCCTGCAATCCGCGCAGCACCCCGGTGGAGGCGAGCATGGTCAGCAGGAACGGGAAACCGAAGGACGCGATTCGCAGGTACGCCCCGGCCGCCCGGGCCGCCTCGGGTGGGGCGCCGTACAGGGCGATGATCGGCTCCTGCAGGAACTGCAGGGCGATCGTGATGGCGACCCCGAGGAGCGCGGCCAGCACGATCCCGTCGATGCCCCCGGCCAGTGCCCCGCGCCGGTCGCCGGCGCCCAGCCGACGCGAGACCGTCGCGGTCGTCCCGTACGCCAGGAAGACACACAGCCCGTTGATCAGCCCGATGATGTTGGTCGCCACGGCCAGTCCGGCGAGTTGGGTGGTCGCGAGGTGTCCGATGATCGCGGAATCGGCGAGCAGCAACAGGGGCTCGGAGACCAGCGTGGCGAAGGCCGGGACGGCCAGGGCGAGAATCTCCCGGCTCAGGCCGCGCGGGGGTGGGGGCTGGTCCGACACAGGGCCAGCGTAGAGCCTAGGCCGGGGGTCGCCGGGGTGGTTTCGGTGCCCGGTGCGCGGGGTCTGCCCCCGAGTGGGGCGCCGCTGCTCCCGGTGTCGCTGCCCCCGGCAGGGTGGGTGCGGTGCGGGCGACCCCGACGTGCGCGACGACGATGATCAGGGCCAGGACGGCAGCGGGAATCGGCCATCCGGCCAGGAACAGCAGCACCACCGCGGCCCCGAACACGACGACCTTCACGACCACCTTGACCGGGCCGGGTGCCCGCGATCGGGGCGAGGCCGCGAACGCCCAGCCGATGATCGCCACCGCCGCGGCGGCCACCCCGAGCAGCCCGCCGGGTACGCCGCCACCGGCCAGGGCGGACGTGGCGACCCCGATCGCCGCCCACGCGCCGAGCTCGGCGAGAAAGACCAGCGTGAGCCAGAACACACTGCCAGCGTAGTCCGGGCGGGGCGGGGCAGGACGGCTCGGGAGGGAGCCGGCCCGGCGCGACTACGACGCCGTCATGGCCTTGCGCATGGTGACGTGTCGAATACCCGCCTCCAGGTACGGCTCGGAGGCGACGGCGTACCCCAGCGACTCGTAGAACCCGGCGGCATGCTCCTGGGCATGCAGCTCCAGGGTGAAATCCCCGGTGGCCCGGTCCCGGGCCACCTCTTCCAGGGCCGCCATGATCCGGCGGCCGAGGCCGGTGCCGCGCCGGGCGCTGCGGACGGCGACCCGGCCGATGAGCACGGTGGGGGAGCCGACGTCGAGCAGGCGTCCGCTGGCCACGGCGTCCTCGCCGTCCAGACCGACCAGGTGGACGGTGGTCGGCAGGTCGTCGGCGGCGTCGAGTTCGAGTTCCTCGCTGACCCCCTGCTCGTCGATGAAGACCTCCCGGCGTACGGCCAGGTAGCGATCCATCAGAGCAGCGTCACAGACCTCGAACCTCATGTCCGCAGGCTACGGCGTCGCCGCGCCGACCGGCTACGCGACGCGGTCGGCGGGATCCAGGCGCAGGCCGATCGTGGCATCGGTGGCGTCGAACATGGTGGTCGGGTTCAGGGCTGCGGCGAAGCGGTCCATCTGGTCCTGGCTCTCGGCGACCACGGTGGCCGCCAGATTGAAGCGACCGGCCTCGCGGGAACCGTTGGTGCCGCCGCGGGCGAGCACGCCGAGCGATTCCCGCAGTTGGGTGACCCGGTCGGCCAGGGCGTTGACATCGAAGCGGGAGTCACTGATCATCCAGGCGCGCAGGTAGCGCGCCGCGGTCAGGTCCGGGGTGGCCGGCCCGGACATGTCGACCCCCACGATCGAGGTCGACTCCGCCATCAGCACCTGCATCACCTCGCGGTACGCCGGATGCGCCCACAACTGCGGCAGTCCCCGGCTTTCGGGCAACAACACCGCGAGGGCTCCCGTGTGCCCCTCGGCGTCCTGGTCCCGATTCGGTCCTACGTATACCTGGGCGACCTGCTCGAGCTCGATGGTGGCGCTCAACAGATCCGCTATGCCGTCCGGCGATGAGCCGGAACGGGCCCGGTACACCAATCCGTGGAAATGCATCCTGCCCCCTTCAGCAGAAGAAACCCGGCTGTGCAACCCGCTGAGGCTGAGTGTAACCATCCCTGTCAGCGCGCAGAGGCGGGGGTGCCTCTGCGCGCTGCGGGTGGGGGTGGGGGCTCAGCGGGCCGAGATCTTCTTGAACCGGGCCACGCACAACGGCACGAAGATGGCGAGCATCACCACCGAGCCGATCAGCACGGTCGGCACCGGGTGCTGCATCGGCCAGGTGTCGGGCAACGGGGCCGATCCGGTGTTGCCGAACAGCTCCCGGGCCGCCTGGACCAGCCCGGAGACCGGGTTCCAGTTGGCCAGGAACTCCAGCGGGCCCGGCAGGTTCGAGGACTGGACGAAGGCGTTCGAGATGAACGTCAGCGGGAACAGCACCATGAAGGAGGCGTTGTTGATCGTCTCCGGGGTACGCACCAGCATGCCCAGCAGTGCCATCACCCAGCTGAACGCGTACGCGAACAACAGCAACAGCCCGACTCCACCGAGGAAGGACATGAAGCCATTGGTGAAGCGCCAACCGACCACCAGCCCGGTCAGGATCATGATCACCATCGAAATGGCATTCAGCACCAGGTCGGCACTGGTCCGTCCGACGATGACCGCGATCGGATTCATCGGCAGGGTCCGGAATCGGTCGATCAGGCCTTCCTTGAGGTCCTGGGCCATCCCGGATCCGGAGAAGGTGGCGCCGAAGACCACGGTCTGCCCGAAGATGCCGGCCATCAGGTAGTTGGTGTAGTCGGTGCCCTCCACCCGGATCGAGCCGCCGTAGACCTGGCTGAACAGCAGCACGAACATGATCGGCTGGGCGACGGCGAACAGGATCATGTCCGGGGACCGGCGCAGTTTGATCAGATTCCGGTTGGTGATGGTCCAGCAGTCCGACAGCACGGCTGCCGCTCCGCTGACAGTCGGGACCAGACGTCGGCTGGTCGCCTGGGTGACCGGGGCGGTGAGGGTGTCGCTGGTCATCAGGCGACCTCGCTCTCGGTATCGGTGTCGGCCACGGCACCATGGCCGGTGAGGGACAGGAATACGTCGTCCAGGGTGGGCCGACGCATGCCGGCATCGTGCAGGGGTACGCCGCCGGCAGACAGTTCCCCGAGCACCAGTTGCAGCTCGGCGGGCCCCTGCTCGACGGCCACGTCCAGATCCCGCGGACTGGTCACCCGGACCGGACCGGCACCGTGGCGCTGCAGCACATCGCGGGCGACGTCCTGGTCGACGCCATCGACCAGGGTGATCACGACCCGGTGGCCGCCGACCTGGGCCTTCAGCTCGTCGGCGGTGCCCTCGGCGATCACCTTGCCCTGATCGATCACCGAGATGTGATCGGCCAGTTGGTCGGCCTCCTCGAGGTACTGCGTAGTGAGCAGCACCGTGGTACCGGTCTGCACCAGGTCCTCGATGATCGCCCACAAGGCAAGTCGGCTGCGCGGATCCAGACCGGTGGTCGGTTCGTCCAGGAACAGGATCGGCGGGTTGATCACGATCGCGCAGGCCAGGTCGATGCGGCGACGCATGCCGCCGGAGAACCCCTTCACCGGCCGATCGGCGGCGTCGACCAGATCGAAGGCCTCGATCAGCTCGGTCGCCCGGGCCCGGGATCGGCGCCGGCCCAGGTGGTAGAGGCTGCCGACCATCGCCAGGTTCTCCCGGGCCGTCAGGTTCTCATCGACCGCGGCGTACTGACCGGAGGCGCCGATGATCTCGCGGACCCGGCTCGGTTGCTGCAGGACGTCCAGCCCACTGACCGTGGCGGTCCCGGCGTCCGGTCGGATCAGGGTGTTCAGCACCTTGACGGTGGTGGTCTTGCCGGCGCCGTTGGGGCCCAGCAGCGCCTTCACGGTGCCCTCGGGCACCGACAGGTCGAGCCCGTCCAGCGCGCGCACCTCACTTTTTCGGGTGCGATAGATCTTGGTGAGACCGGTGGCCTCGATGATGGCCATGGCTCTCCCTTCGTTGGGGGCCGGTGTCTCCGACCTCGATCGAGGCTAGAGGTCGAATAGGACAGCTCGTGTCCTCAGTGACCCGGTTGGGGTGGGGGCTGTCGTCCACTGTGTCAGGCGGGGCCACCGCGATGCATCCGAATTACCCCTGATCGCGACCCTGAGCCGGCGTGCTCCGCGCCTGCCCCGGGGGGTAGCCCCGGGCGGGTAGGTCGGCGCCGGCCGGATCACCCCGGCCCGCGGGCCCTGGTGCAGTTCGCGGGCTGAAGTCCCGGTCAGCGGGCCCTGGTGCAGTCTCGGGCAGCGCGCCTCGGTGCTGTTCGCGGGTCCAGCTCGAGTACGCGGGCCCGCGTGCGTTGCGCGGGTCCTGCAGGGCCCGCGCCCTCGATGGCGGGCCGCGAGCTCCGATACGTGCCCGCAAACACGCGCGTTGCCTCGCTGCTGGCCGCCCTTCACCCGGTGTACGCGGGCCCCGGTGCGGCAGCCCGCGCGTACGACCCGATCACCGGGCCGTACGGCTGCCGATTCCGGCGGGCAATCGTCGCCGGAGAGGTCGGGATAGCCGGATGGATCACACCGACGGCATGACCCCCAACGCGGCCAGCAGAGCGGGTACGGCGAGGAGCACCACCAGCAACACCAGCGGGCCGGCGGTGAAGCCCAGCACCGGAATCCACCTGCGCAACCGGAAGCGCCGGCGGTAGGAGACCGCCAGGACTCCGAAGCCCGTGGCGAGCAGCAGGAAGAACAGGACGTAGGCAAGGGCCTCGGGAGTGAGCCGGCCCGGGCCGCCGAGATAACCGAGCAGCAGGGCAACGGCCTGCCCCACACTGCCGAGGGAGTAGATCGCGAGGGTCCCGAAGGCACCCCACAGGGTGAGCCCGAGCAGGCGCTGCAGTGGTCCGCGCGGTCGACCCGATACCGATCCCAGGGCCGCGGCCGCCCCGATCACTTTGAGTGCGACCACGAGCCAGTTGAGGACCGTGAACGCCTCGGCGTACGCCGCGTTCGGGCCGACGGCGAGGAACCCGGTGGCCTCGAACCACAGGTTGAACACGGCGAAGCCGAGGCAGCAGGCAGCGGTCACCAGTGCGACGGCAATGACCGCCGGCCCGGGGCGCTCCTCGCTGAGCGAGAGTTCGTCTTCGAGGAGTTGGGTCATGGTCGGCCTCCGAATCGGTCCGCCCGACGGGTGCGGGGCGTACCGTCCATGCTCGTCCGGCGCGGTACCCGAGGCATCCGAACTCCACCGGACCCGTCCCCCGGAACCGGGGTAGCTCGCCTCAGGTGGATCACCGGGCCGTACGATGCCGATACCGGCGGGCCGCCGTCGGAGGAGGGGCCGAGATGACCGGATCGAGCGATCTCACCGAGTTCCGCGCAGCCGACATCCCACGGGTCTTGGCGCAGCTGACCCTGCCCGAGAAGGCGTCGCTGCTGTCCGGCTCGGACTTCTGGCACACCCGGGCGATTCCCCGGCTGGGGATCCCGGCGATCATGCTGACCGACGGGCCGCACGGGCTGCGCAAACAGGCCGGGGCGACCGATCACCTCGGGCTGCACGCATCGGTGCCGGCCACCTGCTTCCCCAGCGCGGCCGGCCTGGGCTCCACCTGGGACCGCGACCTGGTGCGGCGCGTCGGGGCCGCGCTGGGTGCCGAGGCGCGCGCCGAACAGGTGGCGGTGCTGCTCGGGCCGGGCATCAACATGAAGCGGACCCCGCTGTGCGGCCGCAACTTCGAGTACTTTTCCGAAGACCCGCACCTGACCGCCGAGCTGGCGGTCCCGATGGTCGTGGGGGTGCAGTCGGCCGGGGTCGGGACGTCGCTGAAGCATTTCGCGGTCAACAACCAGGAGACCGACCGGATGCGGATCAACGCCGAGGTGGACGACCGGACGCTGCGCGAGATCTACCTGGCCGCATTCGAACAGGTCGTCACCCGGGCCCAGCCCTGGACCGTCATGTGCTCCTACAACCGGATCAACGGCACGTACGCCTCGCAGGACCCGTGGCTGCTCACCGAGCTGCTGCGCGGGGAGTGGCGCTATCCGGGGCTCGTGGTCTCCGACTGGGGTGCGGTCGATGATCGGGTGGCCGGGGTCGCCGCCGGCCTGGATCTGGAGATGCCCTCCTCCGGCGGGCTCAACACCGACCGGATCGTCGCTGCGGTGCGCTCCGGCGAACTGGCCGAGGCCGACGTCGACCGGGCGGCGACCCGGGTGCTCACCCTGGTCGCCCGGGCCGGCGAAGCCGGCACCGACCCGGCCCCGGTCGACTTCGCCGCCCACCACGCGTTGGCCCGGGAGGTGGCTGCCGCCGTCGCGGTGCTGCTCACCAACAACGGCGTCCTGCCGCTGGATCCGGCCGCCCTCGACGCCACCGTGCTGATCGGCGAGCTGGCCCGAACCCCGCGCTACCAGGGCGCCGGTTCCTCCAAGGTCAATCCGACCCGGCTGGTCAGCATCCTCGATGCGCTGACCGAACGCGGCCTCGACCTGCCGTACGCCCCCGGCTACCGACTCGCCGAGGCCGCCGACGCACCCGGGCAGGACAGCAGCGACGAGCAACTGCGTACCGACGCGGTGGACCTGGCGCGCGGCCGGACCGCGGTGCTGGTGCTCGGGCTGCCCGCCGCCGATGAGTCCGAGGGCTACGACCGCGACCACCTGGAACTGCCCGAGAGCCAGCGCAGTCTGCTCGCCGAGGTCGCGGCGGTGGCCGACCGGGTCGTCGTGCTGCTGGCCCACGGTGCGGTGGTGACGGTGGCCGAGTGGATCGACCACGCCGATGCGGTGCTGGACCTGTGGCTCGGCGGGCAGGCCGGCGGGCAGGCGGCGGTGGACCTGCTGCTGGGCGAGGCGACCCCGTCGGGTCGCCTGGCCGAATCGATCCCGCGGACGCTGGCCCAGGTCCCCGCCCAACTGAACTTCCCGGGCGCCAATCAGGTGGTCCGGTACGGGGAGGGGCTGTTCATCGGCTATCGCGGCCTGGACGCCACCGGCGCCGAGGTCTCCTTCCCCTTCGGACACGGGCTCACCTACACCACGTTCGCGTTCGGCGATCTCACCGTGACCACCACCCCGATCACCGACGCCACGGCGCTCGACGCGGTGGTGATCCGGGTCGAGGCGTACGTCAGCAACACCGGGGACCGGGCCGGGGTCGCGGTCCCGCAGCTCTACCTGGGCCGACCCGGGTCGGCAATCGCGCGGCCCCCGCGCGAACTGCGCGACTTCGCGCGGATCCCTCTGGAACCGGGGGCCACCGCGCGGGTGGAGTTCACCCTGACCCGACGGGCCCTCAGCCACTGGGACACCGCGCGGGGCGGGTGGGCCGTCGAGCCCGGTCCGGCCGAGATCGCCGTCGGGGCCTCCTCCCGCGACCTTCCGTTGACCGCGACCGTCGAGGTGAGCGCGCCGCAGCCCCGGGTGCGCCTGGATGGCACGGCCACAGTCGGGGAGTGGCTGGATGATCCCGAGGCCGGGCCCGCGTTGCGTGCCGTCCTCGGGCAATCCGGGGCGGACGCCGAGGATCCGACCATGGACACCTTCCTGCGGGCTCTGCCGATGGCGCGGGCCGCGGTGATGAGCCTCGGCCAGGACATCAGCTCGCAGGACATCGTGGCCCTGATGGAACGCCATGGGGCCGAAACCTCGGACTGACCGGGCGCCGGCCGTCCGGCTCCCCACAGTGCGGCCTGCAGGTCCAGAACCAAGGACTCGTCCCGGGCGTGCTCGAGTGGGAAGCCGAGGTTGATCCGCTCCCGGTACCGAGAGTCCCATTGTCGGCACTGGCGGGTGAGTTTCACATCCTGAGCTCCGGCTATACCCGGAGCTATACTCCGAGTATGTCCAAGGTGATGATCTCGTTGCCCGATGATTTGCTGGCCGAGGTGGATGCGGAGGCGAAGCGCCGCTCGACGAGTCGCAGCGCGCTCCTTGCCGCGGCGGCCCGGCGGGAGCTCAGGCGCCGGGATCCGGTCCAGCTCGCAGTTGCAGTCGAGCGATCGGAGCAGCGCTTCCGGAATGCCGGGAGCTTCGAGTCGGCCGACCTCGTGCGCGCCGATCGCGACCAGCGTCGATGACCGGCCTGCTGGTCGACACCTCGGTCCTGATCAAGTGGTTCCACTCCGACGGCGAGAGTGAGCTGGCTGAGGCACGCGCGATCCGAGATGCGCACGTCCGCGGTGTAGTCGATGCGTACGTGCTCGACCTGGCGCTCTATGAGGTCGGAAACGTGCTGACACGTGCCTTGGGATGGCAGGCGGTCGAGGTGGCCGCTCAGCTGGACGACCTGGTGGCGATCGTTGGCCCGCCCCTGGTGATGTCGCAGGGATGGCTGCATCAGGCCGCTCGGATCGCGGAGACCCATGGCCTGTCGTTCTACGACGCCAGTTGGGCTGCCGCCGCCGCAGCGCTGAAGATTCCCTTGGTCAGCGCGGACCGGCGACTGGTGACCGCCGGCCTGGCCGAGACGCCGACGGTCGTGGCGACGAGACTGCACCTCACCGCCACGTAGCCGCGCGCTAGGCGTTCGCGCGCAGCAGGTTCTCCCCATTGCCCAACTGCTGGGGCTGCCCGAACGACATCGGCCGGGTCGCGGTCGCCGGTTTGTACGGCAGGGCGAGCTGGAGCGAGGCCTCCAGTTCCGAGCCGTACCCCTCGGTCAGCACGGCGTCGGTCCGGCTGCCGTCGTCCTTGGTCAGGGTGATGTCGACGGCCACCACGGCCAGCTCGTAGCGCCCGGCCGAGGCCCGGACGTGATCGTAGGCCGCCTGGGCCGAGGTCGCCAGGTCGGTCAGTCGGAACTGCTGCAGTTCCCGTTCCCCGTCGAAGGTGATCGCCAGCACGAACGGGATCAGCGGTCCGCCCCGGCCGATCTCGTCGGTGGCGTGGCGCATCGCCTCCTCCATCATGTTGCTGATGTCGAGGAACTGGATGGTGTCCTTCATGGGGGCCTCCTGGCGAATGTTTCCTGTGGGCCTGTCGGCCGGGGTCGGGGAGTTGCTGGGCGTACAGTCGCGCGGGGTCAGCCCCGCAGGATTGCCCGGACCGGATCGGGGTCGTGGTTGTGCCGCCGTTTCCACTCCCGCGGGTAGCCCAACGACACCTCCTCGAAGCGGACCCCGTCGTGGTAGGTGGTCCGGGGGATGTGCAGGTGGCCGTAGACGACGGCCTCGGTCGGGAAGCGCAGGTGCCAGTCGGCGGTGAGTTCGGTACCGCACCACTGGGGCAGCACCTGATGGGTCATCACCCGGGTCGGGGCGCGCAGCAGCGACCAGTGGTTGACCAGCACGAACGGTGGCCCGTCCCCGGCCTCGGTGAGCCGGCGCTCGAAGTGCGCCACCCGCTCATGACACCAGTCCTCGATGGTGGCGTACGGACTGGGATCGAGCACCTGTTCGTCGCGGACCACGATCCGGGCGGCCCGGGCCGCGGCCAGCGACTCGGTCTTGGTGCTGGTGCCCGGCGCCAGCCAGGAATAGTCGTACAGGCAGCACAACGGCGCGATCCGGGCCCGGTCCCGCCACACCGGATAGGGATCCTCCGGGGTGAGGATGCCCAGCCCGCGACAGAACTCGATCAGCGCGTCGTAGCGGGCCGGTCCGGGCAGCTGCCGGACCTCGCGGTCGATCGTCCACAGTTCGTGATTGCCGGGCACCCAGATCACCCGGGCGAACCGGCCGGCGAACATCGCCAGATTCTCCTCGATGTCATCGAGGCGCTCAGAGATGTCGCCGGCCAGGATCAGCCAGTCCTCGTCGTGGGCGGGGTGGATCCGCTCCACGATCCGGCGATTGTCCGGGAGCCGGATGTGGGTGTCGCTGACCGCCCACAGGGTCGGTCCGCCGGCGCCGGCCCGGGGCGAGGGTGTGCTCAGAGGGTCGCTCCGGTGTCCTGGGCCCCGCGTGCGCCGAGCTCGGCGTCCAGCCGCAGCACCCCGGCCGAGTCGTGGGCGGTCATTTTCAGCTGGCCGACGATGTGGTGCACGGTGTCCTCCTCGCGGATCTGCTCGCTCAGGAAGGTGTGCAACAGCGGCCGGCAGTCCAGATCGCCCTCGGCCTCGGCCAGCCGCCACAGGTTGCGGACCGATTCGGAGATCTCCCGCTCGTTGGCCAGCGCCGCCTCGAACAGACCCTGCGGCGAGGTGTCGGCCACCGTCGGCGCGTCGATCCCTCCGATCACACCCTTGTTGCCCCGGGTGATCAGGTGCTGCAGGAAGGTGTTGGCGTGGACGATCTCCTCGTCGGCCTGGATCCGCAGCCAGTTGGCCATCCCCACCAGTTCCTGCTGCTCCATCTCCACCGCGAGCTGCCGGTAGACCAGGGAGGAGGCGAACTCCTGGGTCACCTGTTCGTTGAACGCGGCTTCCAGCTTGTCACTCATCTTCATGCGGCTCAGCCTATGCGCTCGGTACCCGGCTCGCCGGTCACCTCGACCACCAGATCAGCCAGCTCCCAGGGGCGGTGGGCGGCCCAGTGCGCCCGCTCCTGGGCCGCCCACTGCTCCCAGTGCGCCTCGAACGTCGCCCCGTCCCGGGCCAGCGCAGCCGTACGCCGGGCCCCGGCCTCGCGGTCCAGCCAGATCCGCAGCAGGGCGGCCGGGGCACTGGCCGGCGTCAGTGCGCCGCACCCCTCGATGATCAGCGGCCGATCCGGGTCCAGGGACACCCAGTCCGCCGGCCGCCCGGCGACCCAGTCCCAGCGGCGGAACCCGGGCGTGAGCGGGGCGAGCAGGTCGCGTGCGACCATCTCGGCGGCGGCGGCCAGCCCGTCCCAACCCGGGTAGCACTCGTCCAGACCGACCAACTGCGTCCCCGGCAGCGCGGCGTGCAGGGCGCCGGCCAGAGTGGTCTTCCCGGCGCCGGACCCGCCGTCGATCAGGATCACGAACCGGTCGCCGCGTCGGCGCAGGCCGGGCACCAGCAGGTCCAGCACGCCACTGAAGTCGGGCTCGATTGCCCGCGCAACGGTCATCCGGCGGACCCGACCCAGTGGAAGGTCCCGAACCCCAGCGACATGGCCACCGCCAGGACCACGATCAGCACCGCGACACCGATCCCGACGACATCGGCGCGCCCCAACCGCGACGGCCGCGCCCAGGTCCGCGGCGGCCCGTCCTCGGCACCGAACCCGCGCGCCTCCATCGCGGTGGCCAGCCGGCTGCCGCGCCGGATCGCGAGGACCAGCAGCGCGAAGGCCATCGACAGCCAGCGTCGCAGCCGGCCCGTGTCACCCAGGCCCCGCGCCCGCCGGGCCAGCGCGAGGGTGCGCCAGTCGGCGGCGAACAGCCCCAGCATCCGGACCCCGGCCAGCGCCCCGAGGACGAACCGGGCCGGCAGCCGGACGATCTGGGCGAGACCGTCGGCCAGTTCGGTCGGATCCAGGTCGCCGAACAGCAGCAGTGCCGACAGCCCCAGCGCCAGGACCCGCAGGAAGACCGCCAGCGCGAGGGTGAGGGAGTTGTCGGTCACGGTGATCAGCAGCCAGTGGAACCACACCCGGCCGCCCTGTTCGCCGTACAGCGCCATCGACGTCCCGGTGATCGCCGCCAGGATCAGCAGGACCCCCAGTCGGCGCGCAATCTGGGCGATACCGAAGCCGACGGCGAGCGCGGCAATCACCACCGCGACCAGGGCCGTGGCCGCGCTGAGCCAGTCCAGGGTCAGGATCAGCGGCCCGGACACGATGATCGCAATCACGATCCGGGTGACCGGGTTGAGCCGGTCCAGCCGGGTGCCGGTCGGGGTGGGGCGTACGCTCGGCGCGGTCTCGGCGATCATCCGGCGACCTCGATCCGGTGCCGACCCAGCAGCGCGAGAAAGTCCGGGTCATGGGTGACCGAGACCACCGCACGGCCCTCGCCGAGGATCCGGCCGATCAGCCGGACCAGGTCGATCCAGGTACGCCGGTCCTGCCCGAAGGTCGGCTCGTCGAGGAAGATCAGCTCGGGTTCGGTGGCCAGCACGGTGCCGACGCTGAGCCGCCGCTTCTGCCCGCCGGACAGGCTGAACGGGTTGGCCCCGGCCAGTCGGTCCAGGTGCAGCACCGCCAGCAACTCCGCGACGCGGGCGTCGATGGCCGATTTCGGGTGGCCCAGGGCGTGCAGTCCGACCGCGAGTTCGTCGGCGACGGTGGCCGCGACGAACTGGTGCTCGGGATGCTGGAAGACCGTGCCGATCCGGGTCAGCAGATCCTTGGCCCGCCAGCTGCCCGGATCGTGCGGGTCGGGCGTACGTCCGAAGCGACGCCGGCGCGCCGGTGGTTGCAGGTGCTCAGCGACCCGGATCCGCCCGCCCAGGCGGGGCAGCAGCCCGGCCAGGGTGAGCGCCAGCGTGGTCTTGCCCGCGCCGTTGGGGCCGGTGATCGCCGTCGCGGTGGCCGCGGGCAGCCCGAGGTCGAGGCCGCTGCGGACCGGGGTGTCGTAGCCGATCGCCAGGTCCTCGGTGGTCAGCAGGTCCGGGCCCGGGGCGTACGCCGGGAGCCCGAGATCGGGCAGCTCGGCACCGGGGACCCAGACCCCGGCGGCCAGCAACTCCGCGCGCCGGGCGGTGAACACCTGCGCCGGGGCACCGTCGGCCAGGATCCCGCAGTCGGGGCCGAGCACGATCACCCGGTCGACCAGGTCGAGCCACAGTTCGGGGCGGTGCTCCACCAGAATGACGGTGGTGTCGGCCGCGATCCGGCCCAGCGCGTCCCGGACATCGCGGATCCCCGCCGGATCGAGGTTGGCGGTGGGCTCATCGAGCAGCAGGACGGGGGTCCGCATCGCCAGCGCGCCGGCGATCGCGAGCCGCTGCTGCTGACCTCCGGACAGCCATTCGGTGGGCCGGTCCAGCGGCAGCCGACCCAGCCCGACCGTGTCCAGGGCCGCCCGGACCCGCGGCCAGATCTCCTCGGCCGGGACTCCGAGGTTCTCCAGACCGAAGGCGACGTCGTCGCCGACCCGGGCCAGCACGACCGAGGCGTCCGGGTCCTGCAGCACCAGCCCGACGCGACCGCGCTGTCGGGTGGGATGCTTCCCGTCCAGCAGCATGGTCCCGGTCTCGTCGCCCTCCTGCCCGCCGCCGAGCACGCCGGCCAGGGCGTGCAGCAGCGTCGATTTGCCCGAGCCGGAGGCGCCCAGCAGCAGCACCCGCTCCCCGGCCTCGATGGTGCAGGTGATGTCGCGGACCGCCCAGCTGGTCCGCGCCGCGTGCCGCCACCCCCAATCGGTGAGTTCGATCCGCACCTCAGACGCTCGGCCGGGCCTCCCGGCCGGCAGCGAAGCGATCCAGCGCACCGGTACGCGCCAGCGTGCGCATCAGCAGCCAGCCCAGCAGGCCGGCCAGGACGGCGCCGGAGAGCATCGTGCAGCCGGCGTAGATCGCATTGAACGCCGGCGACTTGGCCCAGTTGCCGAGGATGAATTCGTTGACGAACGCGCCCAGTCCGGCGCCGACCCCGGCCAGCACCGCGACCGGAAGCGTGAAGCGGCGGTAGCGCAGGGCGGCGAACACGATCTCGGCACCCAGGCCCTGGGCGAACCCGGAGTACATGGTGGTCCAGCCCCACTGATTGCCCATCGCCATCGAAACGAACGCGGCGATCAGTTCGACCAGCAGCGCGGCACCGGGTTTGCGGATGATCAGGGCGCCCAGCGGTCCGGCCAGGAACCACACGCCGGCCGCGAGCCCGCCCAGACCGGGGGTGACGGCGTCCATGGCGGCGAACCAAGCGTACCCGATGGTGTTCCACCCGACGAAGATCACCCCGCAGGCCACTCCCAGCACGGCGGCGACCACGATGTCGACCACGCGCCAGCGCAGTCGGCCGGTGCCGGCGGGGCGGGTCTGGTCCTCGCCGAGGTTGGCGGAATTCGACGATGTTGCGGTCATGGTGTGCCCTTTCGTGACGCATCGGGCACGGGAACCTGCCACCGGCGCGGGTCGTTGGACGACCGGAGTCAGTGGAGCGGTTGAAGAGAGCCTCCCTGCGCTGGCATGACCCAGATCAGGTTCGACGGTCGAAGGTCTGACCTTCCTCTCAGCCCGGTGCCCCGGACTCCCGTGTGTTATTCCACGATAGGTCCTCCCCGGCGGGGCTGTCCATCGACGTGTGGCCGCCGATCAGGGACGAGGGGGATCAGGGACGAGGGACAGGGGTCGGGGATCGGTGGACGCGGATCCGGTGCGCGGCGCACGATGGACTATGACCGAGATCCGGACGGTACCGGTGGAGCCGGGCGCCGCCGTGGAGGTGCGTACGGCGGGGAGCGGGCCGCCGCTGCTGCTGATCCAGACCGCCCTGGCCCCCGAGGAGTTGGTTCCGCTCGGGGCCGAGCCGCTGATCGCCGAGCGCTATCGGGTGATCGACTGCCGTCGGCGCGGCTACGGCGCCAGTTCCGCGGCGACCGGCCCCGGTTCGATCCCGCGGGACGCCCGGGACTGCCTGACGGTCCTGACCGCGCTCGGCATCGACCGGGCCCATGTGCTGGGGACCAGCTACAGCGCCGCCGTGGCCCTGGAACTGGCCGCGCTCGAACCGGCCCGGGTGCGTACGCTCACCCTGATCGAGCCGCCGCCCCGCCACGGCCGCTCGGCCGAGACGTTTCTGGCCGCGAACCGGGACCTGCGGGACTGTTTCGCCCGTGCCGGGGTGACCGCAGCACTGGAACTGTTCAGCCAGGCGCTGGGGACCCGGAGCTGGCGGGCCGAACGGGCCGAGACCGCCCCGGACGTGGTCGCCCGGATCGAAGCGGACGCGGTCACCTTCTTCACCGCCGACCTGTCGGCGCTGGAGGCCTGGACCTTCGATCCGGCCCGGGCAGCCGCGGTGACGGCCCCGGTGCTGTATCTCGCCGGGGCCGCCAGTCCGGCGTTGTTCGCCCCGGTTCGGGACTGGGTGCGGGAATTGTTCCCCGACTGCGCGGAACACACCGTCGCCGGGGCCGGCCACGACCTGCCGATGAGCCATCCCGGGGCGGTGGCGGCGCTGCTGGCGGCCTTCCTGGCGGCCCATCCCGACTGAGCCGGGGGCCGCCGGTGGGGGAGCCCGGGTTACGGTGGGGCCCATCGATCCTGAGCGAGGTGCCCATGCCCGTGTCCCAGTCGCGTCTGTCCGGTGTCCCGATCTCCATCCTCGACCGTGCGAACAATCGAGAGGGGAGTACGCCCGCCGAGGCCCTCGCGGCGGTGATCGCGCGGGCCCGGCGCGCCGAGGAACTGGGCTATCACCGATTCTGGGTCGCCGAGCACCACGCGGTGCCCGGGATCGCCGGCTCCACCCCGACCCTGCTGATGGCCGCGATCGCGGGGCGTACCGAGCGGATCCGGGTGGGATCGGGCGGGGTGATGCTGCCCAACCATCAGCCACTGGTGGTCGCCGAACAGGCCGCCACGCTGCAGGCGCTGTTCCCGGGCCGGATCGATCTCGGGCTGGGGCGTTCGGTCGCCTTCACCTCGGCGATCCGCGCCGCCCTGCGGCAGGGCAAGGACGCCGCCGAGCGGTTCGGGGACGACCTGGCCGAGCTGCTGTCCTACCTGGACGGGACCGCGGCGATCACGGCGCGCCCACCGGATCGTGGTGCGACCAGGCCGTTCGTGCTGGCGATGGGTCGGGGGCAGGAGTACGCCGCCCGGGCCGGGCTGGGGGTGGTGGTCGGTGGGCCGGCCTTCACGGGGAACTCGCCGGGGGCCGCGACGAATGCGCTGCAGCGCTATCGCGATGAGTTCCGGCCGTCGGCCTGGTACGCCGAACCGTATGTGATCGTGTCGGCGAACGTGGCGATCGCCGACACCGCAGAGCAGGCTCGGGATCTGTTGCTGCCCGAGGCCTGGGCGATGACCGCGTCGCGCACGATCGGTGACTTCCCGCCGCTGGTTTCGGTCGCCGACATCCGGGCCCGGACGCTCACCCCGCGGCAGGAAACCATGCTCGAGGAGTACCTCACCGCAACCATTCACGGCACCGCCGACCAGGTGGCCGATCGACTCGCCACGCTGCTGGAGCGTACCGGGGCTGCCGAATTGTTGGTCACCACCAACACCTACGACACCGGCGCCCTGGCCGAGCTGGATCGTCGCCTCGTGGAGCTCTTCCGTCCCTGAGGTACGCGGGCCCGCCGGACCCGCGTACCCCACCGGGAACCGCGAACTCCACCGAGCCCGCGGGACCCTACGAGGTCAGTTGCCCTTCTTGGTCAACACCGGGAAGTCGACCGACTTGATCATCTTCTGCGCGATGAAGTCCCAGGCCTCCACCCGCACCCGATCGGGGTAGACCTTGACCCGCAGCCCGCTGGCGTGCTCCCCGTCCAGCCGGGTCTCGTCCTTGTCGCCGTCGGGCACGTACGCATTCAGCAGGGCGCCGGTGTTCACCACGGGGAAGCCCTGCGGGTTGCCGGTGCCGGGCACCTGGTACTGGCCCCACCAGTCATTGAGTTCCAGCGACCAGTGGGAGTGGCTGGTGAACATGACGATGTTGTCGTACTTGCCCAGGATCGTGCTGAGCTGCTCCAGCTGGTTGTAGTCGTTGTACCACGGGCTGTGACTGGCCGACACGGTCTGCGGCAGCAGCTGGTGGCTGGCCAGCAGCACCGGCTTCCCCTGCGAATGCCAGTACGCCAGTCGCTGGTCGAGCCACTGCAGCTGGGCATCGGTCATCGTGACGAAGGGTTCCTTGCCACCGGAGGCGACGTCGTCATAGAACTCGGTGCCGATCACCAGCACCGGGACCCCCTCGACGACATGCTCCTGGTAGTGCTTGTCGGTCTTCGCGAGCTGGGTGAGGAACCGCTGCAGGTAGACATCGGAGCCCTCGGGTCCGTAGAACTCGTGGTTGCCGGCGGAGTAGATCTCCTTGCCCGAGGCGTGCGGGGTGGCGTCGTGGACCGCCTTGTACTCGTCGTACAGCGCCTGCGAACCGTTGTCGACGGTGTCGCCGTTGAACACCACCGCCGACGCGCGGTCCGGCATCGCGTTCAGCTGGCTGATCGCCGAGGTGTAGTGGGACAGGCCACCCTGGACGTCACTGAGCACATCGATGTTGACCGGCTTGCCGGTCGGTTCGCCGAGCGGGGTGGCCAGCTTGATGTCGTCGATCGCCCACCAGAAGTCGTTGAAGCCGTTGTGGTACGACCAGGTGAACTGGGCCTTCTTGGCGCCCTGGGGCACCTGCAGGTCGATCGTTTCCCGGTTGCTGAAGGTGGTCCGGTCCAGCGTGCGTACCGTCTGCTTCGGGCCACCGTCGTAGGAGACCTCGACGGTCGCGGTCTGCCCGGCCTTGCCCTGCTTGTAGTGCGAGTCGAACGACAGCACCAGGTTGCTCTGCTTCTTCACATCGATCTGCGGGGACACCAGGGCGGTGTTCAGCCGCTCCGCGCCGGCGGTACGCTGCCGCTCGCTCTCCACCACCGCGACCTGGCCGGAACCGCGGGTGAAGTAGTGCCGCTCGGCGGGACCCTCGACGGCCCAGGACCAGTTACGGATGTCGGTCAGGGTCCAGCCGCGCCAGCGCTCCTCACCGGTGACCCCCTGGGGGATCTGGTTGGTCCAGCCCTTCGGGACGTTGTGGGTGAACAGCACCGGGTTGGCGACGCTCTCGAAATCCTCGGTCCACAGCACGTCCTCGGACATGCGGTACGGGGGGTTGTTCGGCGGGGCGGCGGGGGCGGTGGTGCTGGTCCACACGGTGGCGGCGGTCAGCAGGCCGGTGGCGGCGAGGGCAGCGGACGCCAGAACGGGACGACGGCGCATCGGATTCCTTTCGGGGAAGAGCAGCTCGAGGCTGAGACAGGCCGAAAGCCTGTCAGCGAACTGTGAGCGCCACCGCTCAGTAGGTTGTCCTTACTATGGCGGGCAGATGAACGGCCGGCCCGGTCCGCCGCCGAAAATCCGGATCAGTCCCGGGCCCGGCCGAACCGGAACGACACTCCCGCCACGATCGCGAGTACGCCGGCCACGGCGGTCGGCCAGAAGCCGTGCGCGGGCTCGCGGGCCAGCCAGCCGGCGACCGCGGCACCGGCCGAGATCCCCAGAGTGAGCCCGGTCGCCAGCAGCGTCATCATCGAGGACAGGCGGCGACTGGGGGCGATCTGCTCCATCCGGGTGTAGGAGCTCACGATAATGCTGCCCACCCCCAGCCCCAGCAGGATGCTGATCGCGATCGCGGGGCCGACCGCGGGCAGGGTCATCATCGCCAGCCCGCCGATCAGGACCAGGACCCCGCCCCCCAGCACCCGTACGCCCAGCGGCACCCGGGGCGACAGCCGGACGACGAGCAGACTGGCGATCGCGCTGCCCACCCCGACGCAGCCGTAGACCAGGCCGGTCAGCTCCGGGCGACCGCGCTCATCGAAGACCGCGGTGAGGGCGGTCTGGGTGGCTCCGAAGGTGGTCCCGGCGGCGAACACGCTGAGCACCGGGGACCACATCGCCGCCCACGGCAGCCGGATCCGTTCGCCTTCGGGGGAGGTGGTCTCGCGCGGCGTACGGGTGTTGCGGCGGGTGGCCAGGTACGCCAGGAACAGGCCCTGACCCAGCACGGTGAACGCCAGCATCACCCACAGGGCCGGGTTCGGACCCAGCAGGCCGACCAGCAGACTGGCCAGCACCGGACCGAGGATGAATCCCAGTTCATCGACCGCGCTCTCGTACCCCAGGGCGGTCCGGATCAGGTCCGGGGTGCGGTGCTGGCGGGCCAGTCGGGACCAGTGCGCCCGCGCGATCGGTCCGGTCTGCGGATTGGCGAAGCCGACCACCGCGGCGCACCCGAGCACGACCGGTGCGCCGGCGCCGCCATTGACCGCGGTGTAGATGCCGAGCAGTCCCAGCACCTGGATGACGGTGCAGCTCGCGATCACCGGCAGCGGGCCGTAGCGGTCGGCCAGTCGCCCGATCATCGGGGCACTCAGGGCCGATCCGATCCCGATCGCGGCGATGGTCAGACCGCCCAGACCCAGCCCCAGGCCGGACGCGCTGACGTACAACAGCAGACCCAACTGCAGGGTGGACGCCGGGACCCGGCCGATGAAGCTGGTGATCAGGAACGGCCAGCCGCCGGTCCGGATCAGGCTGGTCCGGGGGGTGTCGCTCGGGTTCGGGGTGGGGGAGGCGTCTGGGGTGGGGGAAGCGTCCGGGGTGGGGGAAGCGTCCGGGGTGGGGGAAGCAAAGGCGGGCGCAGGGCGTGCGGAATCCGCGGAACTCATGGGCATCGGCTTTCGGGTGCGTCGATCGGTCGCGCTCCCGACCTCACACGCGACCCGGTTCCCCTGACACTGCGCACAGTAGTGCCGCCGGGTCGGAAACCGAAACCGGCGGTCGTCCGCCCTGGCGCAGCCCCGGGGCAACGCTCCATGGTGCATGTGCGGGTCGTGGTGCGGTCGGCTGGCCCCGATCGAGTACGCGGGTCCTGCAGGGCCCGCGCGCCGGATGGCGGCTCGCGCATTCCAAGGCTCGGCCGCGAACTCCGAGGCCGGCCCGCGAACAGACAAGTTGCGTCGCTGGTGGCCATCCTCAGCTCGCTCGTCGGCCTGGTGCAGCTCTCGGGGTCGGGAGCTTCTGGTGTTTTCGCGGGTCCTCGCGCAGCTGGCGGGCCCGGATTCAGTACGCGGTTCCTGCAGGGCCCGCGGGCCCGATGGCGGCCTGCGAACTCCGAGGCTCGCCTGCGAACTCCGAGGCTCGCCCGCGGACTCCGAGGCTCGCCCGCGAACACCCAGGTTGCGTCGCTGGTGGCCTTCCTCGGTGCTCGTCGGCCTGGTGCAGCCCTCGGGTCGGGAGCTCTTGGGGTTTTCGCGGGTCTTCGCGCAGCCGGCGGGCTCGGGTGGAGTGCGCGGTTCCTGCAGGGCCAGCGGGCCGGATGGCGGCCTGCGCACTCCGGCGGCCGCCCGCGAACACCCAGGTTGCGTCGCTGGTGGCCTTCCCAGGCTCGTTCGTCGGCCTGGTGCAGCCGTCGGGGTCGGGAGCTCTTGGGGGTTTTCGCGGGTCCTCGTGCAGCTCGCGGGCGCGGGTGGAGTGCGCGGTTCCTGCAGGGCCCGCGGGCCGGATGGCGGCCTGCGAACTCCGAGGCCCGCCCGCGGACTCCGAGGCCCGCCCGCGAACTCCGAGGCCCGCCCGCGAACTCCGACGCGCGCCCGCGCGCCCCGACGCCGGCCCGCGCGCCCCGAGGCCGGCCCGCGAACACCGCACCCAAACCGGTCCTCCCCGAAACGCACTCTCCCCGAAAGAGTCACTGCCCGCCACGCAGGGCGACAGGCAGTGGAGGCGTACCGACCAGCGGCGTACCGGAACTCAGTAGCGGCGCAGCAGGGCGGCCAGGGCCTGCCCGCCACCGATGCACATCGTCACCACAGCGTGCTCCTTGTCCTCCCGGACGAGGAACTTGGCCGCCCGCAGGGTCAGGATCGCTGCCGTGGCACCGATCGGGTGACCCAGCGCGATCGCGCCACCGTACGGGTTGACCCGCTCGGGATCCAGCTTCGCGTCCCGCACGACCGCGACCGCTTGGGCAGCGAAGGCCTCGTTCACCTCGAAGACGTCGATGTCGGCGGGCACCATCCCGGTACGCTCCCACAACTTGGCCAGGGCCGGGACGGGGGCGTACCCCATGATCTCCGGCTCCAGCGCTGCAACCACGACCTCCTCGATGCTGACCAGGCCCTTCAGCCCGCGCTCGGCGACCGCCTTCTCCGAGGCCAGCACCATCGCGGCACCGGCATCGTTGATCCCCGACGCGTTACCGGCGGTGACGGTGCCGTCCTTGACGAACGCGGGACGCAGCTTGGCCAGCTTCTCCAAGGTGGTGTCCGGCTTGGGGTGCTCGTCGGTGGTGACCTCGACCGGCTTGCGGCCCGGGGTGGTGATGCTGATCATCTCTTCGGCGAACGCGGCCGCGGCGGCCTCGGTGACGGCCCGGCGCTGCGACTCCAGGGCGAACTCGTCCTGCTCCTCGCGGGTCACGTGGTAACGCTCGGCCACATTCTCCGCGGTGACGCCCATGTGGATGTTGTAGAACGGATCGGTCAGCAGCCCCAGGGTGCCGTCGACCAGGGTGTGATTGCCCAGGCGATACCCGTCGCGGGCGTTGAAATCATTGAACGGGACCCGGCTCATGTTCTCCGCGCCACCGGCGAGGGTGAGGTCCAGGCCGCTCCACTGCATCTCCTGGGCGGCCGACCAGACCGCCTGCAGGCCGGAGCCGCACAGCCGGTTCACCGTCAGCGCCGGCACGCTGGTCGGCAGGTCTGCGGCCAGCGCAACCCGGCGAGCGAGGTAGGCGTCCGGGCCGACCTGACCCACGCAGCCCATCACCACTTCCTGGATGTCGTCGGCGGCGACGCCGGACCGCTCCAGCGCGGCCTTGGCCGCGGCGGCGCCCAGTTCGTGCGCGGGAACGTCCTTCAGCGCACTCCCGAAGCTCCCGACCGGGGTGCGGGCGCCATCGACGATGATGATCTTGTTTGACATGACCCTAACCTTCGCAGAAATTCAACGCCGACGGAATAGCCTCACGCAGAAAAGTGAACGCTGATTCAGCCGGGTGACCGGGAGCTGCTCGGCGAGGCTGCCGGGGGATTCTGCCCCTGCCCCTGGACCTTCGGGTCGACCCGACCGAAACCGGTCCGCGGTTTGCCCTTGAGCGCCTCGGTCATCGCCGGACGCCACAGGTCCTGGCCGGCGTCACCGCCGCCGGAGCCCTCCAGGTAGGTGTTGCTGGCCGGCAACCGGATGCCCTTCAGGCTCGGGGTGGACCGCCGCCACTGCTCGGACTTCCAGTACGGGTGGGTCTTGTCGATCGCGATCATCGACACCGCGGCGACCTCCGGGGTGTAGCCGGCGAACCAGACGGCCTGGTTGTCGTCGATCGTGCCGGTCTTGCCCGCCTGGGGGTATCCCCCCGAGACCCGGGCCCGGGTACCGGTGCCCTGCTCGATCACCGACTGGAGGATCGAGTTCATCCCATTGGCCACCCGCTCGTCCATCACCCGCTTGCAGTCTGCGTTGGAGACCGGAATCTCGGTGCCGTCCTTCTTGGTCACCTGCTGCAGGATCACCGGGTTGCAGTGAATCCCGCCGGAGGCGAAGGTCGCGTACGCCTCGGCCATCTGCATCGGGGCGACCTCGGAGGCGCCGAGGGTGAACGACGGGAAGTTGTCCGGCGAAACGCCGTTGACGTCCTGCAACTCCACCCCCAGGCGCTGGGCCATCCGCGTGGTCTCACAGATCCCGGTTTCGCGCTCCAGCTGAACGAAGTAGGTGTTCACCGACCACATCGCGGCGGTCCGCATGTCCATCACTCCGTTGTGGCCGGTGGAGTTGGCCGGCTCCCAGGGGCCGCTCTTGAAGGGACCGGAACAGGAGGTGAAGGTCGTCCCGCCGAACTGCATCCGCTCTGCCGCGTCGTAGGTCTTCGAGATCGGGATCCCCTTCTCCAGCGCGGCAGCCATGGTGAAGGCCTTGAAGGTGGATCCGGCCTGATAGCCCTCGGCGCCGCCCATGTCGACCTCGTTGCCCGGGCCCGGTGCGGCGTAGTTGTAGTAGGTGTTCCCGGCCGCCTGGTCGTTGCCCATCACCGGCCGGCTCTGCGCCATCGCCAGGATCAGCCCGGTGCCCGGCTGGACCATTGTCGTGGTCGAAATGACCGGATCTTTCGGATCGAACACCTTGTCGATCGCGGCCTGGGCCGCATCCTGGGTCCGCGGGTCGATCTGGGTGTGGATCTGCAACCCACCCCGGTTCAGCGTGTTGCGCCGCTCGGCCTTGGTCGCGCCCAGACCCGGGGTGTTCTCCAACTCCCGCTTCACGTAGTCGCACAGGAACGGGTAGCGGGTCGAGACACAGCCATTGCGGTTGGGCTGGACCTTGGACTTGTCGAACCCGACCTGCCGGGCCGTGGCGGCGTCCTCGGCGGACACCACATTCAGCTCGGCCATCCGGTTCAGCACCACGTTGCGGCGCTCCAGGGACACCCGGGGGTAGTTGACCGGGTCGGTCGCGACCGGATTCTGCACCATGCCGGCCAGCAGTGCGGCCTGGTCGAGGGTGAGGTCCTTCGCGGTGGTGTTGAAGTAATGATGGGCCGCCGACTCGACCCCGTAGGAGCCGTCGCCGTAATAGGCGATGTTCAGGTAGCGCTCCAGGATGTCGTCCTTGCTCAGCCGCTTCTCCAGGGCCACGGCGTACCGCAACTCCTGGATCTTGCGGGACATCGACTGCTCCTGGGCCTTCGCGACCCCCTGCTTGTCACCGTTCTGCGCCGCGGTTTCGACCTGGACCATCTTCACGTACTGCTGCGTGATCGAGGAGCCGCCCTGCGTACCGCCGGTGGAAGAAGTGTTGCGGACCAGCGCGCGCATGGTGGCCCGGGTGTCGATCGCGCCGTGCTCGTAATAGCGGTGGTCCTCGATCGCGATCTGCGCCTGCCGCATCACCGGAGCGATCTCGCTCAGCGGCTTGTAGGTGCGGTTCTCGTCGTAGAACTCGGCCAGCACCTCACCGGTGGACAGGTAGACCGTCGACTTCTCCGACTGCGGCGGGGTTTCCAGCTCCGCGGGGACGGTATCCATGCCGCTGGAGACCGTCTGGGCCGCCTGGGCCATCATGCCGGCCGCCGGGATGAACAGTGCGGCCACCAGGACGCCAGCAAAAATGCTGACGACGATGAACAGGGCGAGTCGCGAACCGAAGCGACCCAAGTTGCGTAGCAGCATGCGCGAACCCGGAGACATGCCTACACGGTATGTGTCCGGATCAAGCCGATCAATCCGTAACACGTTCCCGGGGCCGCTCCATCGGCGGCCGGTCCCGAATCGTTACCTCAGGGTACCGCTGTGCCCTCAGTGTGCCCGGCTCCGCCACGCACACGTTGCGGGGTCCGCACGTTCACATTCTGTGCCGGGTCCGCACGTTCACATTTTGTGCCGGGTCCGCACGTTCACATTTTGTGCCGGGTCCGCACGATCAGCTTGTCGATCTCGACCACGACGAACACCGCCACCCCGGCCAGCAGCGACGGCAGCCAGTCGAACAGCGGGACCGAGGCCGAGGCGAAGGCGGTGTGCATGAACGGGGCGTACACGAACAGCAACTGCAGCACGATCATGATCGCGACGGTGAGCCAGGACACCGGGTTCGTGGTGAACAACTCCTTGCGCAGCGAGGTGACCCGGGCGTACCGGCTGGCGAACAGATAAAAGATCTGTCCGACCACCAGGGTGTTCACCGCGACGGTCCGGGCCACCGCCAGGTCCTTGTCCAGCACCTGGATGCCGACCATGAACACGACGATGGTGATGGCGCCGATCAGCACGGAGACGTAGGCGATCCGGATCAGGCCCCACGCGGGCAGGATCGATCCACCCGGTTTGCGCGGCGGCCGGCTCATGATGTCGGCCTCGGCCGGCTCGAAGGCCAGCGCCAGCGACAGCGTCACCGCGGTGATCGTGTTCACCCACAGCACCTGGACCGGAGTCAGCGGCAGCGTCCAGCCCAGCAGCACCGCCACCAACATGATCAGCCCCTGCGCGCCGTTGGTCGGCAGGATGAAGATGATCGCCTTCTGCAGGTTGTCGTAGATGGTGCGGCCCATCTCCACCGCACGCTCGATGGTTGCGAAGTTGTCGTCGGCGAGCACCACGTCGGCGGCATCCTTGGTCGCCTCGGTGCCCTTGATGCCCATCGCCACGCCGATATCGGCCCGCTTCAACGACGGGGCGTCGTTCACCCCGTCGCCGGTCATCGCGACGACCTCGCCGTCGGCCTGCAGCGCCTTGACCAGCCGCAACTTGTGCTCCGGACTGGTCCGCGCGAACACGTCGTGGCGCTGCGCCAGCACCTGCAGTTCCTCGTCGCTGGCCTGCTCCAGCTCGGGTCCGGAGATCGGTTCCTTACCGATCCCGATGCCCATCTCCCGGCCGATCGCCGAGGCCGTGCCGGCATGGTCGCCGGTGATCATCTTCACCCGGATTCCGGCGCCGTGGCAGGCCCGGATCGCCGCCGTCGCTTCCTCCCGGGGCGGGTCGATGATCCCGTACAGGCCGAGGAAGACGAAGCCCCCGGCATCGACATCGGTCCGCTCGAGGGTGTCCGGTTCCCAGCGCCGCACCGCGGCCGCCAGCACGCGCAGGCCCTGGGCGCTCAGCTCGTCGATCTGCTGTTCCCAGAAGTCCCGGTCCAGCGGCTCGAGGTCCTCGGCCCGCAGGCCGGGCCGCCCGGGGGCCTGCTGGTGGTCACAGCGTTCCAGCAGCCGATCCGGCGCCCCCTTGAGGTGGATCAGCCGGGCGTGGCTGCCGTCGGGCAGGTCGGTGTCATCGAGGGTGGCCATGTACTTGTACGCCGAATCGAACGGCACCGCGGCCAGCCGGTCCTCGGATTCCCCGAACCCAACCTTCAGCCCGAACGTACGCAGGCCGCCGTCGGTCGGCTCACCGGACAGCACCCAGGCATCGCCTTCCTGGGTGACCGAGGAGTCGTTCGCGTACGCCGCCACCCGCGCCAGGGCGACCACGTCCGGGTGATCGGCCGGGTCGACCTCGGCGCCGTCGCGGGTGATCGTCCCCTCGGGGGCATACCCGGTGCCGGTCACGGCGTACGAGCCCTGCCGGGTGACCACCGAGCGTACGGTCATCTCGTTGCGGGTCAGCGTGCCGGTCTTGTCCGAGCAGATCACGGTGACCGAGCCGAGGGTCTCCACCGAGTTCATCCGGCGGGTGATCGCGTTGCGCTTGGCCATCCGCTGGACGCCGAGCGCCAGGGTGATCGTGAGCACCGCCGGCAGACCCTCCGGGATCGCCGCGACGGCAAAACTGATCGCCGCCATCACCAGCGACGCGATCGTCTCCTGCTCGTACAACAGCCAGGCGATGCCGAACATCACCACTGCCATGATCACCACGATGACCGACAGGGTCCGACTGAACTGCGACATCTGCCGGACCAGCGGGGTCTCCAGGGACTCCACCTCGTCCAGCATGTTGGTGATGTGGCCGATCTCGGTGTGGGTCCCGGTGCCGGTGACCACCCCGATGGCCGACCCGGCCACCACGGTGGTGCCCGAGAAGGCCATCGAACTGCGGTCGCCGACCCCGGCGTCGGCGGCCACGGGGTCGGGGCTCTTGTGGGCGGCGAGGGATTCCCCGGTCAGCGCCGACTCCTCGATCTGCAGATTGGTGGTGCTGGTCAGCCGCAGATCGGCGGGCACCTTGTCGCCGGCACTGAGCCGCACCACGTCGCCGGGCACCAGGTCCTCGGCGTCCACCGTGTGCCAGGATCCGTCGCGGCGTACCTGGGCATGGAGGGAGAGCATGTTCCGGATGCCCTCCAGCGCATCGGCGGCCTTGCCCTCCTGGAGGTAACCGATGGTCGCGTTGATCAGCACCACCGCGGCGATCACGATGGTGTCGACGACCTCGCCCAGCAGTGCGGTCAGCACCGCGGCGCCGATCAGGACGTAGATCATCGGATCGTGGAACTGCCGCAGCAGCCGCATCAGCGCCGATTCCTTCTTGCCCGCGGGCAGTTTGTTCGGGCCGAAGCGCTCCAGTCGGGCCGCGGCCTCGGCGCTGGTCAGCCCCTCGAGCGTGCTCGCCAGGCCGGTGGTGACCTCGGCAACGGCCAGCGAATGGGGTCGCTCGACCGGGTCGGCGGTGTGGTCGGCCATCAGGTCGGTGGTCGGTTCGGCCGACTTCGGATTCGTCATCTGCACCCCTCAGGCCCGCCCGGGGGCAACTGGCCTCGTCAGCTGTGATGGTGTCGCGCCCTTCAAGTCTAGGGATCGGGACGGTTCGGTGCCGCAGGGGAGGGGGGAGGCGCCGGGACCCTGTGTCCGGTCTCACATCTGTCCAGCATGAGCGGCAGTTTCCGCTGCCACGGCTGCGGCACGCGACCGGGTGGCTGCCTAGGCTGCTGGCTGTCCCCCATTCTCAGGAGTCCCATGGGCCAGCATCTCAGGAGACCTACGCGTCAGCTTCTCGGGAGACCCCTGGGCCGGCGCACCCGGCCGAGCACGCCGATCCTGATCCTCGCGGTGCTGTTGCTGCTGTCCCCGCTGGCCATCTTCGGCGCGATCTTCTGGCCGGCGCGCAGCAGTGAGCAGGTCAGCGCCGCGCCGGCGTGGCCGGCCGATCCGGCGTCCCCGGCCGCGCCGAGTACCGACGGGGACGGGGCACCCGAGCCCGCGGCCACCATGCCGACGCTGCAGGTTCCCGAACCCGACCCGGTCCCGGCGAACGAGCCGCCCGCCACACCGCAACCGGCCGCAGAGGCCGGACCGGGTACGGGGGACTCCGGGCAGCCGGGAGCCGACCGGCAGGGCGCCGGTCAGCAGGGCGCCGGTCAGCAAGGCGCCGGTCAGCAAGGCGCCGGTCAGCAAGGCGCCGGACAGCAGGAGGCCGGCAAGAGCGGCACGACCGGGTCGGGCACCACCGGGTCGGGCACCACCGGGTCAGGTCAATCGGCCAACGAGGGCGGGCGCTGCGTCAGCAGCGGCGGATCCTTCACCGGGGTGACCCGGTTCCAGCTCTCCCGGATGGGCGTGGACGTCCCGTTGCGGCCGGTCGGTGAGGATTCCACCGGGGCCCCGGGCGCTCCGCCGCTGAATCAGATGTACTCCGCGGCCTGGTACAACAAGTCGCCCCGGCCGGGCAGCGGCCAGGGCAACGTCATCATCAACATCCACTCCTGGGCCAGTGGCGCCGCGCTCGGCAACGACCTGCGTACCGGGATCCGGTCCGGGGATGTGATCCGCGTGGTCGGCGACGGTGGCCAGGTCGCCTGTTATCGGTTCCGCGACATGATCAAGTTCCGGGTGGCCGACTACGACCCCCGATCCGGGATCTACCACAACAAGTCCGGCCGGCCGCAGCTGGCAATCATGACCTGCTGGGACCGCAACAAGAGCACCGGGGAGTACGAGTCCCGGGTGATCATGTACGCCGATTACGTCGCCCGGGCCTGAGCGCCGCGCGGACGGATCGCGCATCCGCGCCCCGCGCGTTCATGGACCGGTTACCTGCCTGTCGCATCCTGCTACTTACACAGGTGTAGTTATCCCGAGTCTGTGGGAAAACCTGTGGATAACCTGCGTCCGGGAGTACGCCGTCGGCCAGGGGGAAGCTTCCGCCGCAGCCGCTCTTGGCGGGAACGCAGTGGCGCCGCAAGGGTGAAGCCGCCCACCCCTGCTACCTCAGGAACCCCCATGTCCCAGTCCTCCCGAACCTCCTCGGGTACCGCCCCCACCTCATCCACCGGGGACCGGCCGCGCACCGGCGTCCGCGCGGCGCTCGCACTGGTTCTGGCCACCGTGCTCACCCTGGCCGGCCTCGGCCTCGGTCAGGCCCACGCCGCGACGGCCAGCTCCGTCGCCCAGGCGATCTCCGCGAACTCCGGGACCGCCACCGTCCGCGGCTATGTCGTCGGGCAGCCCACCGCGACCAACACCGTGGTCACCTCCAACTACCCCTCCGACTACGCCCTCGCGCTGGCCGACAGCCCGACCGAGACGGCCCCCTCGCGCATGCTGTACGTCCAGATCCCCAGCCAGTTCCGCAGCACGTACGGGTTGCGGAGCAATCCGGGGCTGCGCGGTACGCAACTGGAGGTCACCGGCACCCTGGCGGCGTACTTCTCCCATCCCGGGCTGAAGGACCCCAGCGCCATCACCCGGGTCACCGCGACCCCCAGCCCCAGCCCGACGAGTTCGCCCAGCCCGACCAGCTCGCCCAGCCCGACCAGCTCGCCCAGCCCGACCTCCGGCACTCCGTCGACCGGCTACTACGCCGCCGCGGCGGGCAAGACCGGGCAGGCGCTGAAACTGACCCTGCACGACATCATCGACGACAACCGGCGCCTGTCCTACACCGCGGTCTGGGACGCGCTGAAGCAGACCGACGAGGATCCGCGCAACACCGCCAACGTGATCCTGCTCTACACCGGGAAGTCACAGGCCAAGAGCGACAACGGCGGCGGGGAGACCCAATGGAACCGGGAGCACGTGTGGGCCAAGTCCCACGGCGACTTCGGGACCACCGCCGGGGCCGGGACCGACATCCACCACCTGCGACCGGCCAACGTCACGGTGAACTCGATCCGATCGAACAAGGACTTCGACAACGGTGGCGCACCGGTCGCCGAGGCGCCCGGCAACTACACCGACGCCGACTCCTTCGAGCCGCGCGACGCGGTCAAGGGCGATGTGGCCCGGATGCTGATGTACATGGACGTCCGCTACGACGGCTCCGACGGCCCGGACCTGGAGCTGGCCGAGACCACCTCCTCGGGCACCCGCCCGCTGCACGGCCGGAAGTCGGTGCTGCTGCAGTGGCACCTGCAGGACCCGCCGGACGCGTTCGAGCAGCGCCGCAACGACCGGATCCAGCAGATCCAGGGCAATCGCAACCCGTTCATCGATCACCCGGAGTACGCCGGGGCCATCTGGGGCTGACCCCCGCACCGAACGCACCGGTCCCCGGCACCATCGCGGTGCCGGGGACCGGCGCGTTCAGTCGGGACGGGGCCCGGGTCAGCGGTCGACCAGGGCGTCGCCGCGCAGTCCGCCGCCGCCCCCATCGGTACGCAGCGAGATCTCGCCCCGATTGCGCTGGCTGGCGCCGACCACCGCCGCGGAGATCGCCGTGGTCAGCGGGACCGCCAGCACCAGGCCGATCGCGCCGACCAGGGAACTGAGGATCTCGGTGGCGAACATCTCGGTCTGGATCGTCTCCAGCATCGGCCGGTTGTAGACCGAGAGCATCAGCAGGGTGGCCAGGGCGGTGCCGGCGTACGCGAACACGATCGTGTACACCGTCGAGGCGATGTGATCGCGCCCGATCCGCATGCCCCGGCGGAACAGCACCGAGGTGCGGGTCTCCCCGCCGCCGGCGATCTCCCACACCGCGGAGGCCTGGGTGATGGTCACGTCGTTCAGCACGCCGAGACCGGCGATGATCATGCCGCACAACACCACCGAGGTCATCTTCATGTCCGGCGCGGAGGCGGCCAACTGCACGTCATCCTCGGCGGCCACTCCGGTCAGGTGGGCCCAACTGACCGCGACGTACCCGAGCACAGCGACTATCAACAACCCGAACAAGGTGCCCAGGAGCGCTGCTGTGGTTCTCGCGGAGAAGCCGTGGGTGGCGTACAGCACCACGAACATGATCGCCGAACATCCGATCAGGCCGACCATGATCGGGTTGGAACCCGAGATCAGCGCGGGGAAGATGAAGTACGCCATCATCAACAGCGAGAAGACCAGCCCGAGCAGGGCGGCGATCCCGCGCCGGGGTTGGGCGACCAGGATCACCACCGCGGCGAAGATGATCGCGAACACGATCAGGGGAGCGGTGCGCTCGAACTCCGCGAATTGGTACGCCGGAGGGGCGCCCTCCATCGGCACCCGGAAGAGCTTGATGTTCTGGCCGATCTGCACCCCGGAGGAGTAGACCGGAGCGGTCATCGTGATCTCGGGGATCTCCTGACCGGCCTCGGGGCCGTCCAGCATCAGCACCTTGACCTTGCCACAGGTCTGCTGCTGGTCCGCGCCGCCGGCCTGGGTGCTGCCGGTCAGCCCGTCACAGGGGATCGGCTGCGCCTCGACGATGCGACCGGTGGGGATCTGCAGCCCCGCCACGGAGTAGGTGGAAATGTCCGACTTCACGTGCGCGGCGGTATTGGTCGGCCACAGCATGATCAGTCCGCCGATGGTCCACACCGCCAGCGGGATCAGGGTGAGCAGCATGATGCGCAGCGCGCGGCGTTGCTGTGCCTTGGCTTCGGGGGTCAGCGGTGGCGGAGCCACATGGGAATGAGAATGCGCCACGATCACTCCTTGCCCCGGAGCCCGAGGCCACGCCGACAGCGCGGCGCAGTGCAGGGCGTTGCGGTATGGAACTTCATGATTCGGTGAATCTACCTCTCCTCCAGCGCGTCCCCGATGCCCGGGCGGCGGGTTTCGGGGTCCGAAACCAGGATCACAGCGTACTCTCGGCGCCGTGGGGCCAAAATCGCGTCAACTTCCGGCCCAGCCGCTGGGACCCTTCCTCGGGCCGCTGCGGCGCGGAGCCGGAGATCCCAGCGTACGCCGCGTCGGCGACGTGTGGTGGCGGGCCAGCCGTACTCCCGAGGGGCCGGTGTTGCTGGAGATCGCCGGGGGTGCCGAGGTCGTGGTGCGGGCGTGGGGCCCGGGTGCGGACTGGGCACTGACCGCGGTCCCTGCCCTGCTCGGTGCCGAGGACGACCCCAGCGGTTTCGAACCCCACCACGAGGTGATCGCCGCGGCGCTGCGGCAGTTCGGCGTACCCCGGATCGGCCGGACCCGCGCGGTCCTGGAGGCGTACGCCCCGGCGTGTCTGGAGCAGAAGGTGACCGGGCAGGAGGCGTACGCCTCGTATCGGACGTTGCTGCTGCGGCACGGCGAGCCCGCGCCCGGCCCCGCGAGCAGCGGGGACCGGGGGCATCCGGCGGCCGGGATGCGGCTGCCGCTGAGCGGGGAGCAGTGGGCCGCCCTGCCGAGTTGGGCGTTCATCCGGGCCGGGGTGGATCGCTCCCGGACCGTGGCGCTGCTGGCCGGGGCGCGCCGGGCCGACGCGCTGGAGCGTACGCTGACCCGCTCGGGACCGCAGGCCGATCAGGCGCTGCAGTCGCTGCCCGGAGTCGGGCCGTGGACCTCGGCCGAGGTACGCCAGCGGGCCCACGGCGATCCCGACGCGTGGAGCGACGGCGACTATCACGTCCCCGGGGCGATCACCCTGGCGCTGACCGGCGAGGTGCTGGACAACGACGCCTGCCGGGAACTGCTGGCGCCCTACTACGGGCACCGGCTGCGGATCCAGGCGCTCTGCCTGCGGATCGGATTGCCACCGCGCCACGGGCCACGGCGTACGCTGCCGACCCATCTGCCGCACTGACCCGCGTCGGCCCCGGGACTCGGAGCCCGATCCGGCGGCCGGGCCTCAGCGGCCGGTCGGCTCCTCGTGGCCGGTTCCGGCGGGCTCGGCCGCCGCGCGGGCGAGCTCCTCGCTGGCCCAGCCGGGCAGGAAGACGGTGAACTCCGCGCCGCCGTCCTCCTCGCCATTGCCCTCGGCCCGGGCCGCCCGGACCCACCCCTCGTGTCGGGCCACCGTCTGCGCGACGATGGACAGCCCGAGACCGGTGCCGGGGGTGTTCCGCGACCGATCCGAGCGATAGAACCGGTCGAAGATGTGCGGAAGGTCCTCCTCGGCGATCCCCGGCCCCTGATCGGAGATGACCAGGTGCGCCTCGTGCAGGGTGACGGTGATGGTGCCGCCGGCGGGGGAGAACTTCACCGCATTGTCCAGCAGGTTGGTAATCGCCCGCTCCAGCCCGTCGTGCTCGCCGTAGAGCCACCAGGGTTCCAGCGTCACCTGGAAGTGCAGCTGCGGACCGCGCAGCCGCGCCCGCTCCAGCGCGCTGTTGATCGGCACCCGCAGGTCGAGCAGTTCCTTGGCCGGGTGGGCGTACTCGCCGCGGGACAGCTGCACCAGGTCGTTGATCAGGCTGGTGAACTCCCGCAACTGGGCGGACACGTCCCGCAGGATCTCCCCGCGCGCCCCCTCGGGCAGCATGTTCGCCTTCTCATCGGCGACCAGCAGTTCGATGTTGGTACGCAGGCTGGTCAGCGGGGTGCGCAACTCGTGCCCGGCATCGGCGATCAGCCGGTTCTGCCGGGCGCGACTGGAGGCCAGCGAGGCCAGCATCGAGTTGAACGAGACCGACAGCTGGGAAAGTTCGTCGTTGCCGTGCACCTCGATCGGGTCGAGCACGTCGGTCTTGGCGATCCGGGTGACCGCGTCGGAGAGCTGGCGCACCGGACGCAGCGACTGGTTCGCCACCCAGCGGCCGAGCGCGGTCGACAGCAGGACGCCGGCCAGGCCCACCACGATCAGCACGTTGCGCAGCGAATCGAGCAGGCCGAGGGTGGGGGCGAGCGGTCGGCCGATCACCAGGGCGTACTGTCCGCCGTTGTCCGCGGTCAGCGGCACCGCGACCACCCGATAGGACTGCCCGTCGGAGGCAGTCCCGGTCCGGGTGGAGGAGCCGTGCTGCAGCCGGGCCACCGCCAGTTCGGTGGGGCCCAGCTCGAGCGTCTTCTGCTGCGGCGGGCGGATCCGGGTCCCGTCGGCTTTCAGCAGCACCAGGATCGTCTCGGTGGAATGCAGCGACTGCAGATCGACGCCGGCGAGGTTCGTCACGTCCCCGGCCACGGCGTCGGCGGTGGCCACGGCGGTGCCGAGCAGTTCCTGGTCGAGTTGGGCGTACAGCGAGGACTGCGCGTTGAAGTACCCGGCGACACCGCTGAGGATCGCCGACACCGCCACCGCGATGGCGGTCAGCAGGGTGATCCGGCGGGCGAGGGAGGGGGCCCGGAAGCGGAACCTCGGGAGCCTCACCGCATCACGGCTGGGTCTCGCGCATGGCGTACCCGACCCGGCGCACCGTCCAGATCAGCCGGGATTCACCCTGCGCCTCGAGCTTCTTGCGCAGGTAGCCCACATAGACCTCCAGCGAATTGCGCGAGGTCGGGAAGTCGAAGCCCCACACCTCCTTGAGCAACCAGGAGTCCTCCAACACCTTGCGCGGATTCTGCAGGAAGGCCTTGAGCAGGGCGAACTCGGTGCGGGTCAGGCTGATCTTGCGACCGGCGCGCACCACGTCGCGGGTGGCGATGTTCATCGACAGGTCGGCAAAGGTCAGCGTGCTGTCGTCGTGTTCACCGTTCGCGCCGCTGCCCGAGCGACGGACCAGGGCGCGCAAGCGGGCCAGCAACTCGTCGATCGCGAACGGCTTGGCCATATAGTCGTCGCCGCCGGCGTCCAGGCCGTCCACCCGGTCCCCGACCGCATCGCGCGCGGTCAGCACCAGAATCGGCACGTCGTTCCCGGTGGAGCGCAGCATCCGTGTGGTCTCCAGCCCATCCAGCCGGGGCATCATCACATCCATGATCACCGCATCCGGGCGGGACGCCGACAGCCGGGCCAGCGCCTCCACCCCGTCGACGGCCGTGGAGACTTCGTAACCGTTGTACTGCAGCGTACGGGCGAGGGAATCACGAACGGCTTGGTCGTCATCAACCACCAGGATGTGCATGCTTCATTCTCTCATCGGGTCGTCGCGGGCCTGGGCCGGACGCGGGAGGGCACCCACGGCCGGACCACGTCTGTTGCTGGACACTTTATGCGGGCGGTCGGACACTTTTCGGCCGAACGGCACGACGGGTCAGGTTGGATCGGACCCGGGCCAGGTGCCCCAGGCTCATCGCGGCGAATCCGCCGACCAGCGCGGACAGCATCGTGGTGCGCGGCAGATCGTCGGGGGTCGGCGCGGGACCGTCGCCGAGGGTCCCGCGGTCCTCCCACCGGCCGCCGTAGCTGTTCGACCCGCCCAGGCGTACGCCCAGGCCCCCGGCGAAGGCAGCCTCTATCCGACCCGCGTTCGGGCTGGGGTGCTTGCCGGCATCCCGGCGGACCACCGGCCACACCGCCGCGGCATTGCCCCCGTTGAAGAAGGTGGCCGGCACGGTGAGCAGCGCGGCCAGCCGGGCCGGCGCCCAGTTGACCAGGTCGTCCAGCCGGGCCGCGGCCCAGCCGAACCGCTCGTAGCGCTCGTTGTGGTGCCCGATCATGGCGTCCAGGGTGTTGATCGCGCGATAGGTCAGCAACCCCGGGATGCCGAACAGCGCCCCCCAGAACAGTGGCGCCACGACCGCGTCGGAGGTGTTCTCGGCAACCGACTCCACCGCGGCGCGGGCCAGCCCCTCGGCATCCAGCGACTCCGGATCGCGGCCGACCAGGCTGCGGATCCGCTTGCGCGCCTCGGGCAGATCGTGGGCCGCCAGCAGGGCGGCCACCGCCTCGCCCTCGCGCTGCAGGGAGCGCCCGCCGAGCACCGTCCAGGTGGCGAGGGTGGTCAGCACCAACCGGGTGATCGGCCGGTCCCGGCTCACCCGCTGCAACAGCCAGCCCAGCCCGGTCACCGGCAGCACCGCCAGGGCCAGGTGGGCGAGGCCGGCGGCCCGGGAGTCGGCGTAGGTGTGGCGCTCCAGCGCCGCAACCGCGTTGCCGTACCCGCCGACCGGGTGATTCTGCTTCGGATCGCCGATTCCCTCGTCCAGCAGCCAGCCGAAGACGAGGCCGCCGCCGTCGGCCCAGCCCATCACAGCTGCAACACCCGCCCCGCGACCACCAGATGCACCTCGTCGCAGCGGGCCGCGAAGAGTTGGTTGATCCGGCCCAGCCAGTCGGTGTACAGCCGGCCCGAGGCGTGTTCGGACACCAGGGTCCAGCCGACCTCGTTGGTCACCATCACCAGATCCTCCTCACAGGCGGCCCAGGCCTCCGCGGTCTCGAAAATCCGCTGGCGCAGTTCACCGTCCCAGCCGGTGGTGGTCCAGGCATTCAACTGATCCAGGTGGGCGCTCAGCCAGGTCCCGAGGCTGTCGACCAGCACCGGGTTCGCCGTCGCCCACAGCGCGGCTGCGACATCGGTGGTCTCGATGGTGCGCCAGTGGGCCGGCCGGCGCAACCGGTGGGCGGCGATCCGGGCCGCCCATTCCGCATCCTTGCCCTCGTCGGGCATCGGTCCGGGCGCCACGTAGTCGACGCGATCGGCGTCGGCCAGCAGTTTCTCGGCGTGGGCGGATTTGCCTGAGCGGACGCCTCCGATGACCAGCGTTTTCATGGGCACTATTTTCCCACGAGACACACCAGCAGCAGGGCGAGCCAGCTCAATTCGATCCCGGCGCCCATCACATCGCCGTTGATCCCGCCGAAGCGTCGGCGGCAGAGCCCGGTGAAGCCCCAACAGACCACCGCGGCCAGCACCGCGGCGGCCGGCCCCTGCCACCACGCCAGGCCGGCCGGCCGGCCGAGTGCGGCCAGTGCCCCGGCGGCGAGCAGCGTCCAGGCCGCGCCGGCCCAGCGCGGCAGGGTCTCGGCCATCAGCGCGCCCAGGCTCGAACCGGGCATGGCCGGCAGCCCGACCCGCGCGGACCAGGCCAGCGCCGAGCGCGACAGCACCACGGTGGCGCCGATCAGTATCCAGCCGAACGCCCCGGTCCCGGCCAATTCGCCGATCGCGACCGCCTGGCAGCCGAGCAGCAGGAGCAGCGCGGTCACCCCCATCGGCCCGACATCACCGCGTTTGAGGATCTCCCGGGCCCGTTCCGGCGTCCAGCCGCCGCCCAGGGCGTCGGCGACGTCGGCGACCGCGTCCACATGCATGGCCCGGGTGCCCAGCACGATGGCGCCGAGCACCAGCAGGCCGGTCAGCAGGCCCGGCAGCCGGGCCCAGGAGCCGAGGGCGGCGACCAGCGCGGCCAGGCCGCCCAGCGGCAGGACCGCGATCGGGGCCAGCGCCATCGCGTACCCGGCAATGCCGCGGGAGGGGATCACCCGGGTCGGGAGCACCGTCAGCGTGCCCACCGCCAGCCGCAGCCCGTCCCGCCACCGGCTCATCGGCCCTCCGGGATCACAGGTCGGCGAGCAGCGCCAGCTCGCCCAGCACCGCCACCGCGGCCCGCAGCACCGGCACCGCCGCCATCGCGCCGGAACCCTCGCCCAGCCGCATCCCGAGGTCCAGGATCGGGGTCAGCCCGAGCCACTCCAGGCCGGCGGCCTGTCCCGGTTCGGGGGAGCGGTGGCCGGCGATGAACCAGTCCTTGGCGCCCGGTTCCAGGGACTCCGCCAGCACCGCCTCGGCGACCGCGATCACCCCGTCCAGCAGCACCGGTACGCCGTTGCGGGCGGCCTCGACCATGCAGGCGGCGCCGGCGGCCAGGTCGGCCGAGCCGAGCGCCCGCAGCCGGGCCACCGGATCGTCGGGATGGCCCCCGGTGCGCTCCAGGGCGGCCTGGATCAGGCCAGCCTTGTGCGCCCGGCCGGCTTCGTCCAGGCCGGTGCCGGTGCCGGTGACCGTGTCGGCGGGTACGCCCAGGGTGGCCGCGATCAGGGCGGCCGAGGGGGTGGTGTTGCCGATGCCGAGATCGCCGACGATCAGCAGGTCGGCGCCGGCGGCGAGTTCGTCCCGGGCGATCCGGGTGCCGGCGTCCAGGGCCTGCTGGGTCTGGTCGGCGGTCAGTGCATCGGCCAGGTGGATCGGCTCCGAACCCGCCCGGACCTTGTACTGCGACACCTCCGCCGGCGCGGTCAGCTCGACCGCCACCGCCAGGTCGCGCAGGGTGACCGTCGCGTTCGCCTGCCGGGCCAGCACGTTGATGCCCGCGGTCCCGCCGAGGATCGCGTACGCCATCGCCGGGGTGATTTCCGCCGGGTACGCCGACACCCCGTACGCCGCAACGCCGTGATCGCCGGCCAGCACGACCGCGCGAACCCGATCCAGGGGGCGCGGCGGGCAAGTCCCCTGGAAGGACGCGACCCGGGCGCCGAGTTCCTCGAGCCGCCCGAGGGCTCCGGTGGGTTTGGCCTGGGCGTTGCTGCGGGCCAGCGCCTCGGCGTACACGGTGGCGGAGGGGGGCGTGATCACGGGGTTCCTTCCCGGTAGGGGCGTGTTGACTCTAGTCCTTCGGGCCCGGGGTGCCCGGGTGGGGGCCACGATGCAGCAGCGGGCCCAGCGCGCCGAGCAGGGCGTCGGTGAGGTGGGGTTCGCGCACCGCGATCCGGATCCACTGCGGGCCCAACCCCGGGAAGGTGTCGCCGCGCCGGACGGCGAACCCGGCCGCGCGCAGCGCCTCGCGTACGCCGGGGCCGACCTCGACCAGCACGAACGGGGCCACCCCCGGCACCGGGGCCAGGCCCAGCCCTCGCAGGCCGGAGTCGAGGTAGTCGCGGTACTGCTGCAGCACCATCGCCTCGTCGGCCGCCTCGGCGCGCGGCCCGGGATCGGCGGTGGCGATCATCGCCGCGATCGCCGGGGTGGAGACCGACCAGTTCGGCTGCTGGGCCGCCATGGCCGCGATCACCGCCGGGTCGCCCACGGCGTACCCGGCGCGGAGGCCGGCCAGCCCCCAGGTCTTGGTCAGCGAGCGCAGCACGACCAGGCCGGGCATGTCCGGCGCGATCATCGTGTCCGCCTCGGTACCGGTGGCGGTCAGCGGCACGGCGTCCAGAAAGGCCTCGTCGACCACCAGGATCCGGCCCGGGCGCAGCAGCCGGTGCAGGGTCGCTGCCGGGTGCCGGACCGCGGTCGGGTTGGTCGGGTTGCCGACGAAGACCAGGTCGGCATCGGTGGGCACCTGCTCCGGGTGGAGCGCGAACCCGTCGGCCGGATCGGTCAGTACCCAGGTGGGCCGGTTGCCCACCGCGCGCAGGGCGGTCTCCGGTTCGGTGAACTGCGGATGCACCACGGCCGCCGGGGCTGCGGGGTAGGCGCGGGCGAGCAGGGTGAAGGCCTCGGCGCCGCCGGCGGTCGGCAGCACCATGGCCGGATCGACGTCGTGCGCGGCGGCGAGCGCGGTGCGGGCCGGGGCCGGGTCGGGGTAGGCCCCGAGGTCCCCGATCGTGGCGGCGATGATCTCGGCCAGCCACGGCGGTGGGGCGCTGCGCCGGACATTCACCGCCAGGTCGAGCAGCCCGGGGCCGACCTCCCGGTCCCCGTGGTGCCCCAGATCCGGCAGCGCCGGCCCGGCCGGATCGTTCACCACTCGATGCCCTTCTGGCCCTTCTGACCGGCATCGAAGGGGTGTTTGATCTTGGTCATCTCGGTGACCAGATCGGCGATCTCGATCAGGCGCGGGTCGGCGTCGCGGCCGGTGATGATGACGTGCTGGAAGCCGGGGCGCTCGGTCAGGGTCGTCACGATGTCGTCGAGGTCGAGCCAGCCCCACTTGACCGGATAGGTGAACTCATCCAGGACGTACAGCGTGTGCTCCTCGGCGGCGAGCCGGCGCTTGATCTCCTGCCAGCCCTCCACCGCGAGCGCCTGATGGTCGTCCGGCGCCCCGGGTTTGCGCTTCCAGGACCAGCCCGAGCCCATCACGTGCCATTCGACCGGGCCCCCTTCGCCGGTCTGGTCATGGACCCGGCCCAGGGCCTGCAGCGCGGACTTCTCCCCGATGTGCCACTTGTCCGACTTGACGAACTGGAACACCGCGATCGACCAGCCCTGGTTCCAGCCGCGCAGAGCGGTGCCGAAGGCCGCGGTGGTCTTCCCCTTGCCGGTGCCGGTGTTGATGATCGTCAGCGGCCGGTGTCGGCGCTGCCGGGTGGTCAGACCGTCGGTGGGAACGACGTCAGGGGTTCCTTCGGGCATCGGGAAGCTCCTTCGGACAGGGCTCTACGGCGCGATAGCGCCGTTTCGGTGCGCTCATTGTTCAGCGGCCTCAGTCAGCGGCAGTTTGCCGATCCCGCTGGGGCATTGAGTGCATCGATACGGTCATGTGCTGCTGCAGCCTACTGCTGGAGGAACTGCTTGATGATCGGCCCGGCGGTGGATCCGCCGGACTGGCCGTCCTTGACCCACACCGCGACCGCGATGTCGTCGGCGTACGCGATCATCCAGGCATGGGTCTTCAGCGGGGTGTCATTGCCGTACTCCGCGGTGCCGGTCTTGGCGCCCTTGGCCACCCCCTGCAGGCTGGACCCGGTGCCGCGGCTGACGGTTGCCTCCATCATCTGGGCCAGCTGATCGCCCTCGGCCTGGGTCAGCGGCTTGCTCGGCTGGGGCGGGAACTTCTGATCGATCAGGTACGGCACGACGGTCTTGCGGGCCTGCACCGAGGCGGGCACCGCCGCCATCGCCATCGCGTTCGCCTCGACCTGGCCCTGCCCGATCAGCGAGGCGGCCAGCTCGGTCTTGGTCGCCGCCTCCGGCAGGTTGCCGAAGAAGGAGGCGAACCCGGCGTCGTAGTCCTGGCCCAGCCCCAGACTGGCCGCGGCCTCCCGCAGCTGCTCCACCGAGAGTTTGCCCACCTCGTTGATGAAGGCGGTGTTGCAGGAGGTCTCGAGGGCCGCGCTCAGCGTCATCGTGCCGTTGCGGTTGCTGGGGAAGTCGGAGTAGTTCTTGAACTGGCGTCCGTCCACGGTCGCGGTCGGGGAACAGTTCACCTGGGAGTCGGGGGTCATCCCGGTGCGCAGCAGGGCCAGCGCGGTGACGACCTTGTAGGTCGAGCCGGGGGCGTAGCGACCGAAGGTGGCATCCGGATTGCCCGCGGAGCCGTCGGAGTTGGCTGCGGCCACCAGCTTGCCGGTGGAGGGCTGGATCACCGCGATCGAGGCGGCACCGCTGACGCCGCCGATCACCTTTTCGGCCTTGCGCTGCAGATCGATGTCCAAGGTGGTGGCGATGTCCCCGCCGGTGGTGGCGCCGACGTCGAGCACGGTGATCGGCTGGGTGGTCGCCGGGGTGGCCGTCGCGCCGGGCGCCGGGGTGGGCGTGGTGCGTGGCACCAGGGTCACCTTGACCGCCGGCGTACCCCGGAACAGCTCGTCGTAGCGGGACTGCAGCCCGTTCATCCCGGTCTGGTCCCCGGGCAGCAGCGCGCCCTTGGAGTCGGCGACCTGTTTGTCGGTGGCGGTGCCGACGGTGCCGATCAACTCGGGGGCGAAGGTGCCGTCGATGGGCAGGGTGCGCGCGCCGCGAATCGTCTCGGCGCCGGGAATCTTGGAGACATCGGGCTGGTCGGCCTGGATCCGCAGGGTGATGGCCTCGACGAAGGCCTGGGCGCCGGCGGACTTCACCTTGGTGACGTAGTTGTCCCGGTTGATCTTGAGCGCGTCGGCGAGCGCACCGGCCGAGGACTCCGCGGTCGCCGCGTCGACCTTGGCCTTGTTGATGCCGTAGCGCAGGATCGCTTCCTCCTGGGCGATCGGCGTACCGAATTTGCCGAGGATCCGGCCCCGGGTGGCCTGGGTGTTCTGGTGCACCATCCGGGTCTGCTCGGTGAGCTGCGGATGGATCACGTTGGGGTTCCACTGCAGCGTCCACTTGTCGTTCTGGAACTGCAGGGTGGCGGCGGTGGTGTACTCCCAGGGGCCCGACGGGAAGGGCCACACGAACTTCAGGCCCACCGAGGCGGCGTCGCCGGAGCGGCTCACATTGGTCGAGGTGACCGTCGGCTTGATCCCGTCCATCCCCTTGAGGATCTCGGTCAGGTCGGCCTGGGCATCGGCGCTGGCCGGGATCTGGGACAGATCGGTGTTGCTGAGCGCCTGGGTCAGCCGGGTCACGTCCTCGGCCGGGTCGGGGCCGGACAGCCCGGGCAGCGTCCCGCCCTTGGTGCAGCCTGCGAGCACCAGCGCGACGGTGATTGCCGCGCTGGCGGTGAGTACGCGTTGGGGGCTCAGCACGGGGCCACCCTACAGACCCGGGGCAATCGCTGCCGGTAATCCGCCGGCCCGGTTCAGCCGAGCAGGTCGGCGTACGCGGGGTGGTGTTCGGGACGGATCAGGGCGCGCAGGAACAGGGCCTGCTGGCGGGTGATATAGGTCTCCAGGGACATCTTCCGGGCGAAGTACCAGTGCTTGAGGGCCCAGGTGTGCGCCAGCACCATCGCGTCGTAGGCGGCCAGTTCCGGATCCACCTGGTGGAGTACGCCGGCGCGGACCCCGGCCCGGATCGAGGCGACGATCGGGGCGAGATCCTGCAGTTCGAGGTCCTTGATCCGGGCCCGGGACACCTCGTTGAGCGCCCGGGTCTCGCGGTAGGACAGCACCGCGGAGATGCGGTTCTGGTCGGTTTCCCGGATGGCAGCCTCGAGGGCCGCGGCGACCTGGCGTACCGGATCGGGGCCGGCCTCGGCGATCGCGCGGGTGACCTGGTTCAGCAGGTTGGTCAGCACGTCCTCGATGATCGACAGCAGGATGGTCTCCTTGCTGTCGTAGTAGCGATAGATCAGGCCTACGCTGACCCCGGCCTCCTTCGCGATCGCCAGCATGGACACCGCGCGGGAGCCCGACCGCTCGATCAACCGGGTGGCTGCGGCGAGCAGTTGCTCGCGGCGCTGGGCGGCGACGAGGTTCGGCTCGGTGTCCTCAGGGGTGGCTGACTCCCCGGCGGGGGAGATCGGCGTGGTCTTCCCGGTCATGCCGTGAACATACATTCATTCCGGGGGTAATGCCGATCCGGGCGAAAATCAGGGGGCTCAGAAGGGGTTGCTTATACCCCTATGGGGTATAAGATCAAGACCATGGACATGTCGCACCAGATGGACCACGACCAAAAGATGGACCACGACCAAAAGATGGACCACGACCAAAAGATGGACCATGACCGGATGAGCCATGGGCAGATGGATCACGGGCAGATGGATCACTCGGGTCATGCCGGGCACATGGATCACTCCGGTCACGGTGGGCAGAAGGACCACTCGGGCCATGGCGGACACATGGATCATTCCGGTCACGGTGGGCACATGGATCACGTCGCGATGTTCCGACGGCTGTTCTGGATCATGCTCATCCTGGCGATCCCGACGGTGGCGTTCAGCCCGATGTTCGCCTCGATCCTGGGGTACTCGTTGCCGGACCAGCCCTGGGTGCAATGGGTCTCGCCGATCCTGGGCACCGTCATCTACGTGTGGGGCGGGCGGCCCTTCCTCACCGGTGGGGTCAGCGAGATCCGCTCCCGCAAGCCCGGGATGATGCTGCTGATCGCGATGGCGATCACCACCGCCTTCATCGCCTCTTGGGGTAGCAGCCTCGGTCTGCTGAGTCACGAACTGAACTTCTGGTGGGAACTGGCTCTGCTGGTGGTGATCATGCTGCTCGGCCACTGGGTCGAGATGAAGTCGCTGGCCCAGACCTCCTCGGCCCTGGACTCGCTGGCCGCGTTGCTGCCCGACGAGGCCGAAGTGATCGACGGTGAGCAGATCCGGACCGTGGCGCCGGCCGACCTGGCCATCGGGGACGTGGTGATCGTGCGGCCAGGTGCCTCGGTGCCCGCCGACGGGGTGATCATCGACGGCACGGCCAGCATGGACGAGTCGATGATCACCGGTGAATCCCAGACCGTGCGCAAGGGGCCCGAGGACGAGGTGGTGGCCGGCACCGTCGCGACCGACTCGGGGCTGCGCGTGCGGATCAACAAGATCGGCGAGGACACCGCCCTGGCCGGCATCCAGCGCCTGGTCGCCGACGCCCAGGCCTCGTCGTCGCGGGCCCAGCGGATCGCCGATCGCGCCGCCGGGTGGTTGTTCTGGTTCGCCCTGGTGGCAGCCGTGATCACCGTCATCGTCTGGTCGCTGGTGGGCCGGCCGGACCAGGCCATTATCCGCGCCATCACCGTGCTGGTGATCGCCTGCCCGCATGCCCTGGGCCTGGCCATCCCGCTGGTGGTGTCGATCGCCACCGAGCGGGCCGCCAAGGGTGGCGTACTGATCAAGGACCGGTTGGCCCTGGAATCCATGCGGAACGTCGACACGGTCCTGTTCGACAAGACCGGCACCCTGACCAAGGGCGAGCCGACCGTCACCGGTATCGAACCGGCCCCCGGGCACGACGCCGACGAGGTGCTGGCGCTGGCTGCCGCCGCGGAGATGCCCTCGGAGCATCCGCTGGCCCGGGCGATCGTGGCGGCTGCCGCGGCGCGCGAGCTCGAGGTGGCGCACCCCCAGGACTTCTCCTCCTCCCCGGCAGTCGGGGTCCGGGCCGAAGTCGCCGGCCGGATCATCGAGGTCGGTGGACCGAACCTGCTCGAGCAGCATGCCGCGGCCGAACTTCCGGTGGCCGACCAGTGGCGGGCCCAGGGTGCGATCATCCTGCACGTGCTCGCCGACGGCACGGTGATCGGGGCGCTGCGACTGGCCGATGAGATCCGGCCGGAGTCCCGCGAGGCGGTGGATGCCCTGCACAAGCTCGGGATCCAGGTCGTGATGATCACCGGCGACGCCCAGGCGGTCGCGGCCACCGTGGCCGAGGAGCTCGGCATCGATCGGGTGTACGCCGGGGTCCGGCCCGAGGACAAGGAGGCCAAGGTCGCCGAGTTGCAGGCCGAGGGGCGCCGGGTTGCGATGGTCGGCGATGGGGTGAACGACGCCCCGGCGCTGGCCCGCGCGGATGTGGGGATCGCGATCGGCGCGGGTACCGATGTAGCGATCGGGTCGGCCGGGGTGATCCTGGCCTCCTCCGATCCCCGGTCGGTGCTCTCGGTGATCGAACTGTCCCGCGCGACCTATCGCAAGATGGTGCAGAACCTGTGGTGGGCGGCCGGGTACAACCTCATCTCGGTGCCGCTGGCGGCCGGGGTGCTGGCCCCGATCGGGTTCGTGCTGCCGATGAGCGTGGGCGCGATCCTGATGTCGCTGTCGACGATCGTGGTGGCGCTCAACGCGCAGCTGCTGCGGCGGCTGGACCTGTCCCCGGAGGCCTCGGCGCAGCGGATCCTCCAGCGCTGAGCCGCCGGCGCCCGGTGCGGTGGCCCCGGTGGGCCGATCTTGACTCCAGTCGGGTCGAATCGGCCGCACGGGCCCCGGCAGCGGCCTCTGGTGGCAGGATCGGCCCACGTGACGGCGCGCACATCGCCGTGACGGCTGGCTTGTCCCCTGAAAATTGTCCCCTTGACGGCCTGCGGTTCACCCGGACCAGATGTCACACTGGCACGTATGCCAATCAGCCCCAGGTGCGTACAGGTGATCGTGACCGAGGACGTGGCGCGCGCCCTTGACGTCGCGGCACGTCGATGGCCGGCCGCGTGTCGCGGTGAATTGCTGGCGCGACTGGCGGTGGAACGGGCCGAGGAGATCTCCCGGGCCCGCGAGCGCCGGGCCCATCAGGTGGTCCAGTTACTGGATCAACTCGACGGAGCGCTCCCGCCGCAGGTCCTGGCCGATCTCGAGGACTGGGACCAGTGACCCGCGACGGGAGACGGCTCAGTGCCCGAAGACGTCGGAGTCCTGCATCGGCTCCGCCGCGGGACCGGCCTGCAGCTTCGACAGTTCGGCGATCTCCTCGGGGGTGAGGCTGAAGTCGAACAGGTCCAGGTTCTCGGCCTGCCGGCCCGGGTTCCCCGACTTCGGCGCGGTCGCCGCGCCCAGATCAATGTCCCAGCGCAGGATGACCTGGCTCGGGGTCTTGCCGTACTTGTCGGCCAGATCCTTGATCGCGGCCTCCTCCCGCAGGCCGTTGTCGCGGCCCAGCGGGCTCCAGGCCTCGGTGGTGATCCCCTTCGACGCGTGGTACTCCCGCTCGGCGGCGCGGTCGTAGTAGGGGTGCATCTCGATCTGGTTCACATCGGGGGTGACGCCGGTGGCGGCGAGGATCCGCTCGATGTGCGCCGGCTTGAAGTTGGACAGGCCGATCGCGCGGGCCAGGCCCTGCTCCTTCAACTCGATCAGGGTCTCGAACGCCTTGACATACAGGTCCTGATCCGGGTTCGGCCAGTGGATCAGCAGCAGGTCGACGTAGTCCAGCCCGAGCCGCTCCAGGTTCCCCCGGGCGCCGGCGGCGGCGTCCCCGTGCCACTTCCGGTTGAACTTGGTGGTCACGAACAGTTCGGAGCGATCGATCCCCGATTCGCGGACCGCCTTGCCGACCGGGGCCTCGTTCTCGTAGTTCTCCGCGGTGTCGACGTGGCGGTAGCCGAGGTCGAACGCGCTGCGGACCGCCCGCTCGCACTCCTGCTCGACCATCGGCCAGGTCCCCAGGGCCACCTGGGGCATCTCGACGCCGCTGGCCAGGGTCAGCGTGGGGGAAAGATTCGTCATCAGGACTCCTGTCGTCGGTTCCCGGGAAACACTACTCATCCGCGTGCCCGCCGGTCAGGTTCCGACCCTGGGTCAGTCCAGCAGGGCCTGGAGTGTGCTGGTGAGCACGGCGGGATCCTCGATGTTGACGAAGTGCCCCACCCCCGGCAGGTACTGCGCGTGGGCGTCCGGGGTCGCGTCGACGATGATCTGGGCGGCCTTCCAGGGGCAGGATTCGTCCAGTTCGCCGATCAGGACCTCGACGGGTCCGGTGATCGCGGACAGCCGGTCGGTCAGCCGCGCCGCCTTCAGCGACGCCATGGCGCGGGCGCCGTTGGCGTACCCCCGGCCGTCGCCGATCGCCTCGACCCGCAGCGCGACCTGATCGGCCCAATCGGCCGGGCGGCGCAGCACGGCCGTCTCGAGGTTGGCCCGCACGGCCTCGGCGGCGTACTCGGGACCGCGGTCCTCGACGTCCTGGGCGAGGGTGCGATACAGCTCGGCCGCCCGGGTGCCGACCACACTGGAGGAGCACACCACCACGGTGCGGCGGATCAGTGGGTCGGGTTTGGCCGCCGCAGCCAGGACGATCGCTCCGCCCATGGAGAAGCCGACACAGGTACTCGGCCCGGCGACCTCGGCCAGAAAGCCGCTCAGGTCGTCGGCCAACTGATCCAGCGTGCCGTCGGCCGCGCCGAGCGAGGACCGGCCGTGGCCCCGCACGTCCACCGCGTAGACTCGGCGCTGCGCCGCGAAGTGGGACAGCTGCGCCTGCCAGGTCCGCGAGTCCTCGCCGAGGCCGTGCACGAACACCAGGGGGTCCCCCTCGCCTCCCTCCGGTCCGGCGGTGCGGAAGGCGATGTCGAGGTCGCCGATGTGAACGGTGCGGGGAGAATCCATGCGATCAGTCTGGCGGTGCCGGTACGCCGCCGCGCACCCGCCCCCGCGGCGGGCACCCCGGTCGGCGAACGGGCTTCCGGCGGCGCCGTTTGTTAGGCTGAGCAGCGACCCGCCCAGGGTTCGCGGACGAGGGAGCTGTACCCGCACGGACAAGACGGCCACCGAAGGGAGTTTTGTCTGTCATGGCGTGGATCATTCTGATTGCGTCCGGCGTCCTCGAGGCGGTGTGGGCGATCGCGCTGTCGGCGTCCGACGGCTTCAAGAAGCCTCGCCCCACCATCGTTTTCGTCGTCGCGATGGTGGTGAGCATGCTCGGCCTCGCTTTCGCCATGCGGGAGTTGCCGACCGGTACCTCCTACGCGGTCTGGGTCGGGGTCGGGGCGACGTTGACGGTTGTCTGGGGCTTCGCGACCCGGCAGGAGCAGCCGACGCTGGCGCGCATCCTGCTGCTGGTCCTGCTGGTCGGCTCCGTGGTCGGCCTGAAGGTGGTGAGCTGACATGCGAGCTTCGCTGGCGTGGCCGGTGCTGCTGATCAGCGCGGTCTTCGAGGCGGTCTGGGCCACCGCGCTCGGGCTGTCGGCCGGGTTCACCCGACCGATTCCGACCGTTGTGTTCCTGGTCGGGCTGACCTGCAGCATGCTGGGGCTGGGTTGGGCCGCCCGGCACATTCCGATCGGGACGGCGTACGCGGTGTGGACCGGGGTCGGCGCCGCGCTGACGGTGGCGTACGCCATGGCGACCGGCACTGAGACCATCTCGGTGGGCAAGGTCATCTTCCTCACCGGGATCATCGCCGCGGTGGTGGGGCTCAAGCTGGTCCCGAGCAAACCCGTCGCACCGGCCGACCGGGACTGACCCCGGACCCGGCCCGCTGCAACGGGCCGGACTCAGTGCGGCGGGTGCAGGGCGGTGTGCGGGGCGCCGAGCTGGTGCAACAGCGCATGGGCCACCGAGGCGTCGGCCAGTCGCCAGTGGGCGTACCGGCCCTCCACCCGGCGCAGCAGGATCCCCGCATCGGCGAGTCGGCTGAGCGCCTTGGTGGCATTGTTCGGGGTGATTCCGGCGGCCTCGGCCAGCACCCCGGTGGTCGCTCCCGGGGCGGCGTGGATGGCGAACAGCAACTGCAAGCGGGTGGGGTCGGCCAGGGCGGCGGTCAGCGCCTGGGCGTCCGGTCCGACGGCGGCGCTGGCCGAGGACGCGGCGGCCAGGTGGCCCGCGGGCCCGGGCTGCGCTGATTCGGGATGCACGCCGCCTCCGTCCCGTAATGTGTGCCTCGACAGGCATACATTATCGAGGGGGCCCTGGATGCAGCGTAGGACATTCCTGCTCGCCGGTGCGGCGCTGGCGGTCGCTGCCGTCGCGGGAGTCAGTGGCTGCAGCACCAACGAGGCGGGCACCGACAATCCGGTCGACCGGTTGACCCTGGCCGAGGGCACCGAGCCGGCCAGCCTGTCCCCGTTGGCCGCCATGTACGGCCTGGCCGACAAGTTCTACGAGGGCCTGTACACGATCTGGGGCGAGGGCAAACTGCAGTGGGCGCTGGCCGATGCCGACGCCGTCGCGAACAGCGACAACACCCGCTGGGAGGTCCGCCTCGCCGGCGGTCGCCGCTTCTCCAGCGGTGCGGAGGTGACACCGGCCGACGTGGTGGCGACCTACCGCGCGATCATCGATCCCGCGGTCGGCTCCCCGCTGGCCGGGCATTTCACCATGCTCAGGTCGGTCACCGCGCACGACTGGAAGATCGCCTTCGAGCTGTCCGAACCGTACGCCGGCTTCGACACGCTGCTCACCGTCGGCATCGCGCCCGCCGATCTGATCAGCCAGCCCGTCGACAGCTCACCGCTGGTGCACACCCCCGTCGGGTCGGGCCCGTACCAATTGGCCGACTGGCGCGCCGGTGAGTCGCTGGTGCTGGAACCCAACCCGCACTATCGCCAGAAGCTCCCGATCCCGCACCTGATCATCGCCTTCGTCCCCGACCAGAACGCGGTGCTGCAGCGGGCCGCCGCGGGATCGATCCAGGGCGCCCAGGTCGCCCCCGCGCTGGCGGCGACCTTCGACCGGCGCGGCTGGGAGGTCTGGCGCAACGCCTCGGCCGACGTGCGCGCGGTCACCTTCCCCCGCAACCATCCGGGGCTCAAAGATCCCCGGGTACGCCGGGCGCTGAACCAGGCGGTGAACCGGGACGCGATCCTCAAGGGGGTGCAGCACGGCTACGGGCAGGTGGCCTACACCCCGTTCACCGCGGCGCAGGGGGAGGTGTTCGACCCGGACGCGCGCTTCGGTTACGACACCGCGGGCGCCCAGGCCCTGCTCGACGAGGCCGGCTGGCCCCGCGGCGCGGACGGGAACCGGGTCAACGCGCAGGGGCAGTCGCTCGGCTTCCGGCTGATGTACTTCGCCGACGACATCGGCCGGCGCGACATGGCGGTCGCGGTGGCCGGCGATCTGGCCGCGATCGGGGTTCCGGTCGAGGTGGTCGCGGTGCCGCACGCCCAGGTCGGCGCCCGGATCCCCGATGACGCCCTGCTGTTCGCCGGGGGCGACATGCCCTATCACCCCGACCAGCACATCTCCCCGCTGCTGGACGGCCGGGGCGCGACCTTCGATCCGGCCGATCCGTACCGCAATCCCTCCGGGTACGCCAACCCGCGCATCGACGAACTGCTGCAGGTCGGCCGGGTGAGCTCGGGGGAGCAACGGACCCAGGCGTACCGGGAGATCCAGCAACGCTACCTGGACGATCCGGCGCTGCTGTGCCTGGTCGCGATCGACCACGTCTATCTCGCCGCCGGCCTGAATCAGTGGCTGGACGTGCAGCACATCACCGAACCGCACGAGCACGGTGCCGCCTGGGGGCCGTGGCGCAGCATCCAGTCGTGGCTGCGCAAATAGCCCGCCCGGCTCGGGGGCGGCCGGCGGCGTACGCGCGGGTGGTCGGGTTGCGGTTGCTTACCGGGGCGGCCGGCATCATCGGGGTCACCGTGCTGCTGTTCGCGCTGATCCAGTACGCCCCGATCGACCCGGTCGCGGCGTACCTCGGGGCCGCGAACGAGTTCGCCGACGGGCCGACCCGGGCCCGGATCGCCGAACGGCTCGGGACGCAGCTGCCCTGGTGGCAGCACTGGTTGGACTGGGCCGGCGGGGCATTGCGCGGCGACTGGGGCTGGTCGGCGACCTACCGCCGACCGGTCGCCGCCGTGTTCGCCGACCGGGCTCCCTGGACGGTCCTGCTCGGGGCCGGCGGACTGCTGCTCGCCGGACTGGCCGGCTGGGCCGCGGCCCTGGCGGCGGCGCGGCGTCCCGGGGGTGTTCTGGACCGGTTGCTCAATTCGTTGGCGGCGGTGGTGGCGGGTACGCCGGCGTTCATCCTCGCGCTGGCGGCGATCGCGGTGTTCGCGGTGAACCTGGGCTGGGCGCCGGCCGGGGGACTCACCGAACCGGGGGCCGCGCTGACCCCGGCCGAGGTCCTCGCCCATCTGGGACTGCCGATGCTGGTGGTCGCGGTCAGCGCCTGGCCACAGATCACCGTGCACACCCGGGCCGCGCTCAGCGATGCCTGGCAATCCGAGGCAGTCACCGGCGCCCGGGCCCGCGGCGTCGGCGAAGCGACCGTCCTGGCCCGCCACGTCGTCCCGCTCGCCGCCGGGCCGTCGGCGATGGTGCTCGCCGCCCGGATTCCGGAGCTGATCACCGGAACTGTCCTGGTGGAGTCGGTCTTCGGCTGGCCCGGGCTCGGGCAGGCGACCGTGCAGTCGGCCCTGGGCGGGGATTTCGCGCTGCTGGCCGCGCTCACCGTGGCCTCGGGCGCGGTGGTGGTCTCGGCGAATCTGTCCGGCGATGTGCTCGGCTGGGTGCTCGATCCGCGGACCCGCCCGACCGGGCGAAGCGGCCGGATCGCACCCCGACCGCCCGCCTCGACGTACGCCGACGCGGTGGTCGGGGATCCGGTGGTCGGGGATCCGGTGATCGCGGACCCGGAGGTGGCGCGATGAGCGGGCTGACCGCGCTGCGCTGGCGGTCGGTGCCCTGGCAACCGGGCCGGCCGGTCACCCCGTGGGCCGCCCGCGGACCGCGGCTGCTGGCGCTGGTGGTGCTGGCGCTGATCGCGGCGTGGGCGGTGTTCGGTGCGGTGGGGTATCAGCCGCTGGCGATCGACTACTCCCGGGCGTCGCTGCCGCCGAGTGCGGCGTACTGGTTCGGGACCGATCCGGCCGGCCGATCGGTGTTCGCCGCGACCGCGGCGGGGCTGCGGATCTCGCTCACCGTCGCACTGCTGGGGGCGGCCGGGGCGACCGTCCTGGGCCTGGTGCTGGGTACGGCGGCCGGCGCGTCCGGCGGGCGGGTCGATGCGGTGGTGGTGTGGCTGATCGACGTCGCCGGGACCGTGCCGCATCTGATCGCCGGCATCGTGATCGTGGTGTTCTTCCGCGGCTCGATCCCGGCGATGGTGCTCGCGATCGCACTGACCCACTGGCCCCAGTTGGCGCGGGTGGTGCGCTCGGCGCTGGCCGCGGCCCGGTCCTCGGAGGTGGTCTGGGGCGCGCTGGCGCTGGGCGCGACCCGGCTGCGGCTGGCCCGGCACTTTCTGGTGCCGGCGGTGGTGCCGCACGCCGCGGCGGCGTTCACGCTGATGATTCCGCATGCGATTTGGCATGAGGCGACGCTGAGTTTCCTCGGGGTCGGCCTGCAGCCGCACCAGCCCTCGCTCGGGGTGCAGCTGAATGTGGCCCAGCAGGCGATCTTCAGCGGCGCCTGGTGGCAGCTCGCGGTTCCGGTGGCGGCACTGGTGTCGGTGACCGTGGCGATCACCGCGCTCGCCCGGCCCGGGCGGGGGCGGAGCCTGTGACCGCGGGGTCGGTGGTCCCGGCGGGAGTGGCCGAGGTCGCCCGGACGCTGCCCCGGGTGGGCGTACGCCGGTTCGCGGTGCGGCTGCCACACCCGCGGCAGCGGGGGCGATGGGTGCCGGTACTGGGCCCGCTCGACCTGGACCTGGGGCCGGGGGCCACGGTGGTGACCGGTCCGTCGGGGGCCGGGAAGACGATGCTGGTGCGGGCGCTGTCCGGGCTGCTGCCGGCCGGTGCCCAGACCACCGGGACGCTCGCCGCGGAACTGGCCGGGCAGGCGTACGAACTGACCCGGCTGAGCGCGCACGGGTGGCAGCGGCTGCGCGGCCGACACCTGGGCGTCCTGACCGCCGAGGCGGGGTTCACCGCGACGCGGACCGTCGCGGCCCAACTGCGCGAGGCCACCCCCGGAGTGGATCTACCGGCGCTGGCGGCGCGGGTCGCGCTGTCCCCCGATCGGTTCGACCGGCGTCCGGATCAGCTCTCCGGTGGGGAACTGCGTCGGGCCGCGCTGGCCGCCGCCGTGGCCGCCGACCCCGAGGTGCTGCTGTGCGACGAGCCGACCGCCGGGCTCGATCCCGCGACGGCGTACGCGATCGCGGCGGCGATCGGGGCCCGCGCCGCGGCGGGCGCGCTGGTGCTCGTGGTCACCCACGATCCGGCGGTCGCCCGGGTGGTCGGCGAGTACGCCGCGGCCGGATCGGGCGCCCGGGTGATCGGGCTGGCCGACGGGCTGATCCAGCCCGGGGCCTGACCCGGACGGGACCGCTCCGGCCCGGGGCGTACTCGGGTCAGGCCTGCTGGGGCACCGCGGCGAACTCGCGCAGCAGCGCGGCGGTGAAGGCGGTGAGGTCGGCCGGGGTGCGGCTGGAGATCAGGCCACGATCGACCACGACCTCCTCATCGAGCCAGGTGGCGCCGGCATTGGTGAGGTCGGTCCGCAGACTCGGGTAGCTGGTCATCGTGCGCCCGTCGACGCCGTCGGCCTCGATCAGGATCCAGGCGCCGTGGCCGATCACCGCGATCGGTCGGTCGGTCTCCACGAAGCCGAGGACCAACTCCACCGCGTGGCGATCGGTCCGCAGGTGATCGGCGCTGACGACGCCCCCGGGCAGCACCAGGGCCGCGTACTCCGAGGCATCGACATCCTTGGCCTGGGCGTCGACGGTCTGGCTGTGGCCGTCCTTGCCGTGCACCGGTCCGTGCTTCGGCGCGATGAGCTGCGGCGAGCCCCCGGCGGCCCGGAGCATCTCCCACGGGCGGGCGAGTTCGAAATCCTCGTACCCGTCGGTGAGCAGGATCGCGATCTTCTTACCGGTGAGGTCGGTCATCGGTCCTCCTTCGGTGGGGCCGGGCCCGATGGGTCGCGCCCGGGTCTGGTTCCACGGTACGCCGGGCGGCGACGACCCGCGAGGGCGCGGGGATCAGGATTCGCGCAGCGCGGCGATCCGCTCGATCGCGAACTGGTATCCCTGGATCCCGCAGCCCACGATCACCCCGGCGGCGATGTCGGACAGGTAGGAGTGGTGGCGGAACGCCTCGCGGGCGTGCACGTTCGAGATGTGCACCTCCAGCAGCGGGCTCTCCACGGTGACCAGGGCATCCCGCAGCGCGATCGAGGTGTGCGTCCAGGCGCCGGCGTTGACCACGAAGCCGGCCGCCTCGGCCCGCCACTGGTGGATCCGGTCCAGCATCTCGCCCTCGTGATTGGTCTGCAGGAACTTCACCGCCAGTCCGTACCGCTCGGCGGTCTCGGTGCACAGGTGCTCGACCCGGGCGAGGGTGTCCGAGCCGTACACGGCCGGTTCCCGGGTGCCCAACAGGTTCAGATTCGGTCCGTTCAGGACGGCAATGAAATCGCTCACCCCGGCAGGCTACGGCCGGGCGGCCCGGCGCGGGAATAGGCTCGAGGCATGCGCTGGTCGACCCGTCGTCCGTGGCTGTTCCTGGTGCTGACCCTGGTGGCGTCGGTACCGTTCTATCTGCTCAATCGCCTCGACCTCAGCGTCCCGTTCGGGCTGCCGCCCAGCGTGGTGATGATCGTGGTGCCGTTCCTGGTGGCCGGGGGCCTGATCCTGGCCGATGACGGCCCCGCGGGCGTACGCCGGTGGCTGGCGTCGGCCTTCGATGTGCGGCGGATCCGGCGTACCCGGTGGTTGGTGGTGTCCCTGGCCATCGTGCCCGCGCTGCTGCTCGTCGCGTACGCCGTGGACCGGGTGCGCGGCGTCGCTGCGGGTGGATCGCCGGTGCACCCGGGGGTGGCGCTGCTGGTGGTGGCGGTGTTCTGGGTCGGGGCGATCTTCGAGGAGCTCGGCTGGACCGCGTACGCCACCCACCCGCTGCAGCAGCGCTACGGCGTCATCCCCGCGGGCCTCATCATCGGGGTGGTCTGGGCCGGGTGGCATGTCGTGCCCTACCCGGCGCAGGGTCACGACGTCGGCTGGATCGTGCTGCAGTGCGCCATCACCGTGGTCACCCGGGTGCTGATGGGTCTGCTATTCCGGCTGACCGACGAGACCAGTTTTCCGGCGATCGGGTTCCATGCGCTGCTCAATGCGACCCCGGAGTTGTTGCCCGGGGGCTACGCCGCCTTCGATCTGCGGGTCTATGCGGTACTCGTGCTCGTGGCGACGGTCGTGATCGGCCTGGTGTCGCTGCGGCCCGGCGTACGCCAACAACGGGTTCGCTGAGGCCGTCTCCGCAGCTCCTTCTCTGCACGTGAAAGTGAAATACCTTAGGGTCTAGATACCAAAAGGTACTGTACTGTAGGCTCGCTCTCGGAGCCGGGAGCTCCTCCACTTTCAACGTTGCAAGGGATCGAAAATGAAGACGAAGATCGCTATCGCCATGGCGGTATTGCTGAGCCTGTTTGTGAGTGCCTGCGGTTCGGCGACATCCGGCAGCAAGAGCGGTGGTGGCAGCGGCGAGACGATCAAGATCGCGGTCGTCTCGCCCACCAGCGGTTCGCTCGCCAAGACGGGCACCGACGCGGCGAACGCCTGGAAGACCGCCGCCCGGCTGTACAACGAGAAGGGCGGCGTCCTGGGCCGAAAGATCGAACTGATCCAGAAGGACACCGACGGCGACCCCTCCACCACCCTCCAGGGCGTCCGCGAGGCCGTCACCAAGGGCGGTGCCAAGTTCGTCGGGGGCGTGATGACTTCCCCGGAGAACGCCGCAGTCAGCGCGCAGGCCAAGGGCCTGGGCGTGGTCGCGATGAACGCGATCGGCAAGGACGACGTGCTGCGCGGCAAGCAGTGCTCCCCGAACCAGATCAACGTCGTGCAGAGCAACAGCATGTCGTTCAAGGCGATCGAGCAGGCGCTCAAGGACATGCCGGGGCAGAAGTGGGCCATCCAGGCCGTGGACTTCTCCACCGGGCACAGCGCTTCGGAGAAGTTCACCGAGGCGATCAAGGCTTCGGGCAAGGAAGTCGTGCTGCAGCAGTACGCCCCGCAGGGCACCACCGACTTCGGTCCCTACATCACCAACATCAAGAACTCCGGTGCCGACGCGATGCTCGCGGTGGTCTACGGCTCCGACCGTGAGGTGCTGGTGCAGCAGATGCAGCAGTTCAACCTGGGTTCGCAGGTGAAGACCGTGGTCGGCTCGGACACCTTCGTCGAGTCGCTGTTCCCGGTCATGGGCGACGGCATCATCGGCTACTACAACAACGTCGGTTACGACGTGAATGCCGACAACGCGATGAACAAGGAGTTCGTCCAGGCCTTCATCGCCGATCACGGCAACCAGCCCGAGTTCATCCCGGCCGACAACTACCTCGCCGCGCAGTTGCTCTTCGGCGCCATCGAGAAGGCCGGCTCGACCGACACCGACAAGGTGCTGGCCGCGTTGAAGGGAATGAAGATGGACACCATCGACGGTGAGGTGTCCATTCGCCCCGAGGACAATCAGGTGCTGCGCAACATGTACGTCGGTCGCGTCGTGAAGAAGAACGACAAGCTCGCCTACGAGATCATCTCCACCACCGGGCCCGAGGTCAGCACCCCGCAGGCCAACCCCGATTGCGTCATGTCGTGACGCCCGCCGACGCTCTTCTGGCAGGAACCACCTGATCATGGAACAACTCCTCAACGGCGTCGCCCTCGGCGCGCTGCTCATGGTGCTCAGCTCGGGCCTGGCGATGATCTACGGCCTGCGCGGAGTCGCGAACTTCGCCCACGGCGCGTTGTACATGCTGGGTGCCTACCTGGCGTACACGGTGACCGAACGGATCGGCTTCGGGCTGGCCCTGCTGGTCGTCCCGATCGCTCTCGCGCTGGTCGGCGTGGTCCTCGAGCTCGTCTTCTTCCGCCCGCTGCAGCACCGCTCGCACATCGAACTGGGCCTGGTCACCTTCGGCCTGGCCATGATGGGCGAACGCCTGGTCACCCTGATCTGGGGTGAGGGAACCCTGCGGGTGCTGCCGCCGGAGTTTCTGCAGGGGACCACGTCGATCCTCGGCAGCGACTACCCGACCTACCGGTTGGCGATCATCGTGATCGCGCTGGTGATGGCGGCGGTGCTGGTGCTGTTGCTCCGGTTCACCACGATCGGTCTGCACATCCGCAGCGCCAGTCAGGACATCGAGACCGCCGCCATCATGGGCATCGACGCCAACCGCGTCAGCCTGATCGTGGTCAGCGTCGGCAGCGCGCTCGCCGGCCTGGCGGGCACGTTGGCGGCACCGTACATCTCGCTCAACCCGGGCATGGGCGATGTCTTCCTGATCACCTCGCTCATCGTCGTCGTGGTCGGCGGGGTGGGCAGCATCGCCGGCGCCATGGTGGCCGGCATGGGCGTGGGCATCATCCAGACGATCGGCGCGGTCTACCTGCCGAGCTTCGCCGTACTGCTGCCGTACGTCCTGCTCGTGGTCGTCCTGCTGTGGCGGCCGCAGGGACTCGCCGGAAGGAAAGTGTGATGACGCTGTACTCAACACCGGACACCGACGCGGTCGTCGCGGCAGAGAACCGTCCGAAGGCCCTGCACCGCAATCGCAAGGGCCGTGGCATCGGTCTGGCCATCGGGGCCGGGCTGCTGCTGATCGGGCTGGTGGTCCCGTACGTGGTGAACGACAACTTCACCATGTCGCTGCTGGTGACCTCCTCGCTGATGAGCCTGATGGCGCTGGGGATCGGCTTCCTGGCCCGCTACCTGGGGTTGTTCAGCCTCGGCCACGGCGCCTTCTACGGGTGCGCGGCGTACGCGGTCGCGATCGCCACCACCAACTGGGGCTGGGGGCCGCTGCCCGCGGTCATCTTCGGCACGGTGTTCGGGGCGCTGGTCGCCCTGATCATCGGGGTGCTGGTGGTGCGGGCGTCGGGCTTCGGCTTCCTGATGCTGACCCTGGCGCTGTCCCAGGCGCTGTACCAGATGAGCAACCAGACCGTGATGCGGCCGCTCACCGGGGCCCACGACGGCAAGCTCATCACCTACACCGGCAACGCGACCTTCTTCGGGCTGTCGATGTCGGACATGATGGATCCCGGCCTGTTCTGGCCGGTCGCCTGGGTGGCCCTGGTGGTCACCGGAGTGATCCTGTGGCTGTTCGGGCGTTCCCGGTTCGGGACGACGCTGGAAGGGATCCGGGAGAACGAGGAGCGGATGCGCTTCTCCGGCTTCAACACCTTCCGGCCCCGGCTGGCCGCGTTCGTCCTGACCGGTGCCGCGGCCTCGTTGGGCGGCGCCCTGTTCGCCCTGAACGTGGGGTACATCTCGCCGGACATCCTCAGCTTCGGCAAGGCCGGTGACTCCCTGGTCGCCGCGCTGATCGGTGGCCTGGGGACGCTGGTCGGGCCGGTGCTGGGCACCTTCCTGTTCGTCTATGCGCAGGCGAACTTCAACTTCGGCGGCAACATCCACCTGCTCACCGGGGTGCTGCTGATCGTCGTGCTGGTGTTCGCCCCCGGCGGCATCACCGGGGCGCTGACCAAGCCGTACCGCTACTGGCGCGCGAAGTTGACCCAGCGCGGGAAGGGAGCCGAGAAATGAGTGTCTTCGAAGGATCCGGGGTCAGTGTGAAGTACGGGGCGGTGACGGCGCTGGACAGCGTCGACATCGCGCTGGAACCGGGCATCCTGCACGGGGTCATCGGTCCCAACGGTGCCGGCAAGTCGACGTTCATCGACGCCTTGTCGGGGCGCAAGCGGGTGTCCTCGGGCCGGGTGACGCTGGACGGGGAGGACATCACCCGACGCAGCCCGCGCTGGCGTCGTGGGCACGGGGTCTCCCGGTCGTTCCAGCGCACCAGCGTGTTCGGTTCGATGACGGTCCGCGAGCAGTTGGAGATGGTCGCCCGCAAGAATCACGAGCCCGATCTGGACGACGTGATCGAGACGCTGGCGCTCGGCGATGTCACCGAGCGGGTCTGTTCGGAGATCGCGTACGGCACCCAGCGGCTGGTCGACCTGGCCATCTCGCTGGTGGGACGCCCCCGGGTGGTCCTGCTCGACGAACCGTGCGCGGGGCTGGTCGCCGACGAGTCTGCCCAGATGCTCACCCACGTCCGGACCCTCTGCAAGGAACGCAACGTGGCCGCCATGGTCGTCGAGCACGACGTCGACGGGGTGTTCGGCAACTGTGACGTGATCACGGTGCTCAACCTCGGCAAGGTGCTGGCCACCGGTACGCCGGCGGAGATCCGGGCCGATGAGACCGTGATCAAGGCCTACCTGGGGAGCGCGGCATGAGCGTACCGATTCTCGAATTCCGCAATGTCACCTCCTCCTACGGCGGCGCGGTCATCCTGCGGGATCTCTCCTTCAGCATCCATGAGGGCGAGACCGTCGGGTTGGTCGGACGCAACGGCGCCGGCAAGTCGACCACGCTCATGTCGGTCTACGGGATCCCGACCGTGCGGGGCGACATCCTCGTCGGCGGCGTCAAGCTCAAGGGCGGGGCGCACCTGGCCACCACCCGCGGCGTCTCGCTGGTGCCCCAGGGCAAGCGGATCTTCCCGAACCTGACGGTCGAGGAGAATCTGGTGCTGGGCCGGGCCTCCCGGCGCAAGGGGACCTGGACGCTCGAGGCGATCTACGAGCTGTTCCCGAACCTGGCCCGCGGCAAGAAGCGGCCGGGAACCTCGTTGTCGGGTGGTGAGCAGCAGATGCTGGCGATCGGTCGGGCCCTGATGGCCGAACCGTCCCTGTTGATGCTGGACGAGCCGACCGAGGGCCTGGCCCCGGTGGTCATCGACACCATCATCGACGCGTTGAAGGAGATCCGGGAGCGGGGTACCGCCCTGCTGCTGGTGGAACAGCACATCGGGATGATCCAGAAGCTGGCGAGCCGGTTCATGGCGCTGCGCAGTGGCGAGTTGGTCGCCGACGGACCCATCGCCGATCTGGAGAGTCGCGAGGTGCAGGAGATGATTGCGTTGTAGTGACAGCTCCCTGTGATCCGCGACGCGGTCAAGGTGCCCACCGGGTCACCTTGGCCGCGTCGGCGTTTCCGGGCCGCCTAGGGTGGGCCCATGAGCAAAGACGGAATGACCCTGCGGGATGCGACCGACGTGCAGACCGCCCCGGTCGTCGCCCTCGGGCTGGTCGGGGGCTACCTGGCCGCCCGGGAAACCGGCATCCGGCCGCTGGGTGGCGTCCTTCTCGGAGCGGCCGGCGTCCTGGCCGGCCGGACCTGGCTGGCCAAGCGCGGCCCCGGAGCAACGGTCGCCCTGAGTGCGCTGTACCTGCTCGGGTTCGGCCTCTCCCACCCGCTGGCCAAGAAGATCGGCGCCTGGCCGTCGGTCGCGGTGGTGACCGCCGCCAACGTGGCGGCCAACCACCTGCTGGTCGACCGGGACCAGGACTGACGATCGAGCCGACCGCCGCGCTGCCGCGGCGGCCGGCTCAACGGGGTCAGGCGAGGCTGGCGGTCAGCGTGATCGGTACGCCGGCCAGTGCCTGGGAAACCGGGCAGCCCGCCTTGGCCTCCTCGGCGAGCTTGCCGAACTCCTCCGCAGACAGGCCGGGTACCTGACCACGGACCGTCAGCGCGATTCCGGTGATGCCCTTGCCGGCGACGAACGACACCGCCGCCGAGGTGTCGAGCTGGGTGGGCGGAGTGCCGTTCTTGGCCAACCCGTTGGAGAAGGCCATCGCGAAACAGGTGGCGTGCGCGGCCCCGATCAGTTCCTCGGGGGAGGTGGTGCCCGCCGCGGACTCCTCGGCGCGGGCCTTCCAGTTGGCCGGGAAGGTCCCCAGCCCGGACGTCTCCAGGGTGGTCGTTCCGCTGCCGGAGATCAGGTCTCCCTGCCACGAAGCGCTGGCCTTGCTGACGATGGTGTTCGGCATATCTCCGCCTTCGGTGGATTCCGCCCGCACACCAGTGTCCGGGCGCTCACCCGCCATGCTAATCGGGCCCTCAGAAGACCACGCGGGCGGTACGCAGGCCCGCGGCCGGCGCGGGGTCTCCCTCGGTAACCAGGGCGCATTCGTCGGAGCGGCCCGACAGCAGCCGCATCAGTGCCGTGGCGTCCTCGGTGACGGTGGCCACAGGCTCCCCGGCGCCGATGGCCCAACAACCGCCGCCCCGACCGGTGAGCTCCAGGATGAATGAGGGGCCCCGCCAGCCCAGGTCCAGATCGCGAACCACCTGGGCGATGATCGCCGCCTCGGCGCCCGACTCCGGCAGGGGGATCCCGGTGGCCCGGTGCAGGTCGATGCGATGCAGCCAGGTGTCGCGGTTGTAGATCACGTCGTACAGATAGGCACCGGTGGCTCCGGGGCGCAGGCCGGCCACCCGGGGCATTCGCATCACCCGCATCACCCGGGGCTGGTGGCGGCGCCCGGCCGGGGCCCGCTCGGCCCAGTGCCGCAGATCGGCGCCCAGGGCGGACTCGTCGAGGTCGGCCCGCTCGGCGATCTGGGCATCCCCGACGAAGTCCACCCAGTTGCGCTCACCCCGGCTGCGCAGGGCTCCGCTCAGTCCGGCGTACTGGTGCCGCAGCGCGACCCCCGTCCGGCTGGCTTCCTCGGCGGCCCCGGCGAGGTGGGCGACCAGGTCGCGGACCCGCCAGGCGGTGCAGTCGGTCGGCCGGTGCCAGTCGGCCGGTGCCAGGGCGTCGACCATGGTGAGCAGGGCCGCATATTCGGTAGAACTGTCGTGCTCGGCCTGGGCCGGACTGGGCACAGGGACGTTACTCGCCCGCTTGGTGAAGGTGATCATTCCGGACTCCTGGGTGCGTAGTACGTGAGGAACATCCCGGCGATGTCGTCGAGGTGTTGCGAGGACCGGCCCGCGTCGAGCGGGACCCCGGGCTCGTTGGAGAGTTGTTGGCTGACGATTCCGGCGCCGAGGGTGGCGAAGATCTGGGTGAGTTCGCCCGGATCGACCTCCGGGTCCAACTGGCCGGCGCGCTGGGCCCGGATGATCACCTGGGCGGTGAGCTCCAGTGCGGCCACCGCGGGGGCGAATGCTTCGGGGGAGGGCTCCCAACCCGCGATCGGGCGCCACTGCATGAGTTGGGCATAGCCGGGATTGGCCAGGGACCAGGCAACGAACTCGCGCAGCCCCTCGGTGAGCGCCCGGGCCGGGTCGACGGGGTCCTCGGCCAGGTGCTCGCTCTCCCGCACCAGTTCGGTCCACCCGCGTGCGAACAGTTCGTCGCACAGGGCCGCGCGGTTGGCGAAGTAGCCGTAGAGGGAGGGAGTGCGGACCCCGACCCGGCGGGCCACCGCCCCGAGGGTCAGTCCGGCCGCGCCTTCTTCGGCGATGACGTCGAGGGCTGCCGCGACGATCCCATCAATCGTGCGGGCCCGCCGCTCCGCGACCTTTCCCATGGGCACCAGTATTCTCCTAACACCCTTAGGAGAACAAGAGTGTGGGCCGATTTTGCCACCAGCCGAGCCGGATCGGCCGATCGGGCCCGGTTGAGGTGGACTGGAGTCACTTTCGGGACACGATCGGGATGATCCCGTCTCCCAACCCGTGCATCCGCCGTGATTCTGCGGATAGATTCATGGCATGTTCGGATCGCAGAAGCAGAAGCAGATCGATGAGCTCCAGAAGCGGGTTCGCGACCTCGAAGGTTTGGTCGACCTGCTTGCCGAGCGGGGGAACGTGCCCCGGGGGGAACTCGAGGCGTTGCGCGGGCAGCACCGCATCCCGGAGGCATCGCGGGTGCTGATCCAGCAGGGCAAGACGATTGAGGCGATCAAGGTCTACCGCGAGCGCACCGGCGCCGGGCTGCGGGAGGCCAAACAGGCCATCGACGAATATCGCGACCGTCGTTCCTGATGTAGCAGAAACCGCGAGAGTCCAGTCAGGGCCGGTTTCGGGGCCCGGTCGCGGTGTTTGCTGCATCCAGAACGACGGTCAGCCCCGGAGCCGGGCCCGCGGCGCCCGGGAATAGGGTGAGGGCACCCGAGCCGAAGGAGCACCCGTGTCCGAAACCGCACAGCCCTGGCAGGACGAATCGCTGGAGCCCCGAGAGCGCGCACGCCGCCTGGTCGCGGCGATGACCCTCGAACAGAAGATCGCCCAGCTGCACGGTGCGATGGAGACGGTCAACATCTACGCGCTGAGCAACGCCGCCTTCGAGGCCGGCGAGGACCTGGACCAGTTGACCACCCAGATCCGGATCGAACGCCATGTCGAGGCGATCGACGAGCTCGGCATCCCGCGGTTCCGGATCACCAACGGACCGGTCGGGGTCGGCATGGGCGACGGCTACCCGAGCCCGCCGGCCACCTCCCTGCCGATGACGATCGGCCTGGCCGCCGGCTTCGACGCCGACCTCGCGCGCAAGTACGGCGACATCATCGGCTCGGAGACCGCCACCCTCGGCCAGCACGTCTTGGAGGGCCCCGGCGTCTGCCTGCATCGCACCACGATCGCCGGTCGCAACTTCGAATACTTCTCCGAGGACCCGTACCTGTCCGGGGTGATGGGTGTCGAGGTGGCCAAGGCGATCCAGGCGCACGACGTGATCGCCATGGGCAAGCACTTCGTGGTCAACGATCAGGAGTACGAACGCTTCCGCGCCAGCGTCGAGGTCGACGACCACGTGCTGCGCGAGCTGTACCTGCTGCCGTTCGAGATGTTGGTCAAGGACGCCGAGATCGCCGCGATCATGAGCTCCTACAACCGGATCCGCGGCGTGTACGCGACCGAGTATCACTACACCCTGACCGACATTCTGCGCACCGACTGGGGCTTCCAGGGCTACGTGCAGTCCGACTTCTGGTCCGCCCGCTCGGCGGCTCCGTCGCTGAATGCCGGCATGGACCACGAGATGCCGGATGCGAAGTGGCTGAACGAGGCGAACGTGAAGGCCGCGCTGGAGGACACCAGCCTGGAGATCGAGACCGTGGATCGGGCCCTGGTCCGCCGCTACACCCAGATGTTCCGGTTCAACCAGTTCACCCGCCCGTACGCCCCCGGCGAGATCGACGCCGCCGCGCACGGGGCGATCAGCCGGGAAATCGGCACCCAGATCGCGGTTCTGCTGAAGAACGACCCCGTCGCCGGTCGGCCGGTGCTCCCGCTGGACCCGCAGGTCGGCACCATCGCGGTGATCGGGCAGGCGGCGTACGTGGACCAGGCGTGCCTGGGCGGCGGCGGCTCCTCCAAGGTCGACCCGCTCTACACCGTGACCCCGTTGGATGGGCTGCGCGACGTGCTGTCCGACCTCGGTTCGAGCGCCGAGCTGACCCCGGTGATCGTGGCCGACGACCTGGCCAACCTGGCCGAGGCGCGGGCGGCCGCGGCGGGCGCCGACGCGGTGGTGCTGATGGCCGGACTGGTCGCGACCGAGGGCCAGGACCAGAACGACGCCACCATGCTCAATGACCAGAACACCATGCTGGCCGAACTGCTCGGGGCCAACCCGAACACCGCGGTGGTGCTCAAGGACTCCAACCCGATCCTGATGCCGTGGATCGACCGGGCGCCGGCGGTCCTGGAGGTGTGGAACCAGGGCAGCGAGGACGGGCACGTGGTTGCCGACCTGCTGTTCGGGGTGGCGAACCCGTCCGGCAAGGTGCCGACCAGCTACCCGCGTACCGCCGAGGACACGCTGTACGCCAACAACCCCGAGCGCTATCCGGGCACCGATGAGGGCGCCGGCTACCCGGTGATCCGCTACAGCGAAGGCCTCCAGATGGGCTATCGCTGGTTCCAGGGGCAGGGGATCCAGCCGCTGTTCGGGTTCGGGCACGGCCTGTCGTACACCACCTTCGAGCTGAGCGGGGTCGCGGTGGACGCGCCGCAGGCGGCGGCCGGGCCGGTCACCGTCCGGGCGACGGTGACCAACACCGGCAGCGTCGCCGGCGCGGAGGTGGTGCAGGTCTACCTCGGCATCCCCGTCGCCGGCCAGCCGCCCAAGCGCCTGGTCGGGTTCGCGAAGGTGTCGGTGGCGGCCGGCGAGTCCGCGCCGGTGGAGATCGTGATCGATCCGGCGGCGACCAACCACCCGTTCGGGGTCTGGGATGTCGTGGCGCACGATTTCGTGATCCGGCCCGGGGCGTACGCGGTCCACGTCGGCACTTCCGCCGACGACACCCCGCACACCTTCACCGTCACCGTCGAGTGAGCCGGCCTGCGCGAGTGAGGTGACGAACTGCGGTCCGGTCGGGGCCGCCGCGTGGCAGCATGACGTCATGGGAGAGCCTGACCCGACGATGCAGCCGGGGATCGAGACGATGCAGCCGGGGATCGAGACGATGCAGCCGGGGATCAAGACGATGCAGCCGGGGATCGAGAAGTACGCACTGCTGGCCGACCGGCAATCCGCGGCGCTGGTGGCCGAGGGCGGGATCGACTGGTGGTGTCCGCCCCGGTTCGACGCCCGGGCGGTGTTCGCCCGGCTGCTGGGCGGGGCCGACAACGGTCGCTGGGTGCTGCGTCCGGTCGCGGGTCGGGTGACCGGACGCGGCTACCGGACCGGCAGTTTCGTCCTGGACACCGACTGGGCGGGTCCCACCGGGACCGCGGTGAGCACCGATTTCCTGTGTGCCCGGGTCGCCGGCTTCGACGGCATCGGCGAGACGCTGATCCGGCGGATCACCTGCACCGCCGGGAGCATCGAGGTGGACTCCGAACTGGTGATGCGCTTCGACTACGGCCGCGTCCGGCCGTGGGTGCGGCGGCGCCGGGATGCCGGTGGGAACCCGGTGCTGCACGCCCTGGCCGGACCGGATTCGCTCACCCTGCACGGCCCGGCGCTGGCCCCCGACGGGTACGTCCATCGGGGCCGGCATCGCCTCACCGCCGGGGAGAGCCTGACCTGGACGCTGGCCTGGCTGCCGGCGTACGCGGGGGTGGCCGAGGCGCTCGAGGTGGACCCCGAACTGGAGCGGGCGGTCGAGCACTGGCGGGCCTGGCGCGATTCGGTCCCGCTGAGCTGCGGCTATGCCGAGGCGGCCGCCGACTCGCTGACCGTGCTGCGGGCGCTCACCTCGCGGCGGACCGGCGGGATCGTCGCGGCACCCACCACGTCCCTGCCGGAGCTGATCGGCGGTGAGCGGAATTGGGACTACCGCTACACCTGGCTGCGGGATTCGGCGTTCACGATCCAGGCGCTGGTCGGGCACGGGCACCATCGGGTCGCCGTGCACTGGCGCGATTGGCTGCTGCGCGCGATCGCCGGGGATCCGGAGGACCTGCAGATCATGTACGGCCTGGACGGGGAGCGGCAGTTGCCCGAGCAGACGCTGGATCATCTGGCCGGCTATCGCGCGTCCCGGCCGGTCCGGGTCGGCAATCAGGCGTACACCCAGTACCAGGCCGATGTGGTCGGGGAGATCATGATCGCGCTGGATCAGCTCCGCCGGGCGGGCCTGGAGAACGGGGAGGGCGAGTTCGCCTGGGCGTTGCAGCTCAACCTGCTGGACCTCACCGAGCGACGCCTCGACGTGCCCGATCGGGGCATCTGGGAGGTACGCGGGGACCCGCAGAAGTTCACCCACGGCCGGGTGATGATGTGGGCCGCCTTCGACCGGGGCATCCGCGCAGTCGAGGAGCACGGGCTGACCGGGCCGGTCGAGCGCTGGCGTGGGCTGCGCGAGCAACTGCGCACCGAGATCCTGACCCACGGCGTACGCGCCGGAGCGTTCGTGCAGCACTATGCGACCGATGAGGTGGATGCGGCGCTGCTGCAGATTCCGCAGACCGGCTTCGTCGCCGCCGACTCCGACCTGATGCGGGCCACGGTGACCCGGATCGAGCAGGACCTGCTGGATCCGCACGGGTTCGTCCGGCGCTACCGCCCGACCGGGGCCGACGGGCTCAGCGGCGGGGAGGGGGCGTTCGTGATGTGCTCGTTCTGGTTGGTCGAGCAGTACGCCCGGTCCGGCCGGCGTACCGACGCGGTCGCGCTGATGGAGAAACTGCTGGCCACCCGCAACGATGTCGGGCTGCTGGCCGAGGAGTACGACGCCGAATCCGGGCGGCTGTTGGGCAACTTTCCGCAGGCGTTCAGCCACCTGGCGCTGGTCCGGGCCGCCGAAGCGCTGGGGTGAGCGGCCGCCCTGGGCCCGTGCGTCAGGGTGCGACGGGATAGTGGCTGCGGATCGCGATCCGGTTCCAGGCGTTCATCACGATCGCCAGCCAACTCACCGCCGAGATCTGGTGCTCGGTGAGGGAGCCGTTGTCCCAGTCGGTGCGTTCGGGGACCGAGAGGCGGGTGACCTCCTCGGCCAGGCCGAGCGCGGACTGTTCCTGGTCGGTGAAGTACTGCGATTCCCACCAGGCAGCCAGGACCGCGAGCCGGTCGGCGGTCTCGCCCTTGGCGATCGCGTCCCGGGTGTGCATCCGCAGGCAGAACGCGCACCCATTGAGCTGGGAGACGCGGATCTTGACCAGTTCGGCAAGTTTCGGGTCGAGGCCGGCGGCGAGGAAGGCCTCCTCGGCCTGCTTGTTCAGGTCGATCACCGCGGCGTAGGCCGCCGGGTGCTGTTTGCTGAGGTTGACATGGCGCATAGGGTCAGCCTGTTAGGGCGGTCGGATCAGGTCTGCGCCGGGGCGTCCGTGCGGGCCGCCCAGGAGGCGAGGAAGCGCAGCGCGGCGTAGGTGGGACTGTCCGGCGGCGCGGTCCACATGACCAGGGACTGCTCGGAGTCGTGGGCCTCGATCAGGGTGTCCCAATCGAGGACGAGCTCGCCGGCGACGGGGTGGTTGAGTGTTTTGGTGCCGGTGGTCAGGCTGGCCACCCCGCGCGCGGCCCACCACTGTGCGAACTGCCGGTCGAGCACCGACAGTTCGCCGACCAGGGCGGTCAGCCGGGGATCGTCGGGGTACTTGGCCGCCTCCATCCGCAGTTGCGCCACCGCGGTCTGCGCGACGGTTTCCCAGTCGGCGTACAGCGCACGCAGCACCGGATGGGTGAACAGCAGGCGGGTGTAGTTGCGGTCCTTGGCCGGAATCTGGCCGAAGTCGACCATCATCGCCGCCGCGAGGCGGTTCCACGCGAGGATGTCCATCCGCCGGCCGAGCACGATCGCGGGGGTGGTGGACAGGTCGTCGAGCAGGCGCTGCAGTTGCGGCTGGACGCGCTGCTTGACCTGCCGCGGGGCGCGGGTGGACGGCTTGCCGGCCAGGCTGAACAGGTAGCGCCGCTGGTCCTCATCGAGTTGCAGCACGTCGGCCAGACTGGCCAGCACGGGTGCGGACGCCTTGATCCGGCCCTGCTCGATCCGGGTGTAGTAGTCGGTACTGATCGCGGCCAGCGAGGCGACCTCCTCGCGACGCAGACCGGGGACGCGGCGGGGCCGCGTCGGGTCGGGCAGACCGGCGTCGCGCGGGCTCAGGTCGGCCCGGCGGGCCTTGAGGAAGGTGCCGAGCTCGTTCATGTTGGTGTCGCCAGCCATGCGTTCAGTGTTCCACTCTCCCTGGCCGGGGTGAGGGGGAGGAAATCTTCCCAGGACCGAATCCTCCGCTGTCGCGGTCCGGGGATCGGCGGGATGATCGGAGGGCGAGTACGCGAGGAGGATGGGCGATGACGGACACGATGCGGGCGTTGATTTCGGGCCGGGGGCCGCGGTGGGTGCTGGCCGAGGTGCCGGTCCCAGCCGGGTGAGGGGCAGGTGCTCATTCGCAACCGGGCCTCGGCGACCAACAACGCCGATCTGCCGATGCTGGATGAGGCCGATCCGACCACTGGTGGGCACGGTCGGGAGTTCGTCGCCGGGTTCGAGTACGCCGGGGAGATCGCCGCGGTCGGCGCCGGGGTGGAGCGCTGGCAGGTCGGGGACCCGGTGCTGGGCACCTTCCCGGGCGCGTTCGCGGACTATCTGGTGGCCGATGCGCGCTTCGTGCAGCGGCGGCCGGTCGGGCTGGCGCCGGAGATCGCGTGTGCGCTGCCGACGGCGTTGTTGACCGAGTTCGGTGCGCTGCGGGTGGCCGGGTTCGCCGCGGGGAAGAGTGTGCTGATCACCGGTGCGTCGACCGGGATCGGGCTGATCGGCGTACAGCTGGCGAAGGTGCTCGGGGCGTCGCAGGTGATCGCGACCACCCGGACCGCGGCCAAGACCGACCTGCTGACCGGGCTCGGGGCCGACGTGGTGATCGTCACCGCCGACCAGGACCTGCCCGAGGCGGTGCTCGAGGCGACCGACGGGAAGGGTGCCGATGTGGTCCTGGATCACATCGCCGGCCAGACGTTTGCCCAGTGTCTGCCCGCGACGGCGGAGGACGGGCACGTGGTCAACATCGGCCGGCTGGCCGGGCCCGCGTCGAACATCGACCTGGACGCCCTGTCGTACCGGCACCTGACGGTGCACGGGGTGTCGTTCGGATTCTCCCGGGACTGGGAGACGGTGCCGATTCTGCAGGCCGAGGAAGCCGAGGTGCTGCCCGCGGTGGCCGCGGGGAAGATCCGGCCGGTGATCGACCGGACCGTCGGGGTTGCGGAGTTCCAGCAGGTCGACGACCGGCTCCGCTCGGGTGCGGCGGTCGGGAAGATCGTGCTGACCTTCGACGGGGAGTGACCCAAGCCGGGCGCGACGCGTCCGATCCTGCCACCAGAAGCCGGAAACCGCCGATTTGGCCCCCGTTCGGCCCGACTGGAGTCAAAATCGGCCCACGAATGCACGGGCGACCCGAGACCCTCAGTTGGGCGTCGCCCGCCGAATGACCAGGTACCCGCTGACGGCCAACACCACCGCAAGTCCGAGCCGCAGGGCCCCTGGAACCAAGTGAGGATGGCAGGCAGGCTGCGGGTGAGTAGCGCGATCGCGAGGACCGCGACTGCCAGGAGCACCGAACTCCCCGCCGTGAGCGAGCGGCCGCGAGTCGGCGGCTCGCGAGCGAAGTGGGCCGATCCTGCCACCAGAGGCCGGAAATCCGCTGATTTGCCCTTTTCGGCCCGTCTGGAGTCAAAATCGGCCCACCAACCGCCACAGACCCTTGTTCGCGGCCGGTTGTGCACGGGAATCAGTTGGTTCTGCGTAGCCCAAAGCTCCAGGAGGGCGCTTTACCGGTCGGACCCGGTCCGGAACCGGTCTCAGATCGACAGCCCCAAGGAGCGGAGGAAGCCGTCGACCTGGGTGGTCAGTTCGCCGGGCAGACCGAGCCGGGTGTCGACGTCGCCGTGTCCCAGGTCCACCGATACGACCGTCGCGGTCGAGCCATGTGCGCGTACCACCTCGGCGAAGCCCTCGGCCTGCGGGCAGACCTCCGGAATACCGCCATTGGGGGCACAGATCAACAGCACCGGCGGCGGCGTACCGGCGATCACCAGCGTGGGCGAGGCCGCTCGTTGCAGGTCCGGTTTGCCGGCGAAGACCGGGTCGTAGAGATCGAGGTGCGGGGCCGCCATGATCCGGGTCACATCGAACGCGGCACCGTCGAGCGAGACCGTTCCCAACCACGGCGATGCCCCCGCCCGCTCCCGGTACGCCGGATCGGCGGTGACCAGCGACACCAGGTGCCCGCCGGCCGAATGCCCCATCAGCACGATCCGATTCGGGTCACCGCCCCAGTCGGCCGCATGCTTCTGCACGTACGCCAGGGCGGCCGCCACATCATCGGCCTGGGCCAGCGGATCCACCTGCGGGGAGAAGCGGTAGTTCGTCGACGCCACGACGAACCCGGCGGGTAAGTAGTGCGCGACCTTGTTGTCGACCACCGCGGTCTTGTCCCCGGCCACCCAGGAACCGCCGTGCACCATGAGGATGATCGGTGCCCCCGAAGCCCCGGCGGGCGCGTACACATCCAATCGATGCCGCGGATCGGTCCCGTACGCCAGATCGCGATGCCTCACTGTTTCCGTGCGGGTCGACCCGGGCACGTCGGGCGCGGGCGCCTGGCTCGCGCACGCGGTGAGCAACAGCGCCACGGCGATCGCCATGACCCATCGAGCCAACCCCATCCCGCGCATGCGCCCATGCTAGGCAAATCCGGCCGACACTGAGATGCCTGCCCCCGATGCGTACGCCGGACCCCGAGGGCGGAAATCCACGATGCGAGCGCTTTGGGGATCCCCCTGTTGCGTGGACGAAGTCGGGGAGCGCCCCGGCGAACACTGCGTGGTTCCTGCGTCACTTCTTAGGTAGGCCGCCATGGTCACTGTTTCCCTCGAACATTCCCCGACCCCGGCTCCGGCCTCCAATCGCGTGGACGCGGATGCGTTTACGCCACAACCGCGGGCCTTCTCCGAGGTCTCCAAGGACGCGAAGGCCGCCGGTCTGTTCCAGCGCACCCCTTGGTTCTACGTCACGGTGGGCGCAGCGATCGCCGTGGTCCTCGCCGCCTGCATCACGATGTTCCTGGTCCTGGGCGCCAGCTGGTTCCAGCTCATCATCGCCGGCGTCCTCGGCATCGTCTTCACCCAGATCGCCTTCATCGGGCACGAGGCCGGCCATCGCCAGGTGCTCCGGGGCGGCCGCGCGAACACACGTCTGGCCCGACTGCTGGCCGGGAGTGTCGGGCTCAGCTTCGACTGGTGGAACACCAAGCATTCCCGGCACCACGCGAACCCGAATCATGTGGGCAAGGATCCCGACATCGAGATCGACACCATCTCCTTCGTCACCGAGGACGCCGTCAAGGCCCGCGGAATCCACCGCTGGATCACCGGCCGCCAAGGCTGGTTGTTCTTCCCGCTGCTCACCCTCGAGGGCCTCAACCTGCACTTCCTGAGCTTCAAACACCTGTTCTCGACCAAGAAGATGCGCAAACGTCATCGCTACAGCGAACTCGCGATGCTGTTCGGCAGGTTCGCGCTGATCGCGATCCCGCTGTTCCTGCTCCTCCCGCTCGGGATGGCCTTCGCCTTCCTCGGGGTGGAACTGGCCGTCTTCGGCATCTACATGGGGGCCGCCTTCGCGCCGAACCACAAGGGCATGCCTATCGTCGACGGGGACGCCCGGCTCGACTTCTTCACCAAGCAGGTACGCACCTCACGCAACATCAGGGGCGGCTGGTGGGCGACCACCCTGCTGGGTGGGCTGAACTACCAGGTCGAACACCACCTGTTCCCCTCGATGCCGCGGATCCACTTGGCCAAGGCCCGCAAACTCGTCCGGGCCAAGTGCGCCCAACTCGACGTGCCCTACACCGAGGTCTCCCTGGGCCGCTCGTACGCCACGGTGATCGAGTACCTCAACGAGGTCGGCCGGGCGGCCCGCGATCGGATCGCGCCAGCGCTGCCGGCGCCGGTCCGGTCCTAGCGAGCCGCAAACGGCGGAGGACCACCGATCGGGCTGAAATGCAGGCCGGCCAGCTGCCACTGCCCGTCGTCGCGGATCAACACCTGGGTGACCCGGAATTTCCCGTCGGCCGGATGGCCCGCGTAGCTGCCCCGCTGGGTCTGGACGCCGATCGCAATAGCCGTGTCCCCGAACTCCTGCACCTCGACGTCGCTCCACTGCACCTCCTCCAGCTTCAGCGCGCGGTCGCCGCGATAGCGATCCAGCCACTGCTCCCGATCGAGGACGAATCCGACCGGCCCGACCAGTCGAAAGCCCGTCGCTCCGAGGCGATCGAGTGCGGCCGCATCCCCGGCCTGCTCGGCGGCCACCCAGCGGCGTCCGAGGTCAAGAATTTCCTGCTGTGTCATCGTCTGCTCCTTCCCCACGGGGCCGACACCGGCCCCTCGACGATGATCCGGCGTACGCCCCGCCCGGCGCCTCAGTCCATGGGCGGATCTTCGGTTCTGCTTGCGGGTGGGCGCCGCGGCGCGCCGAGCGTGGTTCCCTGAATTCACCGGCGATTCCCGCCGAATCGGGCCTCCCGTGCCGCGCGTGAAGCGAGGAGACTGGATCGTGGCACGACCTGCGTACGCCGGTGGTCCGGGGTCGCTGCGCGCACCTGACACTGGAAGGACAAGCCAATGCAAGAGCTGATGGTGGACTACATCTCCTCTCTCGACGGCTTCGGGTCGGCCGACGGCTGGCCCGGGTTGTGGGGGATGGGTGGCCCGGAGTACCTGGCGTGGCTGGGCGAGGTGAGCACCCAGCCGTACGACGTGCTCCTCGGCGCCACGACCTATCGGATGTTCGCCGACTTCGCCGATTCCGGGGTGGACTTTCTCGACGACCTCACCGCCCGACAGAAACTCGTGTTCTCCCGGACCCTGCAGGCGCCCCTGCGTTGGGCCAACAGCACCCTGGTCGCGCACGACGCCGTCACCGCGGTCCGGGAGTTGAAGCAGTCCAGCACCGTGCCGCTGCACACGATCGGGAGCCCGAGCCTGTGCGGGTCGCTGCTGAGGGCCGGTCTGGTCGATCGGTACCGGGTCGTGGTGTTCCCGGTGGTCAACGGCGCCACCGGGCACGACCGGATCTACGACGGGTGGCCCGACGTACGCCTGGAACTGGTGCAATCGCGCACGCTGGACGGCCGACTGCAGCTGTTCGAGTTCATTCCCACTGTCCTCGACGGGCCACCCGAGGCTTCCTGAACCCGGAGGGCGCCATGCGTCACATCATCTGCCAATCCTTCGTCAGCCTCGACGGCGTCATCAATCACATGGACCGCTGGCATTTCGACTACACCGATGCCGAGGCCGAGGCCATTGCGCTGGAGCAGCTGCGTGCCAGTGCCGGCCTGCTCATGGGGCGCGGGACCTATGAGGTCTACGCCGCCACCTGGCCCGGCCGGACCGGCACCTATCCCGAGCTGATCAATCGGCTGCCCAAGTATGTGGTGTCGAGCACCCTGGGCGAGGCGACCTGGAACAACACCCGGATCATCTCCGCGGCTCCGGCCCAGGCGATTCGAGCGCTCAAGGAGGAGGACGGCCCGCAACTGCTGATGCACGGGTACGGGCCGCTGGCAAAGATGCTGCTGGCCGAGGGGCTCCTGGACGAGTTGCAGCTGTGGGTGCATCCGGTGTTGGCCGGCGTCGGTTCCGGGGACGATCTGCTGCTGCGCGAGGGGCTGAATCGGGTGCTCCGGTTCGAGCAGGCCAGGCCGCTCGCCTCCGGGGTCGTCATCCTGGCGTACCGCAATCCGGAGTCGGAACGGGGTGGCTGACTGTCCCGATCCGATGAGGTTACGGGTCGGTAGAACCAGGGGGACCCCGGCGGTAAGAAAAGTAACACGAGTGCTAGCGTGTGGGTATGGGTACGCGAGACAGTTCCGGTCGACGCTGGATCAGCACGGTACGACTCGGGCCCAAGTCGCAGATCGTGATCCCCAAGGAGGTTCGCGACATGTTCGGACTCAATCCCGGCGACACGCTCCTGCTGCTGGCCGACACCGAGCGAGGAATCGCTCTGGTCAACCCGGCAGAGCACGCCCAACTGATGGACAAGCTCCTGGGCGGCCCGCCGCCGGACGGGGGCGAAGAGCAATGAGCTCGCAGGTGGTGCTGGTCAATGTCGGGCTCGCGGTTGCGGGCCTCGTGGTCGTCTCCGGCGTCCGGGTGCTGATCACCGTCGTCTCCACCAAGGACTATTTCACCAAACACGTGCGGGTCGCGGAATCGGTGGGCTTCCGCGAGCGGCGGATCCACATCCGCGACGGACTCGAACTCAATGTCGCCGAAGGCCCGGGCGACGGCATCCCGCTGCTGATGATCCCGGGCCAGGGGAGTTCCTGGCAGGAGTACGCCAAGGCGCTGCCCCACCTGATCGACACCTACCGGGTCCTGGCCGTCGACGTGCACGGTCATGGCCGCAGCACCTGGAACCCGGCGGACTACTCGGCGGTGCAGATCGCCGATGACCTGGCCATCCTGATCCGGGAGGTGTTCGGGGAGCCCGCGGTGGTTGCCGGGCACTCCTCCGGCGGGCTGATCGCCTCGGTCATGGCAGCCCGGCACCCGGACCTGGTGCGCGCGGTGTTGTTCGAGGATCCGCCGTTCTTCGCGACCGAGCCCGACCGGGTGCCGGGGACCTACGTGGGGATCGATTCCTATCCGGCGGCCATCTCGTTCCTCGCCCAGGACACCGAACGGGACTGGGTGTGCTGGTACCTGCCGCGCAGCTACTGGAAGAAGATGTTCGGTAATCTCTGGCCGGTCCTGACCAAGCCGGTGATCCGGCAGCGTCGGGCCGATCCGGAGTGCATCCCGGTCGTGCGGTGGGTGTCGGTGCAGATCAATCGCATCTGGGAGAGCCTGAGTCATCCCTACGATCTGCGCTTCGGCCAGGGGTTCTTCGACAACTCCTGGTTCGCGGGCTTCGATCAGGCCGAGACGCTGGCCGCGATCACCTGCCCGACCACCTTTCTCAAGGCCACCACGCGCTACAACAAGGACGGCATTCTGTTGGCCGCACTCAGCGACGAGGACTTGGCCCGGGTGGAGGAACTGCTCCCCGACAACCGCACCGTCCGGGTCCGCGGCGGGCACGACATTCATTTCGCCCACACCAAGGCGTATGTGAACGCGCTGATCGGGCTCGCCCGGCGCCTGCCGTCGGTCCAAAAGGCCGGGTGACCGAGCCGGTGCGCGGGGGTGACTGCTGATGGTGTCCCGATCCTGCCACCAGACGGCCGAAACCCGCTGATTTCTCCCCTTTGGGCCCGTCTGGAGTCAAAATCCGCCCACCAACGCTGGGGAACCCTGAACAGACCGAGGCCGGCCACCGCAACGGTGGCCGGCCTTGTGGGATCAAAGGCACAGCGCGCGCCACCTTCGGAGCATCACTGATGCGGAAATGGTTTCATCGCTGATGCTATGCTGGTTTCGTGCGGACAACGGTAAGACTTGACCCGGAAGTTGCGGCAGCCGCCGAGCGGCTGCGTCGGGAACGTCACATCGGCTTGGGGGAGGCGGTGAACGAGCTTGCCCGCGCCGGCCTTGTGCAACAGAAGCAGACCACGCCCTTTCAGCAACGCACGGCCAACGTCGGGTTGAAGCTTGAGGTGACCGATGTCGCGGACACCCTTGAGTTGCTCGACCAGTACGACGCTGAGGATGCCGGGTGATCGTCGACGCCAACGTGCTGCTGTACGCAGTCGATACGGGGTCGCACTTCCATGACCAAGCCCTGTCATGGCTCGAGGGTGCGATGAACGGCGTAGAACGGGTTGGGTTTCCCTGGGTCTCGCTGATGGCATTTCAGCGCATCATCACCCATCCCCGGCTGAGTGTGAACCCCTTGACCCCGGCAGATGCCTGGGGCTATGTCACAGATTGGCTGGATGCCGATCAGGCCTGGGTGCCGCAACCGGGCCTGCGGCACCGCGAGATCCTGGGCCGACTCCTCACCTCCGGCGACCTGCGCGGAAACCTGGTGACCGATGCGCACCTGGCCGCGCTTGCCATTGAGCACGGGACTGCGATCTGCTCCTTCGACAGCGACTTCGCCCGCTTCGAGGACCTGACCTGGATCAACCCGGGCCGCCGCTGAGCCTCGGAGCGAGACCCCGCTCCCGTGGCCGGTGGGGCGCCGACGTTGCAGCGACTTCGTCAGGCAGTTCGTCAGGCAAGGGGCCTCCTGGCGAAACCGACCAGGATGGGCAAAAACGTTTTGCCTGGTCAGACTGGGTGGAGCTAAGGGGACTCGAACCCCTAACCCCCTGCTTGCAAAGCAGGTGCGCTACCAATTGCGCCATAGCCCCGTGAACCGAAGATCCATGCTAGATCCTCGGTCCGCATCCGAGCAACTCGCTCAGGGTAGCTTCGGCTGCTTCCCGGACGGGTCGTCGTACTTGCCCCCGGTCGGCTTGGAGTCCCCGGCGGCGAAGATCAGATTCGCGATCGGGATCAGGCCGAGCCAGCCGGTCTGATTGGTGTCGTGCAGCCGGCGTACCATCAACGCCGCCATCGGCACGATCGTGCCGAGCCACACGATGGTGTACAGGCTGGAGAACAGGAACGCGGCCCCGAACGCGTCGGCAGCACTGAAGGCGCTGGAGATCACGTTCAGCACGAACAACACCACCGCGTACGCCGCGAAGCCCCACCAGAACTCACTCTTGGACGCCCGGCCGTAGAACGTCGCGTAGTTCTTGAACATCAGCTTCACCGCGGTCACCGCGTCGACCTTCGGGCGGTCCGGGCCGTACGCCGGGGAGGCCGCGTTGTAGGCCGGGGGATAGGCGCCGTACGGCGCCGGTTCCATCCCGTAGCCGGGCTGCGGATACTGCTGGGGGTAGCCCTGCGCCGGATATCCCTGCGCGTTGTAACCGGGTTCGGGGTAGCCCTGCTGTTGCGGATAGCCCTGCTGCTGGGGGTAGCCGGCCTGCAGGTTCGGGTCGTCGTACTGGGAGTAGTCCACGTAGCCCTGTTGGGCCGCGCCCGGCTGGGCGTACGGATCCGCGGCGGGCTGGGCATACGGATCGTGACCGACCGGGCCGGTGTGCTCGTACCCACTCGCCGAGCCGTAGGAACCCGCCGAACCGTACGAACCCGCCGATCCGGTGGAACCCGGCGAACCGTAACCACCCGGCGCCGCCCCGTAGGTTCCGGCCGAGGACTGGGGCGTACCCGGCAGATCCAGATTCTGCGCCGGGTCGGTGCCGTAGGAGGTCTCCGAGGGTCCCTGCTGCGGCTGCCCACCCGGGTAGGGGTCGTACGCCTGGGGGTCCGCCGCCCGCTGCGGCTGCGGGTGCCCGGCCGCCTGCTCCGGACCGGCCGCGTGCTGGGGACCCGCCGCGTGCTCCGGGCCGGCCGCCTGCTCCGGACCGGTTGGGGGCACAGCGCTGTCCTGGGGGTGCGTCCCACCCGCGGGGTAACCCTCCGGGTCATGCTGTCCCGGGTAGGGCTGCTGCGGGTCCTGGGTGCTCATCGCTGTTCTCCTCTGCGGAATAACGTCGGGGTGGACTGCGACGAGGGTCCCACGCCGGGCACCCTGTTTCCACCTCAGGTCTTGAATTCTGCCACTGCGCCGATGTCGAATCGGTATCGGTCGACTCCGGCTCGTACTCTGTACTACGGACGGCCACGCGTGCTATAGCCGCGGCCGCGGCCGGAGTCACCGGTCGACCTCTGCCGCGACCCTCGCGCGGAGGACCGGGACATGGAGGAGATCGATGGCAGACGCGCCCACCACGGCCAAGCGGGGCAAACCCCGTAAACCGCGCAAGCAGGTGCACCCTGCCCGTCGCTGGGCCGTGCGCATCCTGAAGTGGGGCGGCATCGCCGCGATCGTTGTGCTGATCGCCGGGGTGATTGCGGCCGGCGTGATCTACAAGAACACCAAAATTCCCGACCCCAACAAGGAATTCCAGACGAACACCACGTTCGTCACGTACGCCGACGGCTCCCCGATGGGCAACTTCGCCATCCAGAACCGCCAGTCGATCCCGTACGCCGAGATGCCCGAGTCGATGAAGCAGGCCGTCGTCGCGGCGGAGAACCAGACCTTCTGGACCGACCGTGGCTACTCGGTCACCGGCATGATCCGCGCCGCACTCACTATCGCCCAGGGCGGTGACGTACAGGGCGGCTCCACGATCACCCAGCAGTACATCAAGATCCTCTACCTGACCTCCGACCGGACCTTCACCCGTAAGTTCAAGGAACTCTTCCTCGCGGCGAAGATGGGCAACGAGGTCCCCAAGGAGCACATCCTCGAGGGCTACCTCAACACGATCTATTTCGGTCGCGGCGCGTACGGCGTCCAGGCCGCGGCCAAGGCGTACTTCAACGTCGACGCCAAGGACCTGACCGTCCAGCAGTCGGCTTTCCTGACCACGGTGCTCAACAACCCCTCCGCGTTCGATCCCAGCGTCCCGGAGAACCAGCAGCGGATCATGGATCGTTACCGCTACGTCCTGCAGTCGATGGCCCAGATGGGCAACATCACGATGGATGAGGCGAACCAGATGGCGGAGAAGCTGCCCGACTTCCCCGACATCCCGGTGAACGAGCGCTACCGCGGCCCCAAGGGTTACCTGATGAAGATGGTCGAGAACGAGCTGGCCGCCCAGGGCATCGACCAGGCCAGCCTGTACGGCGGCGGCCTCACGGTGACGACCACGATCGACCCGACCGCCCAGGATGCCGCCGTCGCGACCGCGGAGAAGTACAACGCCCAGGTTGTCAAGAACGCCGACAAGAAGGAACTGCAGAATCCCAAGCTGCTGCACCCGGCGATCGCCTCGGTCGACAACAACACCGGCGCCCTGATCGCCCTGTACGGCGGTCCGGACTACATCGCCGACTCCCGCAACTGGGCCACCACCCCCCGGATGAGCGCCTCCTCCTACAAGGCCTTCGCGCTGGCCGCGGGGCTGAAGGACGGCTACAGCCTGAACGACACCTTCTCCGGGAACACCTTCACCCCCAAGGGGGACAAGGTCCCGGTCCGCAACGAGAACAACCACCAGTACGGCGATTCGGTCGACCTGCGCGAGGCCACCGCCAAGTCGATCAACACCGCCTTCGTCGACATGACGGTGCAGATGGACCACGGCTCGGAGAAGATCGCCCAGGCCGCCCAGGACGCCGGGGCGCCCCGGGGGCCGGGGTGGGACACCAACACCTCCCGGATCTCCCTCGGGGTCGCGGAGGTGAGCCCGTACTACATGGCCGCGGCGTACTCGACCTTCGCCAACAACGGCCGCGCGATCACCCCGCACATCGTCGCGGACGTGAAGGACGCCAAGGGCGCCACGGTCTACACCGCCAACACCCAGGGCCGCCAGGCCTTCGACCAGGGCATCGCCCGCGACGTCACCTACGCGCTGTCCAGCGTGGTCACCGAGGGCACCGGCTCCCGGGTCGCCGCCCTGAACCGGCCGGTGGCCGGCAAGACCGGCACCGCCGGCGTCGGCAACGATGTGCTCACCTCCTGGTTCGTCGCCTACACCAAGCAGATCTCGACCGCGGTGATGTTCGTCGCCGGGGACCAGGGCAACTCCGACCTCGATCCGTACGCCCGTGCCGGCGACACCACCTTCTTCGGCGGCACCTACCCGGCGATGATGTGGCTGGACTTCATGCGCGTGGCCACCAAGGGCCAGGAGGTGCTCGACTTCGACAAACCGGCCTACGTCAACACCAGTCGGCGCAACTCGACCCGGACCGCCGCGCCGCGCTCGGCCGCCCCGAGCACCGCACAGCCCAGTACCAGCCGGTCCAGTGCGGCACCGACCTCGCAGCAGCCCACCCAGGCGCCGACCACGACGCAGCCGCCGCAGACGACTCAACCGCCGCAGACGACTCAACCGCCACAGACCACGCAACCGCCACAGACCACCCAGCCGCCACAGACCACGCAGCCGCCACAGCAGACGCAACCCCAGCAGACCCAGCCGCAGTCCACGGGGAACGCCGGGAATGCGAACTCCGGCAACCAGAATGCTCCCGGGCAGGTCAAGAAGTCCCAGGCTGCTGCGACCCCCTGACCCGGCAATCGCCGGGCCGCTGGCTACGCCTTGATTGCCCGACCCCGTTACGCTGCTACGAGTCCGCTCCCGTGGCGGGCCGGCAGACACGGACAGGCAGGCAAGGAGGGCGAAGCGGATGAAGCCGGACCTGGTCGACCCGTTCGTCGAGGCGGGGAGACGGCTGTTCGGTCCCCCCGGCCGGCACATGGGCCGGATCTCCCATTGGATCAGCGCTCCGGTGGTCGGGCTGATCGTGGCGATCGTCACCTGGCTGCTCACCATCGCCAAGGCGCTGCCCTGTGTCCAGACCGACCCGGGCCACCTGCCGAGCGCCTTCGGGCTGCAGTGCTACTCCGACATCCCGCTGCTGTTCCAGAACCGCGGCCTGATCGAGGGCAACACGCCCTACATCGACCACGGCGCCTACCAGGTGCTCGAGTACCCCGTCGGCACCGGCTGGTTCATGGAACTGGCCCGGTTGATCGGGGTCGCGTTGGGTATGCCGGTCGGCGCCGGGATGGACCCGGTCAAGGTGATCGAGGCGACCAACACCTTCTACGCGGTGAACATGGTCCTGCTCGGCGCATTGTTCTTCCTGACCGTCTGGGCGCACTCCCGCAGTGTCCCCGGGCGCTCCTGGGACGTGCTGATCCTCGCTGCCTCGCCCCTGGTCATCCTCACCGGGCTGGTCAACTGGGACATGCTCCCGGTCGCGTTGACCGCGCTGGGAGTCCTGTTCTGGGCCCGGGAACGTCCCGGCCTGGCCGGGGTGATGTGGGGCCTGGGGATGGCGGCCAAGCTCTATCCGCTGTTCCTGCTCGGGCCGCTGCTGTTGTTGTGTCTGCGGGCCCGCAAGATGCGCGAGTTCTTCACCACCTTCGGGGCCTTCGCCCTGTCCTGGGCGCTGGCGAACTTCCCCACCTGGTTGCTGGCCCCGCAACAGTGGCTGGAGTTCTGGACCTTCAACTCCGACCGCGGCGGTGACTTCGGCTCCCTGTGGTATGTGTTCGCGCTGGCCGGCGTACCGCTGGACGATGTGAACTTCACCTCCACCGGCCTGTTCGTCCTCGGCTGTGTGGCGATCGCCGCCCTGCTCCTGCTGGCCCCGCGGCGGCCCCGGATCGGGCAGGCGATGTTCCTGGTCCTGGTCGTCTTCGCGATGACCAATAAGGTCTACTCCCCGCAGTACGTGCTGTGGCTGCTGCCCTTCGTCGCGCTGGCCCGCCCCAAGTGGCGCGACGTGATCATCTTCACCATCGGGGAATGGCTGTACAACCTGGCCATCTGGGGCCACCTCGGCGGCTATATCGGGCCACCGGACGGGGGACCGGACAAGATCTTCTGGGCCGCGACCGTGCTCCGGTTGGGCACCCAGGGCTATCTGTTGGTGCTGGTGGTCCGCGACATTCTGTACCCCAAGTACGACGTGGTCCGTCGGGTGATCCTGGACCGCCGCGACCTCCCACCCGGATCGGCCGGATCGGCCGGACCCGCCGAGATCGATGATCCCAGCGGCGGCGTACTCAATCATGCGCCGGACGCCGCCTGGCACACCGCGGTGCGCCACTACCTGACCGGCCTGCTCGCCGGGGAACGGCGGCTGCTGCCCGACCCGGCGACCGCGAACGGGCGTCTGGCCTCCTGGCTGACGCTGGGCGGCACCTGGTTCTCCTCCCGGCTGGTGATCCTGGTCCTCGCGATCGGGTACGGGATCTCCACCGGCCAGGGCTTCCTCGCGGTGACCGACAACTGGGACGCCGAACACTTCCTCGGAATCGCCGCGAACGGCTACGAGATCGTCGGCGAGAATGCCAAACGGATGGCCTTCTTCCCCGGTCTGCCGTTGCTGCTGAAGCCGTTCATGCTGATCGGGATCCCCGGTCAGGCCGCCGGCATCCTGATCTCGGTGATCGCCTCGCTCGTGGCCGCCCTGGCGCTGCGCCGCCTCGGTGGGGTGTGGGCCGCGGTACTGTGGCTGGTCGCGCCGACGATGATCTTCCAGGTCATGCCCTATACCGAGTCGCTGTTCTGCGCCTTCGCCTTCTGGGCCTGGTACTTCGCCCGCAAGGACAAGTGGTGGGCGGTCTGTCTGCTCGCGATGGGTGCGATGGCGACCCGCGTCTCCGGGCTGTTCCTGATCGCCGGGCTGGGCATCATGATCCTCACCCACCGCGAACCCGACGGCCCCACCCTCGCCGTCCGGCTCGGCCGGATCGTCAAGCGCGCGGTCTGGCTGATCCCGCCGGCCGCGGTGTTCTTCGCGTACATGCTCTACCTGTACGCGATCACCGGGAACTGGCGGGCCTGGCTGGATGCGCAGCAGAGCGGGTGGGTGCGCGGCTGGACCTGGCCGTGGCAGAACTTCCTCAACACGCTTCCGGTGATCGTGCCGGGGGCGTACCCGGATCACCCGGGGTGGGAGTGGATCTTCCGCTTCGAAGTGGTCTCGATGGTGGTCGGGCTGCTCGCCGTCGGCTTCCTGATCGCCCGGAAGCAGTGGGCCGAGGCGACCTGGATCGGGCTGCAGTTGATCAGCTTCTCCACCTCCTACTGGTTGTTCTCGGTCAACCGGGCGGTGCTGCTGTGGTTCCCGGTCTGGACCATCGCCGCGGAACTGATCACCCACAAGTACCGGCGCCGCTCGACGACCATTACCGTGCGGGTGCTGACGATCCTGTGGTTGATCGGGTCGATCGGGGTCGGCCTGTGGTGGGCCGGGATGTTCTACACCCACCAGTGGACCAGTTGAGGTGAGCGAGTTCGCCGCCGCCGTGCGAACCGCACTCGCCGCGGCCGGCGACCCGCGGCGGGCGGCGGCGCAACAGCGCTACATGAAGTCGGACCTGCCCTTCCACGGGGTCGCGGTGCCCGAGGTGCGCCGGCTCACCCGGGCGCTGCTCGCGGAGTATCCGATCCCCGATGAGACCGTCTGGGAGGCGACGATCCGGGAGCTGTGGGACCCGGCGACGCATCGGGAAGAGCGCTACGCCGCGCTGGCGGTGGCCCGGTATCCACGCCATCGGCGCTGCGCCTCCCGGCTCGCGGCGCTGGCCTGCTATGAGCACCTGATCGTCAGCGCGGCCTGGTGGGACCTGGTCGACGATGTGGCCCACCTGCTGGAACTGGTCCTGGAAACGCACCCGGAAGCGGCCGACACGATGCGGGACTGGTCGCGGCGCCCGGATCTGTGGCTGCGCCGCGGTGCGATCCTGTGCCAGCTCGGCCGCGGTCCCGGGACCGATCCCGAACTGCTGGCCTACTGCATCGAGGGGTCGATCGGCGACCCGGACTTCTTCGCCCGCAAGGCCATCGGCTGGGCGCTGCGGCAGTACGCCCGCACCGACCCCGGCTGGGTCGAGGGTTTTCTGGCCGGACATCCGGAGCTGGCGCCGTTGTCGGTGCGGGAAGCGCGGCGGGCCCTGCGCTGACCCGGCCGGAGTGGGCCGATAGTGACTCCAGAGGGTGCGATCGGGCCGAATTCGACCCGATCCGGGCGTCTGGTGGCAGGATCGGCCCACCCACCGGTCCAGCCCGGGTGGTTCAACGCAGCGACGGTCCAAGAGCCTGCTGGTGATGAAGCAACAGAAGTTCGACATACTGTTCTATATGACGATATTTCGTTATCTGCTACGCTCCGTCCATGTCGAATAGCAGCGTGGCTGTCGGAATCTCGGTCGATGTCGACCTCGAGGCGAACAAGCAGATGAAGGCCAATCCGCAGCGCCACCGGGACGGCGGGAGAGTGCCGGTGCTCACCCCGGCCGCGCTCACCACCGAACTCGGCGACCGGGTGGCCGGGGTGACGACCGCATGAGCGAACCGCAGAAGTGCCCCTTCGACCTCGCCCGGATCAACAGCGAACCCCACGCCGACCGGGCGTACGCAGCCGCGCGCGCCGAGCACGGGCCGGTCTTCCGGGCCGACGACCTGGGCGAGTATGTCGCGGTGCTCGGTTACGACCAGGTCCGCGCGGCCGCCGGGCAGCATGACGAACTGTGTTCCGGACAGGGCGCCACGATCCCCGGGCTCGGGGTGGGCCAGGCGATTCCGACCGAGGTCGACGAGCCGGAGCACCGTCGCTATCGCCGGTTGCTGCAGCCCGAACTGCGTCCGGACCGGGTTTCGGCCCAGGAGGCCCGGATCGTCGAGATCGTCGATGGGATCATCGACGGCTTCATCGAGGAGGGCCGCGGCGATCTTCGGGAAATCGCCGAACAGTTGCCCGCACTGATCATTGCGGGGATTCTCGGAGCGCCGCAGCGCGCCCAGGAGATGCTCGAGGTCTCCGACCTGCTGAACCGCGCGGCGGGGCGTACCGATGACGCGGCAAAGCAGGCCAAGCAGCGGTACGCCGCGTTCATCGAGGAACTGGTCACCGACGCGGAGAGCGACCCCGAATCCCAGGGGCTGCTCGGCCTGATCTCGCGGGCCGACCTGACCCACGACGAACGGGTCCGGATGGGGATCAGCCTGGTGATCGCCGGGCACGAAACCACGGTCAACGGCATCAGCAGCCTGCTCTGGTCGCTCGGCGAACACCCCGAGACCAAGAAGCGGGTGATCGCCGATCCGGGGTTGCTGCCCAGGGCGGTCGATGAGGCCCTGCGGCTGGAATCGCCGATTGCGATGATGGGTCGGACCGCCACCGAGCCGGTCACCCTGGCCGGGGTCGAGATCGGCGTCGGGGAGAAGGTTGGCCTCTTCTTCGGGGCGGCCAATCTGGATCCGGACCGGTTCCCCGATCCGGGCACGTTCGACATCGATCGCAGTGCTGCCCAGTCCCACCTCGCCTTTGGGCACGGGATCCATCGCTGCGTCGGGGAGCACTTGGCGAAGCTCGAGATGCGGGTCGCCGCCGAGGTCGTCCTGCGCCGGATCCCGGACTATCGCATCGACGGTGAGGTCCGGGTCGGCGCCAACATCGCCATGAATCGGGGGCTGATCTCGGTCCCGGTGATCTTCACCGCCAAACAACTCGGAGGTGTCTCCCGTGGGGAATGACGAATCGGTCCATGACTACGTGGTCGTCGGTCTCGGATCCGCTGGGGCCGTGGTCGCCGCCGGGCTGGCGGCCCGGGGCTATCGGGTCCTCGGCCTGGAGGCCGGCGGTACCGACCTGCAGCCCCAGATCGCGTTGCCGGCGGGCATGATGAAGATGCCGCGCAAGAACTACTGGCCCTATCAGGTGGAACCGGATGCGACCCGCAACGGCAAGCGGGACATGTGGGCCTCGGGGAAGGTGCTCGGCGGCGGCAGCGCGGTCAACGCGATGCTCTGGGTCCGGGGACACCGCGACGATTTCGACGAATGGGCCGAGCTGGGGGCCACCGGCTGGGACTACGAGTCGCTCCTTCCGCTGATGCGCGAACTCGAGACCAGCAACGACCACCACGGTCCGACCCGCGGCGAATGGGGGCCCCAGCAGGTGTCCCGGGTGCGACTGGATCACCCGGTCGTCCGCAGTTTCATCCAGGGGGCGACCGAGGTCGGCTTCCCGTACCGCGACGACTACAACGCCGACGAGCAGGTCGGGGTCGCCTGGTCCCAGCTGTCCCAGCAGCACGGCTTGCGGCACACCAGTGCCCGGGCGTTCCTGGGCCCGGCCGCCCGGAAATACCGCAACCTCCGGGTGGCCACCCATGCCGTCGCGCGCCGAATCCTGTTCGACGGGAACCGGGCCTCCGGGGTCGAGTACCTGCGCCGGGGCCGGGTCCATCGGGCCATTGCGACCAAGGAAGTCATCGTCTGTGCGGGCGCCATCGCCACACCGGCGCTGCTGCTGCGCTCGGGCGTCGGCTCGGCCGACAGCGTGGCTGCCCTGGGCGTACCGGTCGTCGCCGACGTGCCCGGCGTGGGCCGAAATCTGCAGGAACACACCACCGTCCGGCTGCAGTACCAGGTCAACATCCCGACGCTGAACCAGGAGATGACTCCGGCGGGTGTGGTGCGCGGCGGCTACCAGTTCCTGGCCCATCACAGTGGCCCCGCGACGGCGCCGCTGGCCAACGCCGTGCTGTTCGGTCGCCTCGATGGGGCATCGACCGGGCGGGCAGACTACCAGGTGATGTTCGCCCCGCTGTCCCTGGCGGTCCGGCCGGACGGCAACGCCTCCAAGCAGAACGTGCAACTGGCCGACAACTCGGTGATCTCGGCCCTGGTGGCGCTGCTGCATCCGCGGGCGCGCGGGTCGGTGACGGTCCATTCGACATCGCCCGACGAACTGCCCGAAATCAAGCTGGAGTATCTGTCGCAGGAGCAGGATGTCGCCGACATGATCGCGGCGGCGCGGCAGGTCCGGGAGATCTTCACCGCCAGCCCGCAGATGCGCGCACTGGTGACCTCGGAGGACTTCCCAGGGGTCGAGGTACGCAGCGACGAGCAGTGGCAGACCTTCCTGCGGGAGAAGATCCAGAACTGTGCGCACTGGGTCGGGACCACCCGGATGGGCTCCCCGGAGGATCCGGACGTGGTGGTCGATCCGGTCCTGCGGGTACGCGGGGTCGACGGCCTGCGGATCGCCGATGCGTCGGTGATGCCCACGATCACCTCCGGAAACACCAACGCGCCCGCCATCCTGATCGGCGCCAATGCCGTCCGGCTGGTCACCCGGGCCTGATCCGGACACGCGGCGAGCCCTGCGCTGACCCTGCCGGTGCGCCCTGCCCGGCCGGTCGGGTGGGGTGCGCCGGCCGGAGTGGGCCGATAGTGACTCCAGAGGGTGCGATCGGGCCGAATTCGACCCGATTCGGGCATCTGGTGGCAGGATCGGCCCACTCACCGGTCGAGCCCGGGTGTCAGCCGGCAGCGCGGACCGTTGACGGACTTTCAGAACTTGCCGAAGAAATGAACGCCCACACAGAAGTCGGCCGACATCGGTGCCGGGCACCGGGACATCCCGAGTCAGGCGACCTCGGGCTGCCGGTCGCCGGAGAGCAGAATCTTGAGAATCAGCTTCAGGTCCTCGCGGGCCTCGGTCATCTCGCCGTCGTGCCGGATCAGGTCGCTGAGGGTGGCCTGGCGGTGCATCGCGGCCAGCATCCGCATGGCCGTCTCGACGGGCACATTCAGTTCCATGTCGAGCGCCGCCAGGGCCCGGGACATGATCTCGACGAGTGCCTCCTCGGTGGCATCCTCCATCGACCGATATTCCTCGGCGAGCTCGGGGGTGCGAGCGGCGTACAGGCGGATCTCCTCGCCGAACAGCAGCTCGGCCGTCCGGTTCTGCCGCAGGCTGAGGAACAGGTCCACCGCGGCGCTGACCAACTGATCCTGGGCGGCGCTCTGCAGCGGGCTCAGGTCCAGCCGGGCCACCGCTTCCCGGGAGGCGGCGACGGTGGTCTCCCGCTCGCGCCGCATCACCTCGACCACGACCTGATGGATGGTGCTGAAGTTGGAGTAGAAGGCTCCTCGGGTGAAATTCGCCCGTGAGCAGATGCTCTCGACCGAAGCGCCGGCGATGCCGTTCTCGGCGAAGACCTCCAGGGCCGCGTCGAGCAGGCGTTCGCGGGTCAACGCGCGGCGCGCGCTGACCTTGATGCCCTCGGTCACTGTTTCCCCTTCCGCAAGGCCACGTTCCAGGCTACCCAGGTTTTCGGATCGATGTTAAGTCATCTCTCAGCTAACCCTGATCCTGGATGTGGAATGAGACTTTACTCAGGGTTCGGGCTGCTCCTGGGTGTAGCCGGCGAAGAGCTTCGCGTATTCCGCCAGGGCCGCTCGGGCCGTGGCGCTGTCGCGACTGACCAGCCAGCGGTTGGTCACTCCCGACAGCGCGCCGAGCAACATTTCCGCCAGCAGGTCGTCGGGCAGGCTCGACCGGACGCCGGTGAGTTCGATGAACTGGCGCAGCATCGTCCGGGCGAGGGTATGAGTGGATCGCCCGTCGGCCATCGAGAGCTCGCGCAGTTCCGCGTCGCGCTGGGCCAGCACGGTGAGCTCGGCGATCACCACCTGCGCCTGGGGGTCGGCCTCGACCTGGTCCCAGTACGCCAGGAAGATCGCGAGGATGGTCTCCCGGACGTCCGCGGAGGCGTCGATCTGCGCCCACACCTCCGCCAGGCCGCCGGTGATCTGGCCGGTCAGCAGTTCGGCGTACAACTCCTGCTTGGAGCGGAAGCAGTAATGGAAGGCCCCGTGCGGCATGCCGGCCTCGGCGCAGATGGCGCGGGTGGTCGCGGCGGCGACGCCTTCGCGCTTCATCAGGGTCCAGGCGCCCTCGATCAGCAGCGCCCGCCGCTCGGACACGCTGAGGCGCGGGCGGTGCGGGGCGGGGGTCTGGGCAGCGGACATGTCGAGAACGCTAGCATTGCCGGCGCCGAGTTGGGCGGTTGACTTGGTCAGTTGGCCAAGTCCGCGGATCGGTTCTAGGCTGGGTCCCGTTCTGCCCGGGACGCGTGTGTACGCAGGAGGCTCGATGTCCACGACCCTGTACGAGTTGGGGCGCTGGTGTTTTCGCCATGGCCGTCGCGTTCTGGCGATCTGGCTGGGGGCCGCGGTCGTGCTCGGGGTGCTGGCCTTCGGGGTCGGCGGCAAGTTCGACGACTCCTTCACCATCCCGGGTACCGAGTCCCAGACCGCGCTGGACCAGTTGTCGATGACCTTTCCGCAGGCGGCCGGAACCGCGGCGAATGTGGTGGTCGCGGTCCCGCCGGGGCGTACGGTCGACGACCCGGCCGTCCGGCAGGCGATCGAACGGATGGTCACCGACCTCGAGGGCATCGACCACGTCGACATCGTCACCAGCCCGTACTCCGACCTGGTCACCGGCCTGATCAACCCCGACCGCACCGCCGCGATGATCAACGTCTCGGTCGGCCTGCCCAGTACCGAGATCACCGACGCCTATCGCGCCCAGCTGCTCGAGCACGGCAAGCAGTACCGGACCTGGCTGCCCGACGCGCAGGTCGAGATGGGCGGGCAGGCCTTCTCGGTGGAGATCCCGACGCTGTCCGCGGTGGAGGGGATCGGGGTCCTGGTCGCGCTGGTGGTCCTGCTGCTCACCCTCGGGTCGATGCTGGCCGCCGGGATGCCGCTGCTCACCGCGATCCTCGGTGTGGGCATCTCGATGCTGATCCTGCTGATCGCCACCGGGCTGACCAGTATCAACTCCACCGTGCCGATGCTGGCGGTGATGCTCGGGCTGGCGGTCGGGATCGACTACGCGCTGTTCATTATCTCCCGGCACCGGGAACAACTCGGGCACGGCATGGCCACCGAGGAATCCGTCGCCCGGGCCGTGGCGACCGCCGGATCGGCGGTGGTGTTCGCCGGTACCACGGTGATCATTGCCCTGGTCGGCCTGGGGGTCGCCGGCATCCCGTTCATCACGGTGATGGGCATCTTCGCCGCCGTTGCGGTTGCGACCGCGGTCTGCATCGCGCTCACCCTGCTGCCGGCCCTGCTCGGGCTGGCCGGGGAACGGCTGCGCCCCAAGGTACGCACCGGCAAGCGGGCCGCCGCCCGGGCCGCGAAGGTCGCCGCCGCGAAGGCCGCCGGCCAACCCCGGCCGGGACCGGCCCGGGCCTGGGTCGGCATCGTCACCCGGGTGCCCTGGCTGACCATCGTGATCGTCGTGGTGGGCCTCGGCGCGTTGGCGATCCCGGCCAAGGATCTGCATCTGTCCCTGCCGAACTCCGGGCAGCACGAAATCTCCGCCCCCGACCGGATCACCCACGACCTGACCGAGCAGAAGTTCGGCCCCGGCTACAACGGCCCACTGATCGTGACCGGCGAGATCATCCAGTCCACCGACCCGCTCAAGCTGGCCGCCGACCTGCGGGCCGAGGTGGAGGCGGTCCCGGGCGTGGCCAAGGTGCTGCTGGCCACCCCGAACCAGAACGCCGACACCCTGATCGTGCAGGTCATCCCCGCGTACGCCCCCGACGACCAGCGCACCGCCGACGTGGTCCAGGAACTGCGCAACCGCCAACCCGAGTGGGCCCGCACCCTCGGCATCCGGACCGCCGTGACCGGCATGACCGCGGTCCAGATCGATGTCTCCACCCAACTGGGGAATGCGCTGGTGCCGTTCGGGATCTTCGTGGTCGGGCTGTCGCTGATTCTGCTCACCATGGTGTTCCGCTCGATCGCGGTTCCGCTGAAGGCCACCCTGGGCTTTCTGCTGTCGGTCGGCGCGGCCTTCGGCGCAACCACGATCGTGTTCAACTACGGCATCGGCAAGGAAATCATCAACCTGGAGAAGCCGATGGCGGTCATCTCCTTCCTGCCGATCCTGCTGATGGGGATCCTGTTCGGGCTGGCGATGGACTACGAGGTCTTCCTGGTCTCCCGGATGCGGGAGGAGTACGCCCACGGCAAGTCGGCCCGGGAGGCGATCCGGCACGGGTTCGTCGGCTCGGCCACCGTGGTCGTCGCGGCGGCGGTGATCATGTTCGCGGTCTTCGCGTTCTTCGTCCCCGAGGGGATGGGGCCGATCAAGGCGATCGCGTTCGGGCTGGCGGTCGGGGTGGCCGTCGACGCGTTCCTGGTCCGGATGACGCTGGTTCCGGCGGTGCTGCAACTGCTCGGGGACCGGGCCTGGTGGCTGCCCCGCTGGCTGGACCGGGCCCTGCCCAGTTTCGACGTCGAGGGCGAATCGCTCGCCCACGTGCTCGCCGAGCGGGCCTGGCCCAGTCCCGAGGACACCCACGTGGTGATCACCGAGAACCTCACGGTGGAGCATCGGGAACGACCCCTGTTCGCCGGAGTCGACCTGCGGCTGCAGGCGGGCGAGAAGCTGGTCGTGCAGGGCCCCGGGGGCCCGCGGACCGCGCTGCTGCTGGGCCTGGCAGGCCGGGTCAAGAGCCTCACCGGCCGGGTCAAGGTGGCCGGCCTGGTGCTGCCGCAGGAAGCCGGGAAGGCCCGCCGTCGGGTCACCTACCTCAGCGCGCCGAGTGCCGCGCAGCTGGGGCGTACGCTCGACCGCGGCACTCCCGACCTGCTGATCCTCGACGACGTCGACGCGCTGACCGACCCCGACACCCGGGCCGTGATCGCCGACCTGAGCATCCGCGAGGACCTCACGATCATCCTGGGCGTCAGCGATCTCGCGCGCGCCGACGACCTCATTGCCGGTGAGCACTATCGGATCGAACTGCTCCCGGCCCCGGCGGCCACCCCGGCCGCCCCGGACGACACCCCTGCACGGGCCGACACCCCCGGCCCGGAGGACACCCCCGCTGCGGAACTCGAAGGAGCCACCCGATGAAACTGGAACGCGCCCTGAATCCGCGGCCGGTGCGCTGGTACACCCTGCTCGGGATCGTGCTGATCCCGATCCTGGTCCTGCTGACCTTTGTCGGCGCGACCTGGGGTTCGCAGGATCGCTGGCACCGGGTCGAGGCGGCCGTGGTCAACAACGACGAGATGGTCACCATCAACGGCCAGGCGGTCCCGCTGGGCCGCCAGCTCGCCGCCGAGCTGACCAAGCGTACCGATTCGAACCTGAACTGGGTCCTCGCCGATGAGTCGAACGCCCGCGCCGGGATCGAGTCCGGCCGCTTCGTGGCGGTGGTGACGATTCCGAAGGGGTTCTCCGCCGCGGCGACCTCCTATGCCGGGGATCCGGCGCAGGCGCACCAGGCGGTGGTCTCGGTGGAGACCTCGAAGATCAGCGGGATCGCCGACACCACGGTCGCCCAGCAGGTCTCCGACTCCGCCCAGCACGCCCTGAACACCACGCTCACCGAGACCTATCTGGACAACATCTACCTCGGCTTCAACGAGACCGGCAAGCAGTTCCAGACCGTCGCCGACGCGGCCGGGCAGCTGGCCGACGGCGGCAAGCAGGTCTCCGACGGGATCCACCAGAGCGCGCAGGGCGCCGGGCAGTTGTCGACCGGGCTGGACCAGGCCGCCACCGGGGCCGCGTCTGCCGCCACCGGGGCCGGCCAGCTCGCCGACGGCGTACGCCAGAGCTCGGCCGGAGCCGGACAACTCGCCGACGGGATGGGCCAACTGTCCCAGGGCAGTCCGCAACTGCGCAGTGGGGCCGGACAGCTCGCCACCGGCGCCGATCAGCTCGCCACCGGGATGGAGACGATGGCCGGCCAGACCCGGAACCTGCCCGGGCAGACCCAGCAACTCGCCGGGGGAGCGCGCCAGCTCGCCACCGGCGCCCAACAGCTCTCCGACTCGGTGAACCGGGGCAGCAACGGACAACCGTCGCTGCGTACCGGCGTCACCCAGTACGTCGCCGGGGTGAACCAACTGGTCGACGGGATGGCTCCGCTCACCCAGGCCCTCGGGAACGCCCCGCAGATGACCCCCGACCAGGTCCGCCAGGCGCAGCAGGCCCTGGGCCAGGTGCAGTCGGGGACCCAACAGTTCGCCACCCAGCTCGAGGGCCTGGCCGGCGCGCAGTGCCCGGCCACCCCGGACCTGACTGCCGAGCAGCGGCAGGGCTTCTGCGCCGGCTGGCAGCAGGCGGTCGGGGCGCTGAACACCCGGGATCCGCAGACCGGCCTCACCCCGGTCCAGTACGCCAAGCAGATCGGTGGCTCCGCCGAACTCGGCCAAGCGCTGACCAGCGCGCAGCAGCTGATGACGCTGTTGCCCGAACTGCAGCAGAACGCCGGGCGGCTCAGCGAGCTCAAGTCCGGCGGCGCCCAGCTGGTCAGCGGCGTGAACCAGCTCGGGACCGGGACCGAGCAACTGGCCACCGGCGCCGGGCAGCTTGCCGACGGGACCGAACAGCTCGCCGGGGGACTGGTCCAGCTCAACGACGGGATCCAGCAGTCGGCGACCGGGTCCCGGCAACTCGCCACCGGGGCGAGTCAGCTGGCGACCGGGGTGAACCAGTACACCGCCGGGGTCGACCAGGCCGCCACCGGCTCCCGGCAACTCGCCGACGGGATGGGGCAACTGTCCACCGGCGCCGATCAGCTGTCCGGCGGGATCAGCCAGCTCTCGACCGGAATCAGCGCCGCGGCAGAGGGCCAGCGGCAGTTGGCCACGGGGTTGACCCAGCTCGATACCGGCGGCAAGGACCTGGCCGATGGGCAGCGCCGGCTCGCCGACGGGCTGGCCGACGGCGCGACCAAGATCCCCTACTACAACGACAACGCCCGGGCCAACCTCAAGGAGGTCGTGGCCAATCCGATCGCCCGCACCGGGTCCGGGCTGGTGCCCGACGCCGCCTGGCTCACCCTGGTCCTGGTGCTCGCGCTGTGGCTGGGGGCGCTGGGGACCTATACCGTGCTGCAGGCGATCCCGAGCCGGCTGGCCACCTCCACCGACCCGAACTGGAAGGCGGTTCTGAAGTCGTTGCTGCCGGGGCTGGGGATCATGGCCACCCAGGCGGTCGCGCTCACCGTGCTGGCCTCGATCGTGCTCGATCTCGGCCCGGGCAAGGGCTTCGCGACCCTGGCGTTCCTATTGGTGGCCGGGGTTGCCTTCGTGCTGCTCAACCACGCCCTGGTCGCCTGGTTCGGTGGCTGGGGCCGGTTGATCGCCGGGGTCCTGGCCGCGATCACGGCGGCTGCCGGGCTGCTGTCGGCGGTGCCGGCGGTGTTCGATGTGCTGACCGCCCTGTCACCGCTGACCCCGGTGCTGCACGGGGTGCGCGCGATCGTGACCGATTCCACCGGGGTCACCGGGTTCGTGCTCGGCACCCTCGGCTGGCTGATCCTCGGCCTGGCCGCCTCGGTGCTGGCGGTGCTGCGGCGGCGTACGGTCAACCTGGCGGGGCTGCTGCGGTCCAGGCCGGGTTGGGCGGCCGGGTGACAGGCAGGCCCGAGTAGACCTCAGCCGACGCGGCGGGTCAGCTGGTAGCCCTGGTCGTCATAGATGATCTCCCAGCGGGTCCCGCGATGGATGGTGGCGCCGTACTCCGCCCCGTTCACCTGGGTGTTCCAACCGCCGTTGACGTTGTCGATCACCAGGTAGTCGGCCGGGGGATTGCCCTGCTGGCCGATGAAGTACACGTCGTGGTGGTCGACCAGATGGTTCATCAGCGACGAATCGCTCTCCACCACGGCCCCACCCGGCACCCGGTCGATCAGCGCCGCGGCCGCCTGCTGACGCGGACCGGTGAACTCCCAGGTCGCCGGTTTGGTCAACTGCCACAGCGGTAACTGGTTCGAGATCGCCACCGCGAAGGTCAGCACCACCGCCGCGCCGTGCTTGGCGTACCCGCGCCAGAACGCCACCTTGGAGTCCTGCAGCTTCGCGATCCCTTCGGCGGCGGCCACATAGGCGATCGGCATCAGCATCAGCGAGTAGTGCCAGGTCTGGCCCCAGTGCCCCTCGTTGCCCGACAGGAACCGCCAGCCCAGCGTCGGCAACAGCGCCAGCGCCAGGTTGCTGCGCAGGCAGAAGAAGCCGGTGCAGGCCAGCAGCAACAGCACCGTGGCCATCTTCTGTTCGTTGCTGAGAATCTCCGCGAGGGTGCCGATCGGGTTGGACACGACATCGGTGAGGGACACATTGTCGGCGTAGTCGTACTTCCCCCGCGGATTCAGCGCCGGCAGGATCACGAACATCGCCAGCACGAACCAGAGCAGCCCCCAGGCGCTGAGCAGACCACCGAGCAGCCACCGCCTGGTCCGCAGCACGAGCACCACCCCCAGCATGAGCACGGTGAGCCCGAGGTCCTCCTTGACGAAGACCAGCAGCCCGAACCAGATCGCCGCCGCGACCGGGCGTTGCTTGATCAGCAACCACAGCCCGATCGCCAGGATCGGCGCACCCATCGCGACCTCGTGGAATTGCACCGCTGCCGCCTGCTGGACCCCCCAACTGAACGCGTACGCCAGCCCGATCAACCAGCCCCCGACCCGGCCCAGCAGCAGATCGGCGGATTTCGTCACGAAGAAGGCCGACACCGCCAGCAGCAGCGCTTGGCACGCCATCAGGGTGAACGCCGAGGGCAGCACGGCGTACACCGGCGCCAGCAGCACCAGGATCGGGTGGAAATGGTCGCCGAGAATGTTGTAGTCGGCGCCCTTGATGTGCACGATCGGCGGTTGGAAAGAGGCGTACTGCTGGATGATCTGGGTGAAGATGCCCAGATCCCACGACGGTGACTGATAGCGCAGCCACTGGGTGGCCGCCAGGGTGAGGTACGCCACCGCGGCCAGGGCGAGGACGGTCCAGGCGCTGGCCGGTTGGGCCGCGAGCAATTCGCGGGTCCGGATGGCGAGGCGTCGCAGATTCGTGGGCATCAATCCTCCTGGACGGGCACGGGCAGTCTGACCCCTGGAGCGGGGCCTGTCCAATCGGGCTCGCCGCCCGGCCGGCAGGATTCGGGCCGACCCGCGGGTCGGGATCGATGGGCCGGCCGTGAGCCGGCAGCAGATGCCGGTAGCGTGGTGTTCTTTTCGATCACGTTCGTTGTTCCGCTCTGCGTAACCCGCGCGCCTACACTGGCGACGTGCAGTGGCTTGAATTTGAATCATTGGTGAACGCGCGCGACGTCGGTGGGATCCCCACTGTCGACGGGGGCACGATCAGATCCGGGCGGCTGCTCCGCTCGGACAATCTGCAGGCGCTGACGCCGGCCGACATCCAGCATCTGCGGCAGCTCGGGCTGACCGATGTGATCGACCTGCGTACGGCCTTCGAGGTGCATCACGAGGGCAATGGGCCGCTGGTCGGCGCTCCCGGGATCCACTTCCATCACTACTCCTTCATCAAGGAGCAGTACGGCAACGACCAGGAGACCCTGGAACAAGCCGTCCCGGACAACACTGAGGCGGTTCCGGCCGCCACTCTGGCGGCGGCCCTGCCGAGCGCGGCGCCGGCCGAGGCGCCGGGCAAGCAATTGCCGTTCATCGGGCGTACCTTCGCCAAGGTCACCGCCGATCCGATGGCCTCGCACTACCTGGCCTACCTGACCGAGCGGCCGGAGTCGGTCCTGGGTGCTCTGCGGGCGGTCGCGAACGCGAACGGCGCGGCCCTGGTGCACTGCGCCGCGGGCAAGGACCGCACCGGAACCACGGTGGCGCTGTCGCTGCTGCTGGTCGGCGCCGAGCCGGACGCCGTGGTCGCCGACTACGCGGCCAGCAGCGAACGGATCGACCGGATCATCCAGCGGCTGATCGGCACCGAGACCTACTCGAATCTGAAGGATCGGCCGCTGTCGAGTCACCGGACCGAGCCCGAGTCGATGCGCCAGTTCATTCACTACGCCGACAATGAGTACGGCGGCGTCGCCGGTATGCTGGGCCGAATCGGCTGGACCGAGGCGGACACCGACAGGATGCGCGCCCGCCTGCTCGGCTGATCCCTTCGATCCGGGGGATCGCGGGCACGGGGTCGAGGAGCGAGGGGTCCGGAAGCGATGTCGATGAGCCAGCGCAAGACGATGCTGTTGGTCGGCATCCCGATGCTGGTCGTGGTCATCATCCTGGGCGTCGTCACCGCGCTGGTGATCGACAACAACCGCAAACGCGGGACCGGCCCCGGCGGCACGGCCTCACCGGTCGAACAGATCTCCGGTACGCCGGGCCCCCAGCCGCCACCGGAGGTGCTGGACCGGACCCGATCGGGCGTACGCCGCGTGGTTGCGCTCACCTGCGGCGGCACCGGGATCGGCACCGCGTTCCGGTTCGGGGAGTATCTGGTGACGACCCAGCGGGTCGTGGACCAGGCCGTCGCGGTCGGGATCGTCGTGGACGGGCGGACCGTCTCGGCCGACGTGGTCCGGGCCGACCCCGCCACCGGGGTGGCGCTGTTGAAGCCGGCCGGTGCGGTACCGGGCTACACCTTCACCTTCGGGCAGCGCCAGATCGCGATCGGCAACCAACTCCAGTTCAGTGGCTTCCCCTCCGGCGCCGGCACCCGCGGCACGTGGCAGGCGGTCAGCGGTACCGTCACCCAGGACGCCAAGGTGACCACCGCCGGCGGCGCCACCCTGCAACTGCGGACCCTGGCCGAGCCGCTGGATCCGGGCCTGGCCGGTGCCCCGGTGCTGGATGAGACCGGTGGCCTGCTCGGGATGGCGTACGCCAACCCCGACCACCCTGAGGTGAACCAGGTGGTCGGGCTGGACTCGATGGCCGATGCGCTGCTCGCCCCGGCAGGACCCTCGGCCACCCCGGCGACCTGTGCCACCCCGGCCGGGCCCAGGGTCGATGTGGTCGTCGGCGGCTCGGGCCCGGACTCGTCTCGGCAATTGGCTGGTCATTTTCTGACTGCGGTGAATGCCGGCGACACCGATACTGCCTATGGACTGCTCACCCCGCAACTGCAGCAGAACATCGACAAGGCCACCCTCGCCCGCACCTGGGCGGGGAAATATGCCCTGAACGCAGCCCTGAGCGAGGGGCCCGACCTCCAGCTCACCTTCGACCGGCTGCAGTCGGGCGCGCCCACCTGCCAGCGGGTGGTGGTCCGGATCTCCGAGGTGCAGGGGAAGCTCAACGTGTGGGACTCGGCGAACCCGACTGCGTGCAGCTGACCCGCCCGGCGCGGTGGCCGGCCGGGTGGTGGTGACCGGGTGGCCGGGTGGTCGTGACTGGGTGGTGGTGACTGGGTGGACCGGCCGGGTTGCGCTGATCCGGTGGGCCGATCCTGCCGCCAGTCGGGTCGTTTCGGCCGATTTCGGGGTTCGAACGCACAGTAGTGGCAGGATCCGCCCACGCGGCCGCTGCGCCTCCCGGGCCGTGGGTCCTGGCGCTCTTCGCGAGTCCCGGTCCGGGCGCGGGTCGCGGGTCGAAGTGCGAGGCACGGGTCCTGGTGCTGTTCGCAGGTCTTCGTGCGGTTCGCAGGGCGCGGTGCGGTGCGCGGGTCCTGCAGGGCCAGCGAACTCCATGGCGGCCGGCGAATCCCCATGACGGCCCGCGAAACCTTATGAGGGCCGCGGTCACGCGCTTGGTCTCGCCAGTGCGCAGGGTGAATCCGACCGCGTGAAGCTGACCCGCTGTGCCGGCGCGGTGGTCGTGGCCCGGTGGGTTGGCCCGGTGGTGGTGACTGGGTGGGCCGGCCTTGTGGTGGTGACCGGTGGGTTGGCCCGGTGGTGGTGACTGGGTGGGCCGGCCTTGTGGTGGTGCCTGGGTGGGCCGGCGGGGTGGCGCTGATCCGGTGGTCCGATCCTGCCGCCAGTCGGGTCGTTTCGGCCGATTTCGGGGTTCGAACGCACAGTAGTGGCAGGATCCGCCCACGTGGCCGCTGTGCCTCCGGTCCGCGGGTCGACGTGCGGGTCACGGGTCGAAATGCGGGTCGCGGGTCGGCGTGGTGTGCGCGGGTCCTGCAGGGCCAGCGAACTCCATGGTGGCCTGCGAAA
>NZ_KE383975.1:63795-186397 GCF_000423085.1 Granulicoccus phenolivorans DSM 17626 = NBRC 107789 = JCM 15570 | reverse complement strand
CCTAGCTGTACCCGGCCATGAGGTTGGTTACAGGCGGCTGATCGGGGGCTGGTCTCTGAGTGCGGTGTGGCGTCGTTCAGTGTTGTAGTACTCCAGCCAGGGTGCAAGAGCGGCGGCACGTTCGTTGTTGCTGGTGAAGACCTGTCGGTAGGCCCACTCGGTCTGCAGGGTGCGGTTGAACCGTTCCACCTTCCCGTTCTGCCAGGGGCAGTGCGGTTTGATGAACAGGTGCCGCGCCCCGAGCAGGCCGAGCGCTTCGGCGAAGGCGTGGGCGTGGCGGTAGGAGAAGTGGTTATCGGTGATCACCTGCTCGATCCGGGCGATCCCGTAGCCGGCGAACGCTTCGGCGGCCCGCAGCAGGAACCCTGCGCAGGTGGTGCCTTTCTCGTCGGGCAGGATCTCGGAATAGGCCAGCCGGGAGTGGTCATCGACCATCGAGTGCACGTAGTCGTACCCGATCCGGGCCCGCTTCTTTGCGGCGGTGGAGCCCATCTGGCGCCCGTGCGCCTTCCAGCCGCCGCCGTCGGGGATCTTGCCGATCTTCTTGACGTCGACATGGACGAGTTCACCGGGCCGGTCTCGTTCGTAGCGCACCGCGGTCGTCTTGGAGGCCCGGATCACCGTCCCGGTCAACGGGTCGCACTCGCGGAGATACGGGACGCCGTGGCGGCGCAGGACCCGGGACACGGTCCGGGCCGGGATACCGAGTTCGGGGCCGAGCCAGTCTGGTCCCCGACGCTGCTGCCGGCGCAGCGCGAGGATGGCTTCCTCGGTCTCGGCCGGGGTCTGGCGGGGGCAGTGGTGGGGACGGGAGGAGCGGTCGGCCAGGGCGTGCCAGCCGTAGGTGCGGTAGCGCTTGATCCAGCGGTGTGCACATTGCCGTGACACGCCTTGGGCTTTGGCCGCGTGCGCGACGGCCCAGCCCTGCTGGCAGACACGCTGGACCAGCAGTTGCCGGCCTCGCACGTTCAGGCGGGCATTACGGTGGGACATGAAGACCTCCGGACGGTGAACGACTTTGACACTCGCCACCGCACCCCGGAGGTCTTCCTACGTCAACAACATCCCGGGAGTGTCACCAACCTCCTGGCCGAGTACACCTAGCCCCCGGTGTTGGGTCCCGCGGCCCGGCCTGGATGCGGGCGTACGCACCTCTTGATTCGAGATTCGTCGATAGAGTGCAGTCAGGGGTGCTGGCGGCGCCAGAGCTGCCGCCGACCCCAGACCGACACGGGGGTGGACATGGTCGACGTAGTGGTGATCGGCGGGGGCCAGGCCGGACTTGCGGCCGGTTATTTCCTGCGTCGGGCCGAGTTGGATTTCGTCATCCTGGACGCGCACGCGCAACCCGGCGGGGCGTGGCAGCACGGGTGGGATTCCTTGCGGCTGTTCTCCCCGGCGGAGTTCGGCCGGCTGCCCGGATGGCCGATGCCGCCCCAGGCCGGGGAGGGATTTCCCACCGCCGGGCACGTGGTGGATTACCTCACCCGCTACGAACTGCGCTATGACCTGCCTGTGCGGCGACCGGTCCGGGTGCATCGGGTCGGGCGTACCGGGAGGCAATGGACGGTGGACACCGATCACGGCACCTGGCACAGCACAGCGGTGATCAGCGCCACCGGCACCTGGCACCGGCCCAATCGCCCCTGCTACCCCGGTCAGGCGACCTTCACCGGACAGCAACTGCACACCGTGGACTACCGCCGCCCCGACCCCTTCGCCGGGCAACGGGTGCTCATCGTGGGTGGCGGCAACTCCGCCGCGCAGATCCTGGCCGAGGTGTCCACCGTCGCCGAGACGACCTGGGTGACCGCCCGCCCACCGCGGTTCATGCCCGACGATGTCGATGGCCGGGTGCTCTTCGACGTCGCCAGCGCCCGCACGGCCGCCGAGCGGGCCGGGCTGCCGCAGCAGGAGGGGGTGAGCGCCCTGGGCGACATCGTGATGGTGCCGCCGGTGCTGGCGGCCCGCGCCCGCGGCGTACTCACCGCCCGAGAGATGTTCGACCACTTCGACAGCACCGGCGTCGCCTGGGCCGACGGAACGCGCTGGGCGTGCGACACGGTGATCTGGTGCACCGGCTTCCACCCCGATCTGGACCATCTGTCCCGGCTCCGGCTGACCTGGCAGGACGACCATCCGGTCACCTCCGGCACCCGCTCGCTCGAGCAGCCCGGGCTGCACCTGCTCGGCTACGGGGACTGGACCGGCCCCTCCTCGGCCACCCTGATCGGTGCCTCGCGGACCGCCAAGCAGGCGGTCGCGGAGATCCGCGACTACGTGCTGGAGGTGCGCTCGGCACCCGTGAGTTGAGGGTCGCACCGCCGGGCGCCCGGGCCTTGCACCTCACGCGAGGTCAGGTCCTAGCGTGGAACCATGAACCACCCCGAGACCGGCCGCACCCTCGCCGTGGGTGACCTCGCCGCCGCCGCGGGCCTGACCGTCCGGACACTGCACTACTACGAGGAGATCGGCCTGCTGCACCCTTCGCTGCGAACCTCCGCGGGGCACCGCCGGTACGGACCCGACGCGGTGGCCCGGCTGTATCGCCTCACCCGCCTGCGCAGCCTCGGGCTCGGCCTGGATCAGATCCGGCGGATTCTCGACGACCCGGCAGCCGGCCTGGTCGAGGCGCTGCGCCAGCACGCCCACGCCGTGGACGAGCGGGTCGCCGCGCTCACCCGGCTGCGTACCGGTGTCGCGACGACCCTGGCCCGGATCGAGGCGAACCACGACCCCACCGCCGACCTCCTGGAGGTACTCACCACCATGGAAACCCTGGAAAACCCGCTGAAGAAGCGGATCGGCATCCTGGTCTACCGCGACCTGGCCGCCGCCCACGACTACCTGGTCGAGACCTTCGGTCTGCTTCCCGGCGAAGTGGTGCTCGATCCCGCGGGCACCGCCGTCCATGCCTACCTGTACGCCGGGGACGGCGTCATCTGGCTGCACCCGGAGTCCGACACCTACCAGCTCAAGTCCCCGCTGACCCTGGGGGCGGCGTCGGCGACCACCGCGGTGCTGGTCGACGACGTCGACGCCCACTACGCGATGGTCCGCGCCCACGGCGGCGACATCGTCTACGAACCCACCGACCAGCCCTACGGCTACCGCGAGTACAGCGCCCGCGACTGCGAGGGGGCCCTCTGGTCGTTCATGAAGGAGCTCACCCCATGACCACCACCCAGCATCCCACCGCCGCCCTCGACGGCTACCTGGATCGGTGGAGCGCAGCGATCTGCAGCAACGACGTCGCCGTCATGGCGCCGTTCACCACCGAGGACTGGATCCTGGTCGGTGCCCGGGGTTCGTTGACCCGCCAGGCGTTTCACGACCTGGTGGCCGCCGGAACGTTGCAGCACCACACGATGACCCACCGGATCATCGAGGTACGCCGGCCGACCCCCGACACGGCGGTCCTGTTCACCCGGGAGCAGAACACCGGCAGTTGGCAGGGCGAGCCGATCCGGGCCGACGAGTGGACCACCGACGTCCTGGTCCGCACCGCCGACGGCTGGCGCTGTACGCTCACCCACCTGACCGCGGCGACCGCCTGATCACCCCTGGTCGGCCGGCTCCGGCTCGCCCGACTGACCCGCCTCGTCCGGCAGCTCCGACTCGTCCGACTGCCCCGACTCCTCCGACAACTCGTCCGACTGCTCGGCCAGATCCAGCCAGCGGGTGATCCCGAGCGATTCCAGGAACGTCCGGTCGTGACTGACCACGATCAGCGCCCCTTCGTACGCCGCCAGCGCCGAGGTCAGTTGCTCCAGGCTGGCCAGATCGAGGTTGTTGGTCGGCTCGTCCAGCAGCAACAGCTGCGGCGGCGGTTCGGCCAGCAACAGCGCGGCGAGACTGGCCCGGAACCGTTCCCCACCGGACAGCGTCGAGACGAGCTGGTCGGCGTCCCGGCCGCGGAACAGGAACCGAGCCAGCCGGGCCCGGCGGGTGTTGTTGTCCGCGGTCGGGGTGAGCCGGGCCAGGTTGTCGATGATGCTGAGGTCGTCGTCGAGCAGATCCAGCCGTTGCGGCAGCAGCCGCCACGGCACGAGCGTCTGCACGGTGCCGGCCTCGGGCGGCACTGCTCCGGTGATCGTTTGCAGCAGGGTCGACTTGCCGATTCCGTTCGGGCCGATCACCGCGATCCGTTCCGGCCCGTGCACGGCCAGGTCGAGTTCCTGACCGGTGCGCAGGCGTACCCCACTCAGGCGCAGCACCACCCGGTCGGTCGGCACCGCGGTCCCGGGCAGGTCGATCCGGATCGTGTCATCGTCGTGCACCAACGCCTCGGCGTCGGCCAGCGCGGCCCGGGCGTCGGCCAGCCGGTCCTCGTGCAGCTGCCGGTGTTTGCCCGTCGACTCCTGCTGGGAGCGTTTGCGCATCCCCATGATGATCTTGGGTTCGCGCTTGTTCGCCTCCATCTTCTTGCCGTACCTGGCCCGCCGGTCCAGCTTGGTCCGGGCCTCGATCAGCTCGCGCTGTTGCTTGCGGACGTCGGATTCGGCGCTGCGGACGGCCTGCTCGGCAGCTTCCTGTTCGGCGGCCACCGCCGCGGTGTAGGCGTCGTAGTTGCCGCCGTACCAGCTGAGCGTCCCGGCTCGCAGCTCGCCGATCTGGTCCATCCGGCGCAGCAGGTCCCGGTCGTGGCTGACCACCAGCAGCGCCCCGGTGAAGGAGTCCACGATGTCGGACAGCCGGGCCCGGGCCCGGGTGTCGAGGTTGTTGGTCGGCTCGTCGAGCAACAGCACGTCGGGTCGCTGCAGCAGGAGTCCGGCCAGGCCGAGCAGGGTGGCCTCGCCGCCGGAGGTCTGCCCGATCCGGCGGTCCAGCTCCAACTTCCCCAGGCCGAGTCGACCGAGCAGGGCCTCGGCCCGTTCGTCGACGTCCCAGTCATCCCCGATCGTGGTGAAGTGTCGTTCGTCGGCGTCCCCGGCTTCGATCGCAGCGATCGCGGCGCGGATCTCGGCAATCCCGAGCGCCTGATCGACCCGCAGCCCGGTGTCGAGGGTCAGATCCTGCGGCAGATAGCCGAGGCGGCCGGTGTGGGTCACGCTGCCGGAGCGGGGAGTGAGTTCGACGGCCACCAGCCGGAGCAGGGTCGATTTGCCGGTGCCGTTGCGGCCGACCAGGCCGGAGCGAACCGGGCCGGCGACGAAGCTGAGTCCGTCGAAAACGATGGTGCCGTCCGGCCAGGCGAAGCCGAGATCGGACACAGAAATTGATGGGGACATGCTGCCTCCGGAGGTCGTGGGAGAGGTGCCGCGTACCGGCGCGCGCTACTGGGCGCTCGGTGTACGCGACGGGATGAAAGCGACCTCACAGGAGCAAGGCAGATCTCCGATCGAAGGCAATGGGACCGTTCCAGGCTAACCCGACGTGCCCGGGCGGAGCAACCGAGTATCCGGCAGCCACCTGCCTGACTCGGCGGCACGGAACCCGGCTCAGTCGGCGTCCACCTCCGGAAGCAGTTCCCGGGACTCGGCCGGATCGAGCCCGGTGAGTTCCAGCAGGTCCACCAGCATCGAGCGGATCTGGGCGTAGATCACCACCCCCGACAGTGACCCGTGTACGCCCAGGTGCGCCGACGACTCCGCCAGCGCCAGAATCCGCTCCCGCGCCTGGGTGGGGATCCGGCGCGCCTTCATCTCGGTGGCACAGAAATCGATGATGTCGGCCAGTTCGGTCAGGCTGTCGAGGTAGTCCTGGGGCACGTCTTCGTGCCGCCAGGTCGCTACCGCCGCGCGCCGGGCCAGCACCCGCAGGTTGCGGACCATCCGATCCAGCGGCACCACTAGTTCCGCGATCGCCTGGGCGTTCTCCTTGTGCCCGCGCAGGAAGGGTGAGTAGCGCACGACCTGGACCCCCTCGGCCGCGGCCTGGCTCAGTTGGGTCAGCGACCCCTGGGTGGCCCGGGCCCGTTCCAGCGCCTCCATCGCCGCATCCTCGTCGTGGGCCACCAGGGCATCCCGGACCATGGTGACCGTCCGGGCACAGCCGGCCAGTACGGCCGCGGCCTTCACCCGCGGCTTCTGGACCGGACTGGTCGGCGCGACCATCGTCACCAGCAGGGCCAGGCCACAGCCCAGCAGCGCATCCTGCCACCGCGAGAAGCTCTCCCCCAGCGCCGGCATCAGCGTCAGCACCGTGGCCGCCTGGATCCCGGCCTGATTGATCATCAGGGTCTGCGAGTGCGCCCAGGTGGCAATGGACATCGCCAGGAAGCAGACCATCATGATCTGCCAGGGCCCGGCACCGAAGAAGTGGGCGATCAGATCCCCCACCATCACTCCGATGAAGACCCCGATCGCGACGGAGATCACCCGGGTGACCCGCTGGCCGTAGCTGAGCCCGAGGCAGAGGATCACCGAGACCGTCGCCAGGAACGGGTACTTGTGTCCCAGGAAGGTCTGCGCCATCCACCACGCCACTCCCGCGGAGATCGACACCTGGCAGATCAGGAACAGCCGCTGCTTCCAGCGTTCCATGCCCTGCCCGTGCCGGGCCCAGCCGGCCCGGGCAGCATTTTCCGACATGTCGAAGGCCCGCAGGCGCAGGGCCCTCATCCGGGCCCGGTCCGGCATCTCCATCGGCTGCCTCCCTGCGTCATGACGGCATTGTCCCGACTCGGCGTCGGCGGTGCCCTCAGTTCCGTTGCGCGCCTTCCGATCATCCCGCACCGGGCCCGATCGCACACCCCCCTTGGCATTGGACGGCCGACGCGGCCATGATCTATCTAGGTCGATTCGAACGACCCGGGTTGGTTCTTCGCCGGGCGTTCTCGGCACGACAGGAGGAGTGACCATGGGCCACGGACATTCCCACGGGCCCACCGGACATGTCACCGGTCGCTACCGGGGCCGGTTGGCGATCACCTTCGCCCTGGTGCTCGGCTTCCTGATCGTCGAAGTGCTGGTGGCACTGTCCTCGGGTTCGTTGGCGCTGCTGTCGGATGCCGGGCACATGACCGCCGATGTGGTCGCCCTCGGTGCGGCGCTGTTGGCCGCCACGGTGGCGACCCGCCCGGACCGGACCGGGCGGCGTACCTTCGGCTTCTATCGCGGCGAGGTCTTCGCCTCCGGGCTGACGGTGCTGATCATGCTGGCCGTCGCGGTGTTCGTGGTGGTCGAGGCGGTCGGGCGGTTCGGTGACCCGCCCGAGGTGCAGTCGCTGCCGATGCTGATCGTGGGTGTGCTGGGCCTGGTGGTCAATGTGATCTCGATGGTGCTGCTGCACGGCGGCTCGCGGGAATCCCTCAACGTCCGGGGCGCGTACGCCGAGGTGATCGCCGACGCGGCCGGAAGTATCGGCGTGATCGCGGCAGCGCTGGCGATCCGGTTCACCGGGCAACTGTGGTGGGACCCGGTAATCGCGGTGGCGCTGGGCCTGTTCGTGGCCGTGCGGGCCCTGCTGCTGGGTCGCGAGGTGCTCAAGGTGCTCGGCCAGGAGGTGCCCACCGGGATCTCGGTGGCTCGGATGCGCAGCGACCTGGCCGCGATCGACGGCGTCCGCGATGTGCACGATCTGCATGTGTGGACGCTGACCTCGGGCATGCATGTGCTCACCACCCACCTGGTGATCGCCCCGGACTCCGCCGACCGGGTGCTGGCCACCGCCCAGGAGTTGCTCGCCGAGACCTACGGCATCGAACATGCCACGGTGCAGACCGAGACCTCCGACGCCCGCTGCCAGTCGCTGGACTGGTGAGGGGGCCCATGATTGCGCTGCGCTCGATCGGACTGTTCGTGCTGGCCGCCCTCGCCGAGATCGGCGGTGCCTGGCTGGTGTGGCAGGGCGTACGCGAGCACCGGGGCTGGATCTGGATCGGTGCCGGGATCATCTCCCTGGGCCTGTACGGGTTGATCGCCACCCAGCAACCGGATGCCAACTTCGGCCGGATCCTGGCCGCCTACGGCGGGGTCTTCATCATCGGCTCGCTGGCCTGGGCGATGGTTCTGGACGGGTTCCGACCCGACCGATGGGACATCGCCGGCGCACTGGTCTGCCTGGTCGGCGTCGGACTGATCATGTACGCCCCGCGCCCCGGCTGAACCGGCCGCCCGCAGGGTCGTGTCAGCATGGGGACATGCCTCAGCGAAGAAATGCCCGGCCCACCCGCCGGCGCGGCCGTGCCACCCTGGGCCTGATCGCGGCGGCCACCCTGCTGACCTCGTGCGGTACGCCGCCCGACCCCGCCGCCACCCCGCCCGACTCCGCCGCCGCCCCGCCGAACTCCGCCGCGGGCCCGCCGAACTCCGGGACAGCCCCGGTCAGTCCGGCCGGGACGGCCGCACCCGCGAGCCCGACCCCGGACGCGTGCGTGGCCGCGGTCTCGGCGATGAGCCTGGCCGAGCAGGTCGGGCAGTTGATCATGGTCGGGGTGACCGACGGGCTGGACGCCACCGAGGAGGCCGCGATCGTTGAGCATCACTTCGGCTCGGTGATCCTGATGGGCAACGACGCCTCCGGGATCGCGGGGGTGAAGCGCCGGACCGATGCCATCCGCGCGGCCGGCGAGGACGTGCTGATCGCGGTGGATCAGGAGGGCGGGCAGGTGCAGCGGCTGACCGGCACCGGCTTCGACAAGATCCCCGCGGCCGCCGACCAGGCCGACCAGGATGCCGAGACGCTCACCGGTAACGCGCGGACCTGGGGTACGCAGTTGCGGCAAGCCGGCGTCCACCTGACCCTGGCGCCGGTCGCCGATGTGGTGCCGCCGGAGAAGTCCGCGAGCAACGAGCCGATCGGCGCGCTGGACCGCGGGTACGGGAACACCCCCGAGGAGGTCAGCGGCAACGTCACCGCCTTCGTCGCCGGGATGAACCGGGCCGGCCTGGGCACCTCGATGAAGCACTTCCCGAACCTCGGTGAGGTGGTCGGCAACACCGACTTCAGCACCGTCGTCCGCGACGAGGTGACCACCGCCGACGCGGCCTCCCTGGCGCCTACCGGGCCGGGATCGCCGAAGGTGCCCCGACGGTGATGGTGAGCACCGCGATCTACACCCGGATCGATGACTCCGCCCCGGCCGCGTTCAGCGAGCGGGTGATCGGGATCCTGCGCAACGACCTGGGCTTCGATCGCGTCGTGATCAGCGACGACCTGGGGGTGGCCAAGGCGGCGGCGGAGGTACCGGCCGCCGAACGGGGCGTACGCTTCGTCCGCGCCGGCGGAGACCTGGCGATCAGTGTCGACACCGAGGTCGCGGCCGCGATGGCCACCGGGTTGGTGGCGGCCGCCGAGACCGACCCGGAACTGCGCCGGCAGATCCGGCGCAGCGCCGAGCGGGTCGTGGCGCTCAAGCAGCACCTGCGCGCCGGGGGCTGCTGAGCCGGGCTACTGCGGTCAGGCCCCGGAGCGGACCGCGATAACCTCCACGTGCTTGGCCGCCACCACGCCGGGGCGGCTGCGCAGCCACTCCGGCTGCGGGGTCTGCCCGCTCGCCCAGGCCACGTACGCCGCGGGCACGTGCGCGCCGCCCACGTGGGACAGCGGGTAGCCGCCGCCGAAGCGCGGATTGACGTCGATCACCCAGTTCTCCCCGGTGTCCTCGCGCAGTACGTCCAGATCGATCAGGCCGCGATGGCCGAGCGCCCGGGAGACCTGCTCCCCCACCGCCACGAAGGGAGCCGGGTCGGCGGTCTCGGCCCGGTCGGTCTCGCCGGCGCGCATCGCCAGCTTGCGCCGGGCCAACACCGCGGCGAACCGGCCGGACAGGTCGTCGATGACATCCACCCCGTACTCCTGCCCGATGATTCGGCGCTGCACCACGATCAGGTCGTCCACCTCGGCGGCGTCCCCGGGGCGGCCGTCGCGGTGGGTCACCTGGCTGCGGGCGCGTTCGACGACGGCCGCCACGGTCGCAGTGGTCGCGAACCCCAGTCCGCGGGAGCCGCTGCCGAAGCGGCCCTTGACCACGACCTGCTCGCTGCCGAGGTGATCGGCGAGTTGCCCGGGAGTCAGCCGCAGCGCGTCGCGGGCCAGCAGGGTCGGGGGCACCCGGACCCCGACGCCGGCCAGCAGTTGGGTGGTGGCGACCTTGTCCTCGATCGCCTGCTGCCGGTCCGCGCTGAGCCGGACCAGCGCGGCGTACGCACCCCCGGAATCCAGCTGGGCCCATCGGGAGAGTTCGAAGTCGTTGATGCTCACCGCGAGGCTGATCCGGTGCTCGACCAGCGTACGCCGCAGCCACTCGGGGTAGCCGGGATCGGTCACCGGCGGGGCCGGGACGAACTCGGCGGCGACGGCGCCGGCGGGGGCGTACGGATCGACGTCGGCGACCAGGACACGGCCGTTCAGGCCGTTGCGGAAGAGCGCTTCGGTGAACCAGCGCACCAGGTACGGCCGGCGGCCGCCGGAGGAGACCAGGATGGAGAGATCAGCCATGAGATCCGTTCAGGATTCCCGCCCCACGGGTTGGCGGTACGGTGGAAAAAACGTATCAATGGGGCCCACCGGGTGGCCACTGGCGGTTTCCCAGTCGTCGCACAACGCCCGGTATTCGGTCGGATTCACCACAATCCGTCCGGTCCTCGACACCGGTTCCACGGTGGTGATTCCGCGTTTGAACACCCGCAGCGATTCGTGCGCGGCACCGTCGAGAAAGAAGTGCCGATTTCCGCGGGTATGGGCCCATTCCAGCAGCGAATCGTAGACCGGCAGCATGGAGAATTTCCGTTGCTGGTCGGGTTCCATGGCGCCGTGGAGGGATTGGACGATGCCGTCGTGTTCGGTGACCAGGTCGATCGCGATGACCTCCCCGGCGTACTTGAGGACCCACAGCTGGGCCCGGTCCGCCAGGGCATCGCGGACCCGATCCCAATGGTCCCGCGGCAGCCGGAAGTTCGTCCCGGCTTCGAGCCGCGTCATCGCCGCGGCGTACATCGTGTGCAGCGTGTCGACATGGCGCCAGTCCGGATCCGGCTCGGCCACCACCCCGGCGTTCCAGGCGGCCCGGATCGCGCGGCGGTGACTCTTGCGCATCGCGGCGCGGATCTCGGCCAGGGGCCGGTCCAGCGGGATGGTGAAGTAGGTGCCGTGCTCGACCACGGTCCCGGCGTGGGCAAAGTCCTGCGGCGCGGAGTCGAGCAGCGGATGCAGGCGCAGGAACAGCGACACCACCCCCCGCGCCTCGAGGTCGACGAGCATCGCCGCAATGGCGGCCCGACGCCACGCCGGGTCGGTTCCGTCGGTGAACAGCGGCGTGGCCAGCGGATCCGGCGAGGCGGCGTCGCAGCGCGGCCCGTCGCCGATCTCGGAGAAGATGAGCGGCACCACCATCGCCCGCTCGCCCTGCTCGACGACGAGCAGCCGTGACCGGGTTCGGCGGTGCGTATCGATGGCCTCGCGGTAGCTGGGCAGGTGGGCAACGTCGTGGCGTACCCGGGTCAGCGTGTCGGCCCAACCGGGCTCGCCCACCTCCAGCAGGCGTACCGACATTTCGGGGGCGGGGCGAAGGGGGGTCATGGCGATCCTCACGTTGCCTGCGTACGTTTCACGTCGTCCGGCGGACCCTCGGGGCGCGGCATGCGCCCTCAATTTCATGCCCGCTATTGAGAGGGTATTCCACCACACTGTGGCGCCGTATTCCCAGAAACGGGGGACAACGCCGGAACGCTAATACCGGGCAAACGCGAAACACCTGCTCGGAGTGCGAACATGGTCGGTCGGCGCGGCGGGGCCGCGATGTGTTGGACTGGTCCCCCACCGACCCAGGGAGCACGATGCCCGAGCATGCCGCTGACGCCCATGACCTGATCCGGGTCATCGGAGCCCACGAGAACAACCTGCGCAACGTGTCGGTCGAGTTGCCGAAGCGGCGGCTCACGGTGTTCACCGGGGTGTCGGGGTCGGGCAAGAGCTCGCTGGTCTTCGACACGATCGCCGCCGAATCCCAGCGGATGATCAATGAGACCTATTCGACGTTCGTGCAGGGCTTCATGCCCACGCTGGCCCGGCCGGACGTGGACCGGCTGTCGGGGCTGACCACCGCGATCATCATCGATCAGGAGCCGATGGGCGCCAATATCCGCTCCACCCTGGGCACCGCGTCGGACGCCAATGCGCTGCTGCGGATCCTGTTCAGCCGGCTGGGCGATCCGCACATCGGTGGGCCGAACGCGTACTCGTTCAATGTGCCGAGCGTGTCCGGCAGCGGTGCGGCCAAGGTCGCCGGGGGCAAGGCGAAGAAGGTGTCCTTCACCCGGGCCGGCGGGATGTGTCCGCGCTGCGAGGGCACCGGCTCGGTGAGCGACTTCGATCTGACCGCCCTGTTCGACCGGGAGCTGTCGTTGAACCAGGGCGCGATCCTGGTGCCGGGCTACTCGATGGACGGGTGGTACGGGCGGATCTTCCGGGGGTCCGGCTTCTTCGACCCGGACAAGCCGATCAAGGACTACACCAAGCGCGAACTCGACGACCTGCTGTACCGCGAGGCCACCAAGATCAAGGTCGAGGGCATCAACCTCACCTACGACGGGCTGATCCCGAAGATCCAGAAGTCGATGCTGTCCAAGGACGTCGAGGCGATGCAGCCGCACATCCGGGCCTTCGTGGAGCGCGCGATCACCTTCGACACCTGCCCCGAGTGCGGCGGCTCCCGGCTGGCCGAGGGCGCGCGTACCTCGACCATTGCCGGGGTGTCGATCGCCGACGCCTGCCGGATGCAGGTCAGCGATCTGGCCGAGTGGATCCGCGGTCTCGACCAGCCGTCGGTCGCCCCGCTGCTGAAGACGCTGCAGGAGACCCTGGACTCCTTCGTCGAGATCGGCCTGGGCTATCTGTCCCTGGACCGGCCGTCCGGCACCCTGTCCGGCGGTGAGGCGCAGCGGACCAAGATGATCCGGCACCTGGGCTCCTCGCTGACCGACATCACCTACGTCTTCGACGAACCCTCGATCGGGCTGCACCCGCACGACATCCAGCGGATGAACCGGTTGCTGCTGCAGTTGCGGGACAAGGGCAACACCGTGCTCGTGGTCGAGCACAAGCCGGAGATGATCGGCATCGCCGACCACGTGGTCGATCTCGGTCCCGGGGCGGGGACCGCGGGCGGGACGATCTGTTTCGAGGGCACCGTGGCCGGGCTGCGTTCCTCCGACACGCTGACCGGGCGCCATCTGGCGTACCGGGCGGAGCTGAAACCGCAGGTCCGCACCCCGACCGGGGTGCTGCAGATCCGCGGCGCGAACCAGCACAACCTGCGCGACGTCGACGTCGATGTGCCGCTGGGGGTCCTGGTCGCGATCACCGGGGTGGCCGGATCGGGCAAGAGCTCCCTGATCCACGGCTCGATCCCCCGCGACGCGGACGTGGTCTCGGTCGACCAGACCCCGATCAAGGGGTCGCGGCGCAGCAACCCGGCCACCTACACCGGGCTGCTGGAACCGATCCGCAAGGCGTTCGCCAAGGCGAACGGGGTCAAGCCGGCCCTGTTCAGCCCGAACTCCGAGGGCGCCTGCCCGACCTGCAACGGCGCCGGGGTGGTCTACACCGACCTCGGGGTGATGGCGACGGTGTCCAGCGTCTGTGAGGACTGCGAGGGCAAGCGGTTCCAGGCCGAGGTGCTCGAATACCACCTCGGTGGCAAGAACATCTCCGAGGTGCTCGCGATGCCGGTCGCCGAGGCCGCCCCGTTCTTCGCCGAGGGCGAGGCGCGTACGCCGGCCGCCGCCAAGATCCTGGCGACACTGGAGGACGTCGGGCTGGGCTACCTCACCCTCGGTCAGCCGCTGACCACCCTGTCCGGCGGCGAACGGCAGCGGATCAAGCTGGCCACCCAGATGAGCAAGAAGGGCGGCATCTACGTGCTCGACGAACCGACCGTCGGGCTGCACCTGGCCGATGTGGAAAACCTGCTGGGCCTGCTGGACCGGCTGGTCGACAGCGGCAAATCGGTGATCGTGATCGAACACCACCAGGCGGTGATGGCGCATGCCGACTGGATCATCGACCTCGGTCCGGGGGCGGGCAGCGACGGCGGCCGAATCGTCTTCGAGGGGACCCCGGCCGATCTGGTCGCGGACCGGTCGACGCTGACCGGGCAGCACCTGGCCGAATACGTGGGCTGAGCCGGCCCGGGCGTGGGGCCCCGACCGGGCGACCCCGTGGGGGCCATACTGGGCCGGTGCGTTCCCACTGTGCCATCTACGTCGACACTGCCTATCTGCTCGCCTCGGCGGCGACCCGATTCACCGGGACGTCGCTGCGCAGCGGGATCACCATCGATCCCGATGTCCTGATCCGGGGACTGATCACCCAGGTCGAGCAGGATTCGGGACTTCCGCTGTTGCGGGTGAACTGGTACGACTCCGGGGCGCGCCGCGGCGGGATGCCGGACAGTGAGCAGGAGGAGATCGGGCTGCTGCCCCGGGTCAAGCTGCGGCTGGGCCGGTTGTCGGTGAGCGGGGAGCAGAAGGGCGTGGACCTGCGGATCGGGCTGGACCTGGCCACCCACGGACGCAGCCGGATCGTGGATGTGATGTATCTGGTCAGTGGCGATGACGACCTCACCGAGGCCGTCGAGGAGGCCCAGGCCCACGGCGCCCAGGTGATCGTCCTGGGGCTGCCGATCGACGGGCGGGCGCACGGGGTCGCCAAGCACCTGCAGCGGGCCGCCGACGGTCTGCAACTGATCGATGAGGAGACCATCGAGGCCGCGATCCGCCCCGCGGTCCGCCCGGCCGCCGCGCCGTTGCGGCCCCATCCGGTGCCGACCGCGCCGCTGCCCGGACCCGGCCGGTTGGTCCCCGGCAGCCCGGCTCGCCCGACCCCGAGCCCGTCCCTGCTGGCCCAGCGGCGTACCGAAGCAGCGAGCCCGGACCGGGTCCCGGTCTACTCGACCACCACCGGGCAGGCGCCGGTCACCGGCCACGGATTCGGGGAGTTGCCGGTCCTGATCGACGAGGGCCTGATCGATGAGGTGGCCCGCCGGGTGGTGGATTCCTGGCGCGCGACCGCCACCGCCGACCAACTGGAGGAACTGCGCCGCAGTCGCCCCTCGATCCCCCGGGAACTGGACCGCACCCTGCTGCTGGACATGGTCAGCCGCAGCGGCGAGGACGACATCGGCGATATCTCCCGGCACCAGTTGCGGGACCGGTTCTGGCACCGGATCGACGAGACCCACACCGCCTGAGTCCGGGCCCGATCGCCACTGCAAATGCTTACGGCCCTCTGTGGCCGGGTTCTCCAGCCGACACTCGATGAGAAGGATAAAGTGCCAGTCATCCTGAGGGAGAGGTGACATGGACGTTTTCAGTGTTCGCGAGAGTGTCATCGCTGACTATCCGTTCACCACGGCGTCCATGGATATCCAATATCCGCGGCTGAGCCGGTACTTGGATCTCGAGCTCGCGGATCTCCGAAGAGGATCTGACCATGACTGAGGCGAATGACGAGCCGGTCAGGCAGTGGCTGCTCGATCGCACGGTGCTTGAAATTCTTGCTAAAAGGGGCAGGTCCCACGGCGCGCAAGTGACGTACCAGGTGGGAGAGCGACTTGCAGATCAGCTCACGGCCTATGAACTTGAAAATGAAAATGGGACTCCTCGGTGGATGAGCAGCCTCACCCGAGGAACCGAGGATTTGGTGGCCGCAGGCTGGATCGTCAGGGACGGGAGCAGGTGGGACATCACCGACGCCGGCCGCGATGCGTTGGCGACTCACCCCGACGGTGTCGGTCTGGATATCGCTGCCCGCGCCTCTCACGAAAAGGGAAAGCTTGCCCAAACCGGTACCACCGAGCCGACGTATGCACCGATCCTCGATGCTGCCCTGGCATTCATCGAACCGGGCCAATGGAGCAGCTACACCGACCTGGCCGCGGTGGCGCGGACCAATCCCCAGACGGTGGGCGCCTATATGCGCCAGACCTCAACTGAGGGTTCCCACCGAGTCATCGGCAAGAATGGACGCCCCGCTTCGGGGTTCGTTTGGAGCGACAGTTCGCGGACCGAAACCCAGCGAGAAGCATTGGAGGCCGAAGGCGTCCGGTTCGATTCGTCCGGCGCAGCAAACCAAGCACAGCACGTCCATGCCGAGGATCTACGGGCAAACCTTGAGTCGCGGGGCCTCCTCAAGATGCTGCCGAAGCGTGCGTGGCTCGTCCGCGGTTCCTCAGTGGACGGGCATGATCTGGTCCCCCAGTGGCGGAACGACGGCTTTGCCTCCTTGCGCGCGTCGAAACTCCGTGAAGTGGAACCGGGAATCACCCGGCCGGAGCTCAAAGCGATGGTGGACGAGGACTACTCGCAGACGTCGTATGCCGCCAAAGCGGCAAAACTCGACGAGTTCCACGCCTTTCTGACGCGCATGCAGGTCGGCGACCTGATCGCCACCACGAGCCAGGGCAAATTCTCCTTGGGCACCATCACGGGCCCGGCGGAGTACGTAAAGTCTTCGGACGGCCTGTCCAACCTGCGCCGCACGGTGGTCTGGGCACCCGAGGCAGTCGACTACGGTGATCTGCCCAGCGAGATCCTGGCACGCCTCCAGGTGCAGTACGACGTGGTCGAGATGAGCCAACAACTGGACCTGCTCGAGGCGATGGTGGCGAACCAGACCGTCGAGGTCGATCAACCGGCCGCGGCCGCCATCGTGGAGCGGCCCCTGGTCCTCCCGGACGCCACCGATGAGTTGGCCGAGAACCTCAATGTGGCCCGCTCCTGGCTGCAGGACTGCATCGAGCTCTTACGGGACCGGCCGCAGTTGATCTTCTACGGGCCGCCCGGCACCGGCAAGACCTACATCGCTCAGCACCTGGCCGCTCATCTCGCCGGAGACAACGTGCGTCTCGTGCAGTTTCACCCGGCCTACTCCTATGAGGACTTCTTCGAGGGCTACCGTCCGGTTGAGGAGGGCGGCTTCAAGCTCAAGCCCGGCCCGTTACGCAAGGTAGTGGATACTGCGCGCGAGAACGCCTCCACGCCCTACTTCCTGATCATTGATGAGATCAACCGCGGCAACTTGGCGAAGATCTTCGGCGAGCTGTACTTCCTGCTGGAGTACCGCAACCAGAACGTAGACCTGCTGTACGCGACCGACGACGACGTCGGGTTCACCCTCCCGCACAACGTGTTCATCATCGGGACGATGAACACCGCGGACCGCTCGATCGCCTTGGTTGACGCCGCAATGCGCCGGCGCTTCGCGTTTGTGCGACTGCATCCCTCAGAGCCGCCGACCGATGGCGTGCTGCGCAAATGGTTGACGAAGACCGACCATGACCCGGGCGTCGGCGACCTCCTCGACGAGCTGAACCGGCAGATCGATGACCCGGATTTCAAGATCGGCCCCTCGTACTTCATGCGTCCGGCGGTCTATGGCGACGGAGGTCTGGAACGTGCCTGGCGCACCGCAATCCTGCCTCTGTTGGAGGAGCACCACTACGGTGACGGAACCGATATCCGCGCTCGGTACGGGCTCGACACAATCCGTAATCGGGTGGCAGCGCGAGAGCCAACAAAGTCGGAGTCAGACGGTGGCGGATCCGCTGATCCTGCGTGAAGGTGACCAGCCTCAACTGGTTCAGTTCTCGCGGCCGATCGCGGATGCCTTGTCCGCGGCCAACGTCGTTCAGCTGGCCCGGACCGACCGTCCCGACTGGTGGGAAGTGAGTGCCGGCACCCGGATCGGTGTTGTGTCCGTCGATGGTCTGCAGGTGATCATTCAGCCCAAGCTCGCGATCGACCGGTTGGTCTTTCTGATGGGATACGCACGCAATCCCAAGTTCTGGCGCGAGGACCGCGTACGTCTGGATACTCAGGCCGACCTCCCTGAGGCTCTGGCTCAGGCGTTCGAACGACTTGCCAAACGCGCCCTGGATCAGGGCTTGCTCAAGGGGTACCTGACCATCGACGAGACGCTGCCGGTCCTCCGCGGCAGGATCCGGGAGGCGGACCAGTTGCGACACCGGTGGGGGCGCTCTCTGCCCCTGGAGGTCCGCTACGACGAGTTCACCGTCGACATCCCCGAGAACCGCCTGCTGCTCGCCGCCGTCGAACAGTTGCTTCGCATGCCTTGGGTCGGCCCTCGCCATCGCGCCGGGCTGCAGCGATTGCGGCTGCAGTTGTCCGAGGTAACGGCGCCGGTCCGAGGTGCGGAGCGTCCGACCTGGACCGCCAGCCGGCTGAACGCTCGCTACGCGCCGGCGCTCGTACTCGCCGAACTCATCTTGGACGGACACTCGTTCGAGCAGCGCACCGGCGACGTGACCGTGTCGGGCTACCTGTTCAACATGACCACGCTCTTCGAGGACTTCGTCACCGTCGCACTGCGCGAGGCGATGAAACCGTACGGAGGCCGGTCAGTACTGCAATACCGGACGCATCTGGACGAAACCGGCGCAGTCGCGATGCGGCCCGATTACGTGTGGCTCAAGCAGGGAGTTCCCAAGGTGGTTGCGGATGCCAAGTACAAGGCGGAGAAGCCGAGCGGATTCCCCCAGGCGGACATGTACCAGCTCCTCGCGTACTGCACCGTCCTGCAACTCCCGGTCGGGCACCTGATCTACGCCAAGGGAAACGAGCTGCCCCGCGCCTATGAGGTGCGCAGCGCGGACATCCGGATCCTTGCCCACACGCTCCACCTGGACGCTGCGCCGCAGGATGTCCTGGCATCGGTGCAGACGCTGGTTGAGCAGCTGGTCGAACTCGCAGGAGTCTGACCCGGGGGATGCGGAACGCGCGAATCGTCGGCTCAGGCCTCGGCCGGTTCGCCGGCCGGCACGTCGGCAGGCGTACGCCGGACCGCATCGGCCACGCTGACCTCCGGCTCGACCCGGCGTACCAGCAGGTAGCGCCGGCGCATGGCGATGATCAGGTCGTAGATCCAGTACGCCAGGAACGCGCCGATCTCGATCAACTCCACGGTCAGCACCCAGTAGCCGCTGCCCTCCACCGCCATGATCGCGCCGACCACCAGCCCGGTCAGCATCACCCCGGCGATGATCAGATACCCGGCATTGGTTCCCCGCCCGGTGGCCGCCGCCCCGGTGCTCGGCTGCCGCAACCGGGTCAGCACGGTCAGCACCAGGCAGCCGACCACCGCGATCGCGGCGGTGAAATGCACCGCACGGATGTAACCCAGCCCCCACAGCACCGCCAGCAGCACCAGCAGGCCGACATGGATCGCCGTGTAGGTCACCGTCCGGCGCAGCGAGCGTTTGAACGGCTCCACCCGCCGGCGCCACCAGAACTGCAGGGCCTGGAACGCCGCGTTCAGCCCCACCCAGAGCAGCACGGTCCCCAGCAGGGTCTGCTGCGCGGTGACCGGCCCCTCGGCGACCGGAACCGCACCGTAGTTGCTCGGCACCAGGGCCACGATCACCACCAGGGCACCGGCCAGATCGAGCAGCCAGTCCTCCAGGTCGGTCTCCCCGCGATAGATCGTGTAGATCAGGGCCAGCGCGAACAGGCCGCCGACGAAGACGTCACGGACCGGAGTGCCGTAGTACGCGCTGATCGAGTCGAGGAAATGGTGCCGGAACGCGAAGTCCAGGATCATCGCGCCGCCCAGGAACAGCAGCGGCGCCGCCGCGAACAGCCGCAGCACGATGTCGTCGCCGACGGCCACCGCAGCATCGCGGCTCGGGGTCGCAGGCCCCTTCAGGTCGGTCCAGGAGTTCATATCTCCATCGTGCGCACGCCCGACCGCGGTGTCCATCAGCCGGTTGTCCCGTATCCACGGGGCTTTGGCCCGGTTTGCGTGGATGCGTCTGCGTGGATGCGTCGACCGCGTGGATTCGTGCCGGTCTCCGGGACGTACGCCGCCGCGCGGGAACACCGGGCGAGAAATCGGCGTTTTCAGTGTCTGTGAGCAAACTTTTCGAACCGATCACCCTGCGCGGGACCACCATTCGCAACCGGGCCTGGCTGGCCGCCATGTGCCAGTACTCGGTCGAGAAGCGGGACGGCGTACCCACCGACTGGCACCTGGCCCACCTGGGCGCCCGGGCCCAGGGCGGATTCGGCCTGGTGATGACCGAGGCCACCGCCGTCAGCCCGGAAGGCCGGATCACCCCGCACGACACCGGCATCTGGAACGACGAGCTGGCCGCCGCGTGGCGCCGGATCACCGATTTCCTCCGGTCCCAGGGCGCCACCCCGGCGATCCAGCTGGCCCATGCCGGCCGCAAGGCATCCACCCGCCGCGGCTTCCCCGGCGAGGAGCGCGGCGTCGCGTCCACCGAGGAGGGCGGCTGGACCCCGGTCGGCCCGTCGGCGATCGCCTTCGGTGACCTGGTGGCGCCCCACGAACTGAGCTCCGCCGAGATCGCCACGGTGATCGCGGACTTCACCGCCGCCGCCCGCCGCGCAGTCGACGCCGGCTTCGAGGTGCTCGAGATCCACGGCGCCCACGGCTACCTGATGCACCAATTCCTCTCCCCGATGAGCAATCAGCGCACTGACGAATACGGGGGTTCCTTCCCGAATCGGACCCGCCTGCTGCTCCAGGTCGTCGATGCCGTCCGCGCCGAGGTCGGCGAGCAGGTGCCGCTGATCGTCCGCATCTCGGCGACCGACTGGGTCGAGGACCAGCCGGCGTGGACCCTGGACCAGTCGGTCGAACTGAGCCGAGTCCTGCGCGAGCACGGGGTCGATCTGGTCGACGTGTCCTCCGGCGGGAATGCGCTGGTCCCGATCGAGGTCGGGCCCGGCTACCAGGTGCCGCTGTCCACCCGGATCCGGACCGAGACCGGCATCGCGACCGGCGCGGTCGGTCTGATCACCGAACCGGCCCAGGCCGAGCAGGTGCTCCGGGCCGGGCAGGCCGATGTGGTGCTGTTGGGCCGGGTCGCGCTGCGCGAACCCGCCTGGCCCCAGCGGGCCGCGCACGAACTCGGAATGGAGGACGCGGCCGACGCGATCTATCCGCCGCAGTACCGCCGCGGCGTGTGGGCCTGACCCGAGCATCGCCGCCCCCCTGCTGCCGCCGGTGCCCGGCGGTCGGCAGGGTCCGGCCGGCTGTGAGTAGCCGCACGTTCCTGCGCAGGGTTTTCCTGTCCCCTCCGCCCACCGGCCACCGGCGCCGCTGCTAGGCTCAAACCTGAGTTTGCAGGGCACTGGGGCCCTGGTGGACACGAGGTCTGCTCGACATCCCCGGAACCACTCCCGGATGCTCGGTCGGACGAGTGGGAGGTGAATGGTGACACCCGCGGATCAGGCACCCGCCGATGCCGGCGTGCCCGACGTCCTGACCCTGGCCGGGGACTTTCCCCAGCCGACCCGGGAGCAGTGGGACGCCGAGGTGCTCAAGGTTCTCAATCGCAGGCGCCCCGAGGACAAGCAGCTGACCCTCGAGGAGTGCATGGCGAAACTGCGCAGCCACACCGTCGAGGGCCTCGAGATCGAGCCGCTGTACCTGAACGACGACCGGCCCCTGGGTTATCCCGGCGTGTCGCCCTTCCGCCGCGGCAGCACGGTCCGCAGTGGGGCGGCCGAGGCCTGGGACGTCCGCCAACTGCACGATGATCCCGACGCCGGCACCAGCCGCGCGGCCGTCCTGGCCGACCTGGAGCGCGGAGTCACCTCGCTGTGGCTGAAGCTCGGTCCGGCCGCCATCGGCTACGCCGACCTGGCCGCGGTGCTCACCGACGTACAGCTCGAACTGGCCCCGGTCGCGGTGTCCAGTCAGGACGACCAGGTCCGGGCCGCCACCGCCCTGCTGCAGGTGTGGGCCGACCGCGGCACCCCCGCCGACAAGCGCGCCGGCAACCTGGGTCTGGACCCGATCGGGTACGCCGCCCAGCACGCCACCACCCCCGACCTGTCCCGCAACGCCGAGTTCGTCCGGGCCTGCCTGAGCGAGCAGCCCGGCGTCCGGGCCCTGATCGTGGACGCCACGGTCTACCACGACGCCGGCGCCGCCGATGTCGATGAGCTGGCTGTCGCGCTGGCCACCGGCGTCGAGTATCTCCGCGACCTCGAGGCCGCCGGCGTACCGGTCGGGGACGCGTTCGCGCAGCTCGACTTCCGGGTCTCGGCGAACGCCGACCAGTTCCTCACCATCGCCCGGTTGCGTGCCCTGCGCGAGTTGTGGGCGCGGGTCGGTGAAGTCGTCGGAGTGGACGCCGCGCAGCGCGGCGCCCGGCAGCACGCGGTCACCTCCGCGCGGATGCTGACCCGCACCGACCCGTACGTGAACATGCTCCGGGTCACCACCGCCACCTTTGCCGCGGCGGCCGGCGGGGCCGAACAGATCACGGTGCTGCCGTTCGATCATGCGTACGGACTGCCCGACGTGTTCTCCCGCCGGATCGCGCGCAACACCCAGGTGGTGCTGGCCGAGGAGTCGAACATCGGCCGGGTGAACGACCCCGCCGGCGGCTCCTGGTATGTGGAGCGGCTCACCGATCAGTTGGTCGCCGCCGCCTGGACCGCGTTCCAGGAGATCGAGGCGGCCGGCGGGATGACCGCCGCGCTCGGCTCCGGCCTGATCGCCGACCAGATCGCCACCTCGGTCGGCGAACGTGCGCGCCGGATCGCCACCCGGCAGGCCCCGATCACCGGGACCAGCATGTTCCCCAACGGCGACGAACAGCCGCTGGTGGCCCGGCCCCGCCCGGCGGTCGAGCTCGCCGGGCTCGCCCCGATCCGGGATTCCGCGGTCTATGAGGACCTGCGCGCGGGTGCCCTGGCGTACGCCGCCCAGCACGGCGCCCGACCCGCGGTCTTCCTGGCCACCATCGGGCTGCGCCGCGACTACGGCGCCCGGGAGACCTTCACCAGCAGCCTGCTGGCCGCGGCCGCGTTCGCCACCCCGGCGACCGAGGGCACCGATCCGCAGGCGATGGTCGACGGCTTCACCGCCGCCGGCACCAGCGTGGCGGTGCTGTGCTCCTCGGCCACGATGTACGCCGCGCACGGCGCCGAGATCGCCCGGGCACTGCGCGCGGCCGGCGCGACGAAGATCCTGCTCGCCGGCTCGGCCAAGGAACTGGGTGATCCGGACGCGAGCGCGCTGATCGATGACTACATCTATGCCGGCATGGACGCGGTGGCGCTGCTGCGCGGCCTGCAGGCAGAACTGGGGGTAGCGCAATGAGTTCCATCCCGAACTTCTCCACCGTCGACCTGAATCGGGAACCGGTCGCCGGCGACCCGGCCGCCTGGGAGCAGGTTCAGGCGCACACCCCGGACCTCACCGAGGGCTGGGAGACCCCGGAACAGATCCTGGTCCCGCCGCTGTACGGCAACGCCGAGCTGGCCGAGCTCGACTTCCTGCACACCTTCCCGGGGATCAAGCCGTTCCTGCGCGGCCCGTACGCCACGATGTATGTGAACCAGCCCTGGACGATCCGGCAGTACGCCGGGTTCTCCACCGCGGCGGAGTCGAACGCGTTCTACCGGCGCAACCTGGCCGCGGGCCAGAAGGGCCTGTCGGTGGCCTTCGACCTGGCCACCCACCGCGGCTACGACTCCGATCACGAACGGGTCGTCGGTGACGTCGGGATGGCCGGTGTCGCGATCGACTCGATCCTGGACATGCGGCAGTTGTTCGACGGGATCCCGCTGGACCAGATGTCGGTCTCGATGACGATGAACGGGGCGGTGCTGCCGATCCTGGCGCTCTACGTGGTCGCCGCGCAGGAGCAGGGCGTACCGCCGGAGAAGCTGGCCGGAACGATTCAGAACGACATTCTGAAAGAGTTCATGGTCCGCAACACCTACATCTACCCGCCGGCCCCCTCGATGCGGATCATCTCCGACATCTTCGCGTTCACTTCGCACAACATGCCCCGGTTCAACTCGATCTCGATCTCCGGGTACCACATCCAGGAGGCCGGAGCGACCCAGGATCTGGAGCTGGCCTACACCCTCGCCGACGGCCTGGAGTACATCCGGGCCGGGCAGGCGGCCGGGCTGCACGTCGATCAGTTCGCGCCGCGGCTGTCCTTCTTCTGGGGCATCGGGATGAACTTCTACATGGAGGTCGCCAAGCTGCGAGCGGCCCGAATGCTGTGGGCGAAGCTGGTCAAGGGCTTCGATCCCAAGAACGACAAGTCCATGTCACTGCGGACCCACTCGCAGACCTCGGGCTGGTCGCTGACCGCCCAGGACGTCTACAACAACGTCGCCCGGACCTGCATCGAGGCGATGGCCGCGACCCAGGGGCACACCCAGTCGCTGCACACCAACGCGCTGGACGAGGCGATCGCGCTGCCGACCGACTTCTCCGCCCGGATCGCCCGCAACACCCAGCTGTTCCTGCAGCAGGAGTCCGGCACCACCCGGGTGATCGATCCGTGGGGCGGGTCGGCGTACGTGGAGAAGCTGACCTACGACCTGGCCCGCAGCGCCTGGGCCCACATCCAGGAGGTCGAGGCCGCCGGCGGGATGGCGAAGGCGATCGAGGCCGGGATCCCGAAGATGCGGATCGAGGAAGCCGCCGCCCGCACCCAGGCCCGGATCGACTCCGGCCGGCAGCCGCTGATCGGGGTGAACAAGTACCCGCTGGAGGAGCCCGAGCCGCTGGAGGTCCTCAAGATCGACAACGCCCAGGTACGCCACGATCAGCTCGCGAAACTCGACAAGCTGCGGGCCGAGCGGGACGAGGCGGCCTGCCAGGCAGCCCTGGACAAGCTCACCTGGGCCGCGGAGAACCGCGACGACACCGATCCGGACCGGAACCTGCTCAAGTTGAGCATCGACGCCGCCCGGGCGAACGCCACGGTCGGGGAGATCTCCTACGCCCTGGAAAAGGTCTTCGGCCGCTACACCGCCCAGGTCCGGACCATCTCCGGGGTCTACTCGAAGGAAACCATGGGATCCGAAGCGATGAGCGATACCCAGAAGTTGGTCGAGGAGTTCGAACAGGCCGAAGGCCGCCGACCCCGCATCCTGGTGGCCAAGATGGGCCAGGACGGCCACGACCGCGGCCAGAAGGTGATCTCCACCGCCTTCGCCGACCTCGGCTTCGACGTCGATGTGGGCCCGCTGTTCCAGACCCCCGCGGAGACCGCCCGGCAGGCGGTCGAGGGCGACGTGCACGTCGTGGGCGTGTCGTCGCTGGCGGCCGGACACCTCTACCTGGTGCCGGCGCTGCGGGAGGAACTGGACAAGCTCGGCGGCGAGGACATCATGATCATCGTCGGCGGCGTGATCCCCGAGGACGACTTCGCCGAGTTGCGGCGGCTGGGAGCCGAGGCGATCTTCCCGCCCGGCACCGTGATCCCCGAGGCTGCCGCGGAGTTGGTCAAGAAGCTGCGCCGCAAGCTCGACGAGGGATCACCAGTTGGCTAGGGCGATTCCGGTCGCCGAGTTGGCCGACCGGGTCCGGGAGGGGTCCCGGGCCCACCTGGCCCGGGCGATCACCCTGGTGGAGTCCTCGCGCCCCGACCATCGCGCGCAGGCCCGGGAACTGCTGGGCCTGCTCACCCCCGAGGCCGGGAACTCGATCCGGCTCGGCATCTCCGGGGTCCCGGGCGCGGGCAAGTCGACGTTCATCAACGCCCTCGGGGTCCGGCTGATCGAGCAGGGGCACCGGGTGGCGGTGCTGGCGGTCGATCCGTCGTCCTCGCGGACCGGCGGGTCGATCCTGGGCGACCGCACCCGGATGAGCGATCTGGCCGCCACCACCGACGCGTTCATCCGCCCCTCCCCCAGCGGGAACCATCTCGGCGGGGTGGCCCGGGCGACCCGGGAGTCGATGATCCTGGTCGAGGCCGCCGGATTCGATGTGGTGATCGTGGAGACCGTCGGCGTGGGCCAGTCCGAGGTGGCGGTCTCCGAAATGGTCGACACCTTCCTGCTGCTGGCCCTGGCCCGGGCCGGGGACCAACTCCAGGGGATCAAGCGCGGCATCCTGGAGATCGCCGACGTGATCGCGATCAACAAGGCCGACGGGGAGCACGTCGCCGATGCCCGGGTCGCCGCCCGGGACATGAGCATCGCGATGAAGCTGATCAGCTCCGACGCCCACGCCCGGCGGCCGGATGTGCTGACCTGCAGCGCGGTGACCGGGGACGGGCTCCCCGAGGTCTGGAACGCCGTGCTGGAGCATCGGGCGTACCTGGAGGACAAGCACGGCCTGGCCGCCCGGCGTACCCAGCAGCAGGTGCAGTGGTTGTGGGCGATGGTGCAGAACGAGCTGTGGTCCTCCTTCCGGGGCAGCCGGCCGGTGCGCGACCTGGCCGTCGAGGTGGAGCACGGCATCCGCGCCCAGGAACTGTCCGCGATGGACGGCGCCCAGCAGTTGCTGTACGCCTTCGCCCAGGACGTCCCGAACCTCGCTTGGGCGCAGCCCCCGGCGGAGCAGCCCGGGGGCTGACCGCGGGCTGCTCGGGCCGCTCGGGCCGCTTGTGCCGGGCGGGGCTCAGGAGGTGGCGGCGGGCTTGTGCGCCTCGCCGGTGATGTGACCCTGGTCCTCGTTCCAGACGAAGTTGATCCGCGAGCGGGCGATCTTCCAGCCGCTGCCCTCGCGCCGGTAGTCCTCGAGGTAGTGCGCGATGATCTTCAGCGGGTTCTCCTTGGGCGCGCCGAAGGTGAAGTCCAGCAGGTAGAACTCGCCGTGGGCGGTGTCCCCGTCGACGGTGACCACATCGTTGGTGATCGCATGCATGGTCTTGCCGCCGAGGGTGGCCAGCGAGTCGCGGTAGCCCTCGGTGATCTGGTCGATCCCCTCCCACTGTCCGAACGGACCGAAGACACAGACCGCATCATCGGTGAACAGGGCCACCAGACCCGCCAGGTCGGTGCGGTCGTACGCCCAGCAGTAGCGGTGCCGCAGTTCCCGGACCGCCTCGGCATCGAGCAGCCGCTGGACGGCCGGGTCCGGATGGGTCGGGGTGATCGATTCACTGGCACTCATGAGGTCCCTTTCGCAGGTCGGGTCGCACCGCGTTGTGACGGCCCGGACCACAATCTAGTCGCATAGATTCGCTGTGACCAGAGACTATGCGCAGAGATTTCGGTGTCAGCAGTTCCGGTGTCGAGTGGCAAGATGGACCCCCTGAGGGGAGGGCCGTGACGCTCAACGACGATCTCGCACCACGACGCGCACTACCGGCGGTCCGGCCGGAGCCGCGGCCGGCCGTGGTGGCGCCTGCCCGCTTCCAGCGCGAGATCCGGGAGTGGCTGTCCGGGCAGCCCGCCGTGTCCCGGGTGGTCGAGGTGAGCGAGAACTCCCCCGGCGCGGGCCTGTTCACCGGCCTGACCGCGTACGCCGAGTTGGCCCCCGGCGTACACGCCGCCGCGGTGGCCGATCTGGTCACCGGCTGGGCCGCCGTCCGCGGCAAGCGGAACTGGACCCTGTCCCTGGGCGCTCGGGTCGCGATCATCCTCGACCCCGGCAGCACCGGCAGCTGGGTGGGGGACGCCTGGGCGTACCTGATGGCCGATGAGCGCCTGAGCGAGGGAAGCGCGCTGGCTCCCCGGGTGAGTACGCCGGGCGCCACCGTGGTGCTGCGTACCGACGGGGCGGCGCTGCCGGTGCTGTGGCACCACCTGGACACCGGGCGGCGGGAGTTGTATCGCCCGCGCCGGGCGATCACCCCGTCGGACTCCGAGCCGGCCGAGCTGCCGGCGGTGCCGTTCAATGTCGAGGTGCAGGCCCCGGGCGAGGACTACCGGGTCTCCGGTCATGCCGAACTGCTGCTGGCCTGCCGCCCGGCTCTGGAGGGCCTGACCGCGGCCGCCGACGGGGCCCGGATCGAAGCCGTGTTCGGTTCGGAGTCCGCGACGGTGACGGTGTCCGCCGAGACTCCTCGGCAGGCCGAAGCGGTCCGGCGTACCTGGGACCGGGCGGGGGTTCCCGAGGGCGCCACCCTCGAGGTCGTCACCGCGTACTGATCAGTGCCGGGTCCCGCCGATGTCCGAAAGTGCGACGGTGCCGACTGTTGTGCAGCCCGCACCGGCCGGGCTTAGATTCATGGTGTGAGCGAAGCCACCACAGACCCCGTGTCCGACGACAACGATCCGATCAGCGGTGACCTGCGCGCCGACGTACGCCGCGTCTCCACCCTGCTGGGCCAGACGCTGGTCCGCCACCACGGCCAGGAGCTGCTCGATCTGGTCGAGACCGTGCGGGTGAAGACCAAGGAGTCCAAGTCCGGCGACGCGGCGGCGGCCGCCGAGGTCCGGCGGGTCCTGTCCGAACTGCCGCTGGAGCGGGCCAGTGACCTGGTCCGGGCGTTCACCACCTACTTCCATCTGGCCAATGCCGCCGAACAGGTGCACCGCGTCCGGGGCCTGGCCACCCGGCCCGAGCGCGAGGGCTGGTTGACCAGTACCGTCGCCGATATCGTCGCCGCCGGCGGACCGGAGTTGCTCGCCCAGGGGGTCGCCGAACTCGATGTCCGCCCCGTCTTCACCGCACACCCCACCGAGGCCTCCCGGCGCAGCGTGCTGACCAAACTGCGCCACATCTCCGACGAGCTGGCCACGCCCACCGAGCCCGACACGGTGGCGCGGCGCCGCCAGGACCGACAGTTGGCCGAACTGATCGATCTGATCTGGCAGACCAACGAACTGCGGCGCGACTCGCCCCGGCCGATCGACGAGGCCCGCAACGCGATGTACTACCTGGAGCGGGTGATCGGCGACACTCTGCCCGAACTGTTCGGAGAGCTGTCCGACCTGGTCGCCGAACAAGGCGTCACCCTGGATCCGACCCATCCGCCGATGCGGTTCGGCTCCTGGATCGGCGGCGACCGCGACGGCAACCCGAACGTGACCGCGGCGGCCACCCACGAGGTGCTCGGGCTGCACAACCTGATCGCCACCCAGGTCGGGGTACGGGTGATCGACACGCTGATCTCCGAGCTGTCCAGCTCGGACGTGGTCGTCCACGCGTCTCCGGAGCTCGAGGCCTCCCTGGCTGCCGACCAGGCGGTGATCGAGCTGGATCCGACCATCCTGACGATCGAGGCCGGGGAGACCTACCGGCTCAAGCTGCACTGCATTCGGGTGAAGCTGCTCAACACCCGGTCCCGGATCCAACAGGGCACCGCCCACGTCCCCGGCGTGGACTACGCCTCCGGCGCCGAGATCGTCGCCGAACTGAACCTGATCGCGGACTCGCTGCGCTCCCACGGGGGCGAACTGGTCGCCGACGGTCGGGTGGCGAAGGCGATCCAGACCGCAGCCGGCAGCGGGCTGTACCTGGCCACCCTGGACATCCGCGAGCATGCCGAGAAACACCACGCTACGCTCGGCAAACTGGTGGATGCCACCGGGGAGTTCGCCACGCCGTACGCCGACCTCACCCGGGCCGAGCGGCTGGACCTCCTCGCCACCGAGCTCACCTCCCGGCGTCCGCTGATGACCCGGACCGCCGAGCGCGACAGCGTCCTGGCCGTCTTCGACGAGGTACGCGACGCCATCCACACCTACGGTCCCGGGGTGATCGAGACCTACATCATCTCGATGACCCAGGGCCCCGACGATGTGCTCGCCGCCGCCATCCTGGCCCGGGAGGCCGGACTGGTCGACCTGGGTGCCCAGCCGTTCGCGCTGATCGGGTTCGCGCCGCTGCTGGAGACCATCGAGGAACTGCGCGGATCCGCCGACCTGATCGATGCGCTGCTCAGCACCCCGTCCTACCGGGAACTCGTCCGGCTGCACGGCAACACCCAGGAGATCATGCTGGGCTACTCCGACTCGAACAAGCAGTCGGGGGTGTTCACCTCCCAGTGGGCGATCCATCTGGCCCAGCGCTCGCTGCGCGATGTGGCGAAGAAGCACGGGGTGAAGCTGCGCCTGTTCCACGGCCGCGGCGGGTCGGTCGGCCGCGGCGGTGGCCCCACCTACGACGCGATCATGGCCCAGCCCAACGGCGTACTCGAGGGGGAGATCAAGTTCACCGAGCAGGGCGAGGTGATCTCCGACAAGTTCATGCTGCCGGCCCTGGCGCACGAGAACCTGGAACTGTCCCTGGCCGCGGTGCTGCGGGCCAGCACCCTGCACCGGGACCCGGTGCACTCCCCCCAGGAACTCGCCATCTGGGACGAGGTGATGGATCTGACCTCCGATGCCGCCTTCGCCCGCTACACCGGCCTGATCAACGACCCGGACCTTCCGGCGTACTTCGTCGCGGCGACGCCGGTGGATCAGTTGGGGGCGCTGAAGATCGGCAGCCGGCCCAGCAAGCGGCCCAACTCCGATGCCGGCCTGGAGGGCCTGCGGGCGATCCCGTGGGTCTTCGGGTGGACCCAGACCCGGCAGATCGTGCCCGGGTGGTACGGCGTCGGCTCCGGGCTGAAGGCGGCCCGGGAGGCCGGCCACGGCGCCATGATGAAGCGGATGCTGGCCGAGTGGGCCATGTTCGCCTCGGTGATCTCGAATGTGGAGATGACCATCGCCAAGACCGACCTGGACATCGCCGCGCACTACATCGACACCCTGGTACCCGAAAATCTGCGGCACCTGTTCGACGACATCAAGGCCGAGTACGCGCTGACCGTGGCCGAACTGGAACTGCTGACCGGGGAGTCGGAGCTGTTGGACAACCAGCCCGCACTGAAGCGGACGTTCGCGGTCCGCGACCGCTACCTGGACCCGATCTCCTACCTGCAGGTGGAACTGCTGCACCGGTTGCGGCAGGGCGACGTCGGGGACGATGAGGGGGCACTGCAGCGGGCGCTGCTGATCACGGTGAACGGCGTCGCGGCGGGGCTGCGCAACACTGGCTAGCCGGGCGGCGGGGCTGCGCACACCTGGGCGGCCGACGCAACGGAACCGGGCGGGAGTCGGATGACGGCTCCCGCCCGGTTCCGGTTTCGCCCGGGGCTCGGGCTCAGCGCAGGAACTTGCCCAGGAAACCGCCGGACGGCTTCGCCGCGCCCGCGTGCCCGGGGCACCACTGGCCGGCCGGCACGGTGGCCTTGACCTGATCGATGTGCTGGCCGCAGCCGGCCCAGGTGGTCTTGCCGCACTGCTTGCAGGTCACTGGTCGACACATAAGAGGCTCCTTCAGAGGGGGAACTGACACCTCGAATAATACCCCCGGGGGTATTCGTGGCACAATCGAGTCATGCGAATTATTATTGTGGGCGGCGTCGCCGGAGGAATGAGCACTGCAGCCCGGCTGCGGCGTCTGGACGAGTCCGCCGAAATCATCGTGCTGGAGCGCAGTGGCTACGTCTCCTATGCCAACTGCGGCCTCCCCTACTACGTCGGCGGCGTGATCGAGGACCGCTCCGCCCTCCTGTTGCAGACCCCGGAATCCCTGCAGGCGCGGTTCAACCTCGATGTGCGCGTCGGCCACGAGGTGACCGACATCGACGCCGGCGCCAGGACGGTGACCGTACGCGACCTCGCCACCGGCCGCGACACCACCGAGCTCTACGACAAGCTGGTGCTGGCGCCGGGCGCGCAGCCGGTCCGCCCGCCGATCCCCGGTGCGGAGCGGGCGCTGAGCCTGCGCACCGTGGAGGACACCGACGCGATGCTGGCCGCGGTCGCGCAGGCCCGGAGCGCGGTGGTGATCGGGGGCGGCTTCATCGGGCTCGAGGTGGCGGAGAACCTGTTGCACCGCGGACTTCGGGTTTCGGTGATCGAAATGACCCCGCAGGTGATGGCTCCGCTGGATCCGGAGATGGTGGAACCGGTGCATCAGGCGATGCGGTCCGCCGGGATCGACCTGCGGCTGAACACCGCCGCGACCGCGATCGGTCCGGACACGGTGACCCTGTCCGATGGGGACACGGTGCCGGCCGATCTGGTCGTCGCGGCGATCGGCGTACGCCCGGACACCACGCTGGCCCGGGCGGCCGGGCTGCGGCTGGGCGAACGCGGCGGGATCGCGGTCGATGAACACAACCTCACCAGCGACGACTCGATCTATGCGATCGGGGACGCCGCGGAGAAGGCGGACGCCCTCGACGGGTCGGGCACGCTGGTCCCGCTGGCGAACACCGCCAACCTGGCCGGCCGCCGGGTCGCCGACCACATCGCCGGCCTGCCCCGGCACACCCGGGCGGTGCTCGGGACCGCGATCGTGGGGATGCTCGGCCTGCAGGTGGCCAGCACCGGCTGGAGCGAGAAGCGGCTGCGGGCCGCGGGTCGGGCGTACCGGGCGATCCATACCCATCCGGCCTCGCACGCGGGGTACTACCCCGGCGCGGCGCAACTGGCGCTGAAGCTGTTGGTGGACCCCGAGACCGATGCCATCCTGGGCGCCCAGGGTGTCGGGACCGACGGGGTGGACAAGCGGATCGATGTGATCGCCACCGCGATGAGCGGCGGGATCACCGCCTCCGGGCTGGCCGAGCTCGAGCTCGCGTACGCCCCGGCGTTCGGCTCGGCGAAGGATCCGATCAACATGCTCGGTCACGTGGCGGAGAACCTGCGTACCGGCAGCACCCGGTCGCTGCAGTGGCACGAGGTGGAGGACGCGGTCCGGGCCGGTGCGCGGGTGCTCGACGTGCGGACCGCGGGCGAGGTGGCCGCCGGCACGATCCCCGGCGCCGTCGCGATCCCGGTCGACGAGCTGCGCGAGCGGGTGGCCGAGCTGCCCGACGGCCCGCTGGTGGTGACCTGTGCGGTGGGCGTACGCGGCCATGTGGCCACCCGGCTGCTGACCCAACTGGGCCGCGACGCGGTCAACCTGGACGGCGGCTACCGGACCTGGTCGGCCGGCATGGCCGCGACGGTAGGAGAACCCACCCCGGTCGGCTGATCGGTTGACCTCCGCGCGACACCTGGACGCTCAGGCCAGGGAGAGGAAGAGCCTCTCCAGCTTCTGGGCGTCCAGGTCGTCGGAGTCGGGATCGGCGAGACACTGCCGCAGCCCGGTCGAAATGGTCTGGAAGGCGGCCCGATCGACCGCCTTCGAGACCGCGGCCAGCTGGGTCACGATGTCCTCGCACTCCCGACCGTCCTCGATCATCGCGATCACCCCGCCCAACTGGCCCCGGGCGCGCTTCAGGCGGGCCAGGACGGACTTCAGATCCGCGGAATCAATGTGCATCGGAACCTCCTCGATTTTCGTCCCAGGATACCCCCACCGGTATCCGGCGGTAATCCCTGACCGCCGCTGCCCGCCGCCGCCGGGTAACAACCTCATCACCGGACAAAAGGGGACTTGTTTCCACCCCCCGGCGAGCGCACTCTGGAGCACACGCCGTTGGGAGGCATCATGACCGAACTACATCGCATCGGCATCGCTCCGGTGCAGGCCCGCGGGTCCCTGACCGGATTCCTGCTGCTGCAGAATTGGCCGCGGGACACCGTGGAATGGTCCAAGCTGCTCGTCCTCGCCGTCCAGGTCGCGGCGATCCCGGGTTTCCTGCCCGCCAGCACGGTCTTCCTGGTGCAGGACGAGCTTCCCGAACTCGTCTATCCCGGCGCGGTCGGTGTCATCGTCTCGGCCGGCCACGCGGTTGGCGAGGACGCCCTGGCGCCCGGCGATCTGGCCGAACGCGGGATGCCCCCGGCCCTGGTCGTGCTCCACCCACCGCAGTCGATCCAGGACCACGGAGCCGCCGCCGGGTGCGTCTTCCTGCCCGGGCTGCCCTATCTGGGGTTGGACCATCGGGCGGTCTGGGCCAATGCGGACGCCGAGGGACGGGTGTCGCGGCTGATCACCCGCGGCGACGTCGATCCGGCCGAGGATCCGGACACCGCCGCGCTGGCCAGCCTGCTCGCGGCCTGAGCCCCCCACCGGCGCGGCCCGCGCCCGTCCGGAATAGGATGAACCCGGAAACTGTTGAAGGTTCATCTATCTAGGAGGGCATAATGTCCGTGATCCGTCAGGTCGTTGAACTGGGACCGCAGTGGCCCGGGATCGACCCGTTCCTGTTCAGCATGCATCACCGGGATGCGTACCCGGCGGCCAAGGGCACCACGATGACGCCCGACGCGTCGCTCGAGGGGCGTGATCTGGGGCAGGACTTCTCCGGCAAGGACGGGTGGTCGATGTATCACGGGCAGAGTGTGCCCGGGTTCCCGCAGCACCCGCACCGCGGCTTCGAGACCGTCACGGTGGTGCTCGAGGGTGCGGTCGACCACGTCGATTCCGCCGGTGCCAGTGCCCGGTACGCCGACGGCGACACCCAGTGGCTGACCGCCGGGAGCGGTGTCGCCCACTCCGAGATGTTCCCGCTGCGCGATGCCGAGGGCCCGAACCCGCTGGAACTGTTCCAGATCTGGCTGAACCTGGCCCCGGAGGACAAGACCGCCGACGCGAACTTCGAGATGTTCTGGGCCGAGGAGACCCCGATCGTCACGCGCACCGACGAGGAGGGTCGGACCACCCGGGTCCGGCTGGTGGCCGGCAAGCTGGACGGGGTCACGGCGCTGACCCCGCCGCCGCGCTCCTGGGCCGCCCGACCGGAGAACGATCTGGCGATCTGGGTGATCGACATGGCGCCGGGAGCCACGACGGTGCTGCCGGCGGCCAGTTCGCAGGCCGTGCGGGTGCTGTACACCTTCGAGGGCGCGGTCACCATCGAGGACCAGACCCTGTCCGATCAGGCCGCCGTGCTGGACACCGACCAGGGCGTACGCCTGAGCGCCGGGGCCGAGGGGGCCCGGATGCTGATGCTGCAGGGCCGCCCGATCGGGGCTCCGGTGGTGCAGCACGGGCCGTTCGTGGGCAACAGCCGTGACGACATCGCCAAGGCGTTCGACGACTACCAGCGCGGTGAGTTCGGCCGCTGGACGAATCCGGACAATGCGCCGGTGAACGCCCATGACGCCGGCCGGTTCGCGCGCTATCCCGACGGGACGCTGCGTACGCCCCCGACCGCCTGAGCACCTGCCTCGGAGTACCGCGGACGGGTCGACACCACTGTCGACCCGTCCGCGTTTTGTCGCGTACCGACAACACTGTGTCGCCCCCGGACAACCGGCGGGCCGAACCGCGGCGCACACTGGTAGTCACCTCAACGTTGAGTGATGGAAGGACTCCTGATGACACAGCAGATGACCGACGGCGAGCAGACCGCAACCGCGAGCTTCCTGCCCCGTGAGCTCTGGGACGGCAAAATCTTCACCGGCACCTGGGACGCCGCGGCGACCACGTCCCCGGTGATCGAGCCGGCGACCGGGGAAACCCTCGGCTCGGTCGGCATGGTCGACGCCGACGGGGTCGCCCGGGCAGCCCGCGCGGCGGCCGAGGCCCAGCGTGACTGGGCCCGGGCCAGCTATGAGACCCGCGCGGCCGTGCTGCGGAAGGCGGCCCGGGTCGCGGAGGAGAACATCGGGGAGATCATCGACTGGCTGATCCGCGAAGCGGGCTCGACCCGGCCGAAGGCCGAGTTCGAGGGCGCCGGGATCAACGTGAAGGCGCTGCACGAGGCCGCCGGGCTGCCGTCGCGCGCCACCGGGGAGATCCTGCCCAGTCCGGACGGGAAACTGACCATGGCCCGGCGCCGGCCGCTGGGTGTGGTCGGGGTGATCTCCCCGTTCAACTTCCCGCTGTACCTGGCGATGCGCGCGGTGGCGCCGGCGCTCGCGCTGGGCAATGCGGTGGTCCTCAAGCCGGATCCCCGGACCGCGGTCTGCGGCGGTTTCGTGATCGCGCGCATCTTCGAACTGGCCGGTCTGCCCGCCGGCGTCCTGCAGGTCGTGCCCGGCGACGGAGCTGCCGGTGCGGCCATCACCAGCGACCCGAATATCGCGATGATCCAGTTCACCGGCTCGACCGCGGCCGGCCGCAAGGTCGGCGAGGCGGCCGGCCGCAACCTGAAGAAGGTCTCGCTGGAGCTGGGCGGCAAGAACTCGCTGCTCATCCTCGACGACGCCGATCTCGACCTGGCGGTGGCGAACACCGCGTGGGGTGCGTACCTGCATCAGGGCCAGATCTGCATGGCCACCGGGCGGGTGCTGGTGGCGCGCTCGATCTATCCGGAGTTCCTGGCCAAGTTGAGCGCCAAGGCGAAAGCGCTGCCCGTCGGTAACCCGGCCACCGAGCAGGTGGCCCTCGGTCCGCTGATCAACGAGCACCAGCGCGACCATGCGCTGCGGATCGTCCAGGAGGCCGAGCAGGCCGGCGCGACGATCGAGGCCGGCGGCACCAGCGAGGGCCTGTTCTTCCAGGCCACGGTGCTGTCCGGAGTCACTACCGACAGCCCGGCGTTCACCGAGGAGATCTTCGCCCCGGTGGCGGTGGTGGTCCCCTTCGACAGCGACGACGAGGCGGTGGCGCTGGCCAACGACACCGAGTACGGGCTGGCGATGGGCGTGATCAGCAGCAACGTCGCCCGTGCGATGGCGCTGGGCGAACGGCTCAACACCGGTCTGCTGCACATCAACGACCAGACCGTGAACGATGACGTGCTCAACCCCTTCGGCGGCGTCGGCGCCTCCGGCAACGGAACCAGCATCGGGGGCGCCTCGAACTGGGAGGAGTTCACCACCTGGCAGTGGGTGACCGTACGCGACCAGGCCCCGGCGTACCCGATGTGAGCCGGCCACCACTTCCACACAACCGAAGGAGATCCGATGTCCACCAACCATCGCTGGGACTCGATGCAGGTCGCGCTGCAGGGACCGGGAGTGGAGATTCGCCGCGCCGATGATGCCGGTCTGGCGCAGTGCCTGATCCGGCTCGCGGCCGGAACGCGCACCGATGAGCTGTTTGCCGGCCTGCCGGAGGATCAGTGCCAGAGCGCCCACTGGGGCTACATCGTCTCCGGGACGATGCGCGTGCACAGCAAGGAGGGCGCCCAGGACTACCTCGCCGGGGAGCTCTACTACTGGTCCGCCGGCCACAACCTCGAAGCGGTGACCGATGCCGTGTACGTGGAAATCTCGCCCTCGGCCGACTACGACGTACTGATGGCGCACTGCCACCAAGTGCTGGGTAGCTGACCCCTGCCGCGATGGCGCCGACCGATCCTCAGGTCGGCGTCACCGCGGTGCGGTGAGTGTGCCGGTACTCGCTGGGGGTCTCCCCGTACGCGGCCCGGAAGCTGCGCGACAGCCACGAGGCGTCGCTCACTCCCCACCGGGCGGCGATCATCGAGACCGGGCGATGGGCGTGGGCGGGGTCGACCAGATCCCGCCGGATAGCGGCCAACCGGCGTTCCCGGATCAGCGCGGTCAGTGTCAACCCCTGGGCGGCGAAGGCGCGCTGGACCGATCGGGCGGTGAGGTGGTGAACCGCAGCCACCGTGGTGGTCCCCAGCTCGGGGTCGGCCAGGTGGGTCTCGACGTAGTGGACCAACTGGGTGACCAGCGCGTCGGGGACGGTGTCCACCGCCACGGACAGGTTCTCCACCAGCGCCCCGGTCAGCAGGGCCAGCCCGGCCTGCCCCAGGGAATCGACGGTCAGCTGGTGTGCCGACTCCACGGCCACCAGGCCGGACAGGTAGCTCGCAAAAACCTGACCCGGGCCGTTGCGGACATCGATCGGTCGCTCCATCAGTCGGGCCACGCGCCGTTCGGGCAGGTCGAGCCCCTGTGGCGGCACGGTCAGGACCGACACCTCCCAGTTGCTCTCGAAGCTCAGCCGATAGGGCCGGGCGGTGTCGTACAGAGCGAACTCGCCGGGGCCCGCCGTAACGGTGTGGCCGTTCTGCTCCACCATCATCCGTCCGCGGCGGATCAGGGACACCTTCAGCCGATCGCTGGGTTCGCGCCGGGTGGCAGTCTGCGTCCGAGCCAGGTCCTGTCCGTTGCCCCGCATCTGGTGAAAGGTCACCGGCCCCAGCGGGAGGCTGCGTACCGCGCCCTCGACCTGACCCGAACTCTCGGCGGCCCGGGCCGCCGAGCACTGCAACCCGAAAAACCGCTCCGACATGGCCAGATGCCACAGGTCACCGACGAGCCGGGAATCCGGTGGCGCTGCCTCGGGCGATCCGGACATGACCTCACCTCACCTGTCGGGACTCCGTTCGGCCATGATGACCGCCGCAGTTTCCCGGGTCAAGTGCCCGGGGTCCGGGACTCAGATCCCGGCGAGGGCACCCCAGCCGTGGTAGGAATCGATCGCGAACCAGACGCTGACCCGAGGCCGGTCCCGCACGGCGTACGGCTTGCCGGTGTAGTGGATGGCCAGCAGGTCGATGCCGGCGAGCCCGGGCTCGTCGGCGATCTCCACCACGTGCCCGCGGACGCTCAGATGGGTGCCCCAGTTGTCGTGGTCCAACGCGGTCAGTGACACCAGGCCGTTGCTGCGCAGATGCTTCAGCCGCGCCCGGCCGGCATCGAGGTCCAGCAGGATCCGGTTGTCGTCCTGGAGCAGGTACCAGGTGGCCACCGAAACCGGCTGACCAGCACGGTTCACCGTCGCCATGACGGCCGGGTTGGGCCGCTTCAGAAAGTCGAGTGCATCCTGGGGCGGAAGTCCTTTGGGCATCCCTGCTCCGATCTGTGATGGGTGGTGTTGCGACAATAGCCGCACGCCCTTCCCCCGCCACCCGCGCCCCCTGGAGGCCGCCATGCCACTGCCCGTTGTGATCCAGGACTGGATGACCGCCGACCGCGCCAAGGACCTCCCGCGGATGCGGGACCTGCTCGCCGAACAGGTGGAACTCATCTCTCCGCTCACCGACCAGTTCACCTTCTCCGGCCGCCGGGAGGTGAGCGGGGTGTACGAGGCCATCTTCACCGACCTGAGCGAGATCGAGTTCGTCAACACCACCGGCGCCGACCGGGACTGGGTCCTGCACGGTCGCAACACCTTCCGGGGCCGCAATCTGGAGGAGATCCAGTGGCTGCAGTTGGACGAGCACGACCTGATCGAGCAGATCACGCTGTTCCTGCGGCCCGCGCCGGCGGCGATTGCGGTGCTGGCCACGATCGGCCGGCGCCTGCACGCGAACGGGATCATGGCCCGGCCGGCCGCGGTGGCCTCGGCGGCAGCGGTGCCGGTGTCGATCGGGCTCACCGGGATCGAACGATTCCTGATGCCGCGGCTGGGCCCCCATCACCGTAGGCAGCCCCGGGAGTAGGCGGGACCGAACGCGACCGGACACGCAGCGGCGGCCGCCACCCGAAGGTGACGGCCGCCGCGAACACGGTCCGGACGAATGCCTCAGCAGGCCGGGATGACCGAGCCCTGGTACTTCTGGTTGATGAAGTCCTTGGTCGCCTGGCTGCACAGCAGTTCGCCCAGCTTCTTCAGCGACGGCTTGTTCGCGTCGGCCTCCTTGACCACCAGCACGTTGGCGTACGGGTTGCCCTCGGCCTTCTCCACCGCGATGGCGTCCTTGCTCGGGGTCAGGTTGGCCTGCAGGGCGTAGTTGCCGTTGATCACCGCGGCATCCAGGTCCGGCAGGGAGTGGGTCAGCTGGGCGGCCTCGAGTTCGCTGAAGGTCAGGTTCTTCGGGTTCTGGGCGATGTCCAGCGGGGTGGCGTTGAGGTTGTTCGGATCCTTCAGCTGGATCACGCCGTTGTCGTGCAGCAGCTTCAGCGCCCGGGCCTCGTTGGAGGGATCGTTCGGTACGCCGATCTTCCCGCCGGTCGGCAGCGAGTTGAGGTCCTTGACCTTCTGGGAGTAGACACCCAGCGGCTCCAGATGCACCGGGGTGATCACGGCGAACTTGTAGCCGTTCTGCTTCACCTGCTCATCGAGGTACGGCTTGTGCTGGAAGTAGTTCGCATCCAGCGAGCCGTCGTTCAGCGCGACGTTCGGCTGGACGTAGTCCTGGAACTCGGTGACCTCGATCTTCAGCCCGGCGTCCTTGGCCTGCCCGTCGGCGACGAACTTGATGATCTCGGCGTGCGGAACCGGCGACACACCGATCCGGATGGTGTTGGCGTCGGCGCTGGCGGCCGGCTGCGAACTGCCCGAGGAGCAGGCAGTGAGGGCCAGCACGAGGCCGGCGGCGGCTGCGGCCACCTTCAGAAACTTGCGGGACATGGTCTTCCTTTCGGGATGTTGGGTGGTGCTCATCGCTGAGCGAGGGCTCGAGACAGGCGATCGCCGAGGAATTGCACGAGCATGGTCAGCACGATCAGCACGATCACCGTCCAGATCAGCACCTGGATGTTGTAGCGCTGGTAGCCGTACCGGATGGCGACGTCGCCCAGGCCGCCGCCGCCGATCGCGCCGGCCATCGCCGAGTAGCCGATCAGCGAAACGAACGTGGTGGTGGCCGCGGCGACCAGCCCGGGCATCGATTCCGGCAGCAACACATGGCGGACCAACTGGAAGTTGCTGGCGCCCATCACCGTGCCGGCGTCGAGTTTGCCGGGGGCGACCTCGCGCAGCGAGGTCTCGACCAGCCGCGCGAACAGCGGGGCCGCCGACAGGGACAGTGGGACGATCGCGGCGCCGGAGCCGATGCTGGTGCCGACCATCAGTCGGGTCAGCGGAATCACCAGCACCATCAGGATGATGAACGGCAGCGAGCGGCCGATATCGATGATCAGGCCGAGGATTCGGTTCACGGTGCGGTTCGGGGCGAGGCCGACCCGGGAGGTCACGTGCACGATCACCCCGAGCGGCAGGCCGACGACGATCGCGAAGAAGGTGGACACCACCACCATGAACAGCGTCTGCCAGGTGGCTTCGCCGATCAGGCCGGCGATCTGACTCGGGTCCATCAGGCGGCCTCCCCGTTCGTGTAGCGCAGCACGTGCTGCTCATCCCGGACGGCGGTCCGCACGATCCGGCCGGTGTCCAGGACGGCGACCTCGTCGCAGATGTCGCGGACCACTTCGAGCTGGTGACTGATCAGGACGGTGGTCAGGCCGAGTTCATCGGTCAGGTCCCGCAGCAGCGCGATGATCGCTTGGGTGTTCGCGTGATCCAGGGCCGAGGTGGACTCGTCGGAGATCAGCACGCTCGGCCGGTTCACCAGGGCGCGGGCGATCGCGACCCGTTGCTGCTGACCGCCGGACAGGTGTCGGGGATGGACCGATGCCTTCTCGGCGAGCCCGACCCGCTCGAGCAGGTCCATCGCACGCCGGCGCCGCTCGCCGGCGGCCACCCCGGCGATCTGCAACGGCAGTTCCACATTGCCGAGCGCGGAGCGGGCGTCCATCAGGTTGAAGGCCTGGAAGATCATCCCGATGGCCCGGCGGGCCTGTCGCAGCTGCGCGCCGCCCAGGCCGGTCAGCTCGACCCCGTCCACGGTGATCGTGCCCGAGGTGGGCCGTTCCAGCAGGGTGAGACAGCGCCCGAGCGTCGATTTGCCCGAACCGGACGGCCCGATCAGGCCCATCACGTGGCCGCGCTCGACCTCCAACGACAGGTCGTCCACGGCGAGGACGGGTTCGGTGTTGCGCCGTCCCGGATACACCTTGGTCAGGTGGCTCACTTCGATCATGGCTTCCTTCGCGCCCGGGGCCGGGCCTGGTTCGTACGGTGTGCAGTGGGGTGCGTGGCAGGGCAGCTCAACAGCGCCCGCATACCACCTGAGCACACATCTGCAGCCGTCGCACGATCGCCACCTTCCAAAGCCCCACAAAAATAGCGAATAGATCCATTACACGCATCTATTGCTCGCGATGTGAGCGATCACCGGTCCAGGACGCAGTTCGCGCAGCCCTCGCCGCAGCAGGTGTCGGGGTCGGTGAGCAGGTCGTCGAGCAGTTGTGCGGCGCGCCGGTCGAGTTCGGTGAGCAGCGTACGCATGCGCTCCGGGCCGGGCTCCCCCGGCTCGACCGGCCACACCTCGACCGAGGCGCGGACCCCCGGTGGCAGCGGGACGAAGCCGAGGTTGTTGCGATAGCCGATGAACACGGTGGCGGTGAAGTCCTCGGTCCGGGCGTACGCCTCCCCGGCGCTCGGCTCCACCGGCCCGGGCAGGGCGGCCAGCGCCTCCACGGCCAGCGGATTCACCGGGTCCGGCGTACCGACCCAGCGCCAGGTGCTGGCGAGTTCGTCGCGGGCGCGACGACGGAACAGGGCCTCGGTCAGCGGCGCCAGCGACTCCGGATCGGCCCCGACGAAGCAAACCATGCGCACCGACCCAGTTTAGGTGGCTCGCTCAGTGGGCCGCGCCCTCGGCCTGGCCCTTCTTGCCGAAGGGCAGGAAGTGGATGATCACCGCCAGCACGGCGCCGACGGCCAGGCCGACGATCGCCGAGCAGAGGGTGTCGACCAGCCAGGACAGGAAGGCGCCGACCACGGGCACGTGCGCGGCGGGTTCGCTCAGCAGGTGCACCAGCCCGTACGGCGCGTGCCAGCCCAGTTTGTCCGCGCCGGAGAGGAGGATGTGCCCGCCCACCCACAACATCGCGACCATGCCGACGCTGGACAGGATGTTCATCACCGTCGGCATTGCGTTGACCAGGCGGCGACCGAGCTTCTGCGTACTCGCCCGGTCCTGCTCGGTCATGTGCAGGCCGATGTCGTCCATCTTCACCAGCAGCGCGACGACCCCGTACACCAGCAGGGTGATCCCGATCGCAACCACGACCAGGGTTCCCGCCTTCGGGAACAGGCTGATCGTCGGGTTCGTCTCCTTGACCGCGTTCAGGGTGATCACCATGATCTCGGCGGACAGGATGAAGTCGGTCCGGATCGCACTGCCGGTCATCTTCTTCTCGAAGTCCGCGCCGCGGTCGACCGCGGCCCCACCCTCGTCGGCGCTCGCCTCCGGTCGGTTGTGACCGGAGACCTTCTCCCACAGTTTCTCCGCCCCCTCATAACTGAGGTAGAGCCCGCCCAGCATGAGCAGCGGAGTGAGCACGAACGGCAGGAACTGATCCAGCAGCAACAGCAGCACGATCAGGATCGCCTTGTTCAGCAGCGACCCCTTGGTGATCTTCCAGATGATCGGCAGCTCGCGGGCCGGGCTGAACCCACGAACGTACTGCGGGGCGACCGCGGCATCGTCGACCACCACGGCCACAGCCTTGGAGCCGGCGCTGCTGGCCATCTTGGCGATCACGGCGACATCGTCGAGCAGGGCAGCGAGACCGCCGGCCATGGGTACCTCCCGGTGCGAGTGCGTGCAGGCGAACGCTAGCAGCGTACGGTGCCGCGGCGCCGCGCGCGGACCACGGAATTCACGGGCGCAGCAGCACCTTGATCGCGCGGCGTTCGTCCATCGCCCGGTAGGCCTCGGCCACCTCGGCCAGCGGCAGTTCCAGGTCGAAGACCCGGCCGGGGTTGATCTGTCCGGCCAGCACCCGCCCCATCAGATCGGGCAGGTAGTGCCGCGCCGGGGCCATGCCGCCGCGCAGGCCGACATTGCGGTTGAACATCTGCCGGATCGGGAGCTCGATGCCGTGCGGTACGCCGACGTAGCCGACCGTCGCCCCCGGCCGGGCCGAGGCGAGCGCCTGCAGCATCGAGTCGTTGGTCCCGACACATTCGAGGACGGCATCGGCACCGACCCCCTCGGTCAGTTCCATGATCTTCGCCACGCCGTCGTCACCGCGCTCGGCGATGAGGTCGGTGGCGCCGAACTCGCGGGCCAGCTGCTGGCGCGGCTCGTGCCGACTCATCGCAATCACCCGCTCGGCGCCCATTTCCGCGGCCGCCAGGACGCCGCACAGGCCGACCGCGCCGTCCCCGACGACCGCGACGGTCATTCCGGCCTCCACCCCGGCGCAGGTGGCCGCGTGCCAGCCGGTCGACATCACGTCCGACAGGGTGAGCAGGCTGGGGATGAGGGCGGGATCGGGCGGCTCGGGGGTGGCGACCAGGGTGCCGTCGGCGTTCGGGACGCGGATCAGTTCGGCCTGGCAGTCGTCGTAGTTGAACTTCTCCACGCACGCGGTCTGAACGCCGCTGAGGCAGTGCGGACACTTCCCGCAACTGGCGGTGAAGCCGCCGACGACGAACTGACCCGGCCGGACGGCGGTGACGTCCTCGCCGACCGCCTCGACAACCCCGCAGTACTCGTGACCGACGGACTTCGGCCCGTGGAACGGGTTGATCCCGCGGTAGTGCCACAGGTCCGAGCCGCAGACGCAGGTGGCCGAGGTACGCACCACGGCGTCGGTCGGCTCGATGATCTGCGCGTCGGGTCGGTCCTCGCTGATCACTTCGAAGGGTGCGGTGAGCAGGGTGCCACGCATGATGTCCTCCCGGGGAGACAACGGATGCCGACTTGCAGCCTAGCCACCGGGCCCGAGCCGTGGCGACGATCGAGCGCGGGCATCCGCGGCGAGGAAGCAACGGCGAGGGTTTCGGTCACTCGGAGTGAGGACTGGCGCCACGCACATAAGCTGTTATGATTACGTCATTCGATTTCTTGATATTGCCTGGACGGCTTGGAAGGAGTAATGGTGAACGAGTCGCAGACCCACGATCTGGCGAACAACTACCTGGCGCTGGCGGCGTTGTCGATGTGTGTTCCCGCCGCACTCCTCGCGCCACCGGCACCGGCTTCCGAGGCCACGGCGGACGAATCCGACCGGGATCTGTCGATCGCCGCCTAGCGGTTCAGGAGATGCTCCGCACCCGGAGCTGACCCTCCAGCGCCTGCTGCATCAGGTCGATGGTCTCCGCGGCCAGGTCGATGTTGCGCCGACGCGCGGCGCGGGACAGCCGCAGGCACAGCCGCTCCACCTCCGTCCGGTTCCCGGCGTGAAACTCGGTGGTCAGGCGTACCGACAGCAACCGCTCGTCGTCCGGGACGGCCGCCAGTGCCCGGGCCGCGGCCCACCGGGCCAGGTCCAGGTCACCGCGTTCGTTGGCCCGCAGGCTCAGCACCACGCCGACGTCGCGGATGGTTGAGGCCATATCGGTACGCAGGGTCTCCGCCCAGGTCCACTGGCCCGGCGCCGCATCAGCCAGGGGCGCACCGCGGACCAGGTCGAGGACGGACACCAGGGCGGATTCGGGCGCCCGGCGCAGGCCGCCGACCAGGTGGAGTTGGACCAGTTGCCAGTCGGAGGTGACGTCCTCGTGCAGCTCGATCCGCCCGCTGTAGGCATCGGGAAGGTAGGGCGCACCCGTGTCGTCGGCGCCCAGCCAGCTGCGCAACCGACTCATATTGGACCGCCGCGTGCCCTCGGCCACAAACAGCGCCTGCCCCATCCGGACCGAGGTTCGGCCGGGGTTCTCCAGCAGCCAGGCGGCGTACTCCACGCATTGCCGCAGGGCTCGATCGGGCCGCGGACCACGGGCGTTGCGGAGGTCGATGGGCCCCAGCAGCATCACGATCGGATGCGCTGTGGTCACGGCGGGCTCCTGCGGTCGGCGGTGAGTGGACAGGTAGGCGATCTTGGCGGGCCGGGCAGTCGGCAGATCGTCCGGCGGACTCTCCGGGGGCGGCTGCGGCGGCGGTCGGAGCACCGTGGTCACGGCGGCGGCCCGGGGTGGCTCCTCGACCGCTGCGGGGGCCGGCTCCCACCAGGGTGCGGGGTCGGTACGCCGGGACTCACTGAGCCGCAACAACCCGACCAGCGCGTCGCGGGTGTCCCGATCGATCACCTGTGGAAGCAGATCGAGGTGCCCGGTCGGGGTCCGGAGCCCGCCGGATCCGCCCTCGGGATCCAGCCGCAGGTACGCCCCGCCGAGATCGGTCGCGGCAACGATCGCGATGCCGACCTCGGGGCCCACCGGCAGGGCCAGCAGTCGTCGGCGCTGCGCCGGGGTGAGTTCGGTGTCGACCAGCAGTACCCGCGGCAGCCAGGCTTCGGCGAGTTCGTCGCTCAGCCGGTGCGTGCGCGCACCCTCGCGGCGCATCCCGGCGATCGCCTCGAGTTCGTCGAGGACCGGATCCAGCTGGGGGCAGTGGCGTACGTTCGGCAGATTGAGCGCCGCCACCAGAGCAGGGTCGCCGCCGACCAGGTCGACCGGGAGCCCGCCGTTCCACCACGAACAACTGAGTTCCAGCAGCAGCGCGTTGAGGGCCCCGATGGTGCCGGCGCGGGGGCCCTGGATGCTGAGTCGGCCCAGCGACTCCGGATCGATCAGCACCAGGCTGTCGGCATGGGCGCCGACGGTGGCCAGGGCCGGCCACGGGGCCAGCCCTTCTCCGGTCGGTCCGCTGTCTCCGGTCGGTCCGGTCTCGGGGGCGGGGCCGGGCTGCGCCGCGGGGGGCTGCGGGGTGCGGGCGAGTTCCCAGGTGGTCGGGCCGCGGCGCCGGAACGGGTGGGGTGGCAGCCCGGGATCGGTCGCGAACTCGAAGCCGACCAGCCTGTCGGTGACGATCACCCGCAGCAGGTCCGGAACCGTGGTCGCCCCGGCGCGGAAATGCGCGCCGAGCAACTGCTGCGCCCGGTCGACCAGATCCAGGGCCGCGGTGTCGGCCTGCCCGCCGAAGCGTTCGGCCGTACGCCGGCCCGGCTCCCCGGGATGCGGGATCCGACGCCCGAGCGGACGCTGCACCAGTTGAATGTCCCGACGCTGGGCGATCGCCGAGACGAACCCGGCGGCGAGCAGACAGCCCACTCCGCCGGCGAACAGCGAGGCCCGCTCGGACTCCGGTTCCGGATCGGGGGCGGACGCGGCGTCGGGAGCGCCGGTCGTCGGGGTGGGAGTCGGGCTCGGGGTGGGAGTCGGGCTCGGGGCAGCAGTCGGCGCACGGGTCGGGCTCGGCGTACGGATCGGGCCGGCATCGGGTGACCCCACCGGCGGAGTCGACGGCTTCTCCGCGAGCCGCGGCGGAGTCGACGCGGCGCGCGGAGTCGGTGGGGCTTCCGGGGGCAGGGCCGGTGGGGTTTCCGGGGGCAGGGTGGGCGGTACCGAGCGGGCCGACGCCGGCGGCCGGGCGGGACGCTCGCCCCGCGCCGGGTCCCCCACTTGTCCCGTGGCGTCCAGCCGACCCCCCAGCGGCAGCTGGCCCGCGGACTCCACCGAACCGCTGTGGGGTGGCTGCGGCGCCGGATCCGGCGGCAGAGTGGGCGGAACGGGGGGCCGGTAGTCCGGGATCACCATCCGGGATCCGCTGACCAGCCGGTCCGGATCCACCTCCGGGTTGGCGTCGGCGATCCGCACCCAGGCGCGACCGTCGGCATAGAAGCGCTCCGCGAGGGTCCACAGGTCGTCGGTGGGTTCCACGCGGTGCCGGTACGCCTGCTCCGCCGGATCGGCCGGTGCCACGGCCGGGAGCGGCTCGGGCGCCGTCGGCTCGGACGGGGTCGGTTCGGGCGGCGTCGGTTCGGGCGGGGTCGGCTCCGGCCGGATCGCGCCGCGGTCATCCAGGGTGACGACCTTGATCACCGGCGTCGGTGGCGCCCCCGAGGTCGCCGCCCCACTGAGCGGGATCGCCAGCATCGCCGAAACGGCCAGGATCAGTCCGGCCATGATGGCCTGGGGCCGACGCAGGCCGGGCAGCCGGATCCGGATGCGTTGGTGACTGAGGGCCGCCGGTAGTTCCACGAGGAACGCCAGGGTGAACACCAGCCAGGCGCCCCAGCCGAGCAGGGTGAGCAGGCCGAGCAGGACCGAGCCGTCGTCGGGGCGCAGCAGCAGCGACCAGTGCAGGGTGTCGAGCTCGGGGAGGGCGCCGACGGTGCCCAGCAGCAGGGGTCCGCCGACCAGGATCGCGAGCAGCGCCGACAGGGCCGCAACCCCGCGTACCACCCTCATCGTGCCCTCCTCATCCGCCGCACCGCGTCAGTCACCGCGCACCTCAACCGCACCTCAACCCCGCCGGCGATGGGTGTCCAGGGCGCTCTCGGCGCTCGCGGTCACCGCGGTGGATCCCGGTACGCCGGGCACCGCCAGATCGGCCAGCGGGACCGAGCAGGTGAGGGTGGCCCGCACCCGGGCCGGTTCGCCGACCGGCACGCGGTACCCGCTGAGGTCCAGCGTCAGCCGCGGGTGCACACAGGACAGGCCGTGCTCGCGCAGCATGGCCAGGGCCCGGTTCGCCGCGGCCCGTCCGGCGGCCTCGGAATCGGCTCGCGAGGCCGCGGTGGCCAGGCTCTGTGCCGCGTCCACCACCTGCCCGCGGGCCAGCCAGATCCGGCCGCCGACCAGGATCAGGCCGAGGAACAACAGCAGCACCGGAAGGGTCAGGGTCAGTTCGACACTGGCCCGACCCCGTTCGTCGCGGTTCCCCGAGGCGAGGCGACGGCGGTTCACCACACCTCCTGGGGCGCGACGGCTTCCTGCCGGACGTATTCCAGGCCCAGGGCGTACAGCATCGGTACCCGGCCGGACACCGTGACCCGGACCATGCCCTGCTCCCGTCGGGAATCCACGGCCACGTCGGTCAGGCCGCCGCGGGCAGCGACGCGGCGGGCCATCGCGCTGCCCTCGCCGGGCCTGGCGAGCGCGGCGGAGTCGGTCTCGGCCGCCGCGGCCGCGGCCTCCTGCACCACGTTCTTGCCGTGCAGCCACAGCCCCACCTGGAGCGTGCCCAGGAAGGCGAGCAGGAGCACCGGGGTCAGCATCGCCCAGCTGAGCGAGTCGCTGACCCCGCGCTCATTGCGGCATCTTGGACTTGACATAGGCGGTGACCGCGACGATGACCAGGGTGGCCACCGTCACGGCCCCTCCGAGCAGGATGGCGTTCTCGGTCGACTGGGACAGCCCGCGTTCATCACGCGCGCGGGGGCGGGTGAGCAGGAGCAGCAGGCCGATGGTGGTGGCGAACAGACGGGCCGGGGTTCGGGACATGACAGGCCTTTCGGGGGTGGGTGGCACGAATGAGTCTGGTCGGGGAACGGGTGGTCGGAACAGGGGAAAACGGAGTTGTCCACAGGGCAGTTCGATCAGATTCCGATCAGGGTGAGCAGGGGCGGGATCAGGAAGATCAGACCGAAGATCATTGCCGGCAGGGCCATCCACAGCGTCATCCGCTCCGACACGTTGTGGGCGGCGACCTTGACCTCGGCCAGGTGGGCGTCGCGCAGTTCCCGGACCCGGGCCCGCAGTGGCTCCGACAGGGCGGCCCCGGAGTCGTCCAGGGCCATCACGTCGGCCAGGTCCACCAGTTCCGGCAACCGCAACCGCCGGCCGAGCCGCCGCAGTTCGGCGTACGGGGCCTGCTGCTCCAGTCGGGCCCGGGCCAACGCACCCCGGATCGCGCGGAACAGCGGATTGTCCGACAGTTCCGCGGCCGAGTGCAGCGCCTGGGTGCCGGAACGGTTCGCCATCCGCTCCAGAATCACCAGGTCGAAGTAGGTGAACAGGGCCTCGGCGGCGTCGGCGCGCGATTGCTCGGCCGAACGCAGCAACAACACGTCGGGGACGAAGTAGCCCGCGATCGCACAGACCAGCGACAGCAGTACCGGCAGCGCGAGATGCCCGCCGAGCAGGAGCACCACCGCGGTGCCGATGATCGAGGGGAACGCGGCGCCCAGGATCATCCAGATCAGCTTGTCGGCGTAGAACTCCGCCAACGGTTTCTGACGCAGTTCGAGCAGCCGGCGCTGGGCATCCAGCAACGGGACCGGCGTGTGTCGAAACAGCCACAGCCCGGCCCGTTCGCTGCCGGTGCGGGCCGGTCCGCCGAGGCCGGCGGGGTCCGGGATGCCATGCCCGTCCAGCAGATCCAGCGCATCGGCCAGTCGCGGGTGCTGGTGGCGCAGTCCGTACGCGATCGCGACACCCCCGAAGACGATCGCCATTCCGGTCAGGACGACCAGCCCCACCTGCAGCGGCTGCCCGGTCACGGGGTCCCTCGCAGGATCCGGTCCCGGCGGCGCGGCACCGCCAACCGGCGCAGCATCAGCAGCGACCCGGCGTACCCGGCGATCAACAGGGCGAGCAGCACCTGGCCGAACGGGGTGCGGTAGGGGTCGAAGTAGGCGCCGGAGGTGAGCAGCGCGGCGATCAGCACGACCGCGCTGATGCCGGTCACCTGGCGGACCACCACGCGCGGCTTGGCCCGTTCGGCCTCGATCTCGCGCAGCGCACGCAGTTGGTCCTGGATCGATTCGGCGATCGCGCCGAGGGTGCGGGTGGCGCCGGTCCCGCCGCGGTGGGCGGCCAGGGAGAGGGCGGCGATCACCGCGTCGGCATCGGGACTGTCGAGCCGGTCGGCGAACTCCTGCAGCGCGTCCCGGGTGCTCCAGCGATCGTTGAGTCGGCTGACCAGCAGGTTGACCGGTTCGCGGAGCAGTTCGGGGGCATTGCGCCGGGAGGTGCGGATCGCATCGGTCACCGAATGGCCGGTCACCATGGTCGCCGCGAGGGTCCGCACCCAGCGGTCCAGGGCTTCCAGCACCCGGATGTCCCGATTTTCCGGGTTGCCCAGCAGATAGGGCACCCCGATCACCGCGAGCGGCACCAGCAGCAGGGCCAGCACCCAGCCGGTCAGCGCAAAAACCACGAAGCCGAGGGCCAGACCGACCAGCAGGCGGAGGTTGCGGCGTCGGCGCGGAGTACCGGGTGCGCCGAGACTCGGCCGGATCCGCCGGTGGGGGCGGGTGGTCCCGCGTACGCCGAGGCCGATCCCGAGGATCCCGCCCAGCAGCAGGGCGCCGCTGAGCCCGGCCAGCGCGAGATTCATCGCGGGGCCTGCCGCGAGCGGCGGGCCTGCTGGTCCCAGGCGTCGGCGAAGGGCGCCAGTTCGGCGAGCAGGTCTGCCTCGGGGAAGAAGCCGGCCGGCTGATGCGGGCCGGGTTCGGCGGCGTACACCAGATGGGTCGAGGGCCGGCCGCCCTCGATCGCGCCGGTGACCCGGCGTACCTCCGCGACGAAGCGGCGGCGCGGACCGCCACGCCAGGTGTCATCGATCAGCGTGACGTGGATAAAAAGGGAGATGTTGTGCGCGATCTGGCGGTACGCCTCCTCAACGCTGAGCACCCCACCCTGAGCGACCCGGGAGGCGAGCCGATCCATCGTGGAGACCGCGGAGTGGGAGTGCGTCGTGCTGATCGTTCCGGCGCCGGAGGACATCGCTTCGAACATGGCGCCGGCCTCGGCCCCGCGGACCTCACCGACGATCAGCCGGGAGAGGTTCTGCCGCAGCGCCTCCGGAATCAGGTCGGCGACGCTGTATTCGCCCAGCGGGCGGCCGTCGACGCGTTCCCCGAGGCCGGTCTTGGCCTGCAGCGCGACGATGTTGCGCCGGTTCGGCTGCAGGTGCGTCAACAGTTCGTAGTCGGTCTCCAGCGTGCCGAACCGCTCGTGATCGGGGATTGCGGCGATCAGGGCGCGCAGCAGCGTGGTCTTGCCCGCCCCCTGGTCCCCGGAGATCACCATCGACTTGCGGGCCAGCACCGCCGCGTGCAGCAGCCGGCCGACCCGTTCGGGCATCATCGCGCTCCGGACCAGGTCGGGCAGGGTGATCTCGGTGCGGGTGTGCTGACGGATCGTGATCGACGGTCGCCAGGACAGACCGAAGCCGATCGCGTGCAGCCGGAACCGATCGCCCAGCGCGAGGGTCATCGTGGGATGGGCGTCGTCGAAGGGCCGCGCCGGGCTGGCCTGTTCGCCGAGGAACCGGATCGCATCGACCAGTTCGGCATCGGAGTCGGCCACCGGTGGGTGGGTACGCCGGGTCCCGTCGGCGTACTGCACCAGCACCGAGTCGTAGCCGTGGATCTCGATGTTCTCGGCCTCGGGGATCTCGAACAGCGGCTGGAGTCGGCCGTAGCCGTAGATCGCGTCCTCCAGCGCCCGGGCGTACGCGGCCTCGGTCTGCGGCGACCAGACCTCGGTGCCGGAGTCGGCCAACTGTTCGGCCTGGCCGCGGACCACCGAGCGGACCACCGACTTCCCCAACAGGCGCCGGTCGGTCGCCCCGAGGGGTTGGTGGGCCTCGGCCTGCTCGGTGCGTTCGGCGATCTCGGTCGCCGCCCGACGGCGCATGCCCACCACCAGGGACCAGTCGAGGGCCTGCGGGGTGGGCGCCGCGCCGCGGATGAGCGTACGCAATTGCGGCGCCGGCGAGGACTGCGCGGGACCGGGCGGGCCCTGGATCGGGGTCGCGGCGGGGTCGGTGCCGAACAGGGCGACCGAGGTCAGCGGCGGCGTCGAGGTCATGCCGTCACCTCCGTGGCCCGCGGCGCCGGTACGCCGAACTCGGAGGCCAGCGCCGCGAAGGCCCGGGCCAGCTTCGAGCCACGCGTACGGCGGGTGGCCGGGGCACCATCGGACCACAGGGCGGCCGCCTCGGGATCCAGCGGCAGCGACCCGTGCACCGGGACCCGGAACCGATCGGCGATCTCCTTGGCCGGATAGGGGCGCCCCTCCCCCACCAGCAGCAGCCCGACCTCCCCGCGGGCCGAGACCTGCGCGGCGCGCTGGGTCAGCTGCGGCAGATACAGCCGGGTCCCGGCGAGGGCGCGCAGGGAGGTGTGGGTCAGCAGCAGGACCCGGTCGGCGCGAGCCAGCAGCGGCCCGGGCAGGCCGTCCCCGATCCGGCCGGCGTCGATGATGACGTCCAGCCCGGTTGCCTCGACCCGATCCAGCGCCTCGACCAGATCCGGCCAGACCGTCGCGAACAGCGCGGCGGCACCCGGCCCGGTGAACCCGGGCAGGAACAGCCGGCGGTGTGTACTCACCTCCAGTTCGGGCAGCGGCACGCAGCAGCGCAGCAGTTCGTGATCCAGGGTCCGCTGTTCCCGGTGGATCCGGGCGAGTTCGCCCAGGCCGGTGGCCCCGGAGGTCCCTTTGAGGTAGCCGGCGAGCACCGCCTGGGCCGGCGTCCGATCGGCATCGACCAGCAGCGCATCCCGGGGCCAGGCCAGGGTGAGCCCCAGCGCTGTGGTGGTCACTCCGGGCGCACCGGTGGCGGAGGTCAGCAGCAGGATGGTCATCGGCCGGCGTCCAGGTAGAGCGCGATCCGGTCGGTGGCGGCGAGTTCGGTGACGCGCTGCGCGGTGCGCGGGTCGACCTGGACATCCACCAGGGTGTGCAGTCCGTCGGCGGCCGGCTGCGGTGCTCCCGCGAGGGTGCCCGGCACCGGTGCCTTCGGCTCCCCGGCGTACTCGGGGGCGAGCACCTCGACCAGCAGCACCTTGGCGCCGGGTGCCAGCCCGGCCGCCGGGAGGCGTCCGGCGGCCAGCTTGAGACCGATGGTGGCGCGGCCGGCATCCAGCGCCGGGGTGCCGATCTGACCTTCGGTGAGCAGTGACCGGGCACTGAGATCGGTCGTGGCATGCTGACCGACCAGGTCGTGGACCCGGTCGGCAGAGACCGTGGACACCCCGGGCGCCGAGCCGACCGAGACCACGCCCAGATCGCCGACGCCGATCTGCTCGCCCCGCGCGATCGCCCGGTTCACCACGACCACCGAGTTCTGGGTGGTCGCCTCGGCGTACAGGAACGTGGCGCCGAGCCCGCCCAGGCACACCGCGAGGATGCCCGCCGCGATCCACTTCGGCTGCCGGCGCAGCCGCAGCGGACCGGTCTCGCCGGCTGCGGCGGTGGGCTCGCGCAGGGTGGTCCGGTCGGTGAGGAAGCGTTCGGCGGAGCTGGCCGGTCGACCGGCGGCGGGCGCGGTCGGGCTGCCGTTGCGTGCCCCACCGGAGCCGGAGGCGCGCGAGCTCGGCCGGATCGCGGTGCGGTTGACGCGGGGACGGTCGGGTCGGGGCGGCATGGTGCTCCTTCGCGTGGGGGCGTACGCGTGCCAGTCTGGCTGCCCGGAACCGCTGCGTTGCGGGTTATCCACAGCCGATTTTTGGGGTGGGCGCCGGCTGACGCAGCGACCGTAGCCGGGTGCCGGGGCCACCTGAAATTCCCTCAGTTGCCGGCCCGCTCCCCCTGGCCGACACCGTTTCCCCTTGTCGGAAGGCAGTGGTCAACTGCCCTCAAGATGGTGGGTGCCGGCCGTTCATCCGTCGGGTGCCGGGATGTCACCGGCTCGAGGCCGAATCGTGATCGGGGTGTCCCCCGAACAAGGGACAGCACGCCTCCCGGGACACCCGTACCGGGACGCAAAAGTCCGGGCCGGCACCGTGGTGCCCGCCCGGACGATGACCCGCTCGGCGGGTCAGCTGTACTGCGGAATCGACAGCCCCAACTGCTCACTGCTGCGGGTGAAGTTCGGCGGAATCACCAGATCGTCGGGGGTGAGGTCGTGCACGCTGGAGTGCCCCAGCCCGAGCAGCGCGGAATCGATGCCCCCGCGCAGGATGTCCAGGACGTTCTCCACGCCGGCCTGGCCATTGGCCGCCAACCCCCACAGGTACGCCCGGCCGATCAGGACCGCGCGCGCACCCAGAGCCAACGCCTTGACCACATCACTGCCGCGCCGGATCCCGCCATCGAGGAGCACCTCCAGGTCATTGCCGACCGCCTCGGCGATCCCGGGCAGCAGCCGGATGGTGGCCGGGATGCCGTCGAGGTTGTTACCGCCATGGTTGGAGACCGACAGGCCGGTGGCGCCGAGGTCGCGGACCCGCTTGGCGTCATCGATCCGGGAGATGCCCTTGACCAGGAACGGCCCGCCCCACTCCGCCCGCATCCAGGCGATGTCCTCCCAGCTGGGCGGCGGAGTCTGCATCCACTGACCGTAGGCGCCGAAGAAGGTGGGGGCCGGCTCGCCGTCGGCGGGCATGTTCGGGGTGGTCAGCGAGGGCAGTTCGCCACGCCGCCCGTAGGACCACAACCACTTCGGCCGGCGCAGCACCTCGGGGGCGAACTTGATCGCGGTCTTCAGGTTGATCGCGTCGGGGATCTCCGGGGAGCCCCAGTCCCGGCCCATCGAGAAGGTCCAGTCCAGCGTGACGATCAACGCGGCCGCGCCGGCCCGGCGGGCGCGTTCCATCCGCTTGGCCATATCGGACCGGTTGCCCAGCCAGTACATCTGGTAGAAGGTCAGCGGGTTGAGCGGGGCCACCTCCTCGATCGGCTTGGAGCCGAAGGCACCCAGGCCGACCGGGACCCCGCGGTTCGCCGCGGCGCGGGCCAGCGCCAGTTCGGCCTCCGGATGCACCGCCTGGACCCCCGTCGGGGACAGCAGCACCGGCATGCTGATCTGATGCCCCAGCACGGTGGTGCTCAGGTCCCGCTGGGCCGAGTTCCCGGCGATGTGCGGCAACATCCCGAGTTCGGCGAAGGCCTGGGTGTTGTCGGCGTACGTGCTGCCGCGGTCGGTCCCGGCCAGCAGGGCGGAGTACACCGACGGGGGCAGCTTGCGCTTGGCCCGGCGTTGGGCTTCGGCGACACTTTCGAACCAGGGGTTCTGTCCGAACATGGTTTCCTCTCAGTACGCGCACACGCGCGGATTTGAATCGGACGCGCTCACGCGCGCACTGGAATCGGATGCGCTCACGCGCGCACTGGAATCGGATGCGCTCACGCGCGGGGGTCGAAATCGGCCAGGGGATTGACCGCACAGTCCTTGACCGGCGGCGCGAGCCGCAGGGTCACCGGGACCGGCTTGGTGCGGTGGGAGTGGTCCTGGCTGGACGCCGGGGCGGTACGCTCCCCGGCCAGCGCGGCGGCACTGTTGCCGACGACGCACTCGGGGTCGGGACCGTCCATCGGCAGCCCGGTGAAGAACTTGGCGGCCATGCAGCCGCCGCGGCAGGAGTCGAAGAACTGGCAGCTGGCGCAGGCGCCCCCGGACTGGGGCGACCGGAGTTCGGCGAACAGCTCGCTGTTCTGCCAGACCGACTCGAATCCCCCGTCGCGAATGACGTTGCCGGCCAGGAACTCGTCATGGATCGCGAACGGGCAGGCGTACACGTCGCCGATCGGATCGATCAGGCAGACCACCCGGCCGGCGCCGCACAGGTTCAGCCCGGGCAGCGACTCGCCGAAGGCGGACAGGTGGAAGAAGGAGTCCCCGGTCAGCACCCGCTCGCCCTTGGCCAGCAGCCAGTCGTAGAGCTGGCGCTGCTGGTCGTGGGTGGGATGCAACTCGTCCCAGACGTCGGCGCCGCGACCGGAGGGACGCAGCCGGGTGATCCGCAGAGTGGCGCCGTGATCATCGGCGATCTTCTGGAATTCGTCGAGCTGATCCACGTTCTCCCGGGTCATCACCACCGAGATCTTGGCGTTGCGGAAGCCCTCGGCGGCCAGGTTGCCCAGCGCCTTCATCGCCATGTCGAAGGAGCCGGGCCCACGGACCCGGTCGTTGACTTCGGCGGTGGCCCCGTCCAGGGAGATCTGGATGTCGACGTAGTCGTTGCCGGCCAGCTGCCGGGCGCGCTCGCGGGTGATCCGCAGGCCGTTGGTGGAGAACTTCACGCCCACCTGATGGGCCACCGCGTAGTCGAGCAGGTGCCAGAAGTCCGGCCGAACCGTGGGTTCACCCCCGCCGATGTTGACGTAGAAGACTTTCATCCGCTGCAGTTCGTCGATGACGGCCTCGCACTGCTCGGTGGTCAGCTCGCGCGGGTCGCGGCGCCCGGAGGCGGACAGGCAGTGGACACAGGACAGATTGCAGGCGTACGTCAGTTCCCAGGTCAGGCAGATCGGCGCATTGAGGCCGAGCTCGAACTGGTCCACCAACGAGGCGGTGTAGGGTCGCTGCGGTGCGATGGTCACGGGGTGCTCCTCGATGAGCGCTGGGGGTTCTGCGCGCCGGTCAGGCGCGGGGGCGGATCATGTCGCCGGCGGCGAGCGTGCTGAGCGCCCTGGTGTAGATGGGGCGGTCCTCGGCCGGAACGGCCGCGGCGTCGAGCGCAGCGGCCACGTTCACGGCACCGGCCAATTCCTGGACCACGGTCAGCAATTCGGGGCGCTTCAGGAAGCTGAGCCGACGGTTGCCGAAGTGGTAGACCAGAGCGCCGAACGGTTCGGGGCGGATGGAGACGCTGGGGTGAAGTTCCCAGGCCTCATCCAGCCCCACGCGGCGGGGCTGCGGGGCGGGCCGCCCGGCCGGGGCCGAGGAGTGCGCGGACTCCCCGGCCCCGGTCGGCGGGGTGTGGTGGGTGTCAGTAGACACCGCACATCCCGTCGATCGAGACCTCTTCGACGAGGTCTTCGGCGATCGCCTCCGCGGGGGCGGCGGTCACGGATTCGGTCTCGATCACATCGGTGTCGATGGCTTCGGGGTTCTGGGGGTTCATGGGATCTCCCTTCGGTCGGCGTTGACTTGCGACCAACCATAACTGCACTCATGGAATAAATGGAAGGGGTCGAGCTGCCGATCTTTCCCGATGTGCTCCGAACTGCTGGCCGCGGCGTACACTGCGCGGGGTGTGCCCCGCTCGACGTTCTCCGGCCGGTCGCCCCGAGGCGACCTCCCATGCCGAGATCGAGCAGGCGGCTTTTCGCCTGTTCGCGGAGAAGGGCTTCGAGGGCACGACCCTCGATGACATCGCGGCCGCGGTCGGCGTGAGCCGACGCACCCTGTTTCGTTACTACCCCTCGAAGAACGACATCCCCTGGGGCCAGTTCGATCACAGCCTGGCGGCGTTTCGCCAGTTGTTGCGGGATCTACCCCAGCAGTTGCCGGTGCACGAGGTCATTCACCGCGGGGTGCTCGCCTTCAACGAGTTCCCCGAGGACGCCGATCCGCCGCACCGCGAGCGGATGCGGCTGATCATCGAGACCCCGGCCCTGCAGGCCCACTCGGTGCTGCGCTACGCCGACTGGCGGGCGGTGATTGCCGACTATGTCGCCGAGCGCCTCGGCGTCGACCCGCGGGCGGCGGAGCCGGAGATCATCAGCCAGGCCTGGCTGGCGCTGGCCCTGTCGGCCCACACGTTGTGGCTGCGCAACCCGGGATCGAGTCTGCGCAGCCACCTGGCCGAGGCACCCGGAAGCCTGCTGGCCCACCTCGGCGGGTGAGCACAGCAGCCGGGCGAAGCGACCTACATGTAGGCGCCACCATTGATGTTCAGCGAGGTCCCGGTCATGTAGCCGGCATCGTCGGAGGCCAGGAAGGCAACCGCGGCGCCCACCTCCTCCGGCGTACCGAATCGTCGGGCCGGCACGGTCGCGGTCCAGCGCTCCAGGAGGTCGCCGCCCAGATTCATCGGGGACTGGACCAGCCCCGGAGCCACCGCGTTGACAGTGATGTGATGGGGCCCCAGCTCTCCGGCCAACTGGCGGGTCATCCCCATCAGGCCGGCCTTGCTGGCCGCATAGTCCGCCGAGGATGCCGCCGAGAAGGTCTGGCCGGTCCGGGAGGCGATGTTGATGATCCGCCCCCACTGCCGCTGCTTCATTCCGGCCGCGGCCCACTTCGCCAGCAGGAACGGCACGGTCAGATTCAGCCGCAGCACGGTCTCCCACTGGCCGACCTCGATGTCCTCAAAGGCGTAGGACTCATTGTCGGCGGTCCGCGGATGCATGCCCGCATTGTTGACCAGGATGTCGGTGTCGCTCGCCAACTGGTCCAACTGGGCGATGAGGTCCGCCGGATCGGTGGCCAGGGTCATCAGGTCCGCCACCAGGGCGGTCGCCTCGGCCCCGGATTCGGTGATGGCCTGCGCGGCCTGATGCACGGCCTCGGAACGATCCACGAGGACGACGCGGTGCCCTTCGGCTGCCAGCCGCTCGGCGATCTTCCGGCCGAGTCCGGCGGCAGCGCCGGTGACCAGGGCGGTTCGGGTGGTGCTCATGTGTTGTACTCCTCAGGGTCGCTGGACGAGGGCGGGTTCAGGCGTCCACGTGATCGAAGAAACGGACGCGGGGTTCGCCCTCCACGTACTGCAGAAAATCGGCCAGGTCCCCCTGCGCTTCCCGCCAGGCGAGGTAGGTGTCGTAGTGCTCCCGGGACGCCCAGGACTGAACCAAGGTGAAGGTCCGCCCGTCGGCCCGGTCCACGTACGCATCCAGCGTCCGATAGCCATCGAACTTCCGAGTATCGGGGAAGCGTTCGGTCAGCAGCCGTTTGACGGTCTCCACCGCATCGGGCTTCGCGGTGACCTCGAACAGGATGAAGGCTTCGGACTCGGCTTCGGGCATGGTTCTACTCCGTTCGGACGGTACGCGGGCTGCGCGCGGGTTGCCGACCCGCTCGGTCGGCTGCAGCAGCATCGGCGCTCCGTCGAAAGGGGAGAGAGCGCCTCCTTGCTGCTCACATACCAGACGGTACTGTACTGCCCGAAGAAGCGCAACCCTCCGCCCGATCCGCGGCTGATCACTCGGCCGAGCGAAGCCCATTCAGCCCTCGGCGGCCGCCCCGGCCCCCTGGGCCAACACCGGCACCCCATCGGTGGCCCGGTGCAGCTTGGCCAGCGCCCACTCCAGGTACTCGTCGTACATCACCCGCATGGCCTCCCGGTCGACCGGTACGTTCTGCTGCTCGGCAATGAGCAGCGCGATGCCGATCCGGCCCAGCGCATCGGCGTCACTGGGAGACACGCCCGCACCCTCGAGTGCCCGGGTGATGTTGGTACGCCGCCGGGCGTCGACCGCGGCCACCACCTTGTTGGTCTCCGGCGTGGTCCGCCCGTACGCGCGGATCTCACGTTCGGCCTCGTGGTTCATGGAGTTGATCGCGCGATCATGCACGGCATGCAGGACCTCTTCGGCGGTCAGCGCCCTCCAGTCGATGGTGATCGTCTCCACCAGTTCGGCCCAGTAGTTGAGCAGTTGCCGCATGAAGTCGCCGATCCCGCCACTGAAGTGGTAGTAGAACGATCCCCGGGTAACCTCGAGCGCCTCGCACATGCTGGCCAGGGTGACCGCCCCCAGGCCGCCCTTGGCCAGGAGATCCAGGGCAACCTCGAAGTAGTCCTCGCGGGAGAGTCTTTTCGCCATCACAACCGCCTTCAATGAAACGTCAGCGTGCGGCAAATTTCCTACCGCTTACATGACATACTACATGATTTTTTCTGCCCCAATCGGTAGCATGATCGTATGCGGATTGTTCTCGATCTCGATAGTGGTGAGATGGACCTGCTCCAGCCCACTGAGATGAAGTCACTGGACATCGAGGTGCGCCCGGCGGCGGCAAATGTGGCCGGGCGGGTGCGGGAACTCGGGCTGCCCCGGTTCGAGCAGCACGGCTGGATTCCGGTCTCCCTGCTGCAGCAGCTGGCCGGCGAGGCCCGCACCCCGGCCTGGGATGCCGAGCTGACCAAGATGGTCGCGTTCGCGAAGTCCCGGGGCTGGTACGACGAGGAACTCGACGCCGTCCGGGCCCACGTGAGTTGAGCCGGACCGGCGCCGCCGGGTGGCGGCGCCGACGGCTCAGTTGGGCTCCGCGCTCGCCGGCCCGGCGAGCAGGTCGGGATCGAGGCGATAGAAGTCCAGCGCCGTCCCCGACAGCACCGCGTCCTTCTCCGCGGGCGATCCCCCGGCGACACTCCGCTTGAGGGTGTTGAACAGGGCCTTCGGGGTGATGCCGACCTTTTCGATGGGCAGGTTGCTTTCCACCATGCACCGCTGGGGCCCGAACAGCTCGAGGCAGGTGTCGAGGTAGGGCGCCCAGGCCCGGTGCAGTTGCGTCGAGGTGGCCGGGCGTGGCGAGTTCAGGTAATCGAAGGCCGCCAACCGGATCATCATCCCGCCGAGTTTGACCCGCACGTTGGGGCAGCGCGCCAGTTCGGTCATGTGCGTACGCCAGATCCGGAACACCTCGTCCCGGTCGGTGTAGGGCCCGTAGCCGAGCGGGCTGCCACAGTGGCCCAACACGATCCCGCCCTCGGGGAAGGCCTGCGCCAGGTCGACCACATCGTGCAGTTGATGGAAGAACACCAGGGCATCCAGGGTCAGCCCCCGCGCGAACAGCTCCTGGGCCCCGCGCCGGAACTCGGCCGAGACATACCGCCCCGGCCCCTCGGAGGTACTCCAGTTGCCGACGCTGGGATCACTGTCATAGGCCGCAGGATCGCGGACGCCCCGGAATCGCCCACCGCCGATCGCGAGGTGCGCATCCAGGGCGGCGCCGGCGTCCGGGTGTGCCAGATCGACCTTTCCGACGATCGCGGCGCCGACCCGGGTCGGCCCGTACGCGCCACTCTCGGCGATCGCGGCGAGCCCGCTGACCGCCTCGGTCTCCCCCAGGGGACGCAGATACTCCGGCCCGCTCGGCCGGAAGAACGATCCGCACTCCACGTACACACTGGCGACCACCCGGTGGCCGCCGGCCAGGTCGTGGAGGTACTCCTCGAGCAGGTAGGTACCCGGCGGCGCGGTCGGACCGTAGAGGTGGTGCGCGGTGTCGATGATGGGCAGGTCCGGATCGAGGACCTCCTCCGGCTCCGCGGCGGCCAACCAGGCCGGATCGATACTTCGGGCGCGGCCGAAGGATGGTGTTGCGCTCATGGTTCTCCAGGAATCAGGGCCGCCCGACCTTGCGCGGGCTCCGAACGGTGTGGATACGACGGCACGCTCCCTGCCGGGGCGCGGGGCCTCGGCAGGGAGCGTGACGGTCACTGTGTGATCAGGATCCGGTTGACCAGGATCCGGTTGATCAGATCGGAATCCGGTACAGCTCCGCGGCATTCTCGCTCATGATCTTGCGGGTGATCTCCGGGCCCCAGGGCTCCAGCACCCGGATGCCGTGGTCCACCGGCGAGGGGTACAGGCAGGTGGGGTGCGGGTAGTCGCTCTCGAACAGCACGGAGTCGAAGCCGATCCGGTCCAGCTGGCGCATCGGGCCGGTCTCCTCGAACCAGAAGCACGAGTAGACGTTCTTCTGGAACTTCTCGGTCGGGCTGCTGATCTTGTCGCCACCATGTTCACGCCACTCCAGCAGCTGGTACTCCAGACGCTCCAGGACGTAGGGAATCCAGCCGATGCCACTTTCAACCGACACCCACTTGATCTTGGGGTACCGATCGATCAGGTCACTGGTCAGCAGGTTGGCCATGATCTTGGCGTTGTGCATCTCCAGCAGCGCGGCACCCACGACGTGGCGGCGGAAGCGGTCCTGGCCCTCCCAGGCACCCTTGAAGAAGGCGTCCATGCCGAACTCGCTGGCGCCGACGTGGAAGTTCACGACCTGGCCGGTGTCGGTGATGGCGTCCCACAGCGGGTTCCAGTAGGGATCGATCAGGGTCGGCAGCTTGCCGCTGGAGTGCGGCTCACTGGCCATGGCGATGCCGCGCAGGCCGAGGTCGGTGATCCGCTCGACCTCCTTGATCGCCGCCTCGAGATCCCAGAACGGCAGCAGCGCCATCGGGAAGATCCGCTCGCCGGACTCCTCCTGGAACTCGGCCATGGCGGTGTTGTAGACCTGTGCGATGAGCAGGCCCAGGTCCTGGTCCGGAATCTGGATCAGCTTGTTGGCGCCGAAGCCGGCGGTGTTCGGGTAGACGATCTGGGCGTGGAAGCCCCACTCGTCCATGTACTTCAGACGTTCCTTGACGTCGTACGCGCCGGGGTCCACCTCGTCCCACTGCATCCCGGCTTCGATGTTGAAGTCCCAGAACGACTGGCGCTGGCCGTCCTTGGTGATGATCGCCGCGGCACCGGCCGGGCGGGCGAAGATGTCGTCGCCGTTGTAGTACCAGGTGTCGCGACCGTTCTCGTCGCGGATCCGCCGCGGGACGCGGTCCTTGTCCTTGGCGGAGACGCGGGAGGTCCACAGATCACCGGGCTCGGTGATGTGGGTGTCCGCGTCGATGACCTTCATCCCGGCAAGTGGGCCAGATTTGAGTGCCTCAGGTACTGGCATGTCCAACTCCCTCGTTCGACTCTGTTGACGTTAGAAACATTAGCTTGCAGACTATTAGTCTGTCAATGGTTAGTCTTTCGCACTTCTGTCATGCTCCGAGTGACTTCGGTAACGAACCGCGGCCGGGCCCGCCGCGACAGCGACGGGCCCGGCCGGGCGCGGATCGGACCGGGGTCAGATGACGCCGTCCTCGCGGAACTGCTTGATCTGCCCGGTCGTGTAGCCAAGGATCTCGCCCAGGACGTACTCGTTGTCCTCGCCGTACCCGGGCGCGCCGCGATCGATCATTCCCCCGATGTGCGGCGGCGTGGCGCTCATCTTCACCGGCACCTCGGCGATCGGCCAGGTGCCGATCTTGGTGCCGGTCACCTCGGTCAGCCAGTTGAGTTCGGCCAGCTGCGGGTCGTTCTCCACCCGGTCCTCGGCGTTCTGGCACACCCCGGCGGCAACCCCGACCGCCTGCAGCGCATGCATCACCCGGAAGGCGTCCTGGGTGCGGGTCCAGGAGGTCACCTCCCGGTCCAGCGCGTCCTGATGCAGGAGCCGCTCGGACAAAGTGGCGAACCGTGGGTCGGCCAGCCAGTCGGGTCGCCCGGCAACCCGCGCCAGCGCCTCCCACTCGGAATCGGTGAAGCAGGCAATGGCCACCCACCGGTCCTCACCCACACAGCGGTACGCCCCGTGCGGCGCGGCGGGCTTGTACGGCGAGCGGTTGCCGTATCGGCGCCAGTCCCGACCGTTGGCGGAGAAGTCCAGGATCGAGGTGCCGGAGATGAAGATCCCGGTCTCCACCTGCGAAGCGTCCAGCCACTGGCCCTTGCCGGTCATGTCGCGCTGGTGGATCGCGGTCAGCATCGCAATGCCGAAGCTGTAGGCACCGATCCAGTCCAGGTAGGAGTATCCCCACCCGGCCGGCATGGCCGGTGACGGCAGACCGGACATCTCCGAAGTCCCCGCCAGGCCCGCCGCGATCGGCCCCACGGCCCGGAACTTCCCGTAGGTGCCGGCCGAACCCATCCCCGACTGCTGGGCGTAGATGATGTCGGGCTTGATCCGGCGCATCGCCTCGTAGCCCAGCCCCCACTTGTCCATCACACCCGGGGAGAAGCCCTCGGCGACAATGTCGGAGGTGGCCACCAACTGCCGGGCGATCTCCAGCCCCTGGGGATGACGGACGTTCAGCGACAGGCCCCGCTTGCCGGGATTCTTGTTGTTGAACTGCCCGCCCATGTCGGAGTCGGTGACGCCTTCCAGGGGCGCGGTCGCGCGTGCCCGGGCGGCGCGGCCACCGACCGGGGCCATCGCCCCCATCCGGGTGTCCGGGTGCGCGGCCCACTCGACCTTGATGCATTCCGCCCCCAGCGCGGACAGGAAGCGGGTCCCGCCGGCCGAGGCCAGGAACCAGGTGAAGTCCAGCACCCGGATCCCGTCCAGCACCATGGGCTTGCCGTGGACCGACTTGCGTCCGCCGTGCCAGGTCCGTTTCGGTGCCGGGGCCGGAACCGGCGCGGCCCGGAGCAGGTCGGCCACCTCGGCCCGATGTTCGTCCAGGTGCGGGGCCCGCCGGCCGATCTTCCACTCGTGCTCCGAGGAGACCCACTTGCTGGTCACGTAGGTGAAGGAGCGGCCGAGATCCTCGTGCTCGACCTCGCTGAAGGTCCGACGTTTCAACCAGTGCTCGTCGGTGATGTTCTCCTCCGGCTTGCGCAGCGGGACGCAGATCACGCCCGCTTCCTGCGCCTCCCGCCAGGGCAGCTCGTCGTAGGTGAACCGGCGCGCCCAGCGCTGGAACACCTCGAGGGTGTGATCGGCGAGTTCAGAGGTGCCACCACTGCCCGGGATCGGTCGGGAGGCCCCGGTGGCGGCCGGCGGCTCGTCGACCAGATCGGCCTCCATGCCGTACTTGCGGAGGAACTCGATCAGATTGTGCCGATCCCGGGCGCCGATCAGGATGGTGATGAACCAGCGGCCGTCCTTGGTGTGGGCCAGCTGAGTGCCATTGCTCAGGATCTCCATCGCGTGCGCGCAGGTCTGCCGATACAGCGGCACCCGGCGCATGACCCAGTTCATCAGGTCCAGCTCGGTGTTCTTCGACACCGCCTCGTGGACGGCACAGCTGACCAGCTGTCCGGTGCCGAACTGGTTGCGGTACACCAGCGCGGCCAGGGTCATCATCACCAACTGCTCACCGGCGATGTGGTACGCGTGCCACATCTGCGGGGCGATCGGCGCGACATCGTAATGCCCGTCCGGCTGCGGGGAATAGCCGGAGTTCATCATCGGCCCACCCAGTGCCAGGTGGACCAGGTCCGACCCCTTGTAGTCCACCCAGGGGCCCTTTTCCCCGAAGGGGGTCATGCGGGAATGGATCAGCCGGGGAAGTTTCTCCGCCAGGGCGTCCGGCTCCAGCCCGGTCCCGGCCAGCCGGCCCGGCGCGGTGGAGTCGAGGAAGATGTCGGCGTGCTCGAGCAGGGACAGCAACTGCTGCTGCCCTTCCGCGGTTTCGATGTCGATGACGACCGAGCGCTTGCCGCGATTGTAGTTCCAGAAGTAGAGCGAGTGCTCCGGATCGACCCGGTCGTGGTAGTACGGCCCGATGTTCCGCGTGGAGTTGCCGCTGGGCGGTTCGACCTTGATGACGTCGGCCCCGAGGCCGGCGAACACCAGTCCGCAGTACTCCGCCTGCTCATCGGCCAACTCGACGACGGTGACGCCGCTCAGGGGATGCGTTGCCATTTCACCTCACGAATTCGTGGCTGGCCCGGCCGCGATGCCTGGACGAGCCGACTGGTCTGAAGCCCCGGTCGGTGATGGGGGCGATACCTTTAGAAGGTTAGTCTTAGAACTAGTAGTCTGTCAACGATTGGGCTGTGCGCTACCGAGCCAACTATTGACCTCAACTGTCACATTCCGTACGGTACGGTCTGTGACTAATCATACTGCTCTCGTCATCGTTGACGTCCAGGCCAATGCCCTGGCCCACCTGGCCGATTCGGCCGGGGTCGTCGCGGCCCTGGGTACCGCCATTGCCGCTGCCCGCGAGGCCTCCGTCCCGGTGCTGTTCGTCGGGATGGCCTTCCGCCCGGAAGCTCCCGAGGTGAGCCCCCAGAACTCCGGCATCACCGCCTGGGCCGCCGACGGCGCCAATCGGATCGGTGATCCTGCGGTCGCCTTCCCGACCGAGCTGACCCCCGCGGCCGGAGATGTCGTGCTGACCAAGTCCCGCGGCAGCGCCTTCGAAGGCACGGATCTGGGGATCATCCTGCGCTCGCAGGGCATCACCGACCTGGTGATCGCCGGCACCATCACCGGTGGCGGGGTCACCTCCACCGTGCGCCAGGCCTCGGATCTGGACTACCGGCTCACCGTGCTGTCCGACGGCTGTGCCGACCCCGACGCGGATCTCCACCGGGCCCTGGTCGAGAAGCTGTTCCCCCGGCAGGCCGAGGTACTGACCACCGCGGAGTGGGCGGCCGGCCTCACCCGCTGACCTCCCCGCGGCGCACCCGCGTACGCCTCAAGCCACTGCTCCGCAGCGTTCCCCCCACGCTGCGGAGCAGTTTCTGTTCGCCCGGTACGCCGCCCCGGACACACCGACGGGGTGGTGCACAACGCGCACCACCCCGTCGGGCAACTCGGAACAGGTCTCCGGTCAGCCGGCCGCCGGCTGCTTCACCGGCCGCCAGAACAGGGCCAGCAGCGCGGCTCCCCCACCCAGTCCGCCGACCACGGCGATGCCCAGGCCCCACCAGCCGGGCGGCTGGAAGAGGTTCAGCAGGCCGTCCACCGACCACGCGCCGGCGCCGAGTCCGGAGATCGCCAGGCCCATCAGCACCAGGGTCAGGACGTACTCATACCCTTCGCCGGGCCGGAAGATGAAGAATCCGTTCTTCCGGTGATTGGTCACCAGGGCAACCGACATCGTGCCCACCACGGCGGCGGCAGCCAGCGGGGTCAGGAAACCGACAATGAGCAGGATCCCACCCCCCAACTCGGCGAGGCTGGCGACCCAGGCATGGAGCCGTCCCGGACGCATGCCCAGGCTCTCGAACCAGCGCGCGGTACCGCTCAGCCGGCCGCCACCGAAGAAGTGGTTGTAGCCGTGCGCCACGAACACGATGCCGATCCCGACCCGCAGCACCAGCAGGGCCAGATCGATCGCGGCTTGCTCAGCCATGACCGTCACCTCCGACCGTCCGCTTCCCCTGCTCCCGCAGCACACTCATCGGAAGTCGTAATCGTCGGGGTTGGCGTACCGGATCCAGTCGTAGTACTCGGCCGAATCCCACGGCAGGAAGGTCGAGGCCCGCCCGGAGTTGTCGATGAAGTAGCCACTGACGTGCTCGCCCTGGACCACCAACCGCTGGAACTCCTGATCCAGCCGGGTGTTGTACCGGTCGAAGACGTCCGCGCGGACCTCGAAGGACTTCGCGTCCCGTTCGATGACCAGGGCGATGACGTCGAGAACGTAGCGGGTCCAGAGTTCGGCCCAGGGGTGGTAGCCACCGAACATCGGCGCTCCGTTGGGGCCGTGGTAGGCGAACATGTTCGGGAACGACGGCATCACCAGGCCGAGGAAGGAGCGCGCTCCGTCCTTGGCCCACAGCTGATCGAAGGTCTTGCCGTCCCGGCCGTGGTAGGTGACCGGCCAGAACCAGCGATGCACATCGAAGCCGGTGGCCAGGATCAGCGCGTCCAGCGGGTGGACCTGACCATCCGCGGTTTCGATGCCCTCCGGCGTCATCCGCCGGATCGGCTCGGTGACCAGTTCGACATCATCGCGCAAAAGCGAGTCGTGCCAGCCGCTGTCGACCACATTGCGCCGGGAGTACGGCGGGTAGTCGGGGACCAGCTTCTCGACCAGGTCCGGCCGGTCGGCGAACTTCTTCTTGTAGTACGCGACCGCGGCATCGCGGATCTCGTCGTTGCGCCGGCTCACCGCACCACCGCGGGCCTGCCACACCCGGTCGTAGCTGGTTGCCTCGGTGTCCTGCCGCGACGACAGGAAGTACGAGCAGCAGACCCAGTTCCAGTAGAAGGGAATGTTGTCCAGCAGCCAGCGGGTCTCCTCCGGCAGCGGGGCGTTGTAGTTCTCCGAGGGCATGACCCATTGCGGGGTGCGCTGGAAGATCTCGAGCGAGGAACCGATCTCGGCCAGGTGCGGCACCAACTGGACGCCACTGGAGCCGTTGCCGATGATGCCGAGCCGTTTGCCGGCCAGATCAACGTCGTGGTCCCACTCGGCGGTGTGCATGATCGGCCCGTGGAAGTTTTCCATACCCTCGATCTCGGGCTTCTTGGGCGTACCGAAGAAGCTCCCGCCGTGGATCAGGAAGTTCGCCTCGAAGGTGCTCTTCTTACCGTCGTGCTCGATCAGCAGTTCCCACTTCTGCTTGTCCTGCGACCAGGCCGCATGCTCCACCTCGCTGTTGAGCTGGACGTGCGGGGTCACGCCCTGCTTGTTCGCGACGTACTTGAGGTACTCTTTGAGATCCGGCTGGGTGGGCTGGTGATCGGTCCACGGGTAGTTCTTCTCGAACCGGAACTGGTAGAGGAACACCGGGATGTCGCAGCGGGCCCGGGGATAGGTATTGGCCTCCCAGGTGCCCCCGAGGTCGGGATGCCGCTCGAAGATGGTGTACGGAACACCCGCCCGCTCGAGCATCGTTCCCACCACGATGCCGGTGATCCCGGCGCCGATGATGGCGACGTGCACCTTCTGCTTGGCCTCCGCCGGCAGGCCGCTGAGCCGCTCGGGCACGTCGCGGGGGAAGTCATCCAGGGCCAGTTCCTCCAGGGCCCAGTTGAACTGCACATCGCTGAGTTGTTCACCGACCAGTTCGTCGATCATCTGGCGGGCCTCGGCCTGCGTCGGCTCCGCGGGGGCCTGCAGCCCGGCGGCGTCGTCGGCGGCGCCGAACAGTTCGATGGCCCGGGCGCGCACCTTGGCGGCGTCCGCATCGGAAATCGCGTACTTGTAGGAGACCCCGTGGCGCACCGGTACCTTACTGACGGCCATCCCGAGGTATTCCGCATCATGGGTGTACTGGTAGAGCACCATCCGCAATGCATTGGGATCCGCCGCGGCGACGGCCCGCTCCATCGCTTCCCGCCAGCCCAATCCGGCCAGACCGCCTACGTCGGCTTTTGCGCCTACGTCCACACCTGTAGTCATGCTTGTATCCACCCTTTCAACACTCCGACCCACCCCTCCGTTGACGGTGAGTACCCGGACGGCCGGAGGCCATCACGTGCGACAATCCATACGGTACGGTACACTACGTTGTGTGCGCTAGGGCAGTGGCCGTAGCAATGATCCGCACAGGCCCTGCCTGCACCGATGCAACGGGGCATCAAAATCTTTCGAAGGAGCAAGTCATGGGACGACTCGACGGCAAGGTTGCACTCATCACCGGCGCCGCCCGCGGTCAGGGCCGCGCGCACGCGCTCACCCTGGCGCGGGAGGGCGCCGACATCGTCGCGGTCGATATCGCCAAGCAGATCGAGACCGTGCCCTACCCGATGGCCACCCCGGAGGATCTGCAGGAGACCGTCAAGCTGGTCAACGATCTGGACCGGCGGGCCCTGGCCGTCGAGGCCGATGTGCGCTCCGCCGAGGCCCTGGCCGCCGCCGTCGAGCGGGGGATCGCCGAACTCGGCCAGATCGACATCGTCTCCAGCAATGCCGGCATCTGGAGCCTGGGCGCCCTGCACGAAATCACCCCGGAGGCCTGGCAGGACAGCCTCGATGTGAACCTGACCGGGCACTGGAACATGATCCGGGCGGTCATCCCGCACATGATCGAGCGGGGCCGCGGCAGCATCATCCTGACCGCCTCGGTGAACGCGATCGAGCCGTGCTGGAACTACGCCCACTACAACGCCGCCAAGCACGGGGTGCTCGGCCTGATGAAGTCGGCGGCCCTGGAGTACGCGCCGAACAACATCCGGGTGAACGCGGTCTCCCCCGGCTTCATGAAGACCAAGATGAACGAGTTCCCCGGCGGCTTCGCCTTCTCCACCGGCCGCGATGACGCCACCCTGGAGGATCACGAGAAGGCCTCCTACGGCTACTACGCGCTCGCCGGCCGGGGTCGCCTGGCCCCCGAGGCGGTCAGCAACGCGGTGCTGTTCCTGGCTTCCGAGGAGGCCCGCGACATCACCGGCCAGAACATTCCGGTCGATGGCGGCCACCTGCTCATCCCCGGCTTCAACGGCAACCCGATCTACGACGAGCAGCCGTAATACCACCCGAACGGCCACGAGATCTCGAGCCCTCCGGCGGATTCGGCGGCACCCAGCCGCCTGCGCCGGGGGGCTCGGTCGACCCGGGGCGGCCGCCGACGTGCCGCCCGGACTCCGAGAAAGGCAACACAGATGGAAGTCAGAGCAGCCGTCATGACCGGGCCCGGGCTCGATTGGCGTACCGAAACCCTGCAGTTGGATCCCCCGAGGGCCGGTGAGGTGCTCGTCCGGGTCGCGTACGCCGGCCTGTGCCGCTCCGATGAACACCGACGGCACGGCCTGGTCGGCGGGGGTCGCTTCCCGTTGATCGGTGGCCACGAAGGCTCCGGCGTGGTGGTCGAGGTGGGCCCGGGGGTGACCAACGTGGCGCCCGGAGACCACATCGTCTTCTCGGTCTCCCCGCAGTGCGGCCGCTGCGAGTACTGCCGGGGCGGCCAGCCTCGAATGTGCGGACTGATGGCCAACGTCATGGTCGGGGAAATGCTCGACGGGACCTTCCGTGCCCGGCTGGGTGAGGAGGGCATCGGCGGATTCTGCATGGTCGGATCCTTCGCCGACCACGTGGTGGTGACCGAGAACACCTGCATCCGGATCGATGAGTCGCTGCCGCTGGACGTGGCCGCGCTGCTCAGCTGCTGTGTCCCCACCGGCTGGGGTTCGGCGGTCTACACCGGCGGCGTACAGCCCGGGGAGACGGTGGTCGTGCTCGGGGTCGGTGGGGTCGGCCTGAACGCCGTCCAGGGTGCCGCCTTCGCCGGCGCCAGCCATGTGATCGCTGTCGATCCGGTCCCGGCCAAGCGGGAACTCGCGGCGAAGCTGGGCGCCACACACACCACCGACGACCTGCAGACCGCCACCGACCTCGCCCGGACACTGTCCCGCGGCACCGGCGCCCAGGCGGTGATCGTGACCGTCGGCGTCCTCGATCCGGAGATCACCGCGGCGGCACTGGAGATGGTCGGCAAACAGGGCCGCCTCGTACTCACCTCCGCCAGTGACGTGCCCGACAGCGTGAGCGTGCAGTTGGTGGGCACCCGGATCACCTTCTACGACATCACCATTCGCGGTTCGCTGCTGGGCGGGTGCACCAGCCACGCCGACATTCCGAAGTTCGCCCGGCTGTACCAGGAGGGGCACCTCCAGCTGGATGAGCTGATCAGTCACCGATATTCCCTGGACCAAGTGGCCCAGGGCTATCAGGACCTGCTCGACGGCACGGTGATTCGTGGCCTGGTCGAGCACCGTCACGGCTGAGTCGGCTTCCCGCGGACGCACGCACTGCCCGGCCCCCGAACGGGGCCGGGCAGTGCTCGTCCGGAATCTCAGCGGAAGATGCGCCGCTTGGAGAGATCGTCGGCGGTCCCGGTCATGAACGCCTCGATCGCCTCCCGATACGGGACCGGGTCGAGTTCCAGGCCGTACCGCGAGCGATCCGGGAACAGCCGCTTCTGATCCTCCACCTCGGCCTCGATCGCCTCGCGCATCTCACTGGGTGACGGCAGCGTCGCCTCCCCGGCGACCAGCTTCGCCAGGGCCCGACCCTGCAGGTCCATCAGCGAGATGTTGGAGCCGGCCGCGTTGTTGAAGTAGCCGACGAAGTAGAGCCCGGGATGCTCGGGGGCGAACATCCGCAGGTAGAGATCCGGCTTCCGGTTCTGCACCCGAACCACGTCCTCGGGCAGGAACGGCAGATCCACCTCGTACCCGGTCGCGGCGATCATCACGTCGTATTCGCCACAACCGCCGTCCTCGAACGCCACCTTCTGGCCGTCGACGGATTTGATCCCCGGCCGGAAGGACACCCGGCCGTCGGCGACGAAGTCCAGGATGGCCGGCTGCATGGTGCCGTGGGTTCGGGTCTTGGGAGTCTTGAGGCCGTAGCTCTCCATCGACCCGTACGCGATGGCACTGAGGCCGACCCGGATCCGGCGCTTCATCTCCCAGGGCATCCAGGGCCGCTCGACCTTGCGCAGGATTCGCGGCAGGGGGCGACCGAAGATGTCGCGGGGCAGGATCAGCACTGGCGACCGCGCGACCAGCTCCACCGACTTGGCGACCTTGGCCAGGTCGGCACCGACATCGAGGGCGCTGTTGCCCATCCCCACCACCAGCACCCGCTTGCCGGCGAAGGAGCCGGGAGTGCGGTAGTGGTGCACGTGCAGGTATTCGCCGGCGAAGTCCTCGTGGAAGTCCGGATGATGCGGCTCGGCCTGGTGGCCCGGGGAGACGACCACACCGTCCCAGACCGACTCATCGCCATTGGCCAGGCGGATCCGCCACTTCCCGTCGCCGGCGTCCTCGATCCGGGTGACCTCCGAGTTGAACTGCACCCGCTCGGTCACCCCGAAATGGTCGGCGTAGGACTTCAGGTACGCCGCGACCAGCTCGTGGCCCGGGTAGATCGGGGTCCCGTCGGGGAAAGGGTAGTCCGGATAGGCGGTCACTCGCTGTTCGGAGTTGATCCGCAGCGAGCTGTACGCCGAGCTGCGACCGGAGTCATTTTCATAGACCCACATTCCGCCGATCTTGGAACCGATCTCGAACACGGTGACGTCGACACCGGCTGCGATCAGGTTCTTGGCCGCGCAGATTCCGCCGGATCCGGCCCCCACGACCGCAATCCGAGGAGTTCCTTGTTGTCCGTTCACGTTGTCTCTCCATTGAGTACTGCGGCCCGGTGCAGGCGTCGCCCACTCGCGGCCACATGGGCTTTCACTTGTTGCAGTTCTTCACGCCACGACGGCGTCTTCGATGTGAGCTCGAGCCGCGATCAGCGGGCGATACCGCGGGATCCACTTGGCGGCTCCGAACCCGACGACGCCGACCAACCGGTCCTCGGCGTCCAGATAGGCGACCACGGTGCCTTTCACCGGCCCGCCGGACATCCCCTCGCCACGCACCGGCACCACCCGCTCGGCGAGATCGAGTCGCCCGAGCCCCTGGATCTTCAGCCCGAACTGATCGGACCAGAAGTAGGGCAGCGCGGGCGGAGGCCCTTCGAGGCCGAGGATGTCCTTGGCGACCACCGCCGCCTGCTCGGTGGCATTGGTCCAGTGCTCGGTCCGCAGTCGGCCGGGGCGGTGCTCATCGTCCCAGGCGGCAGCATCGCCCAGGGCCCACACCCGGGTGGCACCGTGTACGCGTCCACGCTCGTCACAGGCGAGGCCGTTGGCCGCGTCCACTCCGGGCAGGTGCACCCAATCCAGGACGGCTCGGGCCCCCACACCGACCAGGATCACATCCGCGGTGATCTGCTCACCGGTGCTCAGCTCCACGGTGTGCTCGTCCACGAAACCCTTGAGGCCCACCCCGAGCCGGAGATCACAGCCGCCCTCACTCAGCAGACGGCCGACCAGCTGCCCCACCTGATCCCCGACCGCCCGTACGCACGGCACCGGCAGCGCCTCGAGGACGGTGACCTTGAGGCCCTTGGCGAGCGCCACGGTTGCCACTTCACCGCCGATGAAGCCGGCCCCGACGATCAGCAGGGACCGGGCCCCGCTCAGGGCATCGCGCAGGGCGAGCGAGTCATCCAGCGTCCGCAGGGAATGGACGCCGGCCGGCTGATCGGGCAGTCGGCGGGCATCCGATCCGGTGGCCACGACCACCGCGTCCCCGGTCAGGACCTTGCCGCTGGCCAGGACGACCCGGCCCTCGGTCAGTTCCACCGCGGGGTCCCCCAGGTACGTCTCCACGCCCAGGGCGCGCAACTCCTCGGGACCGCTCAGGTGGGCCTTCTCCTCGGCCCACTCGCCGGAGAGCACATGCTTGGACAGCGGGGGGCGGTCATAGGGAACGTGGCGTTCCCGGCCCACCATGCTGATCCGTCCCTCGAAGCCCGCCGCGCGCAGTTGCTCCGCCGTGCGCAACCCACCGAGGCCCGCACCAATCACCACCACGTGCTCCATGGAGGTCACCTCTTTCACTTCCGTGTGAACCAGGGCGAGTGCCCAGCACCAATGTTACATACCATGCGCCATAGTGTGGGCAAAATGTGATAATTGTACACATTCCGCACGTCAGCGCTGACGGCCCGGGAAGCTGCTTCCCGGGGCTTCGTTCGGCCCTCAGCCCGCCGAGGGTGGGATGAGGAAGGACTCTACCTGGGTTTCGAACTCGGCCTGCCGCTCGAACGGCACCCACAGTCCTGTTCCCGCGTAGATGTGGACCTGACTGTCCGGGATCCGGTTCAGCAGGAAGAGCGCATTGTCGTAGCCCTGCACGACGTTGTCCCGGCCCCAGATCAACAGGGTCTTCGCGGTGATCCGGTCGACATCGCGCCAGATCGGTTCCGCCTTGGGCGGGCGCCCCTTCCCTTCGGGGGAGGCGGCCAGGAACTCCGGATCCACGCTGGCCCGGTACCGCTCCTCGACCAGGTCGTCGGTGATCAGGTCCTTGTTGGACACGATCAGCTCCAGGTAGGCCCGCATCTTCTCCCGGGACGGGCCTTCCCCCTGGTAGTAGTTCGCGATCACCTTGGCCCCCGGTGACGGGGTCGGAGTGAACAGCGGCAGGCCACCGGAACTGCTCACCAGGATCAGCCGATCGACCAGGTCCGGGCTGTCGATTGCCATCTTCATGGCCGTCGCTCCGCCGGTGGCCAGGCCCAGCAGGTGCGCCTTCGTCACCCCCAGGACCCGCAGCAGGTCGGTGAACACCGAGGCGTAGAAGGTGTTCTTGCCCCCGGTGATCGTCGGTTTGTCGGACTTCCCGTAGCCGGGCAGATCGACGATGAGGACCCGGAACCGGCGGGACAGCCCGGCCAGGTTCTGACCGAAGTTGCCCCACCCGAAGGCTCCGGGAGCCCCGCCGTGGATCATCAGCAGAACCGGGCCGTCCCCGGCCTCGTGGTAGTGGATCCGGATCCCGTTCACGTCCACGAAGCGCGAGGTCGCCGCCGCGGTGAGCTCGGCGCTCATGCCCGCTCCGCCGGCGTACGCAGGGCCCGGTCGGCGACATCCTCACCGCGGGCCAGCCGGGCGAAGAAGTCCTGATGATCGAAGCCCTCACCCACCGGATCCGCGACGAAGATGTCGGTGGTCATGTAGGCGATCGCGTCGTCGGTCGACATCACATCCACGTAGAACTCGCTGCGGTTGCCGTCGGGATCCTCGTAGTAGATCGACAGCGAGGGTCCGTGCTTGACCGCCTTCACCGGTAGCACGCCCAGGGTGTCGCGGAGCCGTTCGTACACCTGCAGGAGCGCGGCCAGATCCGCCCAGGCGTACGCCACATGGCGTACGCCCCCGCGGGCGGCGTACCCGCCCGCCGCTTCGGCCGGGGCAGCGGACTCCGGCTCGGGACCCAGATTGACCAGGGCGTGCCGGTGGTGCTCGTGATCGAAGGAGAGAAAGGCGTGACGCCCGTTGTTCATGCGCACCACGTCACCGAAGGCCACCGTGTAGAACTCGAGCATCTGCTCGAAGCGGTGGGTGCCGTAGACGACGTGGGCCACCTGTGTCGGATGGTTCATCTGTCCTCCTTGCTCAGAGCTTGCGGAGCTCCGGCATGACCTCGGCGGCGAACATGCGCATGGTCTGCTCCGAAGCCTGACGCGGGATCGAACGCAGCCGCATGATCACGTTCAGCCGGCGGGCACCGGCGATGCCCACGTCGTGGCTGAGCTGTTCGACCACCTGCTGCGGCGTGCCGACCACCGCACCGGAGAAGCGCGGCAGGAATCGCTCGGCCTCATCCTTGGGCAGACCGCGGCGCATCATGGTCTCCCAGGCCGACTCCTTGGCCTTGCTCTGGGTCTCCTTGGCCTCGGCCTCGGTCGGCGCCACAATGATGGAGACGTTGGTCATGAAGTTGGCCCCGGACAGTTCGTGGCCGTTCTTCTCGCCGGCCTCGACGTAGGTGCTCAGGATTTCGTGGGAACCCCACCCCATGAAGCTCATCAGGTTGTGCCCACCCGCACCGGCGGCGGCGATCGACTTCGGGCTCAGCGCCGCAACCCACGGACGCAGACCCGGGTAGGGCCGCGGGTAGACCGTCGAGGGCTGGGTGATCTGGTAGTACTCGCCGTCGTGGGTGATGTCGCTGTCCGACATGGCGGCGGTGAGCAGCTTCAGCCCCTCGCCGAACCGGGCCGCGGTCGAGGCGTCATCCAGCCCCAGGCGCGACTTCTCGATGGAGAAGTTGCCCTTGCCGACGCCGATCTCGGCCCGGCCCCCGCTGAGCGCGTCCAGCATGCCGACCTCCTCGGCCAGTCGCCACGGGCTGTGGAAGGGCAGCACCTGAACGGTCTGTCCCAGCCGGATCCGGCTGGTCCGGGCCGCCACCGCGCTCAGGTACACGTTCGGGGACGGGATCAGGGTCCACCCGTCGAAGTGATGCTCGGTGGTCATCACGCCGTCGAAGCCGAGCTTCTCGGCCTCCACCGCATCCTCGACGTGGCTCTGCAGGATCTCCGAGGCGATCCCTGCGTCGTACTTGGCGGGGTCCCAGTCACCCTCCCACTGGGCCACGTCGCAGCGCAGGATCTTGAATTCCGCGCCCTCATCGAGTCGCGGCACCGGCCGCACCGACGCCTCGACATTGCTCTGATTCTCCACAGACACCGACACGATTTGTACCTTTCACTTGTAAAGACGGGGCGACCCGGGCCAGGGGCTCAGAAGTCGCGCAACAGCATTCCCAGGCCTTCGACCCGGTCCTCGATCCCGGCCAACCGCAGGGAGTGCCACAGCGGCGCCTGCGTCGAGGTGAGCACCGGTACGCCGAGCTCGGCCTCGAGGTCGTCGATGACCTCGTGGGAGCGGAAGTTGGCGCACCCCAGGACGACCGCGTCGGCGCGGGCGTCCCAGACCTCGCGAACCGTCCGCGCGATCACGTCCCCGCCGGGTCCGGCGAGGCCGCGAGGTTCGACAATGCCCATCCCCCGGGACTCCAGCACCTGTACTCCGTTGGACTCGAAGAACCGGCGTTCGGCCTGCTCCACGTCCTCGGCGTACGGCGAGACGATGACCACCTTGGAGGCGTGGTACGCCGCCAGGGCGACCAGCAGGCTGGCGGTCACCGTGGTGGCCGGTTTGCCCGTCAGGTCGGTGATCCGGCGGATCAGGTCGTCGTCATAGCCGGGTGGTTGGACCACCGAGGAGGCCGTGCAGGCGTACAGCAGCACGTCGGCACCACAGGAGTTCACATCGCGTACCGCGAGCATCCCCGAGGTCCGATCCATCTCCTTGAGGAACTCCGGACCGACCCCATCGATGAACATCCGGGCAAAGTGCACCGAGACCCGATCCGGGAGGTGCTTGTTGTACAGGGGCTCGAGCACCGTGTTGGGGCTCGGCACCACCACGCCCAAGCGGGCCCGCCAGCCGTCGTGGCTCTCCTCGGCGTACCTCTCAGGAGTCATGGCGACCCTCGTTTCTGGATGATGCTGTCTTGGTACAGACCATACCATACTGCACGTTCATTTCCGCAACCCTTTCGCTGCCTCGACCCCGGGAGCCGTCCGACCCCGGGCGCGGCACCACCCTTCCCTATCGAGTTCCCCGAGGCCGACGACCGAGTCGATCCAGGACTTCGGCCGAGGTCGTCCCACCCGCCAGGGTCGCCAACGTCGCGTAGGACGCCGCGTGCGCTTCGGGATCCCCGGCCGCACACAGGTCCTCCACCACGCGGACCCGGTAGCCGAGGTCGACGCCCGACCGTGCGGTGCTGTCGACCGAGATGTTGGTCGCCACCCCGAGCACCAGCAGCGTCGTGATGCCGCGGGCGCGCAGCATCGGATCCAGCGGCGAACCGACCAGGGCACTGGTGCGCTGATGGGTGATCACCAGGTCGCGGGGATCCCGGGTGAGCCCGCCGATCAGGTCGGCCCCGGCACTCCCGTCGGCGAAGGTCCCGGTCCGCGCCACCCGTTCGAACAGGGGTGAGTTGGCGATCAGATCCTGCCGGTCCGGCCGGAAGGCCATGCGGGCCAGGACTACGGTGACTCCGGCCTCGCGCACGGCGTCGAGGAAGTCGATCGCCCGGGGCAGCACTTGCCGACGGACCACCTCGGCGGCGTACCGGGGCCCCTCGACGACGTCGGGCTGCAGGTGGATCGCAATCACGGCCGTGGCCCGCGGGCCGTCCTCGCCGGGTCGGGCATCGTCGGGCTCGGTTACATCAGCGGAAAAGTCCATACTGCACGGTACGTTTCGGGAAGACGGTCGGTCAACACTGGCCACGCCTCGGGCGGGCACCCGGGAGAACTGGCGCGCCCCCACGCACACTAGTAGGCTTGACACCATTAGTCTCAAACCTAATCGGCCCAGGAGGACTCCATCACTACCAGCAGCGCACCTGCCAGCATCGCCGGGGCCGCGACCGACGCCGCCTCCGGGCAGAACCTTCCGATGACCGCGTACGCCACGTTGGGCCTGCTGTCCCGCGAGGAAGAGTACACCGCGGTCGAGGTCCAGGAACGGGCCCATGAATTCCTCCGCTACTTCTACTGGGCCCCGGCCCTGAGCCACATTCGGCGCGAACTCAACCGACTCGACGACCTGGGTTTCGTGGCCGCCCGCGAGGTGAAACAGGGCCGGGTACGCCGCACCCTGAAGTATCACGTCACCCCCGCCGGGGAGCAGGCACTCAAGGAATGGGCCGAAGGTCCCGGCGCCGAACCCACCGTGGTGAAGAACTCCGTACTGCTGCGCCTGTGGCTGGGCCGTCGCGCCGGGGACAGTCAGCTGGTCATCGATGCCCTGATCGACCAGATCCGCCAGGTCAGCCAGGACTGCGACGAATTGGCCGCCAGCCTCGAGCAGACCGATCGCATCCTGGCGTCCCAGCGGGAGAAGTTCGAGGCCGGCGAGTTCGCCGACACCCGCGCGTACGAGGCAGCGGTGGCCCGCAATCGCTGGCACCACAGCGTGATGAGCTATTGCCTGCGGGACTACCAGCACAATCTGCACAACTCCCAGCAGCTGCTGGGCGAGTTGCAGGACCTGGCGGCCATCATCCGGCACAGCACGTCGACCCCCGCCGAAACCACGGCCGAGTAGGCGCTCCCCGCACCCAGGTCGACGCCCCGGCAACCAGCAGGTCCCCGCAACCGTGATCGGTTGCGGGGACCCGGGGTCCAGGAAGGGGTCAGGCCGGCAGCAGCTTGTGTCCGTGGGACTGGACCAGGTCGATGCGACGCTGGTAGATCTTCCACTCCCCGTCGATCCGCTTCAGGTTCCAGAAGTCGGTGGAGACGACCGCGAAGTTGTCCGGCTCGGCGACCGCGAGGCTGTAGTGGTAGGCGGCGATGTAGGCCTCTTCGAACGGCTTGGCGAAGCGCACCACGATGTTGGTCCAGTAGTTGAACCAGTGCACCGGGCCGTAGTAGCCGTCGTAGTTCTCCTTGATCTGCTCCTTGCCGACCGAGTGCCCCCGGGCGGTGCGCCAGGTGGCGTCATCGGTGTAGCGGCTGATCAAGGTCTCGGCGTCGCCGGCGTTGGCGATGTGGCCGAAGCTGTTCATGAAGTCGACCAGGCCGGCCTCCTCCTCGACGAGCCGGCTCTTCTGCTCATCGGTCCAGCCCTCCGGTACGCGCGGCAGCAGCACGACCTCACGCTGGATCTCCAGGGCACCCTGGTTGTCGAAGTCGATCATCGGTCCTCCAGTTCTGCGACTTCCCCATCGGAGTCGCGTGGCAAAGCAGAATGGTCCTGGGTCCACCGACGTTCGCGGGGGTGCGCACAGGGTTGAAACATGACAGACAGTATGGGATGCTCGGCGGAGTGTCAACCACCCCGCAGCAGCGGTGAGGACGGAGGAAGCGTGCAGCGCAACCGACCCGAGGACAGCTCGTCCCCGGCCCAGCTCGGCGACGTCCGCAAGCGTATCGGCTCCCTGGTGGTGGGCCGCGAGCGCGAACTGGAGCTCGCCCTGGCCACTGTCGCCGCCGGCCGGGATCTGGTCCTGGAGGGCCCGCCGGGAACCAGCAAGACCACGATGCTCAAGGCGATCACCGCGGAGTGGGGTATCCCGCTGGTACTCGTCGAGGGCAACGGCGACCTCACCCCGGCCCGCCTGCTCGGGCATCACAATCCGTCCCGCGTCCTGCGGGAGGACTACAGCGCCGACAATTTCGTGCCCGGCCCCCTGGTGGAGGCGATGGAGCACGGCGGCTTCCTGTACGTGGAAGAGTTCAACCGGGCCCCCGCGGACACCCTGAACACGCTGCTGACTGCGATGGCGGATCGTTCGGTGGAGATCCCCCGGGTCGGCACGATCAGGGCGAAGTCGACCTTCCGGGTGATCGCCTCGATGAATCCCTTCGACAATGTCGGCACCACCCGGTTGTCCACCAGCGTCAGCGATCGACTGAACCGCATCGTGGTCGACTACCAGGACGCCGCCAGCGAGGAAGCGATCGTCAAGCTCCGGGCCGGACTCACCGGCCCGATGGCCGACAAGGTGGCCGCCGACGCGGTCGCGCTCACCCGGGCGACCCGGACCCATGAGGATCTGCGCCAGGGCAGCAGCGTCCGCGGCGCCATCGACTGCGCCTCGGTGATGATCCAGTTGGGTCGCCTCCGCGAGGTGACCAGCGTCGAGGACACGGCCTACCCGCAGGTGGTGCTGGACGCGATGACGGTGGCCCTGTCGGGTCGGATCCAGGTGGACGAGAGCGTCGAGGCAACCCCCGACGAGGTGCTGCAGGAGATCTGGGAGGACCATTTCGTCCTGAACCCCGCTGCTGCCGACGGGCCGACTTGAAGAGAGTTGGCGGTTGACACCCCGCTCGCCCGTCCCGACCGCGCCCGGCAGCGCAAGTCGCGTGGGAGCCGCCGCGGCGTACGCCCGCTGCGACGCAAGCCACAGGCGCTGACCCAGGAACCGACGCTGCACGAGCCGGGGGCGGCGGCCGGATCCGGCGGTGGCCTCTCGGCAGCCCGGCAGAACGGCCGCGGCACCCCCACTGCTGCGAGCCCGGGCACGGTGCCCGAGGGAAGTTCCCTGACCACCGAGGACCAGGGCGCGCTGGTGGGGGTCGAGGCGACGGCACCGGCGGACCCCGAACTGCTCACGCTGACCCGGCGGATCGCCGCCCGCCTGTCGGTACCGCGCCCCCGGGCCGAGCCCACCGGTCGGCGCGGGCAGGGCAGCCGGGCGAGCCTGCCCTACCGTGGGGCGGCCGACGAGATCGATCTGGACGCCACGATCGAGATGCTGGCGGGCAAACCGGTGCCGGAGGACCACGACATCATCGTGCGCGATCGCATCAGGGCAGCCCGGTCGGTGGTGTTGGCCGTCGACGTGTCGGGGTCCATGCGCGGCGAGCGGATCCGCACCGCGGCCGCCACCGTCGGCGCGCTGGCCGGCGAACTGGGCCGGGACCGACTGTCGGTCATCGCCTTCTGGTCCGACGCGGCACTGCTGAGCCGGCTGGGTGAGCCGGTACGCCCCGAGCACCTCCTGCGTACCCTGGCCGCGATCCCCACTCGGGGCCTGACCAATGTGGCGTTTCCGCTGGAGGTCGCCGCTCGACAGTTGGCCCGGGTCGAACCACAGGATGCCCGGGTGATCCTGCTGTCGGACTGCGTCCACAATGCCGGCCCGGACCCCCGCCCGCTGGCCGCCGCGCTCCCCCGGCTGGACGTCCTGCTGGACGTGAGCGGGGAGCAGGACGTCGAACTCGGCCGCGAGCTGGCGGCGGCGGGGCACGGCATTCTGCGGCTCGCCCGGACCTACCACGACGTCGGGCCGGCGATCAGCGACATGTTCAGCGTCTGACCGCGCTTGCCGCCCCGACGATCCCGGAGGCCCGGATGGGCCCCCGGGATCGTCCGGTACGCGACCCCGACTCAGCTCGCGCGGAGCCGGGGGATCACCTCGGTGCTGACTGCCTCGATCAGCGCATCGGGGTAGTCGAAGGACCCGCCATGGCTGACGTGGAACTCGCGCACCCCGAGCTGTTCCAGGTGCCGCAGGCGCTCGGCGACCTCCTCGGCGGTCCCGAAGATCCCGATCTGGCGGGCGTACCACACCGCTGCCTCATCGGTGACCCACTGCGAGGCGACGCGGACCGCCTCGGCCACGTCTCGCGGATGGGACTGGTCGGTCCCGTCCGGCAGCAGGATCTCCTCGGCGGGCGGGTGGATGTCGAAGCCCGCCTCGGCGAACCAGGCCTGCGCCCCGGGGTGGGCCTGCACCGCCTTGACCACCAGCGGCTTGATGTACTGGGTATCCCGGGCCACGTCGTCGGTGATTGCCACCGGCCCCGAGGCAATCAGCTCGAAGTCGTCGGTCCGATCGCCGGCCGCCCGCAGCTCGCTCACCTTGGCCGCCTGCCGTTCCACCTCGCGCAGATAGGTCATCAGGCCGTCGGCCACCTCGACGGCCAGGGCCGTGTTCTTCGGCCCCTCCGCGGCGAGGTAGACCGGGATCGGACCGCAACCGTCCTGCAGGGTCACCGTGGTCTCACCGAACCGGGTCGGCGCACCGGTCACCAGCGACTTGATGGCCCGGATCCCGCGCCGCAGTTGGCCGGTGGTCGCCCGGCCCTGCCCGGTGAGGAACCCGGCGCTGTCGGCGGCTCCCAGGCCGAGCCGGAAGCGGCCCGGCGCCAGCTCGGCGACGGTGCGGGCCGAGCTGGCCAGGCTGATCGGATTGCGGGTGGAGATGCTGGTGACCGCGGTCCACAGCGCGATCTGCTCGGTGGCGGTAGCGGCGACACACAGCGCGGCGAAGGTGTCGCGCCACAGGGTCGGCGAGTCCGGCATCGCGACGGCGTCGAACCCGGCCTCCTCGGCCCGGCGGACCGCCGCGGCGACCTCGGTGACCGGGCCGCAGGGCGGGATCCGTACGCCGAGGCGGATCGGTGGGTGAGCGGTCATCGGGCATTCTCCGGGGTGGTTTCGCGGACGAGGGTCTGCACCAGGGGGCTCACCCCGGCCTCGGTCTCGATCCGGGAAGCGAGCGCCAGAGCCCGCTCCACCTGGGCGTCGGTCAGAGTACCAGCGGTGAAGTCGCGGAACTTCTGTTCCAGCCGCTCCCGGCTCACCCGCGTCCCGTCGGTCCAGGGATCGCCCTGGCTGTACTCGGCATCGGCGGTGTAGGTGGACCCACCTGCCTCGATGCTCATCCGGTAGGGGACGCGTTGGTACCAGCCGGTCTCGCGTACCTGCTCGGCCACGGCCACCGCAGCCTCCGGCAGCGGGACCACGTTGACCATCTGCTTCAACCGCGAGATCGAGGAATCCTGCCGGGTGGCCTCGGTGTGCCACTGCGGCCCGGGGGTCACCCGATGCAGGGCGGTGGACACGAGGTAGGGAATGCTGAAGCCGCCCTCGACGGGGTTGGTGACCTCGGTCCGATCGAGCCCGTTCACGATGGCCCGCTCGTGCACGGCGACCTCGACCCCGGTGATGTCCTCGACCCGGAGGTCATGGCGATCCCGCAGCTCCACCGCCAGATCGATGGCGGTCGAGCTGAACCGGCAGGAGGGGTACAGCTTGTAGGAGGTCCATTCGACCCACCAGCGCTTCCCCAACTGCTGATCCAGTTCGTCCCAGTCCGACCGGATCGCGCCGAGCACGCGCCACAGCCCGCGCGGCCCGTCGAGGATCCCCTCCGGGGCGGTGAAGCCGGCAGCGGCCAGTTGAGCCGCCTGGACGCCGAGCTGGCTGCAGGTGCCGTACATCGTGTACTTGGTCATCGGCAGGGGCTGGTGGACCAGGGCCTGCATCGTGTGGGAGGCCGGCACCGGCATCGTCGCGCCGCAGATCCCGAAGGCGTGCACCATCTGCTCGACATCCAGGCCCAGCAGCCGTCCGGTCACGACCGCGGCGGTCAGCGTGGACCAGCTCATGCTGTGCAGTTCGGCCAGGTCGGGCAGGTCCGGGTCGTCGCGCTTGACCGCCCCCCACTTCAGCGACATGGCCAACCGGGCGCCGACCTCGAAGCCGACTGCCACCGCGGTCAGGAACTCCTCCCCCGAACTGCCCTGCTGCTCGGCCACCGCCAGGGCGGACAGCACCGTGGTGGCCGCGTGATGGTGGAACTGGAAGGTCTCCTCGGCGTCCAGCACGTTGGCCGCATGCGAGTTGATGTACGCCGCGGCAGCGACCGGGAGTCGGCGTCCGGTCACCAATTCGGTCGCCTCGGGCTTGCCCCCGGCCCCGCCGATGACCTCGGCAACGATCTCGCCGGAGGGGAAGTTGAACCCTGAGACCGCGCACCCCAACGTGTCGATCAGCAGGTCCTTGGTGGCTTCGACCGCCGATCGGGGCAGGTCGGCGAATTGGGTATTGACCGAGAATTCGGCCAGGGTCGAGGTATAGCTCGTCGTTGTCATCAGATTCCTCACTGCAGGGCACCTCCACGCGGGAGGCCGGGCCGGTGGTTCTCCGCGATCCGAGGCGGTCGAGGAGCGGCGATGGGTGACCGCTGCTCCACAGCGAGTGCGGCCCCTGTCCCGACCAACCATACCTCACGGCATTTTCGAACGGATCCCCCGCTACCCATTCCCCTCCGCCCGTCCCGCGCGAACGCGCCACCTTCCGCCCTTGAAGTACCGCTGGACCTGGCGTGCATTTCCACGATGACATGTAGTATGTTATCTAGCGTCAGCCCGACATCAGGAGGAACGCACCCATGGCTCCGTCAATCGCCCCCGAGCATTTCCGGCAGGTGCTCGGCCAGTACCCCACCGGCGTGGTGGTCGTCACCGCACTGGACAGCGCCGAGCAGCCGGTCGGGATGACCGTCGGCTCCTTCGTCTCGGTCTCACTGGATCCACCACTGGTGGCCTTCCTGCCCGCCCGGAAGTCCTCATCCTGGGCCGCCCTGCGCGCCGCCAGCGACAACTTCTGCATCAACATTCTCGGGTCCGACCAGGAGCAGATCTGTCGGGCCGTGGCCAGCCGCAAGACGAACAAGTTCGACGGGATCGGGTGGCAGAAGTCGGCGCAGGGCAACCCGGTGCTCGACGGGTCCGTCGCCTGGATCGACTGCACGGTGGACACCATCCACGAGGCCGGCGACCATCACATCGTGGTCGGGGAGGTGCAGGACCTCGGAGTCAGCCACAACGGCTATCCCCTGCTGTTCTTCCGCAGCGGCTACGGCTCGTTCATGCCGGCGTCGATGGCCGCCGGCGATGCCGACCTGCTCGACCAACTGCAGTACCTCGACCTGATCCGGCCCCGGATGGAGGAACTGGCCCAGCGGTTCTCCTCCGAAGTGACCGCCGTGGCCCTGGTCCGCGACGAACTCGTCCTGGCCGCCTCGGCCGGGCGCCCCTCACTGATCGACCTGCCCACCCGGGTCGGGGCGCGTACCCCCTTCGCGCCTCCGCTGGGCAGCGTGTTCGCCGCCTTCGGCGAGGACAGCATCCGCGAGCGCTGGCTGTCCCAGATTCCCGAGCAGATGCCCGAATCGGTCACTGCGGCACTGCGCGAGATGCCGGCTCGGGTGCAGGAGCGCGGGTACAGCATCATCCTGGGTCACGAGCGGGCCGCGGCGATGGAGATTGCTTTCACCCGCCATTCCGACGGAGATTCCTCGGTCTCCACCGAGGACGTGATTGCCGCCATGGGCGCGGTCGCCCCGGACACCAACCCGGCCGACGAGGATCCCGCGGGCACCAAGGAACTGCGCTCGCTCACCGCCCCGGTGTTCGGGCCCGACGGTCGGCTGCTGTTCGAGTTGATCCTGTGGGGACCGCAGGAGCCGATCGGCCACACCGACATCTGCGACCGCGCTGCCGCGCTGCGGGAGACCGCTGCCCTCGCCTCGGCCGATCTCGCCGATTCCCTGCCCAGGGCCGCCCGCTGAGGCGGAGCCCGCACAGCACCGGACGCCACCACACCGGCGCCCCCGGCCGGGCCGAACACCTTGACCGAGGTCCGGAATCGACTTAAACTGGAACAAAACCATACCGTACGGTTTCTCGGCAGTGCAGTATGGTGTCTTGAGAGGTTCGTCAACGACGATGGATTGGATTTTGGAGTGACAGATCAACTGCAGGGGCAAGAACTGTTCCCCTTCAAGCGCGAAGCCGGACACCCGTTCGACCTGCCGTCGGACCTCACCCGCCGCCGGGAGGAGGAGCCGGTCAGCCGGGTGCCGATCTGGGACGGCAGCACCCCCTGGTTGGTGACCCGCCACGCAGACGTCAAGTCCGTACTGTCGGATCCGCGCGTCAGCATGAACTACCTGACCCCCGGAATGCCGCCGGAGAACCCGTTCATCAAGGTTCGGCGCCAGAAGGAGGCCCGCGAGAGCTCGGGCCTGTCGATGGATGGAGCGCTGCATGCCCAGCTCCGGCGCGTCCTGACCCCGCTGTTCACCGTGAAGCGGCTGTCGAAGCTGCGGCCGAAGATTCAGCAGATCGCCGACGAGTTGATCGATAACATGCTGGCCGGCCCCAAGCCGGTCGACTTCGTCGAATCCTTCGCTCGTCCGCTGCCGATGCTGGTGATCTGTGAGCTTCTCGGCGTGCGCTACGAGGACCGGGAGATGTTCAAGGAATCCGCCGAGCGGATGATGATGACCAGCACCACCGAAGCGGAGTCGATGGAGCTGATCACCAAGGTCCACGCCTACTTCGGCGAACTCGCCGAGCTGCGCAAGCGCGAGCCGGGCGACGATGTCTTCTCCGCTCTGGTGGAGCGGATGGAAGCCGGCGACATCACCCTCGACCACGTGAAGTCCCTCGCGGTCGTGCTGGTGATCGCCGGACACGACACCACGGTGAACATGATCGCGATGAGCACCCTGGCCCTGTTCGACAATCCGGAGCAGTTGGCCGAACTGCGCGCCAACACCGAGGATCCGGTGCTGGTCGCCAATGCCGTGGAGGAAATGCTGCGCTACCTCACGCTGACCCACATCGGTCGCCGCCGCGCCATCATCGAGGACATCGAGATCGACGGCAAGGTCATGCGCAAGGGGGAGGGTGTCATCTGCGCCGAGAACGCGGCGAACCGGGACCCGGCCGTGTTCCCCAATCCCGAGCAGATCGACTTCCACCAGGAGCAGACACGCGAACACCTGGCCTTCGGCTACGGGGTGCACCAGTGCATCGGCCAGCAGTTGGCCCGCTTCGAGCTGCAGGCGGCCTTCAGCACGCTGCATCGCCGCATTCCGACGCTGCAGTTCGCGGGAAGCTCGCTGGATTCCCTCCCCTACAAGGATGAGTTCATCGTCTACGGCGTGGATTCCTTCCCGGTCACCTGGTGACCGTCAGCCCCACTCACACCCAGCGGAACAGGAGCACCGCGATGGAAAGCACGATGGAAAAGGAAACTGTCTTGAAGGTCACCGTTGACCAGCACAAGTGCATCGGCGCCGGTCAGTGTGTCATTGCCGCACCGGCCGTGTTCGACCAGAGCGATGACGACGGCATCGTCATCCTGCTGCAGGAGAACCCGAGCGAGGATGCCCGCGCCGAGGTCGAGCTCGCCGCGAAGCTGTGCCCCGCAGCAGCGATCACCGTGCACTGAGCCGGACCGCAACCGGTTCGTCCCCGGACCAGAACTGCCCTCGACCCGCTGGGTCGGGGGCAGTTCTGCGTGTGCCCGATTGCCGGCGCAGTCTTACCCGGCTGGCCCAGGGCTCTTGTCGCTGACTCGGTGGACGGGCCCGGTGACGCGGATCCGGTGGGCCGATCCTGCCACCAGCCGGTCCGTTTCGGCCGATTTCGTGGTTGGAGGGCAACGCAGTGGCAGGATCCGCCCACCCGGCCGGTGCGCCTCCCGTCCGCGGCCACCGGTGTCGTGCGGGGCCCGTGCGGTTCGCGGGTCCCGAGACGATTCGCGGGTCCAAGCGCGATGCGCGTGTCCCGGTGCGGCTCCCGGGTCGACGTGCAGTGCGCGGCTCCTGCAGCGCCCGCGAACCCGATCGCGGCCCACGAAACATGGTATCGGCCCGCGAACGCACACGTGAGCTCGCCCTTGGCGGGAACACCGGACGAACCGACCGGTGGCAGCGGGTCCAGCAGCGCTGATTCGATCACCGTGACGACGGTGCTCCGCTGTGTCGACGTGCTCGCCCGGTGGCGCTGACCCGCCGACCCCCGCCGCTGACACCCCGTGACGCGGATCCGGTGGGCCGATCCTGCCACCAGTCGGTTCGATTCGGCCGATTTCGTGGTTCGAGGGCAACGCAGTGGCAGGATCCGCCCACCCGGCCGGTGCGCCTCCGGTCCGCGGGCACCGAAAAACCCGCGACCGCCGGACCGGCGCAGAACGCTGATCCGGCGGCCGCGGGATCGGCCGGCCAGGCGGGGCCTACCGTGGATTACGGCTGAGCATGGCTCCGGAGCCGTGGAAGGTGAGGCCGGTGGCCACCAGGATGTTCTCCGCGGTCCGGATCTGTCGCTGCCCGGCGCGTCCCTGGATCTGCAGTGTCGCCTCGATCCAGTGCCCCATCCCGTGCAGCCGTCCCTCACTCAGGTTGCCGCCGAAGGTGTTGATCGGGAAGTCCCCGTCGATGTCGATCCGGCCGTCCTGGATGAACTGCCAGGCCTCGCCGCGTCCGCAGAAGCCGAGGCCCTCCAGCCAGAAGTAGACGTCTGGCGCCCAGCCGTCGTAGAGCATGGCCGCATTGACCTCCTCCGGCCGCAACCCGGAGGACTCCCAGATTCCCTTACCGAGGGTCCCGGCGGTGTGGTACATCTCCTCGAACAACCCCGGCCCCTGGCCGACCAGATTGATCGGCGCGGTCCCCTTCAGGTAACCCGCCTGACCCAGGCCGGTGATGTATGCCGGCGGGTGCGGCAGATCCTTGGCCCGGTCGGCCCGAGTCAGCACGATCGCCGCCGCCCCGTCGACCGGGATGTCGCAGTCGAACAGGCACATCGGGTCGGCGATCATCCGCGCGTTCAGGTACTCATCCAGGGTCAGCGGCTTGTCCCGGAAGAAGGCCCGCGGGTTGAGGTTGGCCCCCTTGCGCTGGGTAACCGCCAGCGTCCCCAGGTGCTTGCGCTCGGCGCCGTACAGCTTCAGGTAACGCATGTAGGACAGCGCGTACCCCATCGGGGCCGCGGCCACATGGCCGTAGGGGAAGGTGAAGGCACCGGCGCCCTGCGCCGCGTCCTGCCCCCAGCTGCCGTGGTAGCTGCCGGTCCGCGGCATGTGCATCGCCCGCCAGACCAGGGCGTAGTCGCAGCGCCCGGTCTCGATCGCCATCGCGGCCTGCTCGATCGAGGTGCTGATGTTGCCCATCTGGGATTCCGCCCACCAGCGGACGTTGGACATGCCCAGGTTGTGGATCATCCAGGAGGTGCCGACGGTGCTGATGCCCTCACCGGTCTCGCCGGTGTTGCCGCTGGGGAACATCGGGAAGGTCGATACGCCGTCGATGTCGGCCAGGGTCAGCCCGGCATCGGCGATGGCGGCGCGGGCCGCGTCCACGGCCAGCAGGCCCAAGGGCCGGTCCAGCCGCCGCCCGATCTCGGAGAACCCCACGCCGACGATGGCGACCTTGTTGGGTGTAGTGGTCTCAGACATGGGTGCTCCGATCCAGCCGGAATTGCAGCAGGGTGGCATCGCCGCGCGCCTCGAACTCGGCCACGACGGGCAGACCGAGGTCCAGTTCGTCGAGGTCGTAGTCGCCGACCAGATTGGTGGTGAGGTAGGTGTCCGGCTGCTCCTCCAGCGCCACCGAAACCACGACGTACGGGATCTCCTCGGCGAATCCTTCGACCCAGGACTGCCGGGCCACCGTGTAGGTGTAGATCGATCCCCGTCCGCTGACCTGCGACCAGGCGAACTCCTCGCCGGTGCAGTTGTGGCACAGCATGGGCAGGCGCTGGCTGTAGGTGCCGCACGCGGTGCAGCGGGCCAGCACCACCCGGTGCTCGGCCAGCCCGTCCCAGTAGGGTTGATCCGCTGCGGTCGGTTTCGGAACGGGTTTCACATCACTCGCCATGTCGTACGCACTCCTCAGAACGGGTCCGACGAGCACGCACGGGCAGTGGGCGCCGTCGCCGAGAACACACTATACCACAGGGTTTGTTCTGGGTCCGGGGGTCAGAGCCAGCCACGCTCGGTGGCGACCCGGGCCGCCTCGGTCCGATTGCCCGCCTGGGTCTTGTGGATCGCGGCGGACAGATGGTTCCGGACCGTCCCGGGCGACAGGAACAGTGTCGTGGCGATGTCGCGGACGCTGGCCCCGTGCCGGGCCTCGCGCAGCACCTGCTGTTCCCGATCGGTGAGCGGGTTCGCGCCGGCGACCAGCGACTCCTCGGCCAGGGCCGGGTCCACCACGATCAGCCCGGCGTGGACCCGGCGTACGGCGTCGGCGAGCTTCTCGGCCGGGGTGTCCTTGACGATGAAGCCGGACGCGCCGGCATCCAGCGCGCGGCGCAGATAGCCCGGCCGGCCGAAGGTGGTGACGATCAGGCTGCGGCAGCCCGACGGGCCGTCGCTGATCGCTCGGGCGGCCGCGATCCCGTCGAGTCCCGGCATCTCGATGTCGAGCAGGACGACATCGGCACCCACCTCCACCACGGCCCGGACCGCAGCCGCGCCGTCCCCGACCTGGCCGACGACCTCGAGGTCGGGTTCCAGATCGAGCAGGGCGGCCAGCGCGCCGCGGACCATCGCCTGGTCGTCGGCGATCACGAGCCGGATCGGCGTACTCACACCCGCACCTCCACCCGGGTCCCCGGCCGCACGGCGCCGGGCCGGTGCGCACTCACCACGACGGTACCGCCCACCTCGGCGGCCCGGGCGCGCATCCCGGCCAGCCCCGAACCGGACGCCGTGCCGTCGCCGGGGCCCACGCCGTCATCGGTGACCCGCAACAGTCCCGGGACGCAGGTCACGGTGCAGCGCCGGGCGCCGGAGTGGCGGACGACATTCGTCACGGCGTCCCGGACGCACCAGGCGAACAGTTCCTGTTGCTCGGCCGGGATAGCGCGGACCGCCGCCGGGGACGGGAGCGTAGGGGCGATCCCGGCCGCCGTCAGCGCCTGATCGGCCGCGAGCAGTTGGCCGCCGAGCTCCGGGCGGGCCAACCGGCCGACCGTCGCCCGGACCTCCCCCAGGGCACCGCGGGTGATCCCCAGCAGATCGTCGAGTTCCCGGGCGGCCCGGTCGGGGTCGGTGTGCACCAGCCGGCGGGCCAGTTCGGCCTTGACGGTGACCACAGTGAGGGAGTGCCCGAGCACGTCGTGGACGTCGCGGGCCAGTTCCTCCCGTTGTTGGGACAGGTTGAGTTCCTGGCTGAGCAGTCGTCCCGCTTCCTCCCGGGACGCCCCGAAGCGGATCAGCAGCATCATGATCAGGCTGATCAGCAGCACGATCACGGCCCAGACGACGACGTCACCGTCGATCAGCGCCATGACCAGCAGCGCCAGCCCGATCCACCCCAGGGCGACCGGCAGCCCCAGCGACAGCCGGTGGCAGAAGATCCACAACGCGCACAGATAGGCCGTGGTGTTCAACGCACTGATACCGGCCGCCGGCAGCATCATCGCCGCCGCCAGGACCAGGACCACGCTGAAGCACAGCGTACTCACCCAACGCGGCAGCGCCGGGAACAGCCGCGGGTGCAGCATCGCCTGCATATAGGTCACCACGAACAGGCCGATCCCGGCCAGGCCCAACACTTTCCAGCCGACCGGCGTCTCGGCGATCACGATCACGAACGCCGGCCACACCAGGAACAGCAGCCAGGGACAACTGCCGAGCAGCACCGCGTGACGGTCCGCGCCGGTGGCCCGATCGGGGATCAGGTCGGCGTAGTCCGCCACGCGGAGCCGTCCGGGTTGTGTCGTTGTCGTCATGCCCGGCCGGTTCGCCGCCGCGCGCCCCCGGCGCACAGCAGGCCGAAGATCACCGTCCATGTCACCACATTAGCCAGCACCCACCACAGCGGATCGTGCTGCGCCCCGGCGCCCACGTCGATCACCTCCCCGCCCAGCATCGGCCAGCGGGCCAGCGCCGCACTGCCGTACAACGGGGTGAACCGGGCGATGTCGAGCAGGACGCCGGACAACGGGACGAACAGGTTGCCGAAGAAGGCCAGCACCACCATCAGTCCCGACGCGGCCGAGATCGCCGCCTCACTGCGGAACAGCAGGGCGGCCGCCAGCCCGTACAGCGCGAAGGGCAGCGCCCCGAGCAGGATCAGCGCGCCGCTCAGCCCCCAGCGCCACGGCTGGTCGAAGCGGGCACCGGTCACCGCGCCAACGACGAACACGACCACGATCGGCAGCACTGCCATGCCCAGGCCGACCAGCGTCTTCCCGGTCAGATAGCCCGCCCCGGACAGGTTGGTCAGGCCGAGTTGGCGGCCCCAGCCGCGCTGCCGCTCGATGGCCGCGGACCCGGCGATCGCGGTCATCGCGGTGACCGCTCCGTAGAGCGCGATCGAGACCATGCTGTACGCCGCGACGTTGCCGTGCCCGACGGGCAGGTCACCGAACCCGGACATGGCGCCGAACACCAGGTACAGCGCGGCCGGGAGCATGATGATGAAGAAGGTGGACTCGAACATCCGAATGTTGCGGCGCAGGTCCCAGCCGGCGTAGCGCGCGATGATGCCGGCCGTCCCACCCGGCCGATGGCGGGCGGTGGCTGTCCCGGTCAGGTCGGACGTGCTGCTCAGGTCAGCCGTGCTGGTCATCTCAGACTCCTGCGGGTTCGGTGGTACGCGGGCCGGTCGGCTCGCTGGTCAGATCCAGGAACACCTCGTCCAGGGAGGCCGCGGTGACTTCGAGGTTGCGTCCCAGTTCTTCGGTGAGGATGGTCCGGGCCAGCGCGTCGGTGCGCTGGGTGGTGAACCGGACCCGGCCGTCCTCGATCTGCGGCGGGTCCGCGAGGCCGGTGCGGTCGGCGAACCGGGCCGGGGCCTCGGCGGCCAGCCAGTCACAGCTGAGGGTGCGGCGTCCGCGGGCGGTGACCTCGGCGACCGTCCCGTCGACGAGCACCCGGCCGGCACCCAGCAGCACGATCCGGTCGGCGAAGTCGGCGGCCTCCTGCAGGTAGTGGGTGGCGAACACGATGGTGCGGCCGCGTTCGGCCTCGGCATGCATGGCGGCCCAGAACTCGGTCCGGGCGCGGACGTCCATCCCGGCGGTGGGTTCGTCCAACAGCATCAGGTCCGGTTCGGTGAGCAGGGCGAGGGCGAAGCGCAGCCGCTGCTGCTCCCCGCCGGAGCACTTGTTCACCTTCCGGCCGGCGATGGCACTGATCCCGGCGCGCTCGAGGACCTCGGCCACCGGGAGGTGGTGCCGCTGGCAGGCGGCGATCATCGCGACCGTCTCGCGTACGGTCAGGTCGTGCAGCAGGCCATCGGTCTGCAGCACCGCGCCGACCGCACCGGCGGCCACGGCCCGGCGCGGCTGCCGACCGAGGACGCTCACGGTCCCGGCCGACGGGGCGGTGAAGCCGAGAACCAGGTCCAACAGGGTGGTCTTGCCGGCCCCGTTGGGTCCGAGCAGCGCGACGATCTCGCCGCGGTCGATCTGCAGGTCGATGCCGTCGACGGCCGGCACCGCACCGAAATGCCGAGCGAGGTCGTGGGTCCGGATCGCGGGGGCGGCCCGGGCGGGGATGCTGGTTTCTGTCATGTCTCCAGCGTCGCCGGGATCGTCGCGTGGCGGATCTGTCGGCTGTCACGACCGGGGGATGACAGTTGTCATCGTGCCCCGGTTGTCATCGTGCCCGGTGCCGCCTGGTCAGCCGGCGATGTGGACCGGGATCCGGTGCGGGCCGTAGTGCCCCGGTTGGGCGGCGAACCGGCCCGGCGGCCGATAACCGCAGACGCAGCGGCCCTGCTCGTCCAGCCGGTAGGCGTTGATGGCGTACCAGTCCCGCTCGATCAGGGCGCGGCCGCACTCGGGGCACAGCGTGGTGTCGCCGGCGGCGTGGTGCACGTTGCCGGTGTAGACGAACCGCAGCCCGGTTCGCAGTGCGATGTCGCGGGCCCGGATCAGGGTGCGCTTCGGGGTGGGCGGGCGATCCCGCATCCGGAAGTCGGGGTGGAAGGCGCTGAAGTGCAGCGGCACGTCGGGCCCGAGTTCGGTGCCGACCCATTCGGCCAGGGCGGTGATCTCGGCATCGGAGTCGTTCGCGTCGGGGATCAGCAGCGTGGTGATCTCGGTCCACACGTCGGTCTCGTGCACCAGGTACTTCAGGGTTTCCAGCACCGGTTGCAGGTGCGCGCCGCCGCTGATCGTGAAGTAGAACTTCTCGGTGAACGCCTTCAGATCCACGTTCGCTGCGTCGAGGTGGGCGAACATCTCCGCCCGCGGCTCGGCGCAGATGTAGCCGGCGGTGACCGCGACCGCGTTCAGACCCCGCCGGTGGCAGGCGTCGGCGGTGTCGATCGCGTACTCGGCGAAGATCACCGGGTCGTTGTAGGTGAAGGCCACCGAGTCACAGCCCCAGTCGGCCGCGGTCCGGGCGATCTGGTCCGGCGACGCCTGATCCAGCAGCCGGTCCTGCTCGCGGGATTTCGAGATGTCCCAGTTCTGGCAGAACTTGCACCCCAGGTTGCAGCCGGCGGTCCCGAAGGAGAACACCGAGGTGCCCGGATAGAAATGGTTCAGCGGCTTCTTCTCGATCGGATCGATGCAGAACCCCGAGGACCGGCCGTAGGTGTCCAGCACCATCGCGTCCCCCTCCCGGATCCGGACGAAGCAGAATCCGCGCTGCCCGTCGCGCAGCCGACAGTGCCGCGGACACAGGTCGCATTCGATGCGACCGTCCTCCAGTCGCTGCCACCAGCGACCCTCGTACCCGGACATCGTCATCCCTCCACCGATGTGTACCTATTCTTCGAAGGACTCGACGGTGTAGCGCTCCAGCTTGACCCCGTCGGACCAGTAGTCGTGAGTCAGCCCCGCCTTGCGCAGCAGGGCCCCCATGAATTCCTCCACCGTCGCCATCTGCGCCCAGACCTGCGGCAGGAAGGTCGCCCGGTGGAACCCGGCGGTGAACAGGATCCCGTCGATCCCCGGCCGGATCTGGGCGTACGCATCGGCCCGGTCGGCGAACCGAATCTCCTCGCGCGGGGAGAGCACCGACACCTCCAGGACCATGTCCGGGTACTCCGCGCGGGCCAGCGGCTGGAACCGGGGATCCCGGAAGGCCGCGGCGATCGCGTTCTCGGCAACGTCCTCCCCCAGACTGCGGTGCGGCTCGATCGTGCCGATGCAGCCGCGCAGGTGCCCGTTGGTGTGCAGGGTCACGAAGCATGCCCCGTCGGCCGCCAGGAAGGGCGCGGTCCGGTCCGGTTCGGGGGCACTCTCGCCCAGTTGCTCGGCGATCGCCGCCCGGGCGATCGGCAACAGGATCGTTCCGGCGTCGGGGGGCAGCGTGCTCATGGTGTCTCCTCGGGGTCGGGCCGGTCGGGGTCGGGTGCGTCGGGGTCGGGGTAGTACGCCACCGCGGCGTAGCCCACGACCCGGTCATGATCGCCGGCGGTGTCGCCGGAATTGCAGGCTCCCAGCAGGGTGGGGGCCAGCCCGCGACCGGCCGCGGCGACGAGCATCCCGTTCACCGGGGTGGCGCCGCAGGCCTGGTAGTGGTCCAGGTCGGGCCCGCCGGCCAGGATCTGGGCCAGGGTGCGTTCGTCGCGGCGCCGCGCCTCGGCGTACCGGTGATAGTGCGACAGGTCCGAGGAGATGACCACCAGGGTCTCCGGATCCCACAGCGCGTTGATCACGCCCGCGACGTCGGCGGTGCGGGCGCGGCCGACCGACAGCGGCAGCAGCGTGAACTCCCCGAGGACCCGCTGCAGGAACGGCAGTTGCACCTCCAGCGAATGCTCGTACGCATGGGCCACCGGGTCGGTCAGTACGCCGGGCTGGGCTTCGGCCCGGGCGACCAACTCCGCGTCCAGCGGGACCTCCCCGAGCGGAGTGGCGTACGCGGCGACCCCGGGCAACGCCATCCCGTCGACCGGGACCCGGTGACTGGGCCCCAGCAGGACCACTCGCCGGGTCTGCGCGGCGACCTGCCGGTACGCCCGCGCGGCAGTGGATCCGGAGTAGATGTAGCCCGCGTGCGGCACGATGATCGCCCGCGGCGCAGGTCGAGCCGCCGGGGCCGCGGCCAGCAACTCATCGACCGTCCTGGTCAGCGCCGCCGCCTCGCCCGGATAGAACGTCCCGGCCACCGCCGGGGCCCGCACGGCTGCCATAACGCCACTCTACGCGCCGCCCCGAGGCCACCGAACGCCCCGGTACCCGCCGACTCTCAGGCCAGGCTGCGATCGATCCAGGCGTTCAGATGCGCCGGCGGCAGCGCCCCGGTCTGCCGGGCCACCTCACGACCGCCGCGGAACAGCACCAGCGTCGGGATGGCCTGGACGCCGAACTGCGCCTGGATCCCCGGAGATCCGTCCACATTCACCTTGACCAGCTTGAGCCGCCCGGCCCGCTGGTGCGCGATCGTCTCCAGGGCCGGGGAAATCTGACGACAGGGACCGCACCACGGGGCCCACAGGTCGACCAGGACCGGCACCTTCGTCGAGTCGGCCACCATCGCGAAGTCCGCGTCGTCGGCCTCGGCGATCCAGGGCAGGTCGTGTCCGCACTTCGCGCAACGGGGCAATCCGCTCGCCGCGGCCGGGACCCGATTCTTCGCCCCGCACTGGGGGCAGGCAACCACAGCACTCATGACGCGATTCTCCCACCCTCCCCCGAAGCACGGGCGCCGCCTAGGGTGGAGCCATGACCGATTCCGGCGGCCACCCGATCATGTTCAGCGACGACGACCCGATGCTGATCCGGGTCCGCGAGATCGCGCTCGGCTTTCCCGGCGCGGACGTGAAGATCTCCCACGGTCGTCCGGCGTTCTTCACCAAAAAGGTCTTCTGCTACTACGGCGGCTCGATCAAGGTGGACGGGAGCTACCAGCAGCACGAGCAGTCGATCATCGTCGGCGCCGAGGCCGACGAACGTCCCGCGCTGGTCGAGGATCCACGCTGTTACGTCCCGGCCTATCTCGGCGCCTACGGCTGGGTCGGCATCGATCTGGACGCCGACACCGACTGGACCGAGGTCACCGAGCTGATCGACGCGTCCTATCGCCTCACCGCGGGGAAACGGCTGATCGCCGAACTCGACCTTCGCCGCGCCGGTTGACCGTATCGATGCAGTCATTTCCACACCGGCTCAGTCAGCCCACGTTCGGTCGCGTCGGCAAGACGGTGGCTGCATCGAAACGGCAGTTTTACTGACAGACCAACCGCTGACTCACCACATCGGCGTACAGGTTCAGTCCCGCCAACCGGGCCACATGGATCACGTCCCCCAGGGTCGCGTCCGGATCGAGCTCGGTCAGCAGGTTCGGCTGCCCGGTGATCAGCTCCGAGTGGAATTCGGTGTGATCCAGGTCATCGAGGGCGACATAGAAGATGCCGGACTCGACCAGGTCGGCAAAGAAGTGGGAGCCATAGGACAGTTCCGGGCGGAAATCCCCCTCCGGATAGGTGAGTTCGGTGAGCACGGTGGCGTGGCAGATGTCGGCGAACCCGACCGGCACCCCCAGACTCGGCGTCGTCGTCCCCCACCGCCCCGGTCCCATCAGCAGGGTCGACCGATCTTTCAGGATCTTGTTCAGCCGGCCGATCTGGCGGGCCACGGCGTACCGATCCTGCTGGCCCAGCAGCAGGTACGCCTCCGGCCGGACCAGCACGACATAATCCAGCGGCAATTGGGCATTGCCGCCCATGAAGTTCCCGTGACTGGCGAACAGACACCGCCGCGGATCCGCCTCCGGCACCTCGACCGTACGCCCCAGCCCCCGGGTCTGCAGCGGGCGGCACTGCACCAGGCTGACCTTGAACCCGTCCCCGCTCCGGACCCCCGACGGGTAGTTGACGGTGAACTCGATGTCGACGGGATAGGCGTACTCCGCCTCCAGCACCCGCAGGATGTCGCGCAGCAGGGCAGCGAAGTCGGTCTCCCGCAGGAGACCGTCGAAGTCGACCACCTGCGGCGCCTGCGACACCGGCCGGCCGCGTTCGCGCAACAGCCGGACCGTCGCCTGATCCGGGCTGAGCACCAACGACCAGTCCATCCCGATGTCCAGCCGCTGCAACTCCCGAAGCTCCACGGTGTCCAGCCGGTTGTCGGCCAGGTTGAGCACATCGACCAGCCGTTGGGAGTAGCGCGCCCCGTCATCGGCGGTCGCGTTCCAGAAGGTCGGCCGGTCCAGCGCAACGATCCGGGCATAGTCGGTCAGGATCCGGTCCACCGCGCGCGTCCCCAGGCCCAGGACCAGCCGGAGCATCCCGGCATCGCCGTCCCCCTCGGCATCGGTCACATACAGGTTGTAGGAGTTCCCGACCCCGGCGGCATGCGGGAAGAACAACGACCCGTGGTGGTCGCCGGAAACCCGTTGCACCAGCACCGACATCTGTTCGTCGAGCTCGACCAGGCCCCGGTTCACCCGATACTCCAACGCCTCCAGGCTGACCGCGCTGGCGAAGACGTCCCGCACCGCATCCTCGAAGGCGGCGTAGCGATCCTCCGGCGTCCCCTGATTGGCGCAGAAGACCGACTCGTACTTGCCGGCGAACGCATTGCCGAAGTTGTCCTCCAGCAGCGAGGAGGAGCGCACGATGATCGGCGACTGCCCGAAGTGCTCCAGCAGTTGGGTGAACTGCTCCTGCGCCCACATCGGAAAATGCCCGGTCGGCAGGAGTTCCCGCAACTGCTCGGCGGCGGAGTAGTAGCCCTCCTGCGTCTTGTGCTGGGCCCACAGCGGCCACCAACCGTTGGTCACGATGTAGCTGTAGAACAGGTCGGAGCCGAGGAAGAACGAGTCGTGGCCCTCCAGCCGACCGGCGAAGCGCAGGTCCTTCTCCAGGATCGCCCGGGCGACCAGCATGCCGACCGATTTGCCGCCGATCGCGCCGACGCCGATCAGCCGGGAGGTGATCAGCAACAGGTCGAGCAGGTTGAGGTGGCGCTCGCACAGCTCCCGCATCGGCCCTTCGCGTCCGATCAGTACCCCCATCAGCAGATCGCGCGCATGGATCTGTTCGGTCGGCCCCTCCCGCAGCGCCGCCCAGCACTGGTCGACCACCGAGCGCCAGTGATCCGCCGGTGGCCCGGGCTGGGCCAGCACGGCGAACAGCCGGGCCAACGCCTCGCTGGAGGTGACCGTCTCGGCCTTCCCGTCGGTCAGCCGGTGCGGGAAGAACATGGTCGCCGAGTGCCGCCCCACCACCTTCAACGGATGGACATAGAGCGCCCCGGCGATCGTGTAGACATCCAGCAGCAACTGGGTCGTCTCCCGGATCCCGGCCACCGCTTCGTTGGCGTGCTTGCCCCGCAGTAGCGCGAAGTACGCCACGGTGTCCATCTCGAACAGCAGCGGACAGGTGACCTTGAAGAAGTTGGTGACCATCAGCGCCGAATGCCACCAGGTCAGCAGTTCGGACAGGCAGTCGAAGACGTAGAAGGTCTGCGGGCGATCGGCGATCAGCCAGTGGATCCGGGTCGCGAACGCCTCGAAGCCGCCGGAGGGATCGACCCGGTGCACGGTCACCTGTGCCAGCAGGTCGTCGGCGAGCAGCATCGGGTGCTCCCCGAACCGGAAGTAGACCACCTCGCGGTCCTCTGCCAGGGCGCGCCGCACGAAGGGGGCGATCAGCGCCCGGTAGGAGTCGATCCCGTCGACCTGCCAGACCACGTTGTCGCCCAGCCGGAGTTCGTTGACGACCTCGTCCAGACCGGCGATCCCGGTCGAGGCGTGGGTGGCGCGGCCGCTGCCGTGGTCGGCTCCGGTCACCGGCGCAGTCCGATCCGGGTGGCCAGCGGCGTACGCTGCCCGCCGGAGTGGATCACCTCGGCGGCCCGGGGGTCGGCGGACTCGACCACGCTGACCTGGCTGGCGTGGCAGCGCGCGGCGGCGACGACGGTCGGCAGCCGATGGGCCAGGTCGGACCATTCGCCGGCTCCGGCGGGATCGGAGACCACCCACAGCACCGGTACGCCGGCCCGGGCGGCCGCCGGTCCGCTGATTTCGTGCACCCGGACATGGTCGGGATGGCCGTAGGACCCGTCGTCGTCGTAGCTGATCAGCGCATCGGGCCGGAAGTACTCGATCGCGGCGACCAGGTCGGCGACCTCCTCGGCCGGGTCGGCGGCGGTGAACGAGTCCGGGCCGGCGTCCCCCGAAGGCCCGGCCAGACCTTCCCGGATCCAGCGCATCCCGGAGTCGGCGTACCGGCGCGGCGGCTGCCCCGCGGCGCGGGCCGGTGGCTCCCCCAGGTACGCGCGCTCGGTGATCCCGAGTGCGGCGACGGCTCCGGCGAGTTCGGTCTCCCGTCGGGCGACGAAGGCGTCCCCGGTCAGCCCGGACAGCGGCCCGGGCACGATCTCCCCGCGCTCCCCGCGGGTGGCGGTGACCAGGTCGCAGCGCACCCCCCGGGCGGTCAGTTCGGCGATCAGCGCACCGGTCTGCAGCGTCTCGTCGTCGGGGTGGGCGTGCACGAACAGGACGCGGGCGGCACCGGCGAGGTCATCCAGCAGCATCGGATCGGTCCTCCGGGTAGTCGGTCGGGGTCGCCGGAGCGGTGGCCTCGGTGTGGCAGGCCTCGGCGTACACCCGGTTCAGCGCCTCGGCGCAGTGCCGCCAGGTGTACCCGAGCGCGTGCGCGCGGGCCTGTTGCCCCAGCTGCCACCGTAGTACCTCGTCGGTGAGCAGCCGGTCGATCTCGCCGGCCCAGACATCGCGGTCCCGGGACCCGATCAGGACCCCGGTCACCCGATCGAGCACTGTCTCGACCAGGCCGCCGACCCGGCTGCCGACCACCGGCACCCCGGAGGCGGCCGCCTCGAGGGCCGCCAACCCGGAGGTGTCGGTCCACGACGGGACCAGCAGCAGGGCGGCCTCCCGCATCAACCGGGCGAAGGCCTCCTTCGACTGGGGTCCCAGCCGGATCACCCGGTCCCGCAGTTGCAGCCCGGAGATGGTCGCCGCCAGGGTGTCGGCGTAGTCCTCGTACTCCGGCGGCACCGACCCGAGCAGCACCAGGTTCGGCCGCCGTTGCGGCGGGATCGCGGCCAGCGCGGCGACCGCCAGGTCGGCCCCCTTGGCCGGGTCGATCCGGCCGGCCCACAACAGATAGCGATCCGCCAACAGCCGCGGCGCCCCCGGCGCGCCGGGGTGGCGAGGTTCGACCGGATGGAACAGGGCACTGTCCACGCCGGGCCGCACCACCCGGACCTGCGCCGGCGGTACCCCCAGCCGCTGGGTGACCAGGTCGGCCTCGGCCCGGCTCAGCGCCACCACGACCCGGGCCCGGTGGGCCAGCAGCCGCTCGGCCGGGCCGCGCCGGCTCGATTCCGGGGGCTCGCCCAGGCTCAATGCCGCCCCGGCGTTCGCCGCCGCCAGGACGTGGAAGCTGACCACCAGCGGCACGTCCCAGATCCGGGCCACCGGCAGCGCGGCCAGGCCGGACAGCCAGGAGTGCGCGTGGACCAGGTCGGCCGGGTACTGGGTCCGCATCGCGTCGGTGAACTCATCGACCCAGCGCAGGGCCTCGGCGCGGCCCACCGGTTCGGGCGGCCCGGCCGGCAGCCGGCGCAGGATCACCCCGAGAAACGGTTCGGATTCGGCCGGCTGGTCCGGGTCGCTGCGTCGGGTCCAGATCTCCACCTCGTGCCCGAGCGCCGCGAGGCCCTGCGCCTGCTGGCGGACCAACAGGTTCATCCCGCCGGTGTCGGCGGTGCCGAGCTTGGCGTACGGATCGGTGGGCAGCGAGACCACCACGATCCGCATGGCCCACCCCCGTCCGTACGCCGATGTATCAGCCTACCGGGCAGAACCTTTCCGGGCAGCCGCCCCGTCGGGAAGGTGTCGAGTCCCAGACCCACCGGAGGAACCATGTCCCAGCCCCGTACCCCTGCGATCCCGGTGTGGCTCAGCGCCGGCCTGGCGGTCGTCCTTGCCCTGACCGGGTGTACCGGCGACACCCCGCAGGTCGCCACCGGCGAGGCGGCCACCGCGCCCGCGGCCCGCCCGCACCCCGACCGCGGCAGCCCGGGTCCGGCCGCCGGTCCCACCACCGAACCGGCTCCGCAGCACAACCCGATGACCGATCCGGCGCGGGATCCGCTGTCCACGTTCGCCCTCGATGTCGACACCGGCTCCTGGACCCGGGCTCGTAGCCGGATCAACGCCGGCGCCACACCGGCGCCGGGCGAGGTGCGGACCGAGGAGTTCGTCAACTACTTCGACCAGGGCTACCGACCCCCGGCCGACGGCCTCGACATCCGGATGGACGCCACCGGGGTGGCGTGGCTGGCCCCGCACACCCGGGTGCTGCGGGTCGGGGTGCAGTCGGCGGTGGTCGATGATTCCCGGCGGCCGCCGGCGAACCTGACCTTCGTGATCGACACCTCGGGCTCGATGGCCGATCAACTCCCGGCGGTGCAGCAGGCCCTCACCGCACTCACCGGATCGCTGCGACCCAACGACACCATCGCCATCGTCACCTACGGCTCGCAGGCCCGCACCGTGTTGCAGCGCACCCCCGTGGCCGAGGCGGATCGGATCCGCGGGGTGATCGCGGACCTGAGTATCGCTGGCTCGACCAATGCCGAGGAGGGCCTGCGGTTGGGCTATGAGCAGGCGACCCGCGGGTTCCGCGACGGCGAGCTCAATCGGGTGGTCCTGCTGTCCGACGGCGTCGCGAACGTCGGCAAGACCGGCCCGGAGGCCATCCTGGAGACCATCGGGAAGGCCGCGCAGAATCGGATCGACCTGGTCACCGTCGGGTTCGGAGCCGATTTCAACGACCAGCTGATGGAGCAGTTGGCGAATCGGGGCAACGGCTTCTTCGTCTATGTGGATTCGGCGAAGGAGGCCGAGCGGGTCTTCACCCAGAACCTCACCGGCACCCTGATGGTCACCGGGCGCGATGCGAAGGCCCAGGTGCGGTTCAATCCGAGCCAAGTGGCCGGATACCGACTGCTGGGCTATGAGAACCGCGACGTCGCCGATCGAGATTTCCGCAACGACCAGGTCGACGGCGGCGAGGTGGGATCGGGGCACAGCACCACCGCGCTGTACGAGGTGGTGCTGAAAAACCTGCCGAACCCGGTCGGCGCACTGGCGAGCGCCACCGTGCGCTATCGGGACGCCGGCACCGGGGAATGGGTGGAACGCACCGACGAGATCGGGGTCGCCGAGACCGTGCTGACTCCGGACGCCGCCGACCCGCGCCTGCACCAGGCGGTGGTGGTGGCCAGTTTCGCCGAGTCGCTGCGGGGCGGTCCGTGGGCCCAGCGGCGTACCCCGACGCAGATTGCCGAGGATGCCCGCGGGTTGCGCGGCCGGCTGGCCGATCCCAAGGTGGTCGAGTTGGCCGACCTGACCGCGAAGTACGCCGAGTGAGCGCTCAGCAGCCGATCCGGGTGGCCAGCAGCGGGGCCAGGATCGGCTCGGGCAGGTGGTCGAACGCGTCGAGGCGTACCCGCCGACCGGTCACCTGCCGCATGAAGTCGACCACGCTGACCGAGGCGACCGGGACTCGCGCGTCCGCCTCGGGGTTCCCGACCAGCCAGGCGCCGCCGGACATTCCGGTGAGCCGCAGGATCATCGGCGGCCCCGACCAGGACCGCCCGAAATCGCGCACCAGTTGGGCGATCACCTCGGAGTCGGTCGGGTCGGTGTCGACATGGTTGCCGGTGACCGCACCGACGTCGAGGCGGTGCAGGTAGACATCGCGCGGAACGAGCGTCCCGATCACATAGCCGAGCGTGGCATCGGCGGGCAGCAGGTCGGTGAACGGCACCGGCAGCCACCGCCACCGGTCCGGTGTGCGCGCCGCATCGGTCCAGTGCCGGTACTCGGCGAGCAGTTCGTCGATGCTGAGGTCGTGGTACGGCTGGATCGCCCGCTCGGGTCCGGGGGCGGCAAACTTGTCGCGGTGGGCGTGCCGCCCGCTCACCGCCCGCGCGATGAACCGCAGCGGGTGTTGGGTGCCGCGGGCGATCTCGGTGACGTGGGCGACCAGGTCGGTGATCGTCCAGCCGGGGACGTCAGTGGGCAGGTCCCATTGCAGCGGGTCGAGCCGGAGCAGTTCGGTCAGCAGGCTGAGTCGTTGCGCTTTGGCGATGTGGCCGACCAGGTCCCAATCGGTCGGCGCCAGATCCTCCGCCCGCGGCCGATCGGTGATCATCCTGCGGACCCGAGGCCGAAACCGGCGCGCTCCAGAGCCTCCTCCGCAGCCTCCCGGCCGAGCTTGATCAACTCGTCGGCGCGATGGAAGTCGAACACCGCGGCCGAGTCGACCGGGATGGTGACCAGCACATCGGGCGGGCTCGCCGCCAGCCGGAACCGTTCGATCATGGCGCTCTGGCTGTCCATGGAATGCTGGATCACATCGGCGTACTTCAGGTTGATCGGGAGATCGTCGAAGACGCCCTCCTCCTCCGCGGGCCGGTCGGGGCCCGGCGTCGGGTTCACCCGCTCCCGCAGTTTCGACACATCGATCGAGTGCCGCAGCCGGGTCCACCAGTCCGGGCGCTGCGGTTGGGCGGACTGACGAACCAACGGACCCGGATGCCGTTCCCCGCGCCGCCCCGACAGCGACACCGCCACGGTCAGGTCGGAGGCGTGCGACAGCGTCGGTTCGATCGGCACCGGATTGACCACCCCACCGTCGACCAGGACCCGACCCTTGATCACCACCGGGGTGATCACCGTCGGGATCGCGATCGAGGCACGGATCGCGGCCAGCAGCGGCCCCCGTTGGAACCAGACCTCACGATGGGCGAACAGATCCACCGCGACCGCGGTGTAGGGAATCTCCAGGTCCTCGATCAGGACCTCCCCGATGATGTCGGCCATTCGGCCCAGGATCCGGTCGGCCTTGATCACCCCGGCGCCGCGCAGGGCCGGGTCGACGTAGCGGATCACGTCCCGCTGGCTGACCAGACTGCGGGCGAACTCGGTGAACTCCTCGACCTTGCCCGCCGCGTACGCCCCGCCGACCAGGGCACCCATCGAGGTACCAGCAATGTCGACAACATCCCAATTGCGCGCGGCGAGAGCATCCAGCACGCCCAAATGGGCGTAGCCCCGGGCGCCACCGGATCCCAGGGCCAGGGAAATGCGCATGTTGCCGTGCTTCCTGTCGGTTGCCTTCGATCCTAGGGGGTGCGGCAAGGACTTCGGGTACGCCGCACTGTCGCACCTGCGGGGGACCGCCCACCGGCCGTGAGCCGGCGCGGCCTGCCCGTGGCGGCTGGCTAGGCTGACCACGATGGCCGATCCGAGTCAGGAGTATCGATGGATTTCCACTCCGCCTACGCCCAGGGCTTCGCCCGGGTCGCCGCGTGCACGGTCCCGGTGGCGATCGCCGACCCGGCGACGAATGTGCAGCGGATCATCGAGCAGGCCCGGGCCTGTGCCGCGGATGCGGTGGCGCTGGCGGTCTTCCCGGAACTGTCGCTGACCGGGTACGCGATCGACGATCTGTTCGGTCAGGATGTCGTGCTCGATGCCACGGTCGCCGCCCTGGGCGCGCTGGTGGAGGCCTCGATCGACCTGCTGCCGGTGATCGTGGTCGGGGCCCCGTTGCGGCGCGGGAACCGGCTGTACAACTGCGCGGTCGCGGTGCACCGGGGGCGGATCCTGGCCGTGGTGCCCAAGTCCTACCTGCCGAACTACCGGGAGTTCTACGAGCGGCGCTGGTTCGCCCCCGGGGACGACCGGACCGGGACGATCGAGGTGGCCGGCCAGCAGGCCCCCTTCGGGCCGGATGTCATTCTGACCGCGACCGACCTGCCGCAGCTGCGGATCCATCTGGAGGTCTGCGAGGACCTGTGGGTGCCGGTGCAGCCCAGTGCCGAAGCCGCGCTGGCCGGGGCGACGGTGCTGGTCAATCTGTCCGGTTCGCCGATCACGATCGCCAAGGCCGAGGACCGGCACCTGCTGGTGGGTTCCCAGTCCGCGCGCTGTCTGGCCGGGTATGTCTATGCCGCCGCCGGGGAGGGCGAATCCTCCACCGACCTGTCCTGGGACGGCCAGACGATGGTCTACGAGTGCGGCCGGCTGCTGGCCGAATCGGCGCGCTTCCCCGAGCAGGCGCAGCGTACGGTGGCCGACATCGACCTGGCCCTGATCGTGCAGGAGCGGCTGCGCCAGGGCAGTTTCGACGACAACGCCCGTACCCATGCCGACCGGGTCGCCCGGTTCCGGACCGCGGAGTTCACTCTGGCCCCGCCGGCCGGCGATGTGGGCCTGCGCCGCACGGTCGCCCGGTTCCCGTTCGTGCCCGATGACGAGTCGCGGCTGGCCCAGGACTGCTACGAGGCCTACCAGATCCAGGTCTCCGGGCTGGAGCAGCGGCTGCGCGAGATCGGTCAGCCCAAGGTGGTGATCGGGGTGTCGGGGGGCCTGGATTCCACCCACGCGCTGATCGTCGCGGCCAAGGCGATGGATCGGATGGATCGCCCGCGCAGCGACATTCTCGCCTTCACCATGCCCGGCTTCGCCACCAGCGTGCACACCAAGAGCAATGCCTATGCCCTCGGCGAGTCACTGGGGGTGAGCTTCGCCGAGATCGACATCCGGCCGACCGCGCTGCAGATGCTGGCCGACCTGGATCATCCGGTGGCCCGCGGCGAGAAGCAGTACGACGTCACCTTCGAGAACATCCAGGCCGGGCTGCGGACCGATTATCTGTTCCGGCTGGCCAACCAGCGCGGCGGGATCGTGTTGGGCACCGGGGACCTGTCCGAACTGGCGCTGGGGTGGTGCACCTACGGCGTCGGCGATCAGATGTCGCACTACAACGTGAACGCCGGGGTCCCCAAGACGCTGATCCAGCACCTGATCCGCTGGGTGATCTCCTCCGAACAGTTCAGCGCCGAGGTCGGGCGTACGCTCCGGGCGGTGCTGGACACCACGATCAGTCCGGAGCTGGTGCCGGCCGACGGGGAGGAGCCGCAGTCCACCGAGGCGACGATCGGCCCCTACGAGCTGCAGGACTTCACCCTGTTCCACGTGCTGCGGCACGGCATGCGCCCCTCCCGGATCGCCTATCTGGCCGAGCAGGCGTGGCGCGATGCCGACGCCGGTGCGTGGCCGCCCGGGGTCGGGGTGCACAACCAGTACCCGCTGGCCGAGATCCGGGCCTGGCTGGAGGTGTTCTGCAAGCGCTACTTCGGCTTCAGCCAGTTCAAGCGTTCGGCGTTGCCCAACGGCCCCAAGGTGTCCCCCGGCGGGGCGCTGTCCCCGCGGGGCGACTGGCGGGCGCCCTCCGATGGCAACGCCCGGGCCTGGCTCGCCGATCTCGCCCTGATCCCGACCGAGTAAACGACGGCTCCACAACTCCGAGCCGCCGGGTGCGCGCACGCGCCCGCCGGCGACCATTAGACTGCAGGCCACTAGCGAAGGGATGTCGATGGCATACGTTGCGCAGCTCCGGGATACGACCGCCGGGCCGGAAGAAATCGGCACCAAGGGTGCCACGCTCGCCATGCTTGCCCGCAGCGGGCATCCCGTCCCACCGGGTTTCGTGGTCACCGCCCAAATGGCCCACGACTATGCCGTTCAGCGCGGCATCTACGTCGGGATCCGGACCCACGACGGGGTGGACCACGCGATCAACACCCTGTTCCGGGCCACGATCCCCTACTCGATGGAGATGGAGCTGGGCACCGTGTTCTCCCAGCTCGGCGGGAACGCGATCGCCCAGCTGTCGCTGTATGCGACCAACCGGCCGGAGGTCACCTTCGAGGAGCTGACGCACACCGTCACCGGTCTGCACAGCACTGCCGACCTGATGGATGCCCTGCGCGAGTGCTGGGCGTACGCCTGGTCGGCGGAGTCGCTGAAGTTCCGGTTGCGGAACCGGATCCGTCCGACCACCTTCCGGATCGCCGTGGTGGTCCAGGCCGCCCCCGCGCAGGCGCTGACCGGGCAGGTGGCCACCGCCGACCCGCGGACCCATCGTCGGGACGTGTGCGTGATCGGGTCCATCGCCCAGCCGGGCGGGGATCCGATGAGCGACCGGCGGATCATCGTCGGGGACGACTCGACCGTCCGCTTCGATGACGGGAAGCAGGCGCACGGTGCGGACGCCGGGGCCCTCGAGCCGCTTCCGCTGAATGAGCATCAGTCGCGCGAACTCGCCGCCCTCGCCGCGCAGGTGGAGCAGACCCTGGATCACCCGGTCCGCCTCGACTGGGCGTACGCCGGCGGTCGGTTCTGGGTGCTGGACGCCGCCCCGCTGGGGGTGCCGTCCACCGCCGACGCCCAGGCCGCCAAGGGCCTCGACCTTCGGTTCGTGGCGATCCTCGGCGGCGTATCGGTCGGCCTGTTCGGCATTCTGGCGGCGCTGCTGCTGCGCAAGCCGGATCCGGAGAAGAAGCAGCGGGCGGTGGCGGCCAAGGAGGCCAAGGCACTGGAGACCGCGCTCAACATCGGCCGGGTCCGGCTGGCGAAGTTCGGTGCGGACCGAGCGACCGCCCTGGCTCGCAAGCCGATCGAGCAGCAGGCGATCGCCTCCCTGACCGCCTCCGCCACCGCGCAGGCCGAGATCACCTCCGCCGGCGTCCGGGACGCCCTGGAGTCGACCATCGCGCAGGCGAAGTCGAGCGCCGCGGCCGGCCGGGCCCGGCTGGCAGCGGCTGCCGAGCAGACCCTCGACGAGGCCGGCAAGTCGACCCGACGCGAACGCAAGGAACTGGCCCGGGCGGCGAAGCAGGCCCGCCGCAACGCCAAGGCCGACGCGGTGGAGGCCCGTAAGGATGCGGTGCAGCAGGCCAGGGCGGACAAGATCCAGGCCGAGCGGGATGAGCGTCAGCGCGAACTCACGGCCCTGGTGGTCTCCGGGCAGGAGAACGCGTCGGCCGCCGAGTCGCGGCTGCGGCGCAGCCTGGGCAACCTGGATCGCGCCCTGGCCGACGAGCGCGCCGAGCTGTGGGCGAAGCGGGCCAAGCGGCGGGTGTCGGCGGCCGGGGACCGGGCCCGGGTCCGGTTGAACGCGTTGGCCGAATGACCCCGGCAGCAGCCCGTCCCAGCGGCGGGCCGCTGCCCGATGGACCCAGCGGCGGGCCGCTGCCCGGTCGATACTGCGGCGGGCCGCTGCCCGCTGGATGGCAGAACCGGGGTTGTCCCGGACGTATGCCTTTTATAAGCGTGGCAGACTTCGGGCGTCACGTCCCTGAGTGTGAGGAATGCCGGTGCATGCCCTGCCGCGACTGAGTTTGCGCAACCGCTCGTTCATTGCCCTGGTCTGCCTGGTCGTCTCGGTCCTCGGGGTGTTCGCCATGGTCACCCTGAAGCAGCAGCTGATCCCCTCGGTCACCCTGCCGGCGGTCAGCGTCACCGTCGTCTCCCCCGGCGCCACCGCCGAGCAGATCGCCAACCAGATCGCCGACCCGATCGAGCGCAGCGTACGGACCATCGAGAACGTGGAGTCCACCTCGGCGACCAGCCGCTCCTCGCTGTCGACGGTCACGGTGAACCTGGCCTTCGGCTCCGACCTGGCCCGGGCCACCTCGCAGATCGACAACTCGATCAACTCGCTGAAGGATTCCTTCCCCCAGGGAACCACCATCACCGTCCGCAGCGGCGGCAGTGGCAGCATCCCGGCGATGATCATTGCGGTGGCCTCCGACCACAGCCCCGAGGAGCTGAACTCCCGGCTCACCACCACCGTGGTCCCGGAGTTGGAGAAGGTCGCCGGGGTCGCCTCGGTCCAGGTCCTGGGTGCGCCGCAGGCGATCATCCGGCTGGAACTCGACCAGCCCAAGATGACCGAGCGCCGGATCACCGAGAACGACATCACCTCCGCCCTCGGGTCGTCGGGCAAGGTGCTGCCCGGCGGACAGGTCACCGAGGGCGGCAACACCCTGGACGTGACCGTCGGCCAACCCTTCGACAACATCGACCAGATCGCCGATGTCCGGATCATCCCGGCCGCCGGTGGCGCCCCGGTCCGGCTCGGGGACATCGCCAAGGTCCAGCAGAGCATCGCCGCGGCCACCAGCGTCTCCCGGACCAACGGCCGGGACTCGGTGGTCATGATGGTCACCCCGACCACCGACGGCAATCTGGTCGACATCTCCAAGCAGGTCACCCAGCGGCTGCAGGGCCTCACCGCCGATCTCGGTGGCAACTCCGAGTTCACCCCGGTATTCGACCAGGCCCCGTTCATCCAGGAGTCCATCGCCGGGCTGGCGACCGAGGGGGCGCTCGGCCTGGCCTTCGCGGTGCTGGTCATCCTGGTCTTTCTGCTCGCGGTCCGCCCGACGATCATCTCGGCGATCTCGATCCCGCTGTCGATGCTGATGGCCTTCGTCGGGATGCTGGCGACCAACACCACCTTGAACATGCTCTCGCTGGCGGGCCTGACGATCACCATCGGTCGGATGGTCGACGACTCGATCGTGGTGATCGAGAACATCACCCGGCATCTGGGGTACGGCAGGACCAAGGGGCGCGCGATCATGGACGCCACCGGTGAGGTCGCCGGGGCGGTGACCTCCTCCACCCTGGTCGCGATGTTGGTGTTCGCGCCGCTGCTGCTGGTCAGCGGGACCGCGGGCGAGCTGTTCCGGCCGTTCGCGCTGACGGTGGTGATGGCCCTGGCCGCGTCGTGGATCGTGTCGCTGACGATCGTGCCGGTGCTGGCGTACTGGTTCGCCAAACCGCATGTGTACCGCCGCCGCGCCGGCGAGGAGGACCTGTCCCCGGTCGAGCTGGCCCATGCCCATGAGGAGCGCTCGCCGCTGACCCGGGCGTACGCCGGCCCGCTGGCCTGGGCGTTGCGGCACCGCTGGGTCACCCTGCTGCTGGCCCTGCTCATTTTCGCCGGCAGCATCGCCTTCATCCCGCTGCTGAAGACCAGCCTGCTCGGCGATTCCGGACAGAACACCATCTCGGTGACCCAGAAGCTCGCCCCGGGCACCTCGCTGGCCGAATCCACCCGACAGGCCGAGCGCACCGAGGCCGACCTGATGAAGGTCTCCGGCGTCCAGACCGTCCAGACCACCGTCGGCGGCGGCCGGTTCGGCCAGGGGGCCGGGGCGGAGGAGATCAGCTACTCGCTGACCACCGAGATCGGCAATCGCCATGCCGAGATCCGCGCGGCGGTGCAGCAGCTGGTCCAGCAGCGCAACGCCGACGGGGACGCCGGGGAGCTCGCGGTCAGCGATCAGGCCTCGCTGACCGGGTCGGGCACCGTCGACGTCAAGCTGACCGCCCCGGACGACCGGACGCTGGGCGAGGCCAATGACCGGATCCTGGCGGCGGTACGCGACCTGCCCGGCGTACGCAAGGTGGAATCCGACTTCACCGCTGCCCAGCCGAGTGTCCAGGTCACCGTGGACCGGGAGAAGGCCGCCGCGATGGGGCTCACCGAGGAACGCGCGGTCGGGCTGATCGCGGCGAAGACCGCCGACCGATCGATCACCCGGATCACCCTCCAGGGCCGCGAACTCGAGGTCTACCTGTCCTCCAGCACCAAGGCGCAGACCGTCGAGGACGTCCGGAACCTCGATCTCGGCGGTTTCAAGATCGACCGGATCGCGACGGTGTCCGAGGTCCGGGTCGCGCCGACCGTGGCGACCGAGAACGCGGTCCGCACGGTCACCATCGCGGTCACCCCGGAGAGTTCGGACAACCTCGGCGCGGTCTCCACCGCGGTGACCGATGCCGTCCACGCGACCCAACTGCCCGACGGGGCGACCACCTCAATGGGTGGCGCCTCGGCCGAGCTGACCGACTCCTTCGGCCAGTTGGGGTTGGCGATCCTGGCCGCGGTCCTGCTGATCTACGTGGTGCTGGTGTGGATCTTCAAGTCGCTCACCCAGCCGCTGATCCTGCTGGTCTCGATCCCGCTGGCCACCACCGGTTCGATCGCGGCGCTGCTGATCACCGACACCCCGTTGGGGCTGGCCGCGCTGATCGGTCTGCTGATGCTGACCGGCATCGTGGTGACCAACGCGATCGTGCTGATCGACCTGGTCAACCAGTACCGCCGCGAGGGGATGAGTACGCATGACGCGCTCACCCGGGGCGGGCATCACCGGGTCCGACCGATCCTGATGACCGCGCTGGCCACGATCTTTGCGCTGCTGCCCTCGGCGCTGGGGCTGAGCGGGCAGTCCAGCTTCATCTCCGGCCCGCTGGCGATCGTGACGATCGGCGGCCTGCTCACCTCGACGTTCATGACCCTGCTGGTGGTCCCGGTGCTCTACAGCCTGATCGAGGGCCGCCGGCAGTTGCCGGGCACCGAGGAGTGGGAGCACGACGAGCCCGCCCCCGGCGCGGCCGCGCCGAACGAACCCGCGGACGGCGGGCCCAACGGTGTCGCCCCGAAGCGGGCGCTGCCGGCCGACGAGCCGGCCCAACTGCACTGATCGCAGCAACCAGATCGGAGTACCGATGCAACCGCAGACCCTGGCCCGGGGGCGGATCGTGCTGTCCGCGCCGACGGCGGCCGATGTCGACCGGATCACCGAACTGTGTCAGGATCCCGACATCCAGCGCTGGACGACGATCCCGGTCCCCTATGCCCGGCAGGACGCGGTCGGGTTCCTCACCGCCATGGTCGAACCGGGATGGGCGACCGGGTCACCGGTCTGGGCGGTCCGGATCCGTCCGGCCGACCGGGCCGATGCCGAACCGGTACTGCAGGGGATGATCAGCCTGACCGACCGGGGCAACCGGCTGTGGGAGATCGGGTACTGGATGGCGGCCGAGGCCCGCGGCACGGGTGCGATGACGACCGCGGTGGAGCTGGCCCTGGACTTCGCCCGCGATCAGCTGGGGGCGGCCGCGGTCCGCTGGAAATGCCTGGTCCTGGACGGAGAACCCAACTGGGCCTCCTGGCGGATCGCCTGGAAGGTCGGCTTCCGGCTGGACGGGCCGGTGCGGGCCGGGTGCGTCCAGCGCGGCGAGTTGCGCGACGGCTGGGTGGCCACCTGGCTGGTCGGGGAACCGCGGACGCCGGTGGCCGCCTGGCAGGGGCCGGTGCGCGGGGCGTACGCCCGGCCGGCGATGCCCGACCCCCGGGACCCGGACGCGCTGGTGCGCCAGTTCCATCACACGTACGCGATGCCGATCCAGGACACCCCCGAGGTCGACCGGGAGCGGCTCGGGCTGCGGATGGGGCTGGTCGCCGAGGAGTTCGCCGAGCTCGTCGGCGCGGTGTACGGGGACGCCGCCGAGGCGGAGATCCTGGCGGCCTACGAGCGCCTGGGCGATGCACGGACCCGGGACACCGTCGCCACCGCCGATGCGCTGGGTGACCTGGTCTATGTGGCGTACGGGATGGCGCTGGAATGCGGGATCCCGCTGCCGGAGGTGCTGGGCGAGATCCAGGCCTCCAACCTGTCCAAGCTGGGCGCCGACGGGCGACCGATCTATCGCGCGGACGGAAAGGTCCTCAAGGGGCCGGGATTCGTCGAGCCGGACATTGCCGGGGTGCTGCGCCGCCATCGGCCCTGACCCCCGGCCGGGTCGGGCGACGCCCCACCCCGGGCAGCGACCGCTGCTGATATCGCTGCCCGGGGTGAAGCCTCGCTGTCGCGAGCCGGCCTGACTCTCAGCCGGCCCGACGCTCAACCGGCCTGCTTCTCAACCGGCCCGGTACGCCTGCTCGATCCGGCCGCCGATCTCGGCGTCGACGTTCTTCCAGTATTGGAAGGCGCGCTCCAGCACCTCACCGTGCACGCCGCCCTTGAGGTGCCCCACCACGGTCTGCACGAACTGTTCGCGCTGGGCATCGTCGAAGACCTCGCGGACCATCGTCCCGGCCTGGCTGAAGTCGTCGTCCTGTGCGGACCGGACGGCCTGCGCCTGCCGGACCTGGTCGCCGGAGACCTGGTAGGAATCCTCGGCCACCCCGGTCTGGTCGGAGTAGGGCGTACCGACGGTGTTCGCCGCGTACGGGGCCTGATCGCCGTTGTGGTCGTAGGCCATCGGGCCGTCGAAGCTGTAGCTGTAGCCCTCGGTGCGCGGCCGGTTCACCGGCAGCTGCAGGTAGTTCGCCCCGATCCGGTGCCGGTGGGTGTCGGCGTAGGAGAAGACCCGGCCCAGCAGCATCTTGTCCGGGGACAGCCCGATCCCGGGCACCAGCGCGGACGGCTCGAAGGCGGCCTGCTCGATCTGGGCGAAGAAGTTGTCCGGATTCTTGTTCAGCGTCATGGTGCCGACCTTGATCAGCGGGTAGTCCTTGTGGGACACCGTCCTGGTGACGTCGAAGATGTTCACCCGGTAGCTGAAGCCCTCCTCGTACGGGATGACCTGGACCGACAGGTCCCAGCTCGGGAACTCGCCCTGCTCGATCGCGGTGAACAGGTCGCGGCGGTGGAAGTCGGCGTCCTCACCGGCCAGCTTGGCGGCCTCGGCGTCGTTGAGGCCGTGCACGCCCTGGTTGCTGATGAAGTGGTACTTGACCCAGAACTTCTCCCCGGCGGCGTTGATCCACATGTAGGTGTGCGAGCCGTAGCCGTTCATCTCGCGGAAGGTCTTCGGGATGCCCCGATCGCCCATCAGGTAGGTGACCTGGTGTGCCGATTCGGGGTTCTGGGTCCAGAAGTCCCACTGCATCTGGTTGTCCCGCAGCCCGGAGGCGCCGCGGCGCTTCTGGGAGCGGATGAAGTGCGGGAACTTGATGCCGTCGCGGATGAAGAAGATCGGGGTGTTGTTGCCCACCAGGTCGTAGTTGCCCTCGGTGGTGTAGAACTTGAGCGCGAAACCGCGCGGGTCCCGCCAGGTATCGGGGGACCCCATCTCCCCGGCGACGGTGGAGAAGCGGGCCAGCATCTCGGTGCTGGCACCCTGCTGGAACAGCGCCGCCTTCGTGTACGCGCTGACGTCCTCGGTGGTCTCGAACACACCGAAGGCGCCCGAGCCCTTGGCGTGGACCACGCGCTCGGGCACCCGCTCGCGGTCGAAGTGGGCCATCTGCTCGACGAAGTGCACGTCGTGCAGCATGATCGGACCGTCGGACCCCGCAGTGAGCGAGTGACGATCGGATGCGGCGGGGGACCCGGTCCCGGTCAGGGAACCGGAGGGATCGGCGCCGGCAGGTACCTCAGTGGACTCGGACATGTCTGACTTCCTCCTCGTGGCAGCCTGGATCGCCGGCGGAATCGCCGAGCGGCTACACAGCCAACCCAACCAGTGTGATTTGACAAGTTCAAGGCTTCCACGATCGCCCCTGTCAATCGATGGGATCGATGGGGTGACTCGGTGCAGCGCGTACCGATCAATCACGCAGCGGATCCGGTAGCGTGGTTCGACGACCGGCGCTCCGGGCGTGCCATCGCTCCGGGCACGGACCCGCCCGCGCCGCGGCGTTGGCGCGACGCGAGTTCCCGGGTCGAGCACAAAGGAGACAGATGGGACTTCTGGTCGCCCTGGTCAACGTGATCCTGCCGGTGATCGTCGTCGCCGGAACCGGCTTCGCGCTGGGCCGGTTCTTCACCCTGGACGCAGCCACCATCAGCAAGATCGCCCTGTACGCCCTCACCCCGGCGCTGTGCCTGAATGTCCTGCTCACCACCCAGGTGTCCGGCCAGACCGGGGTCGCGGTGGTCGGGGCGTACGTGCTGGTGTGCCTGCTCGGTGCGGCGATCGCCGGCCTGCTCACCCCGAAGGTCGCCGCCCCGACCCGACGCGCGGTGATGGCCAGCGTCGCCATCGCCAACAGCGGCAACATGGGCCTGCCGATCGCGTTGTTCGCCCTGGGTCAGGCGGGCTTCGAGCAGAGCGTGCTGATGTTCATCGCCTCGGTCGTGCTCGGCTTCATCGTCGGCCCGCTGCTGTTCGGGGCCAGCGGCGGACTGAAGGGATCGCTGATCGGTCTGCTCAAGCTGCCGACCCTGTGGGCCATCGTGGTGGCTCTGCTGATGCGGCTGCTCGGGTGGCAGCTGCCGACCGGGATCATGCGCGGGGTGGAGATGCTCTCGAATGCGGCGCTGCCGATCGTGCTGCTCTCCCTGGGCATTCAGCTCGGCGCCACCAAGCGGGTCAAGCTGACCCGGGCGGTGTGGACCGCGACGCTGATCCGGGTGCTCGGGATGCCGTTCCTGTCGCTGGGGATCGGGCTGCTGTTCGGGCTGCGCGGCGTACCGCTGCAGGCCCTGGTGCTGGCCGGCGCGATGCCGACCGCGGTGAACGCCTTCCTGCTGGCCATGGAGTACAAGGGGGACGTGCGGACCACCGCCGACACGGTCACGATGACCACGATCCTGAGCCTGTTCTCCGCCGCCGCGGTTACCGCGGCGCTGCCCCTGCTGCCCTGACCCGGCCCGGCCCGATCGGCCGGCCGCCCCACCGGCCGCCGCGGCCCGCAGGCTCGCTAGGGTGGCCCGCATGACCTTCGACAACGTCGCAGCGATCGATGGGCTCACCATCGTCAACTGGTCGCCCGGGGACCCGCTGCCGAATCCGGTCACCTCGATCCCGCGGATCAGCGTCGACTACGACGCCGACACCGACGACTGGATCACCGAATTCCGCGCGTTGCTCAAGCTGCCCGAGGTGGAGCAGGTCCCGGGTCTGTCCATCGGCCTGTGGGGTCAGCCGTACGACACCACCTCCGCCCCCGTGATCCAGGCCGTCGCCGCGGCCGCCCCGCTGCTGCCGAACCTGCGCGCTCTCGTGCTCGGCGACATGTCCTACGAGGACTGCGAGGTCTCCTGGATCCACAACTCCGACGCCACCGCGCTGTTCCGCGCCTACCCCACCCTGACCCACGCCGTGCTGCGCGGCGGCAACGGGCTGCGGATCGACGGACTCCAGCACGCCGGCCTGCGCTCGCTGAGCGTGCAGACCGGCGGAATGGATGAGCGAATCCTGCACGACGTGCTGCAGGCAACCCTGCCTAAACTGGAGGTCCTGGAGCTCTACCTGGGGACCGATGAGTACGGCTGCAACATCGAGCCGGCCGATCTGGAACCCCTGCTGTCGGGGCGGGTGCTGCCCTCGCTCACCCATCTCGGCCTGATGGACTACTACCGGGCCGATGAACTGGCCCCGCTGGTGGCGAACGCGGCGATCCTGTCCCGGCTGAGCGTACTCGACCTCTCTCTGGGCACGATGAGCGACGCCGGCGGGCAGGCCCTGCTGGACTCCCCCGCGATCGCCCGGCTCAGCCGGCTGAACCTGGCCCACCATTTCTTCAGCGACGACATGATGAACAAGCTGCGGGCCCTCGGTCCCGAGGTCGATGTCTCCGACCAGCAGGAGGCCGAGGAGTACAACGGCGAGGTCATCAGGTTCGTTGCTATCGGCGAGTAGGTCCCCGGTGCCCGGCCCCGGCCAGTCCGGGAAGGGCCGCCGGCCCGGAAGCGGACGCCCGGCCCCGGAGACGGTCGTCGTCGGGGGCGGTGGGGAACGCGCCGCCGCATTCGCGGCCAGTTGCGCCGAGTTGGGCTGGCCGGTGCCGACATTCTGCTCCTGGCGCGACGCCTTCGACGCAGGCCTGCACGCCCGGGTGGCCGACGGCCCGCTGCTGCGGATCGACTCCCCCTCCGACGATCCCGCCAACGACGCCTGGCTGGTCGAACTCGGCGGCGGATCCCCACCGCCCACCGGGGCGCTGCTCCCGTTCGATGCCTGGTACGCCGGCCTGGCCCGGGTGCTGACCCGGATCGACGAGCAGAGCCGACACCTGCGCAGCCGGCTGCAGAACCCGAGCGAGCTGCGGATGATGTTCGACAAGGAGTTCACCGCGCAGACCCTGCACAATGCCGGGGTCCCGGTCCCGGAGTCGTTCTCCACCACCGACGCCGCCGGGGACACCGTCGACGGCACCGAGTTGCTGGCCCGCGCCCGCGCAGCCGGCTGGAGCCAGGCAATCGTGAAACCCCGCTACGGCTCCAGCGCTTCGGGGCTGGTAGCCCTGCGCTGGCACGGGGACCGGATCATCGCCCGGAGCACGGTCGAGGTGACCGACGCCGGGTGCTACAACAGCCGCCGGTTGCAGACCTATCGCGACGGTCGGGCGATCCGCCTGCTGGATGCGTTGAGCCGGCAGCCGCTGCGCCTGGAGCGGTGGATCCCGAAAATGTCCCTGGACGGCGCGACCGCGGACTTCCGGGTCGTGGTGATCGGTGGCCGGGCCCGGCACGTGCTGCTGCGCTGCGCCCACGGCCCGTTCACCAACCTGCACCTGGGGGCCCGCCGCGGGAACGTCGCGACCGCGCGCGCCGAACTCGGCGGCCGCTACGTGGACGTGCTGGGGACCGCCGAGGACGCGGTCGCCTGCTTCCCCGACACCTGGTACGCCGGGGTCGACGTGCTGGTCCCCCGGCAGGGCCGCGCCCGGGTGGTGGAGGTGAACGCCTTCGGCGACTTCCATACCGGCGTACGCTGGCGCGGCCTGGACACCTATCAGTGCGAGCTGCGCACCTTCGTCGCGGCCCGCGGGAACCGGTTCGATGCTTGACGCGGCCACCCACATCGCCGCCGGGGGCGACATCGTCTGGATCACCCTGGACTCGCTGCGCCACGACGTCGCCGTGGCCGCCCACGCCGCCGGGCAGACCCCGAACCTGGCCGCCCTGCTCGGGCCCGACGGGTGGCAGCGGCGGCACTCGCCGGGCAGCTTCACCCTGCCGGCCCACCAGGCCTTCCTCACCGGCTTCCTGCCCGACCCGCCCGGGGCCTTCCGCCCGCCGCGGATGTTCGCCGGCAGCTTCGCCGGGGCGGTCGGCGTACGCCCGGGCACGTTCGTCTTCGAGGAGCCATCCCTGCCCGGGGCGCTGGCCGCCCGCGGCTACCGGACCGCCTGCTTCGGCGGGGTCGGCTTCTTCTCCGGTCGGGGCGCCTTCGGCCGGATCATCCCGGACCTGTTCGGCGAGTGGTACTGGTCCCCGGCCACCGGGCCGCAGAGCTCGATCAGTACCGCCGCGCTGGCCGACACCGTCTGCGCCTGGTACGCCGACCTCGCAACCGACCGGCCGGTGTTCGCGCTGATCAACGTCGCCACCACCCACACCCCGACCCACCTCCACCTGCCCGATGCGCGCCGCGACACCGTCGCCAGTCAGGCCGCGGCGCTGGCGTACAGTGATCAGGAATTGGGTCGGGTGCTCGCGGCACTGCGGCGGCCGACCCTGCTGGTGATCTGCTCCGATCATGGGGACTGCTTCGGCGAGGACGGATACCACGGTCATGGAGTGGCGCACCCGCACGTGTGGACCGTGCCGTACTGGGAAGGAATCCTGCCATGACCGCTCTCGCACCCGACACCGATCTGCGCACCCGGCTGCGGGCCGACCCCTACGACGCCTATACCTACGGCTATCCGCACAAGTCGGCGTATCGGACCTTCGAGCAGCCGGTCGACCTCGCCGAGCTGTGGGCCGGGCAGGATCGGCAACACCTCTCGGGCTACCTGCACCTGCCGTTCTGCGAGATGCGCTGCGGCTTCTGCAACCTGTTCACCCTGGCCAATCCGGGGGACGGGCTCACCGCCGCGTACCTGCGGGCGCTGGCTCGCCAGGCGGCCGCGACCGCGGAGTTCCTCGGGGACGCCCAGATCGACCGATTGGCCCTCGGCGGCGGGACCCCGACCTTCCTCACCGTGGCCGAACTCGAGCAGGCCTTCGCCGCCCTGGAACGCGCCTTCGGCACCCGCCCGGACGCGACCCCGACGGTGATCGAGACCTCCCCGGCCACCGCGACCCCCGACCGGCTGCGCTACCTGCGCGAGATCGGGGTGGAGCGGGTGTCGATCGGGATCCAGTCGACCACCGAGCGCGAGGTTCATCGGATCGGCCGCCCGCAGGCGCACCGGACCGCGGTCGGGGCCCTGGACGCCATCCGCGCCGACGGTCCGCCGCTGCTGAACGTGGACCTGATGTACGGGCTGGCCGGGCAGACCGAGGAGTCCTGGCGGCGCAGCCTGACCGACATCCTCGCCTGGCGGCCGGAGGAGATCTTCTGCTACCCGCTGTACGTCCGCCCGCTGACCGGCCTGGGCCGCACGATCGACGGCTGGGCGGACCACCGGATCGCGCAGTACCGGATCGCGGTGGAGGTGCTCACCGACGCGGGCTACCGGCAATCCTCGCTGCGGCGGTTCTACCTGCCCGCAGTGGGCACCACCGACGACGAGTACGCCGCCGACCCACACGGAAAGGTCGGCCTGGGCTGCGGGGCCCGTTCGTACACCAGCAGCCTGCACTACTCCAGCGAATTCGCCGTCGAGCGGACCCCGGTGAAGCGCATCCTGCGGGACTGGATCGCGACTGATGACTTCACCGTGGCGACCTACGGCATCGAGCTGTCCGCCGACGAGCGGATGCGTCGCTACGTGCTGCAGACGCTGCTGCACGTCGACGGGCTGGATCCGGACGCCTGCCGGGCCGCCACCGGCCTCGACCCGGTGACCGAGCTTCCCGTTCTGGCCCGGTTGGTGGCGGCCGAACTGGCCGAGCGGACGGGCGACGGACGGATCCGGCTGACCGCCGAGGGCCTCGAACTCTCCGATGCGATCGGTCCGTTGCTGTACTCGCCCCAGGTACGCCGGCGCAGTGCGCTGGCCGAACAGCGCTGAGGATGCTGACGGCGGGGGCCGGCGTACCGGAGCTGACGCTGCTGTATCGCGGGCCGCTGAGTTCGTGCAACTACAGCTGCGGCTACTGCCCGTTCGCCAAACATGCCGAGTCCCCGGCCGAGGCGGCTGCCGACACCGCGGCGCTGGAGCGCTTCGTGGCCTGGGTGCAGGCGTACCCGGATCCGATCTCGGTGTTCTTCACCCCGTGGGGGGAGGCGCTGCACCGGGCCCGCTACCGCGCGGCGGTCATCCGGCTGAGTCGGCTGCCGCAGGTACGCCGGGTCGCGATCCAGACGAACCTGGCCGGTTCCCCGGACTGGCTGGCCGAGGCCCGGACGGATCGGGTCGGGATCTGGGCGACCTATCACCCCGGCGAGGTGAAGCGGGAGCGCTTCCTGGCCGCCTGCGCCCGACTGGACGCCCTGGGCGTCTCCTACTCCGTCGGGGTGGTCGGGTTGCGGGCGCACTTCGCCGAGATCGAGGCGCTGCGGACCGAACTGCCCGCCGCGGTGCCGATGTGGGTGAACGCGTTCGCCACCGGCGGCGGCGCCCCGGTCGCCGGTTACTACTCGGCGGCGGAGGTGGCCCGGCTGCAGGCGGTCGATCCGCTGTTCGAGGTGGGCACCCGGCGGATCCGCTCGGCCGGGCTGGCCTGTGACGCGGGCCTGCGGGCGCTGGCGATCGACGGGGACGGGACCGCGCGGCGGTGTCACTTCGTGCCCCGGGTCGTCGGGAACCTGTACGCCGACCCGCTCCCCGACCTGCTGGTGGATCGCCCGTGCCCGAAGCCGACCTGCGACTGCCATCTCGGTTATGTCTGGCTGCGCGACCTCGACGCCGGGGAGGTCTACGGGTCGGGGTTGCTGGAACGCGTACCGAGGCCGGGCGCGGACCTGACCGGGTATCTCGATCGGGCCCGGCAGCTGGCGCTCGGCTGAGTCGGTCCGGTCAGCCGGCGGGCGAGCCGGGCCGCTCAGCAGGCGGACGAGCCGGGCCGCTCAGCAGGCGGGCGGGCCGGCCGGTCCCGCGCTCACGCCGCCTGTTGCCAGGCGATCACCCGGCGCAGGGCCTGCTCGACCGTGGCGGCGCCGGCGGCCAGGGAGACCCGGACGGTGTGGCCGCCCTCCACCGCGTCGAAGTCCAGGCCGGGGGTGATCGCCACGCCGGTGTCCTCCAGCAGCGCGAAACACCATTCCCGGGAGTCGGCGAATCTGCCGAGCACCGGCTTGATGCTGGCGTACAGGTAGAACGCGCCGTCGGCGGGAGCGACGTCCTGCCAGCCGAGTTCGTCGATCAGGCCGAGGGCGGTGTCGCGGGCGCGGGCGAACTCGCGGACCGCGTCCTCGCACTCGTCATAGGACTGATCGGTGAACGCCGCCAACGCCGCATGCTGGGCGAGGACCGGGGCGCACAGGGCGTAGTTGCCCAGCACCGCGTCGACATTGTTGACCAGATCCTCCGGAACCAGCGTCCAGCCCAGCCGCCAGCCGGTCATCCCCCAGTACTTGGAGAACGACGAGATGACCGCCGATCCCCGGTCATAGGTCCAGGCGCATTCGCCGACCGATCCGGTGAAGGTGATGCCGTGGTAGATCTCGTCGGAAATCAGCCGCACCTTGTTGTCCCGGCACCAGGCCGCGAGCAGTTCCAGCGACTCCGCGTCGATCATCGTGCCGGTCGGGTTGGCCGGGGAGGCCAGGACCAGGCCGGACAGGGGTTGCTCGGCGTGCACGGCCGCCAGCTGGGCCACGGTGGGTTGGTACCGCTGATCCGGACCGCAGTCGAGTTCGACGACCTCGCACCCGAGGGAGCCCAGGATGTTGCGGTACGCCGGGTAGCCCGGGCGTACCACCGCGACCCGCTCGCCGGCGTCGAAGGCGGCCAGGAAGATCGCCAGGAATGCCCCGGAGGCCCCGGTGGTGACCGCGATCTGGGCCGGATCCACGTCGATGTCGTACCAGCGCCGGTAGTGCGCGGCCAGTTCGGCGCGCAGTTCCAGCAAGCCGAAGGATGCGGAGTACCCCATGGCCTGGCCACTGTTCAGCGCCCGGGTCGCGGCCTCGCGGACCGGCCGCGGGGCCCCCTGCGACGGCTCCCCGGCACACAGGGACCACACCTCGCGGCCCTCGGCGCGCAGTTGCGCCACGCGGTCCAGCAGGGTCATCACTTCGAACGCAGGGACTGCCGACCGGCGTGAAGGGTGCATGGAGGCGATCGTAGCCCCCCGACCGGGGATGACGCATACCGCCGGATCGGTCGGCCCGAGCACCGGTCTCCCCGCCCGGCTGCCGTGCGCGGGCCGGGCTGCCGTACGCGGGCCGGGCTGCGGTGCGCGGGCCGGGCTCCAGCTCGCGGGCCGGCGTACTCCCCGCGGCCCCTGCAGGGCCCGCGAAACCAAACCCAACCCGCGGGCAGGCCCCGGGGCCCGCGTTACCACCGCCGAACCCTCACGCACGGCCCGGGGGATGCCCGTGCTCCCGGCCCCCAGCGCCCTGTCCGCGGGCCCAACTCCTACTCGCGGGCCGGCGTACTCCCCGCGGCCCCTGCAGGAACCGCAAACCCAAACCAGACCCGCGACACCGAAACCCAACCCGCGGACAGGCGCCGCGGCCCGCGTCACCACCGCCGAACCCTCACGCACGGCCCGGGGGATGCCCGTGCTCCCGGCCCCCAGCGCCCTGTCCGCGGCCCCACCTCCAGCTCGCGGGCCGGCGTACTCCCCGCGACCCCTGCAGGAACCGCGAACCCGAACCC
>NZ_KE383975.1:0-63645 GCF_000423085.1 Granulicoccus phenolivorans DSM 17626 = NBRC 107789 = JCM 15570 | reverse complement strand
CGCGGGCCCACCTCCAGCTCGCGGGCCGGCGTACTATCCGCGGCCCCTGCAGGAACCGCGAACCCGAACCCACCCCGCGACACCGCAACTCAACCCGCGGGCCCCCATTTCCACTCGGTCCAGGCCGAGGTCATCCGAAAAAGGGTCACGATCGCTACGTTGCAGTCGAAAAATTGCTTTAGACTGCAATGAAACGCTCGACCACCATTTCCTGCAAACCTCCCGCAGAAAAGGAATGATCGCCGATGAGTACGTCCAATCTCCCCGGCAAGTTCGATCCCCCCACCCCGAGCTTCGTGATTGACGTACCACTTCTTGAGCATTTCCTGAGCAAATTTCAGAATGCCCTGGACCGCCATTGGCCAAATTCGGTACTGTCCTATTCGTTCAAGACCAACTCCCTGCCGTGGCTGGTCTCCTACCTGCGCCGGCACGGCGTGTGGGCCGAGGTCGTTTCCGATACCGAGTACGAACTTGCCCTGGCACTGGGGTACGCCCCCGATCGCATCGTCTACAACGGGCCGGTGAAGAGCCGGGACCGGCTGCGGGCGGCGCTGCTGGAAGGCTCCCTGGTCAATCTCGACGCCAAGCGCGAGGTGCACTGGGTGGCCGAACTCGCCCGGGAACATCCCGAGGTGGACATGAAGGTCGGCCTGCGGGTCAACTGGGATCTCGAGGCACGCTGTCCGGGAGCGGCCACGACCGGGCCGGCCGGGAGTCGGTTCGGCTTCAATGCCGACAACGGTGAGTTGGCCGCGGCGATGACGGTCCTGCGCGAGGCCGGCGCCCGGGTCGCCGGCCTGCATCTCCATCGCAATTCCCGCACGCAAAGCCTGGCCGTATATCAGGCCGCCGCGACCGTGGCGGCGGAATTGATCATCGCTGACGACCTCGTCCTGGAATGGATCGATATCGGCGGTGGATTCTTCGGCGGATTGGATGCCTCGCCCTCCTTCGACGACTACATTCGCGTCATTCGGGAGACCCTGGAACCGGTGGTGGATATCAGCCGGACCCGCCTGGTAGTGGAACCGGGTGGTTCCCTGATCGCCGTACCCGTCGAATTCCATGCCGGCGTCATTGATGTCAAAAAGACCGAAGCCTCGACATTTGTGGTCACCGATGGCAGTCGTACGAACATCGACCCGTTGTTCCGACGCCGCCGGCCGTTCGAAGCCCGGCTGCCCAGCCGAGCCAGGAGCGTGCATCCCGAGCAGATCGTGTGCGGCTTCACGTGCATGGAGGACGACCACCTGCTCACCCTGCACGAGGCGCCCACGCTGCACGTGGGCGACCGGATCGTCTTCGACAAGGTCGGGGCGTACACCATGTGCTATCAGTCGATGTTCATCGAGTACCTGCCGGCGGTCTACGTCCGCACCGAGCGGTCCCTGACCCAGGTGCGTCGCCCGTGGGGGGTGACGGAGTATCTCCAGGGCAGCCGCTGGGATGCGGTGGGCAAGCGCAGCCTGCACCTGAACGCCGGCTTCCGGACCCTGGCCCGGGAGCCCTGACCTGCGGGCGCCTACGCGTCGGCGCGGGGTTCGCCCTCGCCCTCGGGACGGATCATGTGGCGCCACGGCCGGGACAGGTCATACCGACGCCCGGTGAGTTCGTCCGGGGTGATCAGCACCAGGGTCGGCTTGACGGTGTCGAGCCAGGGTCGCAGACCCAGCTGCTCGATCATCGGTTCGGCCTCGGCCGGGAGCACATCGGCGACCCCGTGCAGCACGACGGAGCGGCCCACCTCGGCGCCGTCGTCGATCGCATCGACCTCGAACACGACAGCGGCGTTCGACATCACCCCCGCCAGCTTCGACCCGCGCGCGGTGCGGAACACCAGGGTCTGACCGTTGACCGCATAGTTGACCGGCACCATCTGGATCCGATCGCTGAGAATGTAGGCCAGCCGGCCGAACTCCTGCGCCTTGAGCAGTTCCCAGCACTCGTCCTCGCTCAACACGCTGTCCTGACTCACGATGCCCCCCTCGTCCCCACGGCCGTCGCTGTCCGGGCCGTTGTTCTGAAACAACTCTCACCCTAGTCGAACCCCACGGCCCCCGGGCAGCGCCATAGACTTGGCGTCTCAGAGGCCCCTGACCTCACCACGTTTCCCCCAGGAATCGACGTTTCAGCAGCCGCTCGATCGCCAACCGCCCGGAGGTCACCTTGTTTCCGCGACCACCCGCTGCCACCCGATCGATCCGCGTGTGCTCGATCGGCGCCCTGGTCGTCGCGCTCAGTTCCTGCTCCGGGGGCCCGGCCCAGCCGGCCAACGTCCCGATCGACCCACCGGCGGATGCACTCGTCCATGCCCTCAACACCGGTGACTTCCTGGGCGTGCTGGTCAAGGACGGCGTCGACGTCAAGGCCGAGTACGACGCCGGCCTCGCCGGCATGCGGGGCATGCGGCCGCAGGTGACGAAGGTGCGGGCCTGGAAACTCAGCGACTCGGTCACCTCGGTGGAACTGAAGTATTCCTGGCCGCTGTCGGCGCCCTGGACCTACGACACCAAGGCCCAGCTCACCCTGGTCGAGGGCGACTGGCAACTCACCTGGGACCCGAAGATCATCCATCCCGACCTGACCGCGGGAACCCGGCTGGAGCGGCGTCGGGAGCCGGCCAAGCGAGGCGGGATCACGGGCAACAACGGCGTCGTGCTGGTCCAGGAGTGGCCGGCAATGTCCATCGGGATCGACAAGAGCCGGCTGGGCTCGGCCGATGCCGAGGAGTCGGCACGCAAGTTGGCCGACCTGGTCGACATCGATGCCGATGGGTACGCCGCCCTGGTGCAGCAGGCTCCGGCCGACAGCTTTGTGGAGGCGCTGGCGGTACGCCTGCAGGATGCCCCGTCCGGGATCGACGAGATCCCCGGGGCGGTCAGCCGGGCGGTGGATCGCCAGCTGCCGGAGAAGCCGGGGTTCGCCCGGTCGGTGCTCGGTACGGTCGGCCCGCCCAGCGCGGACCAGGTCGCCCAGTCCGGCGGCCGGATCTGGCCCGAGGACAACGTCGGGCAGTCCGGCGTACAGAAGTCCTTCGACGACAAGCTGCGCGGTGCCGGCTCCAGCAAGGTGTTCCTGACCGGCCGCGACACCCCGGTCGGCACCGGGGAGATCCCGCGAAACCTGATCGTCGACTTCCCCGCCCGCAACGGTGAGCAGATCTCGATCACGCTGGATGAGCGGGTGCAGACCGCGGCCGAGACAGCGATCGCCGACCTGCGGGGTCCGGCGGCGGTGGTCGTCCTGAACCCGGACACCGGCGCGATCCTCGCCGCGGCCAACAACCGGGCCGCCGCTCCCGGGTCCGAGGCGCTGCAGGCGCACTACAGCGCCGGCGCCCTGTACACCCCCGTGGCCACCCTCGGGCTGCTGCGCGCCGGCGTCGCCGCCGACACCGCCGTGGACTGCCCCAAGGAGGTCAGCGTCGATGGCCGCACGGTGAAACTGCCCACTGGGGTCCGGGAGTCGACCGCCAAGCAGCCGCTGACCCGGCAGGCCGCCAACGGCTGCACCACCGCGCTCGCCGCGCAGAGCGCCAAGGTGCCCCAGGCCGCACTCAACGATGCTGCCCGCAGCCTCGGGATGAACGAGGGCTACGACATCGGCCTGGAGACCGACTTCGGGCGTACGCCGTCCGGCGGGCCGGAGGCGCTGGCCGGGGAGGGCGAGGTCCGGGTGTCCCCGCTCGGATTGGCCGCGATGGCGGCCACGATCCAGCAGGGCCGCACCATGGTGCCGTGGGTGCAGGAGACCAAGCGCCCCGGGCCGGCCGGCCCGCCGCTGACGGAGAGCGAGGCCAAGGCGCTGCAGGAGATTCTGCGGACCGGCGCCGGCAGCGGCACGGGCACCGCGTACTCCGGGCTGCAGGGTGCGCTGGCCGGCCGCAGCGCCACCACGTCGTGGGTGATGGGGTACGGCAACGGGTACGCGATCGCGGTGCTCGGGGTGGCCGATCCCGCCGCCTCGCAGGCCGACCCGCCGGCGCTCACCCAGACAGTGAACGCGGTCACCACCGCGGCCCGCGCGGCGGTTCCGTCCCCCACCCGCAGCCCGCGCTGAGCGGGGCCGGTACGCCGCTGAGCGGTGGGCACGGAGCGGGGGCGCTGCGGGCGCCGCCGGGACGGCTGGCAGGATGACGGCATGGACAGTATTGCCGTTCTGACCGATGCCGCCTCCCGTCCGCTGGGTGCGGTCGATCGCATTCTGGACGGGCTCGACCCGGATCTGCTGCACGCCCTGCCCGAGGGCCGGGGCAATTCGATCGCCTGGCTGGTCTGGCACGCCGCCCGACAGTGGGATGCCCAAGTGGCCCACCTGGCCGGCGCGGCCCAGGTCTGGGAGGCCGGCGGATGGCCGACCCGGACCGGGGTGGATCGGCCCGACAGCGAGGTCGGCTTCGGTGACACCGCCGAGGAGGCCGCGGCCCTGCGGGTCTCCTCCGCCGACGCGCTGCGCGGCTACTGGCAGGCGGTCTCCGATCACCTCGCGGCGTACCTGTCGGGGCTCACCGAGGCGTCGCTCAGCGAGGTGATCGACACCTCCTGGGATCCGCCGGTCACCCGGGGCGTACGGCTGATCAGTGTGATCGACGACGCGGTCGCCCACCTCGGCCAGGCCCAGTACGCCCGCGGCCTGCTGTCCGGCTGGCGCATCGGCTACTGAGCCGATCGGCTACCGACCGATCGGCTCCTGAGCCGGGCTACCGATCGGCCGGATCGGGGAAGGTACGGGCATCGCCGGTCCCGTCGGCCCGGCCCACCACCAGGGAGGCCACCCGCCGGCGCCCCGCCGGGAGCAGCCGGATCGTTCCCGAATCCCCCTCGCCCAGCCCGGCCAACAGGTCGATCGCGGCCTTCTGAATGGATCCCCGAAGCTCGTCGATCCCGATCCAGGACCGCCGATCATCGAGCAGGGTGACCTGGGCGCCGCGCTCCCGGGCCGCCCAGATCGCCTGCTCGATCGCGTCGTTGGTGAGGCTGCGACCCCGGATCCGGTCCCGCAGCTTGCCCTCGACCAGGGTGCAGGTGCGTCGCTCCTGGGGGCTCATCGGCCGGCCGGTCGCGATCCGATCCAACAGGTCGCCGACCGCGTCCCGCAGTTCCCGGTTGTACGCCTCCCGGGCCGCGTTGCGGGACTGGAGCTCTTCGGTCTCCAGCCGCAGCTCGGCCTCCTCGGCGGTGTTCATCTCCAGCCGGCGCAGGGCCCGGCGCAGGACCCACAACATCACAGTCGCCGCGACGATCGGGGACATCCAGCCGATCATCTCCGCCGCGGGTTCCACCGCCAGCCCGCTCAGTTTCACCCAGCCGATGGTCACCAGGAGCACCCCGCCGGCGGCCAGCCAGGCCGGACGCCAGTGCCCGAGCACGACCATCATGCCGAGGCTGATCGCGGCGGTCGGCAACGGCCACAGTTCGATCGCCTCGCCCAGCGGGAGCTCGACCTGGGCCAGCACCAGGGCGGTCAACGGGATCCAGCCCAGGCAGGCCCAGCGCCAGTGCGTCCATTCCCGGCGCAGCGGGAGCGCCATGACCAGCCCGGCCACCAGGGCCAGCAGGGCCACCACGAACGGGTTGCGGTAGGCGGACCAGAAGCCCAGGGTCAGCGTGAGCGCCATCGAACTGCCGAGCAGGGCCCAGATCAGCAGCGGTACGCGACGGAACGGGGCGATCGAGGCATCCAGCAGGTCCGGCAGGCTCAGCGGCGGCCGGTTCATCGGCGCCATCCGATCACCACCCTGGTTCCCGCCCCCGGGGCGGTATTGACCTCGGCCCAGCCACCGGGCAACGACCGCATCCGGTGCAGGATGCTCATCCGGACCCCCAGCCGTGGATTGTGCTGGGTGAGGTCGAACCCGACCCCGTGATCGGTCAGTTCCGCGGTGATCCGGTCCTCGCGCAGGGAGAGGGCCATCCGGGGTTCGGCGAGCGGGCCGGCATGCAGCACACTGTTCCGCATCGCCTCGTCGACGGCCGCCTCGAACTCCTGGGAGACCAGACTCGGCACCGTCGGTCCGGGCCCGTCGATCGCCGGATCGAGCTCACTCACCTGCCCGGTCAGCAGGACCGGAATCTGGTACGCGTCGGCCCGGCCGATCACCCGGCGGGCCATCGAGATGATCCCGTCCTCCTGGCTCATCGGGTCGGCGCCGCTGGCGAGTTGGCGGGACAGGGCCTCGGCCTGAACCATCAGCTTCTGCGTCGGGGTCCCCTCGGCGGCGCCCGCCAACAGCGCCAGGATGTAGTCGTGGGTCAGCCGATCCAGGCGGGCGACCTCTTCGGCCCGGGCGATCTCACCGGCCCGAGCGGCGCGGCGTCCGGCGGTGGCGGTCACCTCCCGATGGACCCGGTTCAGCGTGGAGATCACCACGTGCACCACGAGCATCACGAAGCCGGAGTAGGCGAGGGTGAACAGCGTACGCACGACGGTGACCTGGAGCGCGGTCACCGCACCGATCCGTCTCAGGACGACTTCGGTGGCCACGGTGATCACCACCAGCATCAGGGTCGCCGCCCCGACCCCGGCCGCCAGCAGCATCGCGATCGGAGCCAGGCCGATGAAGCCGTGGATCCAGAAATCGGTCCGGTTGCCGGTTCCGCTGTCCACCAGCGGCCACAGGCAGATGGCGGCCAGTTGGCACGCCGAGGCGATCAGGGCCATCACCCGCCCGATCCGGATCCGGCCGAGCAGGAACGGGATGAGCATCAGCACACCGGGCAACCAGGCCAGGGTCGCCACGATGTTCTGCTCGATCGGCTTGCTCATGGCCTCCGGCAGCGCGGCCAGGGCGTAGAAGGCGTACACCCCGCCGACGGTGATCCCCACCGAGCGGATTCCGCCGGGCGGGGCTGTGCGCACGGTGCTGTTCACCTCGGGAACTGCCTACGAGCTGCTCAGGAGCGACTGGGCGGAGGCAGCACGCCGTCCTCCACCGCGCGCTTGTACAGGTCGACCTTGGTATGGGCTTCCCGACCGTGCTGGGCGTACTTGGCCCGGATGCGCAGCAGGTAGTCGTTCACGGTGGTCACCGACAGGCCGGTGCGATTGGCGACCCGCTTGGCCGACTCGCCGCAGGCGAACAGTTCCAGGACCTCCCGCTGCCGCTCCGACAGACCGACCGAGTCGAGGACCGGGTCGCCGTCGACGGCCGCCGCCCATTCCCCCGACAGCAGATCGGCATCCTCGCGCAGGGCACCGCGGATCGCGGCCAGCAGAATCTCCGGCTCCTGGGACTTGCGGACCACCCCGATCACCCCGCCGCGGGCGGCCGACCGGATCAAGTAGGCGTTGTCGCCACTGGTGAAGGCCAACGCCGGGATGCCGCGTGCGGAGAGCTTGGCGACGTTCTCCTCCGGCATGGATTTGTCGGCCAGGCTCAGGTCCAGCAGCACCAGGTCCAACTGGGGGTCCTCGGCCAACAACTCGTCGACGGTCCGCGCGCTGGCGGTCAGCCGCAGGTCCTCGGTCTCCTCGAACAGTGCAGCCATCCCCATCGGAACTGCAAAGTGATCGTCCACCAACCCCAACGAGTACATCGCGTCCTCCTCTGCCCGGCCGACGGCGGCGTTACCATGGCCGATCCGCCAGTACCAACGAGTACAGTGTGCCCACAAGTTCTTGGGTTAGGAAAGTTGAACGTGGACGTCAGAACCGTGCGACCCGCCGATGCCGGCCAACTGCGTGAAATTCGCAATCATTATATCCGGCACACGGTGGTCACCTTCGACCTCGAACCGGAGAGCGAGGGCGACACCCGGGCCTGGATCGCCGCGCATCCGGCCGAGTCGGCCCATCCGATCGTGGTGCTGGAGGACGAGGGAGCGCTGCTCGGGTATGCCTCGGCCGGTCCGCTGCGCTCCAAACCGGCGTACGCCTATGCGGTGGAGACCTCGGTGTACACCTCCCCCGAATCAATCGGTCGGGGGCTGGGCCGGGCGCTGTACCAGGAGTTGTTCCGGGTCCTGCAGGGCCGGGTGCACCGGGCGTACGCGTGTATCGCGCTGCCGCACGCCCCCTCGATCCGACTGCACCAGGACTTCGGATTCACCGAATGCGGTGAGTGGAACCAGGCCGGCCGCAAGTTCGGCCGCTGGATCGACGTGCTCTGGATGGAGCGTGCACTGCCCGGGGTGGCGCTGCCCGAGGAGGGCGAGGAACCGCCCACGCTCGGCTGAGCCGGGGGTCGGTCAGCGGCCGACCCAGTTGATCGGTCGGCTCTGGAAGTCCGGGAATCGCTCGTCGAGGTCGCGTACGTAGCCGTTGAGGTGGGCCCGGGTGAGCTCGGCGGCGCGGGTGCCGTCCTTGGCGCGGAAGGCCTCGAGGATGGCCTCGTTGAAGGTCAGCACCTTCTCGATGGTCTCGGGGGTGTACGCGTTGGGCACGGTGCGCTCGTCGAGCACCTCCAGCAGGGCGGACAGGAAGTAGCGATACACCGAGTTCTGGGTGCTGGTGGCCAACTGTTCGTGGAACTCCTTGTTGGACTGGCCGAAGCCGGTGGGGTCGTTGACCAGTTCCCGACTGCGCAAGACGATCGCCTCCAACTCCGCGATGTTCTCCGGGGTGGCGCGTTGGGCCGCGATCTCCACCAGCACCGGTTCCAGCGTCGCCCGGGCCTCGAGCAGCATGGCGTACGGCGCGCGGTCGAACTGCAGCAGCAACAACAACGACACCCCCAGTGCTCCCGCCTCCGGCTGCAGCACCACCGGCCCGCCGCCGGGGCCGGGGCGAATGGCCAGGACGTTCTGCAGCTCCAGGAAGCGCAGGGCCTCGCGCAGGGTGCCGCGGCCGACCTGGTAGCGCTCGAGCATGTCCTTCTCGGGCGGCAGGTGGTCACCGGGTTGCCGATTGTTGACGTGGATATCCTCAACGATGCGACGGGCCACGATGGTCGCGGTTTTTTCGGGACGCCGACCGGGTGCCACGGTGCCTCCTAGAGGATTGGGTGCGCAGGATACTTGACCCTGCAGATCGTTCTCAGGGTAGGGGGTGTACCTTGCCTGCCCGAAATCAGTTTCCCGCGCGGCGGGCCCGGAAAGCGGCCACCGCCTCGGCATGTTCCGTGGTGCCGAACAGCAGGGCGATGGCCTCCACCGACTCATCGAAGCCGTCGTGGGTGCCCCGATTCAGGTACGCCTTGCCCACGCGGACCGCCAGGGAGGGGTGGGCGGCAACCTCTTCGGCCAGGGTCAGCGCGGCCGGCAGCAGGTCCGCATCGGGGACGGTGTGCTGGACCAGGCCGATCCGTTCCGCGGTCGCGGCATCGATGATGCGCCCGCTGAGCGCGAGGTAGCGCGTCCAGGGCCGCCCGATCACCTCCGCCCCGCGTACGATCCCGTATCCGGGCATCAGCCCGACGGCCGCCTCCTTGCAGCAGAAGCGAGCATTTTCCCCAGCCAGAGCCATATCGCAGGCCATGGTCAGCTCGGTTCCGCCGCCATAGGCGATCCCGTTCACCGCCGCGATCACCGGCACCGCGCAGCGCTCGACGGCGTGGAAGGCGTCGTAGACCCGACGCAGGTGCGGCCGGACCCGGCTGACGTCCCCGGCCAGGTCGTGGAACATGTCGATGTCGCCGCCGGCGGAGAACGCCCGCCCCTGCCCGGTCAGCACCGCCACGCGGGTCGGATCCTGCTCGCTCCCCAGCCCGTTCATCAGCGCGGTCAGTTCGGCGAACCAGAGTTGATCCATCGCGTTCAGTTTTTCCGGTCGGGTCATCGTGATGATTGTCACGCCGTCATTGCGGCGCTCGACGGCGAATCGCTTCCACTCAGACATCGGCGGCCTCCCGGTCCCAGGTGTCGGCGGTGACCCCGTCGGCACGCAGTTTGTACTTCTCGATCCGCTGGCTCGGGGTCAGGGGCAGCGCGTCCATCATCCGGATGTAGCGCGGGATCGCGAAGCGGGTCAGGCCCTGCGTACAGTGCGCGATGATCTCCTCGGGACGCACCTCGGCCCCGGGCGCGGCGACCACCGCGATCATCACGTCCTCCTCGGACAGTTCCGAGCGCACCCCGTACGCCCCGACCTGGCCCACCGCGGGATGTTCGGCGACGATTCGCTCGATCTCCCAGGAGGAGATGTTCTCCCCGCGGCGGCGGATGGTGTCCTTCATCCGGTCCAGGAAGGTCAGGTAGCCGTCGGGGTCGACCTGGCCGCGGTCGCCGGTGTGGAACCAGAGATTGCGCCAGGCCTCGGCGGTCGCCGCGGCATTGGCGTGGTAGCCGTCGAACATCCAGCCGGGATTCTTGGGCCGGGCGACGATCTCGCCGGGCGTACCGGCGGGCACCTCGTTGTCCTCCGCGTCGACGATCCGCAGCTGGTACAGCTCGGTCTCGGTGCCGCAGGTCCCGATCCGGCGCCGGGCGGGCGGCATGTCGCAGACCAGGGAGGTCTCGGTACTGCCGTAGATCTCGGTCAGGGCGACGCCGAAGCGTTCCTCGAACGGTTCGAAGATCTCCACCGGACAGGGGGCCCCGAACCCGACCCGGACCGGATTGTCGCGATCATCGGCGCGCTCGGGCTGTTTGAACAGAATGCTCATCATCGCGCCCTGATAGTTGAACGCGGTGATGTCGTGCGCCCGGGTGATGTCCCAGAAGCCGGATGCGGTGAATCGACGGTGCAGCAGCAGGTCGGCGCCGGCCTCCATCGCCGACATCACACTGCAGAAGCGGGCATTGGAGTGATACAGCGGGAAGACCGCGTACAGCGTGTCCGCGCTGGTGTAGTCCATCAACCGCACGTTGTAGCGGGCCAGGTTCACATTGGCCCGGTGCGACAGCAGGGCTCCCTTCGGCGCCCCGGTGGTGCCGGAGGTGTAGAGGAGCACCGCGGTGCCGGTGGGGTCCACCTCGGGGAGCGGGTCGAGCCGATGGGTTGCGTACGCCGCCAGGGAATCCTCCCCGGACCCGTCGATCACGATGATCCGGCGCACCTCGGGCAGCTCGGCTGCTGCTTCCCGGACCGCCGGGGCGTACGCGGCATCACAGAAGATCGCGCAGGCACCGGACTGCTGCAGGTAGTAGCGCAACAGGTACGGTCCCGCGGCGGGGTTGAGCGGCACCTCGATCAGCCCGGCGCGGGCGATGCCGAACCACAGTTGCAGGAAGCCGACGCTGGCCTGCCCGAGGACGGCCACCCGGTCCCCCGGCCGAAGCCCGGCGGCGAGCAGCGCGGATGCGACGCGGGAGGCAGCCCGATCAAGGTCGGCGGTGGTGGTGGTCTCCTGCTCGATGGTGAGCGTGGACTGAACCGGCCGAGCAGCGAGGTCGGCGAGCCAATCGCCGATGGCGGGGGTGGGGCGCGTCAACATCGTCTCCTCGGGCGTCGTTGCCAGTGAACGCCCTCACCCTACCTATTTCTGCGCAGGATTATAAGAGTCTCTGCTCGACCGGGACGAACTCGACCCGAACAACGCGTGCGGGCGCACCCGGTGAGGTGCGCCCGCAACTGGATCTCGGTGATGCGGCGATCAGTACGCGGTCCAGGCCCCGTCGATCGGGTAGGAGGTACCGCTCATCGACGCCGAGGCCGGACCGGTGAGGAAGACCACCAGTTCGCCGACCTCCTCCGGCTCGACCAGGCGCTTCACATGGACCCGGTCGAGCATGATCTTCTGGACGACCTCGTCCTCGGAGATCTTGTGCGTGGCCGCCTGATCGGCGATCTGCTTCTCCACCAGCGGGGTGCGCACGTACGCCGGGTTCACCGTCACCGAGGTCACCCCGTGCGGAGCTCCCTCCAGCGCGGCGACCTTCGACAGGCCCTCGAGGCCGTGCTTGGCGGTGACGTAGGCCGACTTGAACTCCGAGGCGCGCAGACCGTGCGCGGAGGAGAGGTTGACGATGCGGCCCCAGGCCTTGTCGTACATGTGCGGGATCGCGTTGCGGATCAGGTACCACGGGGCGTGCAGCATCACGCGCATGATCAGCTCGAAGCGTTCCACGGGGAACTCCTCGATCGGGCTCACGGTCTGCATCCCGGCGTTGTTGACCAGGATGTCGACGTCCTTCGGCAGCTCCTGGATCGCGGCAACGTCGGACAGGTCACAGGGCACCGCCTCGATGCCCGGCACCTCGGCGGCCAGGGACTCCAGCCCCTCGGCGTTGACATCGACGGCCAGCACATGGGCGCCGGTGCCGGCCAGCGCCACCGCGGTGGCCCGGCCGATCCCGGACGCGGCACCGGTGACCATGGCGCGACGGCCCTGGTGGAAGTTTTCGTACAGGCTCATGGCGTTCTCTCCTTCGGTTCAGGCGGCCAGGTCGACGGTGAAGGTCGGCTCGGTCTTCTCCCGGATCTCGTCCTCGGTCACCCCGGGGGCGAGCTGGCGCAGCACCAGACCGTCGGCGGTCACATCGAACACGCACAGGTCGGTGATGATCCGATCGACGACGCCGACGCCGGTCAGCGGCAGCGAGCATTCTTCGACGATCTTGTAGGAACCGTCCTTGGCGACATGGTCGGTCATCACGATGACCCGGCGCGTCCCGGCGACCAGGTCCATCGCGCCGCCCATGCCCTTGACCAGCTTGCCGGGGATCTGCCAGTTGGCCAGGTCACCGTTGCCGGCCACCTGCATCGCGCCGAGGATCGCGGCGGCCATCTTGCCGCCGCGGATCATCGCGAAACTGGTTGCGGAGTCGAAGATCGCCGCCCCCGGGAGCAGGGTGACCGTCTGCTTGCCGGCATTGATCAGGTCGGGGTCCTCGTCGCCCTCGTAGGGGAACGGGCCCATTCCGAGGATGCCGTTCTCGCTCTGCAGGACCACCTTCACCCCTTCGGGGAGGTTGTTGGCGACCAGGGTGGGCATGCCGATGCCGAGGTTGACGTAGTCGCCGTCATGCAGTTCGGAGGCGGCGATGGCCGCCATTTCGTCGCGGGTCCAGGCCATCTCAGGCCTCCTGTCCGGTGGTCGCGCCGGGGCGCGGGCGTACGGTGCGCTGCTCGATCTCCTTGGCGGCGGTGGCGCGGCTCAGGTGATGCACGAACACGCCGGGAGTGTGGATGTCGTCGGGGTCGAGTTCACCGACCTCGACGATGTGCTCGGCCTCGGCGAAGGTGATCCGCCCGGACATGGCCGCCGGCGGGTTGAAGTTGCGGGCGGTACGCCGGTAGCGCAGGTTGCCGTCGGTGTCGGAGGTGTGCGCATGGACCAGGGCGATGTCGGCCACGATCCCGCGCTCCAGCACGTAGGTCTCACCGTCGAACTCCGCGGTCGGCTTGCCCTCGGCCACCAGGGTGCCCACTCCGGTGCGGGTGTAGAAGCCCGGGATGCCCGCGCCGCCGGCGCGCATCCGCTCGGCCAGGGTCCCCTGGGGGACGAACTCGACATCGAGCTCGCCGTCGATGTACTGCTTCATGAACAGCTTGTTCTCGCCGACGTAGCTGGCCAGGACCTTGGAGATCTGCTTGGTCTCCAGCAGGATGCCCAGGCCCTTGCCGTCGGTGCCGAGATTGTTCGACACGATGGTGAGGTTCTTCACCCCCGAGTCGCGGACCGCGTTGATCAGGTCGGTCGGGACGCCGGACAGACCGAAGCCTCCGACGGCAAGCGTCATGCCGTCTTTGAGGGTGTCGATCAGTACGGGCGCGATGTCATCGATGACTTTGGTCATCGGCCCTCCTGGATTCTTCATTGGATACAGAACTGGCGCACAGCAGCGGACTGGTGTGGACAGCGGTGTGCAACGCCTCACACGCTAGGCCTCCGACGGGGCCGGGTCGAGAGATGTTCGGACACTTCTTTTCGCCAGGCGTTGTAGATTTCTACAATTCGCGGGGTCGGTTCTACGATCCGTGGGGTCAGGCGGTGCGGGGGTCGCCGAGTTCGAGCACCCACTGGATGCCGATCAGGTCGTCCGGATCGCTCAGGTTCGCCCCGGTCAGTTCGGTGAATCGGCGCAGCCGGTAGCGCACGGTGTTGACGTGGACCACCAATCGGTCGGCGGCCCGCTGCGCGCTCTGCCCGTGGTGCAACCAGGCGCGGACTGCGGCCAGGATCTCGTCGGCGAAGTTCTCCTCGGCGGCCAGCGGGACCAGGAAGCGGTCGGCGTAGTACACCCAGGCATCCGGCCGCGACACCGCCGCCAGCCGCCAGCCGAGTTCGTGGACCGACTGGACACCGGTGCGACCGAGCCGCTGAGCGAGGCCGAGGGCCTCGCCGGCGATCCGGTCCGATCGGGCGAGTTCGTCGACTCCGACAAAGGGCCCCATGCCGACGGGAATTCCGAGCGGGGCCGGGCGCTGCGCCACCACCCCGATCACTGCGGTGCCATCGACCGCCACCAGCGCCTTGGCCTGGAAGCTGGAGCCGGTGCGTTCGAGCGTACGCCGGATCGGCTCGGCGGCGGTTTCGGCGGGTTCGCAGCGGATCACCGCGTACGGGGTGTGCAGGTTGATCCCGGACAGGACCGCCTCCTCGGGCAGCCGACCCGCGAGCAGCGCACGGACCACGGTGGCCCGGTGCCGGGCGTCGCGCAGGGCGGCATCGACCTGGAGATCGTGGTAGCTGGTGATGATCCGGGTGGTGAAGGAATCCCCCACCCCCCACAGAATCTTCGAACCGGCCACCACCTCCCCGGCGGGCAGTTCCATCGCGATGCCGAGATCGACGAAGCGCTCATGGATCATCGAGATGGAGATCCGGAAGCCACGGACCACATCCTCGATGGGCAGACCGGTGGCGTACCGCTCCAGGGCGGTCTGGCTGGCGCCGTACAGGGAGCCGGGCGCCGGGACGCGGCCCTCCCGCAGGGCGATCAGCGAGGTCTGCAGGTTGCGGGCGACCGCGGATTCCAGGGCCGCGGGCTCGACGCGGGCATAGGTGGTGAGTTCGGCGAAGATCTGCCGGGCGGTGGCCTCGGCCAGCGCCGGCAGGGATTCCTCCAGCGCGGCCAGCACCGCGGACAGCTCAGCCATAGCCGTACTGTAAGCGGCTGCGTGCGCACAATGTTCCGCCTTTTCGAAATGTTTGACGTTTCAATTAGGCTGGGGTCATGGCTCTCCCCGGAAAATCTCGTCGTCAACAGCTGCGCGAACAACAGCTCGCGGCCGCCCGCAAGCAGAAGCGCAATCGCCTGATCGTCTGGTCGTCGGTCATCGTGGTCGCGGCCCTGGTCATCACCGGCGCGACCGTGGCGATCGTCCGCACGGTCGGCAACCGGCCGGTGGCCGATATGAGTGCGGTGCAAAAGTTCGACAACATCCCCGCGGGACAACACACCGAACAGACCGTCAACTATCCGCAGACCCCGCCGGTGGGCGGGGCCCATCGCTCCGCGTGGCTGAACTGCGGGATCTACGACCAGCCGGTCCCCAATGAGAACGCCGTCCATGCGCTGGAGCACGGTGCGGTCTGGGTCACCTACCGGCCCGATCTGCCCGCCGATCAGGTCGAGCGGCTGCGCGCCGCGGTACCGAGCACCTACATGGTCGTCTCCCCCTACCCGGGGATCGATGCCCCGGTGATCGCCTCGGCCTGGGGGTACCAGCTGAAGCTGGACGGCGTTGATGACCCGCGCCTGCAGACCTTCATCCAGGAGTACCGCCTCGGCCCGCAGACTCCGGAGCCGGGCGCGGCCTGCACCGGCGCCGTCGATGCCCCCGGGAAGCTGGCGTGAGTTCGGATCCTGCGGAACGATCTTCGGCGACCCCCGGCCTGCGGCTCGGGGTCGTCGTGCTGGCGGTCCTGGTGGCGGTAGCCCTGGCCGGTGGCGGCTTTCTGGCGGGCCGTGCCGGCTCCCAGGTGGATCCCGAAGGGGTCGATGCCGGTTTCGCTCGGGACATGCAGACCCACCATCGGCAGGCGGTGGAGCTGTCGTTCCTCATCCGGGACAGGACCGAGGATCCCGAGCTGCAGTCGCTCAGCTATGACATCATCAACGGCCAGGCGCATCAGGCGGGTCAGATGTACGGCTGGCTCGCGGCCTGGGGGCTGAGCCAGAACAGTTCTCGGCCGATGATGGCCTGGATGGGCCATGGCCACGAGCACCAGACCGAGGCCCAGGCGATGGCCGCGATGGGCATGGCCACCCCGGAGCAAATGGCGCAGTTGCGCGCCGCTTCGGGCGTGGAGGCGGAGAAGCAGTTCCTCGATCTGATGATCGTGCACCACGAGGGTGCGGTGGACATGGCGAAGTACGCGGTCGCCCATGCCGAGCGGGCCGAGGTGCGCACCCTGGCCGGCGCGATCGATTACGCCCAGACCGCCGAACTCCAGCTGCTCAAGGACCTGCGCGCCAAGCGCGGCTGACACCCGAAAGATCTAAAACGCCGATGGCCCCGTCTCCGGACGGGGCCATCGGCGTTCGTGACCATAGGAGCGGTCGGCTCGGGCGGAGTGTGGTCCGATCCTGCCACTGGTTGCCCGAAATGCGCGGCCCGGAGCCGATTCGAGGCTTCTGGAGTCAGGATCGGACCACCGCATCGCAGACAGGGGATCGCCCGGTGGACGACCTCACCGGGTTTCGGGGTGGAGGGCCTGCCAGGTCCCCAACTGCTCCGGGTAGGCCGCCGAGCCCGGCTCCGAACGCGGAAACCGGATCCGGTCGACCCGCGACATCGCCGAGGGGTAGTCCTCGGTGGGGATGGCGTACATGAACCGCACGGTCCGAGCGGTGAAACACCAGCGTTTCCCGACCCGGGCGTACCCGTCGAGATAGCGATAGGCCGCCAGGACCGTCGTGCGCCGGGTGACCAGTTCGGCGTGCCCGGTGGCCCAGCCGCGGGCCGCACCGGCCCCGTTCAGTTCGATGACATGGGTGTCCGGAGTGTGCAGCATCATCCGGAACCCGCGCATTGAGGCGGTCAACTGCGCCAACACCTGGTCGCGGCCCCGGGCGACCCGGCCCATGTTGTCGAAGGTGGCGTCCTCGGTGAACAACCCCGCCACAGTTTCGGGGTCGTGGTCGTCGACCGCCCGGGCGTAGACGATCGCCAGACTTCGGATCGCCTCCCGGTCGGCGAGCCCGGCCGGGTCCGGGATCGTGAGCGCGGTGACCGCGTCGGTCGGGATTCGGATCGGGTCGTCCCCCCGACTCGGCTCGGCCACCTCAGCGACCCGTCGGTTCGGGCAGGCTCTCGATCAGCTCCCGCAGCCGGGCCGGGATCTCAGCCTTTCCGAAGTCCATCGGGTTCCGGCAGGCGAAGGTCATCTGCCCGGTGGTGACCAGTTGCCCGTTCCGGGTGAACTCGAAACCGACCTGGTAGGAGCTGGACCCGATCCGGTTGCGGACCGCCCGGCACTCCAGTTCGTCGTAGACGACGACGGTGTCCAGGTACTCCGTCCCGGAGCTGACGCCGACGGTGACGATGCCGAGATCGGCCTGCATCTCCCCGGAGCGGATGCCGTTGGCGTACAGGAAGGTGGAGTAGCAGCGCTCCATCCAGCGCAGGTAGATGCCGAAGTAGGCGATGCCGACCACGTCGCAGTCGCCGTAGGCGAGCCGGAAGCTGAGCCGGCCGGCGCGTTCGTCGTCGCTGAACACCGGCTGGGGATCGGTTCGGGTCTGGGTCATGATGCCTCCTCGGGCAGTTGCACGGTCGCGGTGCCCGACAGCACCTGGGCCCCGTCGACCACGTCGAGGGAGACCTCGCACTCGGCCAGGCGGACTCCGTCCTCGGTGCGGACGTCGATGACGACGCCGCTGGCGATCAGGTGATCCCCGCCCAGCACGTTGCCCCGGAACCGGACCCGGAAGCGCCGGACTCGGTCCCGCCCCCCGGCCCAGGCGGCGAGCATATTGATCACGTAGCCCATGTTGAGCGGGCCCTGATTGATCGGGCGGTCCCCCATCCCGAGCGCGGCGACCGCGTCCAGATCCCAGTGGATCGGGTTCGGGTCGCCGAGCAGGGCGGCGATCGTCTTCATCTTCTCGGCGCTGACCTCGGCCACCTCGAACGGTGGAATCCGGTCTCCCACAGCCACGGTCATGCGTTCCTCCGAGGGAAGACGATCGAGTTCCAACAGGAGGCGACGTGGACGCCGGAGTCCCGCTCGTGCAGCTCGAAGCGGTAACCGACGATGTCGAAGGCCCCGGCCTTTCGGCCCTGTTTGCGGTCCACCGAGGTCACCTCCCCAGTCACCGCGTACGCCACGTTGGTGCGCAGCGGGGCGTACAGGGTGGTCTCGTGTTCGCCGAACATCGGACCGTCCTCGGCGCCGGCACCGAACCAGGCGAAGAACTCGTCCCAACTGACCCCCTTGGCGCTGACCGAGGCCCACCAGGCGAAGACCGGGTGCGGCTGCGGATCGGCCGGGTCGGCCAGCACCGCGTCGGCGAACAGCCAGGCCTGGTAGGGCTCGATGGTGTACTCGCCGCCGGGGAACGCGCGCCCGATCTGGGTGCGCGCGTGCTCCAGCGAGCCGGGGCCGGCGCCGGTCGCGGGCTCAGACATTCCGGTCCTGATTCTCCCAATAGGGCTTGCGCAGCTCGCGCTTGAGGATCTTGCCGGTGGGCGCCTTCGGCAACTCGGTGACGAACTCGATCGACCGCGGCTTCTGGTAGCTGGCGAGTCGGGTCTTCGCCTGCTCGATGATGTCGGTCTCGGTCGCCGCCGAGCCCTTCTTCAGCACCACGAAGCCCTTGACCGTCTCCCCCCATTCCTCGTCCGGTACGCCGATCACGGCGCACTCGACGACATCGGGGTGGGAGCCGATCGCGTCCTCGACCTGGATGGAGTAGATGTTCTCCCCGCCGGAGATGATCATGTCCTTGGCCCGGTCGACGATGAACACGTACCCCTCGGAGTCCATCGTCGCGACGTCGCCGGTCCACATCCACCCGTCCCGCAGCGTGTTCTTGGTGACCTCGGGCAGGTTCAGGTAGCCGGTCATGTTGGCCGGGGAACGGACGATGATCTCGCCGGGGGTCTTGCCGTCCATCGGGACCTGATTGCCTCCCGGATCGACTACGCGCACGCGGGTGATGAACCCCTCGCGGCCGCAGGACTGCAGGCGTTCGGGGTGGATCCCGTTGATGGCGTTGATGTGGTCCTCCTGGGACAGGAAGCACATCGTGGTGCCCTCGGTCTGGCCGTACCCCTGGATCAGGGTGCACGGGAACGAATCGAGGGCCTTGCGGACGATGTTGGACGGCATCGGTCCGCCGCCGTACTGAATGTTGCGCAGGCTGGACAGGTCGTAGGAGGAGAAGTTCTCTTCCGCCATCATCCAGTTGAGCATCGTAGTGACGCCGAGGAAGGCCGAGACCTTCTCCTGCTCGATCAGTTCCAGTGCCGTCTTCGGCGCGAAGTTCATCAGCACCAGCGGGCAGCCGTGCTTGAGGTAGTTCATCGAGAGCACCACCGGGATGTGGTACATCTGCCCGGTCAGCATGTAGACGTCGCTGGGCACGATCCGTTCGGCGACGGTCTGGTTCAGCATTCCGTACGCCGCGCTGCGGTGGGTGTGCATCGCGCCTTTGGAGTTGCCGGTGGTGCCCCCGGTGTAGAGCAGGAAGAACGGGTCGTCCTCGTCGACCCGGTCCGCCCAGCTGGGCTCCGCATCGCTGGACCGCTCGATCAGATCGTTCAGGGTGCCGTCGGAGCCGTCGCCGAACTGGAGCCAGTTCGGGATGTCGACCAGGTTCTGCAGTTCGGCCTGGACGGCGGCGAACTCCATCTCCCCGATGAACGCCTTGGGGGCGGCGTCGTTGAGGATGTCGGCCAGCGGCTGGGTCGACAGGCGCCAGTTCAGCGGCTGGGTGACCAGGCCGGCGCGCCCGGCGGCGAAGTAGAGCGCCTGGTACTCCACGCAGTTGCGCGACAGCATCGCCACCCGGTCGCCGGTCTGCAGCCCCAGGGCGCGCAGGCCGTTGGCGAGCCGGCGGACCATCGAGTCGAGTTGACGCCAGCTCGTCCGGGTGTCCTTCGGCGCGTCGTAGACCGCCATCTTGTCGGGGGTCAGGGCGGCCCACTTCGCGGGGATGAGGCCCTGGTTGAGAATGCCTTGCATCACGCGATCCTTGCGCTGGGTGCGGACTCAGTAGGCCTTGTCCAGATCGAGGTGCAGTTTGCCGATTTTGAGGGTGCCCTCGGTCTCGCGGATCTCGGCGCTGTAGACACCGGCGGACAGCAGGTTGATCTCGCCATTTTCGGTCCCCACCAGGGTGAGGTAGTGCCGGGTGGAGTGGATGTTGTTCTCGGTGCCGAGATGCACGAAGTTGGTGTTGATGTGGCGGCGCTGATCGGTCTGCGCGGCCAGCGAGTTGCGCATCAGGTCCATGATCGCGGGGCGACCATCGAAGGAGATCAGGTCGCCGCCGGCGATCCGCAGACTGAACACGGCGTCGTCGGCGAACAGGGTGTCCATCAGCTCCAGATCGGGGGCGTCGTAGGACCAGGAGTAGGTGTTGATGAAGGCGAGGAGGTCGGCGGAGTCAGCCATGGTCAATCCTTTGCGACGGTGAAAAGGGATTCGATTGGTGCTTATTATGCGCATTGATTGGCTGCGGTGTCCAGAGTGAAATGGTGGGTCGGTGGGTCCTGATCCCCGGCGTCATCTGCGGGTACCGGGGCGAAGAGATCGAGAACCCCCTGATGCAGCGGATCCGCCGGCTCGACAAGCTGATCGACGAACTCGCCCGGGGAAAGAAGATGAACTCGATCCTGCGCGGCTGAGGGGGCAGAATCGGCCGGGAAACCAACCAGGGAGAAACCCATGATCAAGTTCATCGCCCGCAGTCTGCTCAGCGGGGTCTTCATCACCGGCGGCCTGAGCGCTGTCAAGGACCCGGGTGGCCGCCCGGGCATGGTCCAGAAGTCCGCCCAGAGCATTGGCATCGATCTGGACGACAAGCAGGCCGAGCTGTTGGTCCGGGTCAACGGTGGGGTGATGGTCGGTGCGGGCGCCACCCTGGCCCTGGGGATCCTGCCGCGGCTGTCCGCCGCCGCGCTGATCTGCTCGTTGATCCCGACCACCCTGGCCGGGCATGCATTCTGGACCTACGACGACCCCGGCGTGGCCGCCCAGCACAAGGGCCAATTCTTCAAGAACCTGTCGAGCATCGGGGGGCTGCTCTACGTCGTGGCCACCGGCAAGGCCAAGAAGTCCGACGACTGAGCCCGCGGGTACCGGGATGCGTGTGCTGGTGGTCGACGCCGCCAATGTCATCGGGTCCCGGCCCGACGGCTGGTGGCGCGACCGACCCGGCGCCGCGGCCCGGCTGCACGCGGCGCTGGTCGCGGCACCGCCCGCGGGGGACGCAGGGTGGGACCTGATCGAGCTCGTGCTGGAGGGCCGGGCGCGTGCCGGCGTACCGGTCGGCACCGAGGGCCGGGTCCACACCGTCCATGCCGCCGGCTCGGGTGATGACGAGATCGTCGTCCGCTGCCGGGCGTACGCGGGGGACGAGGTGACGCTGGCCAGTGCCGATCGCGGCCTGATCGCTCGCGTGCCCGCGGTGACCGTGCTGGGGCCACGCACCCTGCGGGATCTGATCGGACGGTAGGCGAACACCGTCGTTTTGGATGTAGCAGATTCGCCGAGCATCCAGTCAGCGGCACTTTGGGGAGCGTTGTTCGAGGTTTGGAACATCGAGAACGACGTTCCGCTCACGATGACCGCCAAGGCGACCCGATCGAGAGCCGACTATTGGTACGGCGGCTGCCGAAGCGGCGATTTCCGGTGGCACCCGCTACTCTGGTAGCGGTTACTCACTGGTACTCACGCGCCGAGAATGGAGCACCCGATGGCCAAGAATCCCTGGATGAGCGCCTACCTGAGCGCCTGGAACACCGCCGCCAACACTGCCCGCGCCCATGCCACCGCGCAGACCCGGGCGACGCAGAAGCGGGCCCAGAAGCAGCTGACCAATGCCTGGGTCGATGCCTGGGTGGACGCGTTCACCCCGCCGGCGGCGAAGAAGTCCACCACCCGGAAGAAGACGACCGGGGCCAAGCGGACCACTGCCCGCAAGAGCACCGCGCGGAAGACCACCACCAAGCGCTGAGCCACGCCGCAGCCCCGGACCCGTCGGAAGGATCGTGGTCCGGGGCTGCGTCATGTCTACCGGGCGGTGCGGTGCGATTCAGCCGGCGCGGTGTTGGGTCAGGCCGGAGCCCCGGCGACAGCGCGCCCGCACCGGTAGCCGAAGACCATCGCCGGGCCCAGGGTTCCGCCGGCGCCGCCGTAGACCATCCCGGTGGGCGCGGCCATCGCGTTGCCGACCGCCCACAGGCCCTCGATGACACTGCCTTCGACATCGAGAACCTCGCAGTCGACGGTCGTCCGCGGCCCGCCCTTGGTGCCCAGCGTGCTGGAGTACAGCGGCGCGGCGTAGAAGGGCCCTCGGTCGATCGGGCCCAGGGTCGCCAGCGGCCCCGGATAGTGCCGCCGGTCCCCGCACCAGCCGTCGAAGGCCGAGTCGCCGCGGCCGAAGTCGTCGTCGTGGCCCCGGGCCGACAGGTCGTTCCACCGCTGCACCGTCGCGGCAAGTTGTTCCGCGGGCAGACCGAGAGCGCCGGCGAGTTCGGCGAGCGAATCCGCCCGGGTGACCCAGGCCGGCATCTCGCCGCCTGCGGGGACTCCGAAGCCGCCGTACTCGTCGACGAAGCCCTGGTCGAACACGGTCCAGCAGGGCTGGTTCTCGTACCGGAAATGGGTCGGATGGAACTCGTGGAAGGCCCCGCCGAGGGCGTTGTAGTTGGCCGCCTCGTTGGTGAAGCGCCGCCCGTCGCCGTTGACCATGATGGTCCGCGGCAGGGTCCGTTCCCGCTGGACCAATTGGACGCCGTGCAACGCGTACTGGGTGTCCTCGTCGCCGGGCTCGGCGACGACCGGAACCCACCAGGCCTCCCGCATCACGCCGAGTTTGGCGCCGACCTGCATCGCCATCTTGAGCCCGTCGCCGGTGTTGGTCACCGCACCGGTCAGGTGCGAGACCGGGCCGCGCAGGAAGGCGGTAACCAGTTCCGGGTCCCGCTCGAATCCGCCCGTGGCCAGGACGACGCCGCGCCGGGCCCGGGCCTGCGTACCGTCGGCGAACCGCACCCCGACCACCCGGCCCTGCTCGGTGATCAGCCGGATGGCGGCCCGTTCCAGCTGCGGCTCGACACCCCGGTCGAGCAGACCCTTGAGCAGGGCACCCAGCAGCGCCCGGCCCAGTCCTTCCAGGTTCTGGGAGGTCCGTTCGGCCTCCTCCTCCGGCGTCAGAAAGCCGGTGCCGCCGCCGACCGGGGTTTCCCCGACTGCCATCGGGCGCCGGAACCCGAGGAATCGATCCTTCCACTCGCCCAGTTGATCGAAGCAGAACAGCTCCGGCTCGGTCGACCGGCCGCCCCCGGGTTTCCCGCCCGAAAACTCCGGATGGTAGTCGGGGTATCCCGGGACCAACCGCATCCGCAGGGGCGTACGCTGCTCGGCCCACTCCAGCATCGGGTTCACCGATTCCAGGAAGGCCTCGGTGAACTCCGGCAGGATCATCCCGTTCGACAGAGCCGTCAGGTACGCCCGCCCGTCGGCGATCGAGTCGCTCACCCGGTGATCGGCCTGGTACTTGTTCGCCGGCAGCCAGGCCACCCCGCTGCTCAGCGCCGTGGTCCCACCCAGCTTGGCGCCCTTCTCGTAGACCGCCACGCTCGCCCCGGCATCGGCGGCCGCCAGCGCGGTGATCAGCCCGGCGCATCCGGTGCCGAGCACGATCACGTCGACCTCGGGCGCGGAATCACTCATCGCCGGCCTGCCGGTAGTAGGCGCGCAGCCAGTCCAGCTCACCGTTGTGCAGCACCGCCGGCCAGTCCGCCTCGCGCCGGTCGCCGTAACAGCGGTTGCGGTCGGCTCCCTTCATCCCTTCGATGTACTCGTCCTCGCGGATGTAATAGGCGTACGACATGGTGCGGATCGCGAACCGCCAGCCCTCGGGGGTACGCCGGTAGGTGTCCTTGTAGCGCAGCGCGACCTTCATCGTCTCGCCGTTGCGGACCACCTCGGCGCCGCCATTGACCAGTCCGTACGCCACATCCGGGTCGGCAGCGTCGAATCGGGTGATCACCGCGTTCGCCCAGTGGTAGGTGGCTCCGAGCTGGTCGTAGCGACCACCGTAGGTCTCGGTGATGGTGTCCAGCCCGATCGCGTTGAACACTCCGTCCTCGGAGTGCAGTTCGGCATCGGCGGTGAACAGTTGCGGCAGCCCGGACAGATCGCGCTCGTCCATCACATAGCCGTACAGCTGGACGAGGTCCTGGATCGCGAGGCGGTCCTCGACCCGCTGCAGCCGGGCTGCCAGCCGGGTCAGGTCGGTGTCGCTAAATTCGGTGTTGGTCATCGGAGATCTCCTTGAAAGTGCGGATGAGTGGTCGGGCGGTCGCTGCTCAGTCGGTCGCTGCTCAGTCGGTCATGGCGCCGAACGAATCCCGCGCCAGCGGGGCGAGCTGGTCCTCGGCGATCAGCAGGGTCCGGCCGATCAGGATGCGTTTGACCAGGTAGACCCAGCGGCCCTCGTGGTGGACCATGTCGTCGCGATACCGGCCCCACACGTACCGGGCGCCGCCGGACGCGTGGGTGGTGATCGCCAGGAAGCAGGAGTCGACCCGCAGCACACCCGCGGTGTCGGTCTCGCTGACCCGGACGTTGTAGCCGTTGTGCTGGGCGTTCGTCACATCGGAGTCGGCGAAGGCGCGGTAGAGGTCGATCACCGCGTCCCGGCCGGTGCGTGGTCCGTCCTGGCGCTCCAGCACCGCGTCGGGGTGGAACACCTCGGCCAGTCCGGTCAGATCCTTGTGGTCGACGCGGTCCTGGTAGGCGTACAGCAATTGCTCGGCTTCGTGCTGGAGCACGAGTTGGTTGAGTTCGTCCTGGCCGACGAGATCGGCCGGGCCGGTTTCGGTGCTCATCGATTCACTGCCCCTGGATCTTGACAACGGTTTCCTTCTCCCCGTCCCACTGGACGACCTTGCCCGGCACGCGCATGTCGTTGCCGGCGAAGGTGATGGCGCCCATGGCGCCGTCGAAGCCCTGGCCGGCGATCTGGGCGAGGCCCTTGCGGATGCCCTCCCGCGACGAGTCCCCGGAGGCCTTGATCCCCCGAGCGATCCACCAGATGGCGTCATAGCCCTCGGCGCCGTACGCCTTGGGCAGCTCACCGAACTTCGCCTGGAACGCGGCGGTGAACTTCTTCGCTGCCTCGTCGGTCTGACCGGCGGAGAAGTCGACCGGGTAGTAGATGCCGACGGCGTCCTGCCCGGCCTCCTTCATGTTCCCGCCGGCCTGGGCGGTATTGCCCATGAACTTCCCCCGGTAGCCGGCCTGCTTGAACTGCTTCAGGGCGGTCGCGGCCTGGTTGTTCAGAATCGGGATGAACACGGCGTCCGGGCTCGCGGCGGTGATCTGCTGGGTCGGGGTGGTGAAGTCCTGCGTCGAGGACTGCACCGGGACGCTGCTGACGATCGTGATGCCGTGCTTGGCGGCCATCTCCGGAATGTGTTTGGTGCCCAGTTCGGCCAGCGTGGAGAAGGTTGCGTTGTACAGGATCGAGGCGGTCCGGACGTTGTTCTCGGCCAGGTACTCCACCGCCGTCTCGTAGTAGGTGTACATGGGTGCGGTGGCCCGGAAGGTGTAGTCCCCGATGACCACCCCTTCGGCCCCGGCCTGGGTGAACACGATCGGCACCTTGCCGCGCTCGGCCAGGGGGGCCACCGCGGCGGCCTGCTGCCCCGTGGCCGGGCCGATCAGCACCATCGTCTCCTTGTCGGCGATGGCCTTGGTCACCTCGCTGGTGGCGCGTTCGATCTCCCCGGCGGGATCGCGTTTGTCGAAGACGAGCTGAACCCCGGCCCCGAGAAAGCCGGAGGCGTTGATCTCCTCGATGGCCAGCTCGCTGCCCCGGGCCGAGCCCACACCGGCGAAGGCCTGGGCGCCGGTGAGATCCTCCACCGCGGTGATCTTGATGGTTTTGGCGATAGCAGCCGATCCCGCCTGGGCAGAGCTGCTGCCGTTGGCACAGCCGGCCAGCCCGAGCACCCCCAGGCCGCCCAGCGCGAGAGCTCCGCCGAAGAGGGTTCGACGATGGACAGTCACCATTGACTCTTCCTTCCTGTTGCCCGCCCGCGGCGGGGTCCCGAATACGGGCGCGACCACCCGATGGGCAGCCGCGGGTACCTCAGTTGGTGCGGTCGGCGGACGCGTCGTCCTCGGCCGCGTTGAGCGCCTCGGCCAGACCGGTTTCGCCGCGGTCTGCCGCGCCGATGTCGGCCGGGGTTTCGGCGAGCGCCGATTCCCCGAGGAAGGCGTGCACCACGGCCTTGTCGGACTGGGCCACCTCGGCGGTGCCCGACCACACGCTCTCGCCGCGGCTTACCACGACCACGTCGTCGGCGATCCCGAGGCCGGCGTCGGCGTTCTGTTCCACCATCAGCACCCCGATGCCGGAGTCGGCGATGGCGCGTACCTGCTCCATCACCCGCATCACCATGCTCGGGGCGAGCCCCATGGACGGTTCGTCCATCAGGATCACTTCGGGATCCGACATCAGCGCCCGGCCGAAGGCGAGCATCTGCTGTTCGCCGCCGGACAGCAGCCCGGCGGCCCCGTCGCGGCGCTCGTACAGGATCGGGAAGAGCTCATAGATCTTCGCCATCATCTGCGCGTTGTGGGCCTTCGAGGCGGTGTAACCGCCGACCCGCAGATTCTCCTCGACGGTCAGTGGGAAGAAGATCTTGCGCCCCTCGGGCACCAGGGACAGGCCGTGTTTGACGACCACGTGCGGGAACTTGCCCAGGATCTGTTTGCCGTTGATGGTGACCGATCCCTTGGCGTCGCGGAGGAATCCGGTGATCGCGCGCAGGCTGGTCGTCTTGCCGGCGCCGTTGGCGCCCAGCACCAGGGTGATCCGGCCCGCGGTGGCCGACATCGAGACCCCGTGCACCGCGTGGACCGGTCCGTAGCTGACGTGCAGGTCGGTGACTTCAAGCATGCTTCTTCGCCCGCTTCCCCAAGTACGCTTCCTGGACCAGCTCGTCGCGGACGACCTCGTCCGGCTTTCCCTCGGCGATGAGCTTCCCGAAGTTCATCGCGTACATGTAGTCGCAGACGTCGACCATCATGGCGACGTCGTGCTCGATGATGAACTGGGTCAGTCCCTCGGTCTGCAGCAGCCGCATCACTGCGGTGATCTCCTGCCGCTCGTTGGTGTTCATGCCCGCGGTCGGCTCGTCCAGCAGCAGGATCTTCGGATCGCTGACGATGGCCCGGGCGAACTCCACCCGGCGCTGCATGCCGTACGACAGCTCGCTGGGTCGGACCTTCTGGATGGTGTGGATCCGGACCAGCTCCATCACGTAATCGGCCCGTTCGGCGATCTCGGCCCGGGACTTCCGGGTGGTGTCGGCCCCGAGCAGGACGTTGTCGCGGACGGTCCGGTCCTCCAGCAGCCGGACGGTCTGGAACGTACGCCCGACCCCGAGATGGTGCACCCGGGAGGCCGACACATTCGCGTACGAGCGACCCTCGAAGAGGATGTCCCCGCGGGTGGCGGGGGTGAGTCGGGTGATCGCCCCGAGCAGCGTGGACTTGCCCGAGCCGTTGGGCCCGAGCACACCGTAGATGCTGCCCTCCTGCAGGCTGAGGGAGATTCCGTCGACCGCCTTCACGCCGCCGAAGTGCACGGCAAGGTCACGGACCTCCAGCAACGGCGTACTCATGACTCCTCCTTGGTGGTGCTCGCCGGCCGGCGGTTCGGCGTACGCCCGCCCACCCCGGCCGGGAGGGCCGTCTCGGCGATGCTGATCGAGTGCGGGTCCTGGTCCGGACCGATCACGCCGGCAGCCTTCTTGGCTCTGCTGCTCTGCCAGCGGTGGATCAGGTCCCGGATCACGCCGAGAATCCCCTTGGGCAGGAAGATCGCCGCGAGAGTGACCAGGACGCCGTAGATGAGTTCCTCCCACTCGGACACGAAATCCAGCCAGGTCGGCAGCCAGACGAAGATGATCGAGCCGATCAGGGCCCCGACCCAGGAGCCCGAGCCGCCGACCACGATGACGGTCAGTGCGAGCACCACGAGATGGAAGTTGACCTCCTCCGGGGTGATGGTGGACCGGGTCAGGGTGGTGATGCCGCCGGCCAACCCGCCGATCAGCCCGCTGACGGCGAAGGAGATGCGGCGGTACCGGGTCACCGAGATGCCCAGGGAGTTGGCCAGTTCGGGGTCTTCGCGGACCGTGTCGAGCTGGCGTCCGAGGCTGCCCAGTTCGGTGAAGGTCAGCAGCGCGACCACCACCAGGACGACCAGGGCCACCCCTTCCAGGGTGATGTCACCCAGCGCACCGAAGATGCCGGAGGCCCCGCCGGTCAGTTCGCCGCCGTTGATGGCCAGCACCGCCACGATCAGGGTGAAGGCGATGGTCGCCATGCCCAGATAGAGGCCGGTGAGTTTGCCGATCAGCAGCCCCAGCAGGAAGACGACGACCGCCCCGGCAAGGGCGCCGATCGCGATCGCGGGGATGGTCTCCAGCTGCCACTTGGTCATCCCGATCGCAGCCAGGTAGCCGCCGATCCCGAAGGCGCCGATGCCGGCGAAGGAGAACACGCCCACCCGCATCGAGACCTGAATGCTGAGGGCGAGCAGCAGGGTGGTGAGCGTGGTCTGCAGCAGCACCGAGTTCGAGTTGTACCAATCGATCATGTTCGGCGTACCTCCTTGCGGCCGAGGATGCCCTGCGGGCGCAGCAGCAGGACGATGAAGATCAGCCCGAACGACACCGCGTCGACCCAGCTGCCGAGGTTGGCCTTGAGTACGAGGGTTTCGACGGTGGCCAGGATGAACGAACCGATGAAGGCGCCGGTCATCGACCCGAGTCCCCCGAGCACGATGATCGCGAAGGCCTTGATGATCAGTTGGTCGCCGGTCTCGGGGGCGATGGCGCGGAGCTGGATGGTCAGCAGCGCGCCGGCCAGGCCCGCCAGGCCACCGGCGACCGCCATGGTGCCGATGGACAGGAAGAACTGGTTGATGCCCATCCCGGCGGCGGTCTCGGAGTCCACGCCGATGGCGCGCAGGGCCAGGCCCTGCTTGGAGCGGCGCAGCCAGAAGATGATCCCGAGGCCGAGACCGATGCCGGCGATCAGCACGATCAGGCTGGTCGAGCTGAGCCGGAACAGGCCCAGGTCCCACACCACGTCCTGATAGGTGGTGTTGATCCCGAACGGGGCGGAGTGGGTCATCCGCTGCGCGATCGCCAGCGGGATGGAGGCCACTCCGATGCCCCCGATCAGAATCCGGGTTTCCGCGGTGGTGATGTTCCGCGACCTGTGGATGATCGGTTGGAACGCGAAAACCTGGGTGGCGACCGAGATCAAGGCCCCGGTGAGCACCGAGATGAGCAGGGCCAGCGGCAGCGGCAGGGCGAATGCCTGCGACACCAGGTGCGCGACGAACGCGCTGAACATGAACGTCGCGCCATGGGCGAAGTTCAGGATGCCGATGGTTCCCCACGCAAGAGCCATGCCCAGCGCGAACAATAGGTAGACAGACCCGAGTTGGGCCGCATTCAAGACGTCTTGCACGGGGAGTCCCCTCGCTCAGCTGTGGTGGTCGGTCACGGGGCCAGGGTTTCGGCGGTGCCGTCCCACTTGATCATCACGCCCGGGACACGCATGTCGTTGCCCTCGAAGGTCAGCTTGCCCATCGCCCCTTCGAACCCCTCGCCGGCGACCTGCTTGAGGCCCTTCTGAATGCCCTGGCGGCTGGAGTCACCGGAGGCCTTGATCCCCCGGGCGATCCACCAGATCGAGTCGTAACCCTCGGCGGCGTAGTTGTCCGGCAACTTGTTGAACTTGGCTTGGTACGCCTTGGCGAACGCGACTGCCTTCGGATCGGTCTGGGCGTAGGAGAAGTCGGTCGGATAGACCAGTCCCTTCGCCGCGTCCCCGGCCGGAGCGATGTTTCCCGCGCCCTGCACCGAGGTCGCCACCGCCTGACCGGTGTAGCCGGCCTGCCGCAGCTGGTTCAGGAAGGTGACCGACTGCGCGGCATTCAGCAGGACGTTGACCGCCTTCGGGTTGGCCTGGGCGATCTGCTGCGCCGGGCCGGTGAAGTCCTGGGTATTGGTCTGCACGGCGATCTTGTTGCTGATGGTGATCCCGTTCTGCTGGGCCAGGGGCGGGAAATGGGTGTCGGCCAACTGTGCAAACGTCGGGAACTGCGCGTTGTAGACGATCACGGTGTCGGTCAGGCCCTGGGCCTTCATCCATTCCGCGGCGCGGTGATAGTAGGTCTCCATCGGCGCCGTGCCCCGGAAGGTGTAGTCGCCGATCACCACGCCGGAGGAGCCGGCCTGGGTGAAGACGGTCGGCACCTTCTGCCGCTCGACCAGCGGCGCGACCGCGGCGGCCTGCTGCGAGGCGGCGGGGCCGATGATCGCCACGATGTCCTTGTTGCCCATCATCTTGGTCATCTCGGAGGTGGCTCGTTCGATCTCGAAGGCGGAGTCGACCTCGTCGATGCTCACCTTGACGCCCTGGCCCAGGAAGGCCGAGTCGTTGATCTCCTGAATCGCGATCTCGGCGCCGTTCTTGGCACCGACCCCGGCGTAGGCGACCGGACCGGTGAGGTCGTGCACCGCGCCGAGCTTGATCTCCTGAGCGATGGCGCCACCGCCGGCGGCGGTGGACGCGGAACTGGTGCTGCTGCCGCCACCACAGGCGGTCACCAACGCCATCGTCCCGATGGTCAGGGCGGCCGCGACGATCCGGCCGATTTTCTGGTTCTTCATTGGATGTTCCTCCCCAACCCCCCGCCCGACGGGCGGGGGCGCGGTTTCTGCGCCGGATGCCGGATCGGCCGGGCACCCGGGATACCGGTCCGGGTCGCAGGACCCCGGACCCGGCCGCCTCGCGACCGTGGTCGTCGGGCCGGAGGCGGTGTGGTCGGTCAGGCGGGGATGGGGTGTCCGCCCAACTCGTGGCTGATCAGGTACGCCAGGGTGATGCCTCGCCCGAGCGCGAGGCCGGAGTTGTACGCCGTCCCGGTATGGGTCAGCGCGGCCACGGAGCCGGCGGCGTACAGGCCCGGGATGGGCTGCCGATCGGCGTCGAGCACGTGCCCGTCCCCGTCGATGTGTACGCCGCTGGTCCCGATTCCCGTACCCACGAACTTGAGTCGGATGCCGTGGAAGGGCCCCTTCTCGATCGTGCCGAGCACCGGGCTGGGCTTGTTGTTCGGGTCACCGGCGAACTTGTTGACGTAGGTGACGGTGCCGCGGCCGAAGTCGGGATCCTCGCCCCGGGCGGCGTTGGCGGAGAACACCTTGGCAGTGTCGGTCAGGCGGTTCCCGTCGATGCCGAGCTTGTCGCCCAGTTCGGCCAGGGTGTCGGCACTGACCACCCAGCCCTCCGGGTACTCGCCCCCGGGCGGCGTCGCGGCCAGGCCGTACTTCATGCGGTGCTGCTCGTCCCAGATCAGGAAGAACGGCAGGTGCTTGTCGTCGGGGTTCAGCGTCTTCTTGACGATGTCGGGCCAGAACGAGTCATTGCAGTAGCGCTGGCCGGTCCGGTCGACGATCATGCAGTGCGGCATGGCGTACTCGGGGCCGTAGCCGTAACCGGTACCCACCTGGGACCTCCAGCCCGGCAGGATGGGCGTCGCGGTCGGGGGGATCTTGAACAACTGGCCGCCCACCTGCTGGGCCAGCTTGATGCCGTCGCCGGCCACGCTCTCCGGAGCGACCGAGCCCCAGTCCTCCGGCTCCAGACCGAGGACCTCACGGACCAGATCGGGATCCCAGTCGTAGGTGCTGGTGCACAGCACCACCGGGCCACGGAACTCGTCCCCAGCGGCGGTGCGGGCCCCGATCACGCGGCCGTTCTCCTGGAGCAGTTCGGTCACCGGGGACCCGGTGCGGATCTCGATGTTCTGCTCCCGGATGGCTCGGTTCAGGAAGCTGGCGACCACGCCGGTGCCGTAGGTGAGCGGGTCGTCCTCGCCCTGGTTCTCGGTGGGATGCGAGCCATCGGCGATCCCGAAGGCGGGCAGGCCGACGTGGCCGTGTTTGGTGGCTTCCTTCTCCCCCTCCTCGTCGACATACGTGGCCCGCCGGCCCTTGCCGAGCAGATCGGCGTAGGTCTTGCCGACCGGGAAGTAGGGGCTGTAGCGCAGCTTCTGGCGCCATTCGCCGAGTTCGGAGCCGTCGATGAGTTCGTTGGTCAGGTAGCGGCCCTCACCGAGCGCCCCCTTGGCCTCGTTGTGGTAATCAGCCAGCCCCGGGATCACGGTCCAGCGGATGGCTCCGTTGTCCTCCCAGTACTTGATCGCCTCGGGCGACTGCTGCACCCAGCGCTTCAGGGCGGCCCGGTCGAGCACCTCGGGGTGGGATTCCTCGGCGACCTCGGTGAAGTAGGTCTCGGTCAGCTCCAGCGAATCCGGGCCGTACCCCTCGCGCTGCGCGACGTGATTGTTGCCGCACCAGATCTGGCCGCCGGAGTAGGCCGCCGCCCCGCCGACCAGCTCGGCAGCCTCCAGCACGACGACCGGCAGCCCCTGCAGGGCTGATCCGATGGCGGTGGCCAGACCCGAGAGCCCGGCTCCGACCACGATGACTTTTTCTCCGGCAGCGGTATCCACAGTGACACCCACAGCTTGCTCCTGACTTCCTCGGCAGATCAAAGCGTTGATAATGATGATAATGATTTAGCCGAGCGTTGGGAAGTGTCCGAGAAGATTCCTTGGGATGAATATCATCGATACAGCGTTGGATGCCGAGCCGGCTGGCCGCTGACGCCACAAGTGGTCCGATCCTGCCTCCAGATGCCCGCAATCAGCCGAAATCGACGAGCTGGCAGCGTCTGGAGTCAGGATCGGACCACTACGTGAGTCTGTGCTGTGCTTTCACGGCCCCCAGGTGATCGTTTGCGTCATTACCTCGGGGTACTTCTTCTGGAAGTAGGTCATGCCCTGGCCGATGTGTTCATTCATCGCCTCCCAGGAAGCGTCGGCGTCGCGTCGCATGATCGCCTCCAGGATCTGGGTGTGCGATGCCAGCGCCGCCTCGCGCCGGCGCAGCGGGTAGTCCACCCCCATCGATGTCCCGTCGAGGATCCCCATCATCGCGTCGAGCAGGAACCCGTAGACCGGATTCTGGGACCCCCACGCCAGCATGTCGTGGAATTCCCGGTTCGTGTGCAGGAAGATCTGGTGGTCGTTGATGTTCTCCCGCATCTGGTCGACCGAGGCCGCGAGCGCGTCCAGCCCCTCGTCGGTCAGCCGCTGGGAGGACAGCCGGGCGAACAGCGGCTCCAGATCCATCCGCGCCTCGACGATGGAGGAGAACGTCGCCCCCTCGAACTGCAGCAGCAACAGCATCGCCGCGGCCAGGGTCGAGGCGTCCGGTTTCTCCACCGTCGGACCGCCACCGGGGCCGGGCTTCAGCGAGATGACGTTCTGCAGTTCCAGGAACCGCAGCGCCTCGCGCAGGGTGCCCCGTCCCACCTGGTAGTCCTCGAGCATGATCCGTTCCGGGGGCAGCCGGTCACCGATGTGATAGTCGTTGCGCCGGATGTCCTCCACGATCCGCCGGGACAGGATCAGGGCGGTCTTCTGCGGTCGACTCGCATGGAGGCTCATCGATGCTCCTCGGGTCATGCTGCGGGAACCACACCCGCAGCAGCCAACTGGTCGTACTCGTCTGCGGTCAGGCCGGCAACAGTGGTCAGCACCTCATGGCTGTGTTCTCCGACCTGTGGGACGAAATCATACGCAGGATTGTCGGATCCGCTCATGTGCAACACCGGGCCGGGCACCTTTCCGGTGAATGCGTCGCTGGTCAGGTCCTGGAGCGTACGCAGGTTGAAGTGCGGGTCGTCGGCGATGTCGGAGGAGTCGTTGACCGCCGAACCGACGACCTCGTAGTCCTCCAGGATCTGCAGCACCTGGGCCCGCGGCATCGAGGCGACCCAGTCCCGCACGATCTGCTGGACCTCGTCGTTGTGCTGCATCCGGGCGGCGTTGGTGGCGTAGCGCGGATCGGTCTTCATGTCGGGGCGGCCCATCGCGTCGAACAGGCGCATCGCGATGTTCTGCGCCGAGGCCGCGATCGACATCCACGCTCCGTCCCCGGCCTGGTAGATGCCCCGCGGGGACGCCGCTCCCGAGGAGTTGCCCACCCGCTGGGAGATGAAGCCGTCGACGGTGTATCGCAGCACCGCGTCCCCGAGGATGAACATCAGCGGCTCGTACAGCGCGACGTCCACCTCCCGGCCGCCCTCCCCGCGCTCGCGGGCGAACAGCGCCATGGCTGTCCCGTACGCCGCGGAGATCCCGGCAATCGAATCGGCGAACCCGAACGGCGGCGCGGTCGGCGGGGTCTCCGGCCAGCCGTTCAGGAAGGCGAAGCCGGACAGCGCCTCGGCGATGGTGCCGAAGCCGGGTCGCGCCTTGTAGGGTCCGGTCTGCCCGAAACCGCTCACCCGGGTCAGGATGATGTTCGGGTTGACCTGCTGCAGGGCCTCGTAGCCGAGCCCCCACTGCTCCAGCCGCCCGGGCCGGAAAGATTCGACGACCACATCGACCCGGGCGACGAGTTTCAGCACCACGTCCCGACCGGCGTCGGTGCGCAGATCGATGGCGACCGACTTCTTGCCGGCGTTCAGCCGGGCGAAGCCGATCGAGGCGCCGTTGTGCTGCGGCTGCCATTGGCGGGCCATGTCCCCGTGGGTGGGGTCCTCGACCTTGATCACCTCGGCGCCGAAGTCCAGCAGCATCCGTGCGGACGTGGGTGCGGCGTACATTGATCCGAGTTCGAGAACCCGGATCCCGTTCAGGGGTGCCTTGTTCATAGTGTTCCGTTCCTGCCTGTCCCGGCGCGTCAGTAACTGCGCGGCAGGCCGAGGACATGCTCGGCCATGTAGTTGAGGACCATCTCCTGGCTGATCGGGGCGATCCGGTTCAGCCGAGCCTCGCGGAAGTAGCGTTCCACGTGGTACTCCTTGGCGTACCCGTAGCCGCCGTGCACGTTGATCGCGACATCGGCGGCGTTGAAGCCGGCCTCGGAGGCGAGGAATTTCGACATGTTCGCCTCCTTGCCGCAGGGCTTGCCGTTGTCGACCAGCCAGGCCGCCTGCTGGCAGACCAGGTTCGCCGCGTCGAGCCGGATCTTGGCGTCGGCGAGCTGCCCGGAGATGAGTTGGTTCTGCCCGATGGGTCGGCCGAAGACGACCCTTTGTTTGGCGTACTCGGTGGCCCGACGCAGGGACGCGTAGCCCAGCCCCAGGGCGGCATTCGCGGCGACGACCCGTTCGGCGTTCAGGCCGGTCAGGATCACCTTGAAGCCCTCCCCCACGTTGCCGATCACGTCCTCGTCGGCGACGAACAGGTTGTCGATGAACAGTTCGTTGGTGTCCACCGCCGAACGGCCCATCTTCGGGATCTCCCGGATGGTGACCGCCTCGGGATCCATCGTCGCGAACATCAGGCTGAGCCCGCGGTGGGCCTTGCCCTCGCGTGGGGAGGTGCGGCACAGCAGGAACATCCGTTCGGCCTCCTGGGCCTTGGAGATGAACACCTTCTGTCCGCTGATCCGCCAGCCGCCGTCGACCTTGGTCGCCTGGGTCTTCAGGTTGAGCGTGTCGGTGCCGGCATCGGGTTCGGTGACCGCGAAGGCCACGTGCAGGTCCCCGGCGGCGGCGCGCGGCAGGTATTTCTGCTTCATCTGTTCCGAGCCGTGCTTGATCATCGGCTCGAACCCGAAGATGTTGATGTGCACCGCGGAGCAGCCGCTCATCCCGGCCCCGGCCGCGGAGATCTCCTGCTCCACGATGGAGGCCTCGGTCACGCCCAGGCCGGCCCCGCCGTACTCCTCGGGAATGTTCAACCCGAGCCAGCCCGCCTTCGCGACCGCGTGGTAGAACTCCCACGGGAACTCCCCGGCGGTGTCCTGACGCATCCAGTAGTCGTCATCGAAGGGCTTCATCATGTCCCGGACGGCCTTGCGGATGTCCTCGTGGGTCTCGTCGACGTTGAAGTCCATGTCGTTCTCTCTTCTCGTACGCCGGGTCAGTCGCGCGGGGTCATCCGCAGCGCGCCGTCGAGGCGGATCACTTCGCCGTTGAGGTACGGGTTCTCCACGATCTGGCGGGCCAGCATCCCGAACTCCTCGGGGCGACCCAGCCGGCGCGGATGCGGGATCGGGTCGGCCAGCGTCGCGCGGGCCTGCTCCGGCACGTTGGCCAGGATCGGGGTGTCCATCACGCCCGGGGCGATGGTGCACACGCGTACGCCCTTGCTGGCCAGGTCGCGGGCGGCGACCAGGGTCATCCCGATGATGCCGGCCTTGGAGGAGGCGTACGGGGTCTGCCCGATCCGGCCCTCGTACCCGGCCGCCGAGGAGGTGAGCACCACCACGCCGCGCTCGGAGTCCAGCGGTTCCTGCTTGGCCAGGCGCGCGGCGGCCTGACTGAGCACGTTGAACGACCCGACCAGGTTCACCTTGACGACCATCTCGAAGAACTCCAGCGATCCCGGGTTGCCCGCCTTGTCGACGATCCGCATGGTGCCGCCGCGGCCGGCGCAGTGCACCACGCCGCGGAACTCACCGAGTTCCTCGGCCACGTCCAGGGCGGCGGCGACCGCGGCCGGATCGGTCACATCGGCCGGGGCGAAGCGGGCGTTGGCCCCCAGTTCGGCGGCCACGTCGGCCCCCGCGGAGCCGGGCAGGTCGAGCAGGACGACCTTGCCGCCCTGCTCCAGCAGGGCCTTGGCCGAGGCCAGGCCGAGGCCCGAGGCGCCTCCGGTGACCACGAATGACTTGTCCTTGATCTGCATGTCTGGTTCTCCTGCGTTGGTGCGGAACTGGTCGGGTGCCGGGGCCTCAGGCCTGCGCGGCCTTGATGTTTTCGCCGTTGATCCACCGGTTCAGGTTCTCCCCGAGGATCCCGTCGACTTCCTCGGTGGTGAGCCCGAGGTTGCGGACCACGTCCATTTCGACCGCCGGATCAGACATCGGCCAGTCGGAGCCGAACACGACCCGGTGCACGCCGTGGCGGCGGATGGTCTCGACCACGCGCTCCTTCTGCAGGTCGCTGAGCGTGGGTGGCCAGCTGGTCTCCAGTACGACGTTCTTGCCGACGACGAGTTCGTTGGCCTCGTCGAAGCGATGGAACCCGCCGAAGTGGGTGGCGACCAGGCGCAGTTCGGGGAAGTTGTCGGCGATGTCGGCGATCATCTGCGGGGTGGCGAGCTCGTCGGTCTCCGGCGTACCGCCCTTGCCGACGTGCGCGATCACCGGGATCTCGTCACCGAAGGCCTCCAGCAGCGCCCAGATCCGTTCGTCGTCGAGGCGGAACTTCTGGAACAGCGGGTGCAGTTTCACCCCGACCACGTTGTTGCGGCGCAGGCTGTCGAGGTTCTCCTCGACGCTCAGTTCGGGGTGCACGGTGCCGAACGGGATCATCCGCGCGGAGTTGAGGGCACCGATGAACTCGTTGGTGCGGTGGACGTGCCGGGCGTGGTCGGCGATGCCCATCACGACGGTCTTGTCGATCCCGCAGCGCTCGAGGCTGGTCTCGAGGCCGCTGACCGTGCCGTCGAAGCCGGCTTCCATGAACGAGACCCGGCCGGCGAGGGCCTTGGCGGCGATCTTGTCGGGCCAGACGTGACAGTGCGCGTCGAAAATGATGCTGCTCACAGTTTTCCTGCCTCTCCGCCGTCGATGACGTAGGTCGAACCGGTGATGAAATCGGAGCCGGCCGAGGCCAGCAGGACCGCCAGGGGGACGATCTCGGTCGGGTCCCCCATCCGCTTGGCCGGGATCCGCCGGACCCGCTTGTGCAGCAGGTCCGGGTCGTCGGTGACGGCCTTCTGCGCCTCGGTGCTGAACGCGCCGGGAGCGATGGTGTTGACCTGGATGTTGTGCCGGGCCCATTCGGCAGCCAGGGATTCGGTGAAGCGCATCACCGCTCCCTTGGAGGTGCTGTACGCCACCAGCCCGGGCTTCCCGCGTACGCCGGTGGTCGAGGCGATGTTGATGATCTTGCCGCCACCGGTGGCGACCATGTGGTTCCCGGCGGCCTGGGCCAGCAGCATCGGCGCGATCACGTTGATCTCGAGGGTCCGCCGCCACACGTCGGGGTCGTGCACCAGGAAGTCACCGGCCGGGGCGACACCGGCGTTGTTGACCAGGATGTCGATCCTGCCGTGCTCAGCCACGATCCGGTCGATGGCCGGCTGCAGCGAGTCCGGGGCGGCGACGTCGAGTTCCAGCGCGGACAGCCGCGCCGGGTCGCTCGCCACCACATCGGCCAGCTGGTCGACACTGCGGGCGGCACAGATCACCGTCGCGCCGGCCGCGGCGTACCCCCGGGCGATCGCGGCCCCCAGGCCACGCGAGGCGCCGGTGACCAGGGCCACCTTTCCTTCGAGTACCCCCGTCGACATCAGTTGGCTCCCTTCGCCAGGACCTTGGCCAGCGAGTCGAGGACGACTTCGGTGCCGCCCTCATAGACCCGCATCGGCCGGGTTTCGCGGTACGCGCGCTCGACGATCGAGTCGCGGATCAGGCCGGCGCGGCCCATCGTCTGCAGGCAGTTGTCGGCGACCCGGCCGGCGGTCTCGGTCGCGACCACCTTGGCCATCGAGGACAGGTCGAGCGCGGCCCGCGGATCCTTCGCGGCCTGCTCGGCGGCGTGGTAGGTGAACTGGCGCGCGGCCTCCAGCTCGGCCCAGGAGCGGGCGAGCAACTGGCCGACGGCACCGATCTCGATCAGTGGCCGGCCGAACTGCTTGCGGGCCGTGGTGTAGCGCACCGCCTCGTCGAGCGCGGCCTGGGCGACGCCGACCGCGGCACCGGCCACCGAGACCCGGAAGGAGCCGAGGGTGGCGAACACCAGCGACCAGGCCTTGCCCGGGGCGCCGAGCCGGTGCGAGACCGGGAGCCGGACATCGGTCAGGGTGATGTCGCCGAGCAGGTGCGGGGCGATGATCGTCGGGGTGTCGGTGACGCTGACGCCGGGGGCATCCGAGGGGATGAGCACCATCGAGTAGCCGTCGCCCTCCTTGACCAGCGTCGACCAGAACCCGGCCCAGCGACCGTTGGAGATCCACGACTTCTTGCCGTTGATCACCAACTCATCGCCCTGCTGGACCATGGTCGTGGAGACGTTCTTCAGGTCGGAGCCGGCCTCATCCTCGGTCAACGCCAGCCCGGCGAAGACCTCCATCGTGGCGACTTTGGGCAGCCAGTGCTGCTTGATCTCCTCGGTACCGCCACGGACCAGCGACATCGCGCCGATCCCCTGCATGCAGAACTGGGTATCCAGGTGGGCGCTGACGCCCATCAGGATCTCCCGGACCAGGGTGACCGCGAGCGTGTCGACCCCGTCCTGGCGGCCCCCGTACGCCTGCGGCACCACCAGCCCGGCCAGCCCGGACTCGGCCAGGGCGGCCTGCATCCCGCGGTGGGGTTCGGTGGCCTCATCGGCCTCGGCGGCGACATCGCGGAACCGGTCGGCGACGCGGCGGGCCTCCTCCTGGATCGCCCGGTGGGCGGCACTGATCTCCATGGCTGCTCCTCAGGCCTGCTGCGCGAGCGCGGTGCGGTCGTGGGTGTCGGGGGTGACGCCGAGCTTGCGCAGTTCGGCCTTCTGCACCCGCTGACTCGGCGTCTTCGGCATCGCGTCGACGAAGCGCAGGTAGCGCGGCACCGCGAAGGCGGGGATCCGGGCGGCGGCGTGCTCCCAGACCTGCTCGGCGGTGACGTTCGCACTGGTGATCAGATACGCCATCACCTCGTCCTCGCCGGCCTCGGAATCGGCCGGGACGGCGATCACCGCGGTCTCGGTCACCGCCGGGTGGGACAGCAACGCGGTCTCCACCTCGTAGGAGGAGATGTTCTCTCCGCGGCGGCGCAGCGCGTCCTTGAACCGGTCGACGAAGTAGAACCAGCCGTCCTCGTCGCGACGCAGCGCGTCGCCGGTGTGGAACCAGAGATTGCGCCAGGCCTCGACGGTCTTCTCCGGCATGTTGAAGTAGCCGTTCGAGCACAGGAACGGGAAGCGCGGGCGGACCACGAGCTCGCCGATCTCGCCGACGCCGACCTCCTCATCGGTGTCGGGGTCGACCAGGCGTACGTCGAAGAACTCGTCGCAGGCCAGCCCGGCGGCGCCGGCGGGGCGGTCCTCCCCGTACGGGGAGATGATCGGGGCGGAGGTCTCGGTCAGGCCGAAGACCTCGACGAAGGCCTCAATGCCGTAGCGCTGCTTGAACATCGGCACCAGGCTGGCCGCGGTCGGGGCGGCGAAGACGGCACGCAGTTGATTGTCCAGGTCGTTGGCGCGGGGCTCCTGCTTGGACAGGAAGTCCATCATCACGCCGATGAAGTTGGTCACGGTGACCTTGGAGTCGCGGATGTGGTCGATCCAGCGGGAGGCGGAGAATTTGGTCCGCACCACCGCGCGGGCGCCGGCGATCAGGGCCGGATAGCAGGCCATGAACTGGGCGTTGCCGTGGAACAGCGGAGTGACGGTCAGCCAGGCGTCGGCGCTGGTCAGCCGGGTCAGCGAGACACATTCATCACCGAAGAAGTACATCTGGGCGTGCGGCATCGCGACGCCCTTGGACGGGCCGGTGGTGCCGGAGGTGAAGAACACCGAGGCGAGGTCGCTGTGACGGACCTCGGGCAGGTCGCCGGGGTGCTCGGTGAGCAGGTCGTCCCAGTCGGCGACCTCCCAGCCGTGGGCGCGCAGGCTCGCGGCGGCCTGCGGGGCGCTGCCGGTGTCGATGATCCAGAACTTCTCGATGGTCGAGGCGGCCTCGGCGACGGCGAGGAACTTGGCGGCGTGCACGTCGTCGATGACCGCGAATCGGGCGGCGACCGTACGCACCTGGTGGGCCAGGAAGTCGTGCTCGTAGGCGGTGTTGATCGGGACCTCGACGGTGCCGGAGACCGCGGTACCGAGCCAGGTACGGATGAAGCGGGAGGAGTTCGCGCCCATGATGACCACTCGGTCGCCCTTGACCGCGCCGGCGGCCAGCAGGGAGCGGCCGACCAGTTCGGCCTCGCGCAGCACGGCGGCGTAGGTCCAGGTGGCGTTCTCCTCCGGGCAGTCCAGGTAGATCGCGTCCGGGGTGGTCTGCGCGTAGTGGCGCAGCACCGTGGGCAGGGCCCACTGCGTCCGGTCGGCAAAGGTGGGCGTGAGGTCGGTATAGAAACGCTGAGCCATCAGGACTCGTTCCTTTCGGAAGACACGGGCCGGGTGAAAGGCGGGGTGAACTCGGGGCGGCGCTTCTCCAGGAAGGCGGCGGCGCCCTCGGTCATGTCGTCGCTGCCGATGGCCTGGATCAGGGTGGCCAGCGCCTGGTGCATGTTGTCCTGGGCCAGGTTCCACCAGACATTGGTGCTCGCCTTGGCGATCTCCAGGTAGCGCGGACTGAGCCGCTTGATCTCGCCGACCCAACGGTCGACCGCGGCGACCAGGTCGGCGTCGTCGACGACCTCGTTGACCATCCCGATCTCCAGGGCCTGCTCGGCGGAGTAGCGCCGGCACATCATCGCCATCTCCTTGCCGCGCTTGTCCCCGAGGACCGGGCCGAGGAAGTTGGTGCCCCCCAGCACGGGAGCGGAACCGACCTTGGGGCCGGTCTGGCCGAAGGTGGCCGAGCGGGCGGCGATCGCGAAGTCACAGGCCACAACGAGTTCGTTGCCGCCGCCGGCGGCGACGCCGTTGACCGCGGCGATCACCGGACGCGGGCAGGAGCGGATCGCGTTGACCAGTTTGTGCGAGGTGGTGAACAGCTGGCGCAGTTGGCGGGGGTCGGGGTCCTCGAGCTGACCGAGCGCGCCGCCGGCACAGAACGCCCGGCCGGTGCCGGTGATCACCACGGCGTACGCGTCGTCGGCGTCCTCGATGCCCGCGATCATGTCCCGGGCCATCGCCAGGTCGTACGCGTTCATTCGTTCGGGGCGCTGGAGGCGTACCCAGACCACGTCATCGCGGCGTTCCACCTTGATCGCCGGCACCTCGGTGTGCTCGGGTGCGGATCCCGTCATTGATCCTCCCAGCGATTCCGTCTCGCTATCATGGAAATGATTATAAGGATTATGACGAACTGGTGTCAACGGATAGGAAGGATCAGGGCAGTTTGTGAGCGTCGGCCGATGCGACCGGCAGGCCCGGGACGCCGGGGACCGCGGCCAGCACCGCACCGGCCAGCGGCTGGGCCACCACCTCCGCTGCGGTGAGGCGGTGCCGGGAGGTCGTGAGGTAGAGGGTGCGCAGGTCGGACCCACCGAAGGCGAGACTGGTCGGGTGGGTCACCGGGGTTGGAAACCGCCCGACGATGCGCCCCACCGGGTCGATCCGCAACACCCGGCCGCCGCCGAACAGGGCGACCCACGCATGGCCCTCGGCGTCCAGCGCCATTCCGTCGGGCAGGCCGGGCTCGTGCCGGAGGTCGCACCAGACGCGGCGGGAGCGCAGCGGGCCGGACCAACCGTCGAGGGTGAGGGCATGGATCTGCCGGGTCGGGGTGTCGATCCAGAGCACGGTGCTCCCCTCGGCGGTGCAGGCGAGACCGTTGGAAGCCCCGGCTCCGGTCACGATGACCTGCGTTCCGCCGGGCCCCAGGCGATAGAGGGCCCCGGCCCGGTTTCCGGAGGGATCGTAACTGCCGACCCACAGATTCCGTTCCGGATCGCACTTGGCATCGTTGAGCACCGCGGGCGAGGTGAGCCCCGGCAGCTGAAGTGTCCGGGTGATCCGGTCGCCGTCGAGGACGGCGATCTCGGTTTCCTGCCCGGCGACCCAGCCGGTCCGCGTGGGGATCGCGAAGCTGACCCGGCGCGGCAGTTCGAGGAGGCCGGTGCCGGTGTGGATGGTCCGGGCGGGCAGGTCGACGTAGGCCAGGGTGCCGGTGTCCGGCCGCCAGTGCGGGCCCTCGGCGAGCAGATGTCGGGCCGGACCGACCGGCACCCAGTCGCGGGCGGTGAGTCGCATCCTCATCGACCTCCCGAGATCTGTGTCGGGGCAGCTCTGCCCTGCCTGTCCTGGCACCCTAACCACGGGGCCAGACCATGGCAAGGATTCCTATGATTCGTACTAATTTGCTCGTGGTCGGGGTCGCCCGAACCGGGCACCGCCCGAGTTGTCCCGATCTTGACTCCAGACGCTCGAAATCGATCGAATCCGCCCCTTCAGGGGCGACTGGAGTCAGGATCGGGACGCCCACCCCGTTCGAGGTTGCGACGCGTAGGTCTGCTGCGCGTTCCCGGCGAAGACAGCCTCGAACTCGGTCGGGCTGAGGCCGGCCGTCACGTCCCGCAACGCCGCGACCGTGCTGGGGTAGTCGCCGGCGGTGGCCGAGACCGGCCAGTCGGTGCCCCAGATGACCCGACCCACGCCGAACTGCTCGAGCAGGACCTCGACCACCGGAGTCAGGTCCCCCGGCCGCCAGGTGGGCCCGGCCAACGTGGTCAACCCGGACAGCTTGATCCGGGCGTTCGGCAGCCGGGCGATTCAGGTCAGCGCGTCCCGCCAGGCCTGCATCGGCCGACTGCCCCAGCCGTCGCTGATGGGTGGCTTGCCCGCATGGTTGAGCACGCAGACCGTCGTCTCGGCCGCGGCGATCAAGCGCTCAACCACGGCCAGTTGGCCCACGCGGGCCATCACGTCGAACGGCAGCCCCAGTTCGCCCAACCCGCGCACGCCGGCGGTGACCAGCGGATGCGCGAACCAGGCCGCCGGATCGACCTCCTCCTGCGCCTGGTGCCGGATCCCCACCAGCTTCGTCCCGCCCGGCCCCTCCCGCAGGCGAGCAAGATCGTCGCGCCAGCCGGGGGCGCGCAGGTCCACCCACCCGACCACCCCGCGCAACCGGGGCTGGGCCGCGGCGTGGGCCAGGCAGTCCTCGGTCTCCTCGGCTACGTTGAGCGCCTGGACCACGAACGCCGCCCCGACCCCCGCCCGGTCCGCTTCGGCTACGTAGTGCTCCGGCAGGAACGACCGATCGATCGCTGCCTGCCTGACCGGATCGAGCCACGGGATCGGTCGCCGGGTCAGGTCCCACAGATGGATATGGCTGTCGAGCATCATCGGTCCACCACCTTCTGCCCGGCCGGCCGATGCCCCCCCGGGCGGGGTCTCGCGGTCTGCATCGAGCGCGACTCGGCACCGCTGGCCTCATCAGGTGCCCGGTTCACCGACCGCCCTGGCTATTGACTCTAATGATAATCATCATTTAGCTTGGCGGTGCGAGCAAAGCGCGAGCAGGTACGACCCCGCCAAGGCGGACCGGCACGAGACGTGCGGCGGAGCCGTCCCGGAGATGATGGAGCCCGAACTGTGACAATGCCGTCCCACAGCTGCGTCGGTGATCTCTCCCTCGGGCTGCCCCGCAGCCACTGACCCCTCTCCCACCTCTCCGCAGGAGCCCGCATGTTGCCCTATCGCACCATCCTGTTCGTCCCCGCCCACAAGACCGGCTGGATCGCCACGGCCGCCGAGGCCGGCGCCGACGCCGTGTGCCTGGACCTGGAGGATTCCGTGCCGCCGCAGCTTAAGACCGCGGCCCGCGAGGGTCTGGCAGCGGCGATCACCGAGATGGCGCAGAAGTATCCCAGGCTGGGCCTGTTCGTGCGGACCAACTCGTGGGCCACCCGGCTCACCGGGGTCGACCTCGAGAAGGCGGTCGTTCCCGGCCTGACCGGCCTGTTCGTCCCGAAAATCGACTCCGCCCGCGACGTCTACCGCTACGACGACCTGCTCGATCATTTCGAGGCCCAGGCAGGGGTCTCCGGGCTGGAGTACATCGTCCCGATCGAGACCATCCACGGCATCCAGAACTGTGAGGAGATCGCGGCGGCCTCCGACCGGGTCGGCGCGATGATCGGCCCCACCGCCGAACACGCCGACATCGCCAAGGCGGTGGGCTTCGAATGGTCCCCCGAGGGCACCGAGTCGCTGTTCCACCGGACCAAGATCATGCTCGCCACCAAGGCCGCCGGCAAGCACCCGCTCACCGCGCTGTGGGAGCGGATCCGCGACCTGGATGGGTTGCGTACGTTCACCGAGAACAACCGGAAGATGGGCTTCCGGGGCCAGGTCGTGCTGCATCCCACGCACGTGTCGGTGGTGAATGCGGCGTACACCCCCGATGCCGCGCAGATCGACTTCTACCGGGGCCTGCTGTCGACCTACCAGGAGGCCGAGGCCCGCGGTGACGGTGCAGTCATGTACGGCGACATCCACGTCGACAAGGCCCACGCCGACAAGGCGACCGACTGGCTGGCCGCCGTCGACCGCCTCGCCGCTCTCAACGGCGGCATCTGAGTTCCGCACGATTCCCTAGGAGACACCATGGCCGGTATGTGGTACGAGGAGTTCGAGCCCGGGCAGCATTTCAAGCACGCCTGGAGCCGGACCGTCACCGAGACCGACAACATCTTGTACACCTCACTGACGATGAATCCGGCCGCGCTGCACCTGGATGAGGAGTACATGAAGGCGAACAGCCCGTTCAAGCAGCGCATCGTGCCCTCGTTGTACACCGCCGGCCTGATCGGCGGCATGATCGTCAACGACCTCACCCTGGGCACCACCATCGGGAACCTCGGGTACACCAAGTTCGACTTCCCCAAGCCGGTCTTCCACGGGGACACCCTGCGCGCGGAGACCACCATCCAGGACAAGCGGGAATCCAAGAAGTGGCCGAACGCGGGCATTGTCTTCTTCGAGCACCTGGGCATCAATCAACGGGGCGAGGTCGTGCACATCGCCCATCGGGCCGGGCTGATGCTGAAGCGGCCCACCGAGGACGCCGCGGCCGCCACGGCCGGCTGACCAGCCCGGGCCGCGCCGGCCTGAGTCCCGCGGGTGTGCCGACGCAGCGCAATCTGTCCCGGCGCTGCGAACCTTGCGCGTGACTTCCGTGGCAACACGGGTCACGCGCGAGGTATCGAGGCCAGACCGTCGTTTTCGATGCAGCAAATCTCGGCGCGGCTCAGTCAGCGCACACTTCAGCGGCCCGCAACGCGTTCTGCTACATCGAAAACGACGCGCGAGCCCGGGCACGTCACCGTTGGTACGCCGCCCGCCGGGCCACCAGCACCGGGATGATCAGACCACGATCATCCGGGGCAGGTGACCCGGTTCGTTCATTTCCGCCTACGACCGGGCGGATCACTCCTCGATCGACAGCGCCAGTTCGGGGCAGGAATCCACGCCCAGGCGCGCGCCCTCCTCGAGTTCGACGGGAATCACGTCGTACTTGACCATCACGTGACCGTCCTCCTCGGCGAGGTCGAACACCTCGGGGCAGGACATGTTGCAGACGCCATGGCCCTGGCACTTGTCGAGATCGGCGATGACTTTCATGGGGGCTCCTTTGCTCCGTGTCGTCTCACGCGTATCGGTCGTGCCCCATCGTGGGGCACGGCCCCGGATCACCGGGATCCGGATCGTCGAAAGGCGTACACCTCTTGACCACCCAGATGATATAACTATTATCATAGAAAGCGTCCAGGGAAGGAGACAATGATGTCTGAGCAGCAGTCCCGTTGCCCCGTGATCCACTTCGATCATCATTCGCCCGAGCACGCCGCCGACACGGTGGGTGCCTACAGCAAGCTTCGGTCGGAATCCCCGGTCGCATGGACCGAGTCCTACGGCGGCTACTGGGTCCTGTCCAACTACAAGTCCGTCTTCGAGGCATCTCGCAATGACGACCTGTTCTCCTCCGCCCGCCACGACGAGTACGGCGGCGAGGGCCTCTCGGTCACCATCCCGAAGGCACCGACCGCCTTCCACATCCCGATCGAGCTGGATCCGCCGGACTTCCGCCCGTTCCGCAAGGCCGTCAACCAGGTCACCGCGCCCGCGGCGGTGAAGAAGCTCGACAGCGTGATCAAGCACTACGTCACCGGCTTCATCGACGAGATCATCGAGTCCGGCGAGGCCGACCTGGCCTTCGTCGCCGGGGTGCCCGCCGCGGTGACCGTGCACTGGCTCGGGCTGGATGCCGCGAAGTATCAGAACTACGTCAACGCGATGCACACGCTCGTCTCGGCCGCGCCCGGCTCGGCGGAGTACCGGCACGCCGCCGAGGTGGCCGTGCCGTGGGTCTCGAACACCGTCCGCGAGCACATCGCCAAGCGGCGGGCCGACCCGACCGACGATGCCACCTCGCACTTCATCAAGACCCCGGTCGACGGCCGCGACATGACCGACGACGAGGTCTACTCGATCCTGGAGCTGGTGATCTCCGGCGGCGTCGGCACCACGGCCTCGCTGGTCACCCAGGCTCTGGTCTGGCTCTACCAGAACCCGGAGGATCGACAGCGGCTCATCGACAACCCGGAGCTGGTCGACGTCGCCACCGAGGAGTTCCTGCGGGTCTTCTCCCCCACCCAGGCGCTGGCCCGCACGATCATGCAGGACGCCGACTTCCAGGGCTGCCCGGTCCGCAAGGGCGACCGCGCCCTGCTGGCCTGGGCCTCGGCCAACCGGGACCCGGAGCAGTTCGAGAACCCCGACACCGTCGACATCACCCGCTGGCCGAACCGCCACGTGTCCTTCGGCCTGGGGATCCATCGGTGCGCCGGCTCCCACCTCGGCAAGGCGATGGCCCGCGAGATGCTGCGCCAGGTGCTCGGCCGGATGGGCGACTACGTCGTGGACCTGGACAAGGTCGTGACCTACCCCGACCAGGGCACCAATGCCGGCTACCATTCGATCCCGGTAACCTTCACCCCGGGCACGCGGCTCAATGACACGCCGCTGTTCGCCGACGCTGAGTGAAGGAGGCATCGTGAGCGACCAGGATGCACCGGACCGGCGTACGTTCATCGTCGTCGGGGCCGGCCTGGCCGGGATGCGGGCCTGCACCACCCTGCGCCGCAAGGGCTTCACCGGCCGGCTGGTACTGATCGGTGGGGAGCCGCACCTGCCGTACGACCGACCCCCACTGTCCAAGGACGTGCTCCGCGGCAAGAAGGACTCCACCGCGCTGCCGTTCGACCCGGCCAAACTCGATCTGGAGGTACGCCTGAACACTCGGGCCACCGGACTGGACGCGGCCGCCCGGCAGCTGACCACTCGGGGCCCGGACGGGGAGAGCACCGAGTCCTTCGACGCACTGGTGATCGCCACCGGCGCGACACCGATCCGGCTGCCCGGGGACGGGGAGCAGCTCGTGCTGCGGACCATCGAGGACGCCCTCGTGCTGCGCGACCGGCTGGTCGACGGCGCCCGCGTGGTGATCATCGGGGGTTCCTGGATCGGGGCCGAGGTGGCCACCGTCGCCCGGGAACACGGCTGCCGGGTCACCTGCCTCGAGGCCGGTCCGGCTCCGCTCGCCCAGGCCCTCGGCAGCGAGATCGCCGACCGGCTCCGCGGCTGGTGGGACGGTATCGACCTGCGGGTCGACACCGCGGTCTCCCGGATCGACCCCAGCGACTCCGACCGGGGCGCGCAGGTGCTGCTCGCCGACGGCACGGTGCTCGCGGCCGATGTGGTCGTCACCGGGGTCGGCGTACGCCCGGACACCGGCTGGCTCGAGGGTTCGGGCCTCACCCTGCAGCGCGGGGTGGTGGTCGATGACCGGCTGATCGCCGCGCCCGGGATTGTCGCCCTCGGCGACATCGCCTCCCGGGATTCCGCGCGGGCCGGCGGCCGGCTGTCGCTGGAGCACTGGGACGAGGCGAGCACGGCCGGGATGCTGATGGCCGAGGCCCTGCTCGATCCGGAGAACGCCGCCGTGTACGACCCGGTGCCGTACTTCTGGTCCGACCAGTTCGGACACAAGCTGCAGTACGTCGGCCATCGCGGCCCGGCTGATCGGATCGAGATCGACGAGGTCGACGGCGAGCTGAGCGCGGTGCGCTGGTTCAATGCCGAGGACAACCTCACCGCCTGGCTCGGCGTCGATCTGCCGAAGGACCTGGTGAAGCACCGCAAGGCGGTCGGCGGGCCCCTGCAACAGCCGGTCGCATGACCTCGCCGGCCACCACGAGCACGCGGCGGATCCCGTACTGGATCCTGCTGGTGATCGTGGTCGGGATCGGGCTCAATCTGCGCTCGGTCCTCGGCGCGGCCCCGGTCCTGTTCGACCACCTGGTCGCCGATCTGGGACTGACCGCGACCGGGATGAGTCTCCTCTCGTCGATCAGCCTGATCGTGATGGGGGTCTGTGCCCCGCTGGGCCATCAACTCGCCACGAGGTTCACGCCCGAATGGGCGATCTTCGCCGCGCTGATGTTCCTCGCGGTCGGCAGCATCCTGCGGCTGTGGACCGACGGTGCGTGGGTGTTGTACGTGACCGCCGCTCTCACCGGAGCCGGGATGGGGGCTGCCACGGCGCTTATGCCCGGGTTCATCGCGCACGGCCTGCGGCGGATCCGCGGGACCGCGACCGGCATCTTCAGCCTGTCCATGGCGATGAGCGTCGCGATCGCGGCCGCGATCACCGCCCCGCTCGCCGATGCCGCCGGGTGGCGCTTTGCCCTGGCGGTGTGGGGCTTCTTCGCGCTTGTGGTGGCAGCCGGCTGGCTACTGCTCATCCGGCCGCTCCAGGCACTCCCCGAGTCCGCGACAACCCCTCCGGCGGGTGAGCCGGACGCGCTGCCCACCCTCGAGGAGGGCCTGAAGAAGGGCGGCCTGCCCTGGACCGACCGCACCGCCCAACTGGTCACGCTGATCGCCATGCTGGTGTATCTGCTGGGCTTCAGCTGTGTGGCGTGGATCGCGCCGAGCATGCTGTCGGTCGGGTACTCCGCGACCGAGGCCGCCGGGCTCTTCCTGGCTTTTCAGTTCGTCCAGGTGACCTCGATGATCGGGCTGCCGATCATCGCCGACTTCACCACCGACCGGCGGCCCCTGTTGGGGCTGTGTGCGCTGACCCCGACCATCGGGTTCATCCTGCTGCTGATCAACATGCACGAGCTGGCCCTCCCGGCGATGCTGCTGATGGGCTTCGGCATCGGCGGCGCGTCCACGCTGGTGCTGATCGTGGTCACCGACACCACCGGCAGCCAGCACGAGGCCGGCCGGCTCAATGCGATGTCGCTGCTGGTGTCGTACCTGCTGGGCGCCGGTGGCCCCTTCCTGATCGGACTCACCCGCGACCTGACCGGCTCGTTCGTCCCCGGGTACGCCATCCTGCTCGGCGCCGCCGTACTCTTCGGGCTCCTGGTGCCCTTTCTGAATCCCCGGCGCCGCGTCGTCGGTTGACCACCCAGCAACGACCGGTCCCGGACGGGATCCTCACGAATGGAGAAAGCAATGTCGCCATCTGCAGTCATCACCGGAGGCGCCCAGGGCATCGGCCGGGCCATCGTCGAGCGGTTCGTCGCCGACGGGTACCGGGTCGGCGTGGTCGATCAGAATGCCGAGGCGCTCGCCGCCCTGGCCGGACCCGGGATCGAGGTGTTTCCCGGCGATGTCCGCGACGATGCGCTGATCGACCGCGCCTGTACCCAGGTCCGCGGCACCGATCCGCTGACCACCTTCGTCGCCAATGCCGGGGTGATCCGGCCGGCCGCCTCCACCGAACAGGACCTGGCCGAGTGGGAACTCACCGTGTCGGTCAATCTCACCGGCGTCTTCACCGGAACCCGGACGGCCCGGGGGCACATGGCGGCCGGGTCCTCAGTGGTGCTGCTGTCGTCGATCTCGGCGGTTCGCGGCTTTGCCGAGCGCGCGGCGTACTGTGCCACGAAGTCGGGGGTGAACGGGCTGGTCCGGTCCCTGGCGACCGAATGGGGTCCGGCCGGGATTCGGGTGAACGCGATCGCGCCGGGCTCCACCCGGACCGAGATGATGCAGTCGATGATCGACGCCGGCCGGGCGACCGAGGACACCTACACCTCGCATTCCCCGTTGGGTCGACTCGCCGAACCGTCCGAGATGGCCTCGGTGGTCAGCTTCCTGGCCGGCCCGGACGCCAGCTTCGTCTCCGGGGTGGTCATCCAGGTCGACGGGGGCTGGCATGCCGCCGGCCTCGCCGCGCACGCCTGAGCGACGCCGCACGACGCGATCCACCGAAACGGCCCCCGGCAGCAAGCCGGGGGCCGGTTCAGTTTCGGGGCAAACGCGGAAGGCCGGTGCGCCCACCCCGGTTCCGGAATCAACTCGCGATGAACTGCTCCATCGCCACCGATTCCAGGTCCTGCAGCGGCCGGACGATCTCGCGTCCCACCTCGCTCAGGTACGCCGCGGTCTGCTCGGCATCCATCCCCGGCCAGTGCGGACGCACCAGCAGGGGCCCGATCGGCAGCCGCGCGGCGATGTCGCTGATCTCCTGGCGCACCTGATCGGGGTTGCCGAGCAGCACGTGATCCTTGACGTTCTCCAGGAACTCCGCGTCGACGCGCTCCTTGTCCAGCAGCTGCATGCCCTTGTCGGCGTAGGAGACGTACTTGACCCTGGCCACCGCGGCGAACTTCTGGAGGGCGTCGTCGGCGTCGGTGCCCAGGTGCAGTTCCCGGCGCAGCGGTAGCTTGTTCAGCGGCAGCCCGCGCTTCTGCCGCTCGGTGACGTAGATCCCGATCAGATCCTCGACCTGATCCAGCGTCTGCTGCGGGGTGATGGTCCACACGTCGCCGTGCCGGGCCGCGCGCTTGACCCCGAGCTTCTTCATCGCGCCCAGCCAGATCGGCGGCCGCGGCTGCTGCACCGGGCGAAGGTGGGTGGCCTGATCCCGGACCGTCCAGAACTGCCCCTCGAAGGTCACCCGGTCCTGGGTCCACAACTGGGTCATCAGCGCGATCTGCTCCTCGAGCATGTCGTAGCGCTTGCTGAAGTCGGCACCGAGTGTCTCGTACTCGTTGGTCATGTAGCCGGTGCCGATCCCGATCACCAGCCGCCCGCGGGTGATCACATCGAGCGTGGCCAGTTCCTCGGCCAGGATCACCGGGTTGTGCAGCGGACCGATCAGGACCGTGGTGCCCAGTTTCACGTCATCGTCGAGTTCGGCAGCCAGCCGGGCCAGCAGCGGGATCGGCTGGAACCAGCGGAACCCGTCATAGACGAAGTGCTGCCCGATCGTGAGGTACTTGAAGCCGGCGGCCTGGGCGGCCTCCACCTTGCGCAGCATCAGGTCGAGGTGCTCGGTGGCCGAAACGTTGACGGGCTGGTCGCCCATCAGGATGCCGAAATCCATCTGTTCTCCTTTGAACGTACGCCGCCCGGCACCTACTTGGCGGTCATCCCGCCATCGACCGGGATCGTCACGCCGGTGACGAAGCTTGCCATGTCCGAGGCGAGGAACAGCGCCACCGACGCCATTTCCGACGGCTGCGCGGCCCGTCCCATCGGGATCGTCGCCACGAAGGCCTCCATCCGCTTCTTGGTCTCCTCCTCGCTGGCCCGGAAGAAGGCGGGCAGGCCCGGGGTCTCGGTGGTGCCGGGGGCGATGCCGTTGACGCGTACGCCGTCGGCGGCCAGCGCCAGCGCCATCGAGCGGACCAGGGCGATCACGCCGCCCTTGTGGAAGGAGTACATCGGACTGAACGGGGAGCCGACCAGACCGGAGGTGGAGCTGGCCCAGATCACCGACGCGTTGCCGGACTTCTTCAGCAGGTCGGTCAGGTACCCCGAGAGGAAGAACGAGCCGCGGATGTTGATCTCGGTGGCGAGGTTCCATTCCTCCAGGGTGAGGTCCATCCCGGCGGCGCCGGGGATTCCGACGTTGTTGTAGAGCACGTCGAGTTTGCCGTGCTCGGCGGCGACCTTGTCGGCCAGCGCCTTCAGGGCGTCGAGGTCGCGGACGTCGACGACCTCACCCTGGGCGGAGCCGCCGGCGGCCTTGATATCGGCGACGGTCTGGTTGGTCGCGTCCTCGTTCACGTCCACGACGATGACGTGGGCGCCCTCCTTGGCGAAGAGTTTGGCCGCGGCCTGGCCCATCCCCGAGCCGGCGGCGGTGATCAGGGCGATCCTGTTCTCGAGCAACATGGTGGTTTCCGATCTGTGATGTGAGTGGCTGGCGTACGGCCGATCGCGGCGCCGAGAGGTCCCGGCGCCGCGGCCGGGGGCGGGATCAGGTGCCCGGCGGGCGGGTGATGCCGGCCAGCGGGTACTGGATGTGCTTGACCTCGAAGAACTCGGCGAAGCCGTCCTCGCCCAGTTCGCGGCCCACGCCACTGCGGCCGGGGCCGCCCCAGGGAGCGTCCGGGCGCATCCCGGCGCCGCCGTTGATGGTGACGGTGCCCGAGCGGATCTCCTTGGCGACCTCCATCGCCTGGTCCAGCGGCCCGAACACATTCGCCGCCAGGCCGTAGACGGTGTCGTTGGCGATCTCGATCGCCTCGTCGACGGTTTCGTAGGTCTGCAGGATGCCGATCGGGGCGAACAGCTCGGTGTCGCTGATCGGGTCGTCCTCGGCGACGTCTGCCAGGATGCCCGGCTTCAGGTACCAGCCGGTGTCCAGGCCGTCCACCCGGCCGCCACCGGCGCCCCAGCGCGCCCCCTTGTCCAGGGAGGCCTGGACCAGGCCCTCGACCTTGGCGCGGTGAGTCTCGGAGATGACCGGGCCGACGATGGTGTCCTCCTGCTGCGGATCGCCGACCTTGACGGTGTCGATGAACTCGTCGGCGAGCTGGAGGAACTCGTCCTTCTTGTCCGCCGGGACCAGCACCCGGCTCCAGGCGGCGCAGCCCTGGCCGGCGTTGCGGGCGAAGCGCAGGATGGAGGCGCCCACGACGGCCTTCAGGTCGGCGTCGGGGAGGATGATGTTCGGGCTCTTGCCGCCGAGCTCCAGGACCGACTTCGACAGCGATCCGGTCGCGGCCTGGGCCATCACCAGCGCGCCGACGCCGTCGGAGCCGGTGAAGGAGGCCATGTCGATGTCCTGGTGCGAGGTCAGGTGGATGCCGATCTCGGGGCCGCCGGTGACCAGGTTGACCACACCGTCGGGCAGTCCGAGCTCGTCCAGGATGTCGAACACCTTCAGGGTGGTCCACAGGCCCTGCGGGGAGGGCAGCGCCACCACGGTGCAGCCGGAGGCGATAGCGCCGCCGAGCTTCCACGCGAGCAGGTTCAGCGGATAGTTGTACGCCGGGAGGCAGGCCACCACGCCGACCGGCTCGTAGCGCAGGATCGACGCCGAGGCGACCGGCTTGTAGTACAGCGGCAGCGCCTGTTCGTAGCCGCCGCGCGGACCCTTGAGGGCCATCTCGGCGTACCAGCGAAACACCTCGATCGGGCCGCCGACCTGCATCCCGCGGCAGGCGCCGATCGGCGTACCGACCTCGTCGGCCATGGTCCGGGCCAACGGTTCGAGTTCCTCCTCGAGCCGCTCAGCGAGGCGGATCAGCACGTCCGAGCGCATCTGCGGCGTCCAGGCGCGCCATTCCTTCGAGCGGAAGGCCTGCTTGGCCGACGCGACCGCCTCATCGACCTGCTCGATGCTGCTGGTAATGGTGGTGCCGATCGTTTCCACGCGCGACGGACTCTTCGACTCGTAGGGGGCCCCCTGGCCCTCATGCCACTGGCCGTCGAAGTAGGTGCTCTTGGTCCTGGTTTCAGTCATCAGGTTGTCCCCTCGGTACCTTCAACGTTGAAGTAGATAGTAATCGTTATACTAGATTGCGACCCGAAGAGCAATGCCGGCGACAGAATCCGCGACCTTGCTTCGAGGGGTGGACTAATCCAGGGTTACTATGATTATGATTCGAACGTAGACGGCGTTGTCTGCATCCACCCAAGGAGGAATCAATGAAGATCCCAGGTGCCCTGATTTTTGAGCCCGGAACCAACTCCGGATGGACCATCGAGGAAGTCGAGCTGGACGACCCGAAACGCGGTGAGATCCAGGTCGAGATCGCCGCGTCGGGCCTGTGCCACTCCGACGACCACGTCGACACCGGTGACATCCCGCTGAACTGGGCCCCGATCATCGGGGGTCACGAGGGCGCCGGCGTGGTGACCAAGGTCGACGATTCGGTCACCACCGTCCAGGTCGGCGACCACGTCGCCCTCTCCTTCCTGCCCTCGTGCGGCAAGTGCTACATGTGCATCCAGGGCAAGGCCAACATGTGTGTGCTGGGCGCCGGTACGCTCGGCGGTGTCCAGCCCGACGGCACCCACCGCGTACACGCCCGGGGCATGGGTGTCGGCCAGTTCTCCTACCTGGGCACCTTCGCCCCCTACGTGACCGTACCGGTCGAGGCCGCGGTCAAGATCCCCAAGGAGATCCCGCTGGACAAGGCCGCCCTGATCGGCTGCGGTGTTCCCACCGGCTGGGGCTCGGCGATCTACGCCGGCAACGTCCAGATGGGCCAGGTCGTGGTGGTCTTCGGCGTCGGCGGCGTCGGTATGAACGCGGTCCAGGGCGCCCGGCAGCGGCACGCTCGGGCGATCGTCGCGGTCGACCCCGTCCAGCGCAAGCGTGACTGGGCCAAAGACTTCGGCGCCACCCACACCGCGAGCAACGAGGACGAGGCGCGAAAGATCGTCGACGAGCTCACCAACGGCCAGGGCGCCGATGTGGTCATCATCACCATGGGTGTGGCCGATCCGAAGCTGCTCCAGCCCGCCGGTGACATGACCGTACGCGGCGGCACCCTGGTGCTCACCTCCGCGGCCAAGGTGGGCCTGCAGAACCTCGACTTCGACCTGTTCACCTTCGCCATGTCGGGCAAGCGGCTGCAGGGCACCCTGTACGGCTCGACCAACGCGCCGTTCGACATGCCGCTGATCCTCGGCCTCTACCAGCGCGGGGAGATGAAGCTCGACGAGCTGATCACCCAGACCTACAAGCTGACCGACCTGAATCAAGCGGTGCAGGACATGCGCGACGGACTGAACATCCGCGGCGTCATCACCGAGTTCTGAGCTCCCCCCCCCCCAGCGATCCGCGCCCCCGGCTCCGGCCGGGGGCGCAGTCGCGTTCCCGGGGGATACTTCCGGCGGAAGCTTCCCGCCGCCGGGAGAGGCGGTCGCCCCGGTGACGCCGTTACGTTCAGTGCGCACCCCCACCCCGAACCTACGGAGTCCCCGTGAAGAAGCTGCGCACCCTGGCGATCGGCGGCGTTGCCGCTGCGGCGCTGACCCTCGGCGTCGTCGCCGCTCCCGGGCTGATCGACACCGCGGCCGCGAAGAACTACCGGCTCAGCGACTACGGCAAGAACCCGCACTCCTCCAATGCCGAGCACGCCAGCTGGGGTAACAAGGCCTGGCCGAATTGCCCCACCGACATCGTGATGGCAACGTCGAACACCGGCGACCGGGCCGGCGTACGCAAGGCGCTCGCGCCCCTGGTCAGCGCGTTGCTGATCCGCACCGAGGCGATGGGGTACGCCCTGGACCCGGCCCAGACCGGCGGCTTCGACTGTCGTCCGATTCGCGGCTCGGACAAGCCGTCGAACCATTCCCGCGGGCTGGCTGTCGACCTGAACTGGAATCGCAACCCGATGGGCAGCACGTTCGTCTCCGACATCCCGCCCACCGTGGTGGCGATGTGGGAGACGCACGGCTTCTACTGGGGTGGTCGGTACTCCAGCCGACCCGATGCGATGCACTTCGAGTACATCGGCTCGGTGGACTCCGTCGCGCAGAACCTGGCCACGCTGAACAGTTCGGACAAATCGACACCCACGCGCAGCGTGAGCCCCCGGCAACCGAGCCCGACCCCCGCGAAGCCCAGCAGCACCGCGAAGCCCAGCACGACCGCGAAACCCAGCAGCACGGCGAAACCCTCGATCACCGCAGAGCCCAGCAGCACCGGGAAGCCCAGCAGCACGGCGAAAACCCCGATCACCGCCAAGCCCAGCACCACCGCCAAGTCGACCAGCACCGCAAGGCCGAGCACCCGACCGACGGTGACGATCAAGCCCACCGCAACCGCGAAGCCGAGTACCAGCGCCGGCCCCACCGGGCCCGCCGAGCCCTCGACGGCGCCGACGGCAACCGCGCACCGGACGGGTGAGCGGCCCACGCTTGCGGCCGAGTCGCCCGTCTCGAATCCCTGGACCCCGGCTCCGAGCAGCCCGGTCTCGAACCAGCCCGGACCCGGGACCGCGGTGCCCGACCCGTCCCGGTCGCCGTCGAGTCAGTCCGCGCCGGCGGATCCGGAGCCCAGGGACCGCGGCGTCGACGGCTCGGATGCCAAGGGCGATCTGCCGGCCGACCCGCCGGCCCCTGCGCCGAGCGGGGGGGAGATCCCGGCGAAGAACACCGGGCCGGGTGGGAAGTTGGCCCGGACCGGACACTGACGGGATGTGGTCCGATCCTGCCACCAGAAGCCCGAAACGGGTCCCATCCGGCTCTGTGGGACCCACTGGCGGCAGGATCCGACCACCTTTCCGGCCGCACCTCGCCAAGGACCGGGGCCGGCCACCGCAACGGTGACCGGCCCCGGCTCTGTCCCGCTCTCAGGGAGTCATGATCAGCTTGTTCTCGACGAAGGCGCTCAGACCCTCGACATTGCCCTCGCGGCCCAGGCCGGACTGCTTGTAGCCGCCGAAGGGTTCGGTGACCACCATCTGCCAGTTGTTGATGCCGATCTGGCCGGTCCGGATCTTCCGAGCGATCTTCTCGGCCTCTTCATCACTGCCGGCGAACACGGCCCCCGAGAGGCCGTACTCGGTGGCATTGGCGATGTCGATGGCCTCCTCGATGGTGTCGTAGGGCATGACCACGATCACCGGGCCGAAGATCTCCTCCTTGGCGATCCGCATGTCCCGGGTCACATCGGCGAACAGCGTCGGCTCGACGAAGGCGCCCTCCTCGAACCCCTTCGGCACACCGCCGCCGGTGACCAGGCGAGCACCCTCGCTCTTGCCGACCTCGATGTAGTCCAGCACGCGATCCTGCTGCCGCTTGGCGGCCAGGGGTCCGAGCAGGACACCCTCTTCGCGCGGGTCCCCGACCTTGATCCCCTCGTAGGCGGCCTTCATCGCGGTGACGAACTCCTCCTGCCGGCTGCGCGGCACCAGGACGCGAGTCAGCGCGGCACAGACCTGGCCGGAGTTGCCCAACCCGGCGAACACCACCGAGCCGAGCGTCTTCTCCAGGTCGGCGTCCTCGGTCACGATCGCGGCCGACTTGCCGCCCAGTTCCAGGCTGACCCGGCCGATCCGACCAGCGACCGATTCCATGATCTTGCGGCCGGCCGCGGTGGAACCGGTGAACGAGACCTTGTCCACGTCGGGGTTGGAGATCAGATGCTGACCCGCTTCGCGTCCGCCCGGCAGGACATTGATCACGCCCGGGGGCAGGCCGGCCGCGTCGAACGCCTCGGCCAGCATCATCACGCTGACCGGACCCTCGGGGGCCGGCTTGAAGACCACGGTGCAGCCGGCGGCCAGGGCCGGCCCGATCTTCAGCGATCCGGTCGCGACCGGACCGTTCCACGGGATGATAATCGCGCAGACGCCGACGGGCTCCCGGACCAGCTTGCCCTTGCCGCCCTCCCAGGAGCGCTCCTCCTCGAAGGTGAACCGCTGGTACAGAGTGGAGGAGTCCTCCCACATCTTGCGGGCGTTGTCGTGGAAGGCGTCGGCAATCATCTGCGGGGCGCCGATCTCCACGGTGAAGGCGGCTGCCATGTCGGGCATCCGCTTCTTCACCTCATCGCCGATCCGGCGCAGGTATCCGGCGCGCTCTTCCGGGCTCAGGTGGGGCCAGGGGCCCTCGTCGAAAGCCTTGCGGGCCGCGGCGACCGCCCGATCCATGTCCTCGGGCTGGGCATCGGGCACGGTGGCGATCACCTTGCCGTTGATCGGAGAGACGACCTCGATCTTCTTGTCCGTGGCGGGTTCGACCCACTCGCCACCGATGAACAGCTTGTCGAAGCTGCGGATCTGTTCTACGTCAGTCATTGCTCTGTTCTCTCTGCTGCGCGGGCTGGTTCAGTAGGCGTAGGAGTTCATGGTGAAACCGGCATGCGGCAGGTCCGCCATGTCGGCGGTAGCAGCCTGCCCCTCGGGCGAGCCGAGTGAGGCGCCGGCGGCCTCCTTGGACTCGTAGTCCATGACCGCGACCAGGAAGTGCTCGGGCCGGGAGCCATCCAGGCTCTCGCACTGGCCCCAGGTGTAGCCGGCCAGGTTGGGCATCTTCCCGGCCTTCACCGCATGCGAGGTGCGGTAGTGCTCGAGGAAGGCATCGGTGTTCTCGGGGTGGTTGTAGGTGACGACAATGCGGAACATGGGCGGTCCTTTCGGGTGCGGGCCGTGATGTGGAAGTGGTGAGGTGACGGGTTTCAGGCGGTGACGAAGCCGGAGTAGTTGTTCTCCCGGGTGGCGTCGATGGCCTTCTCGTACTCGACGACGCCGCCGGCGTACGGCATGAACAGCTGCGGCTTGCCGGGGATATTGGCTCCGCGGTACCAGGAGCCGGAATCGCCCTGGGGCCACAGGGTCATGTTGGCGATGGCCTCGACGGTCTCGACCCACTGCTTCTGCGCGATCGGCTCCGCCTCGATGGTGGTACGCCCGTTCGCCTTCTGGTCGGCGAGCATGTGCGACACCCACTCGACGTGCTGCTCGATCGCGGTGATCATGTTCGCCAGCACCGACGGGCTGCCGACATTGGCGACCAGCACCATGTTCGGGAATCCGGCGGTCGACAGCCCCAGGTAGGTGGCCGGACCCTGGTGCGTCCATTCCTCGGCGAGCTTGCGCCCGTCCCGGCCGGTGATGTCGATCTGGGTGAACGCCCCGGTGAAGGAGTCGAAGCCGGTCGCCAGCACGAGCACGTCGAAGTCGTAGGTGCTGCCGTCGACGAACTCGACGCCGGTCTCGGTGAAGGTCGCCAGCGCATTCGTCCGCACGTCAGCCAGGGTGACGTTCGGCTTGTTGAAGGTCTCGTAGTAATCGGTCGCGATCACCGGACGCTTGGCCCCCATCGGGTACGAGCGCGGCTTCAGCAGGTCGGCCACGGCCGGGTCGGTGACGGTCTCGTCGATCTTCTCGTGGACGAATTCGCAGACTGCGTCGTTGGCCTCCTTGTTGAACATCAGGTCGGCGAAGGCACCGAGGAAGTTGATGCCACCGCCCTCCCAGCGCTCCTGGAAGGTGTCGTGGCGCTCCTGGGCGTCCACCTCCATCGCGTTCTTCGGGTTGTCCGACCGGAACACGCCCGCGGGGTGGGCGCGGTTGCGGCGCCGGCGATCGGGGTAGTCGGCGCGGATCTCGTCGAGCTCGCCGTCGTTCAGCGGCCGGTTCCGGGTCGGGATGACGAAGTTCGGGGTGCGCTGGATGACCAGCAGGCTGTCCACGATCTCGGCCAGGGCGGGGATCACCTGGGCACCGGTGGACCCGGTGCCGATCACCGCGACCTTCTTGCCGGTGAGGTCGGCGTCCTCGGGCCAGTTCCAGGTACGCAGGACCTCGCCGGTGAATCGGTCGAAGTTCGGCAGATCGCTGGGCTCCTTCGGGACGCTGAGGCAGCCGACCGCCATCATCACGTACTGGGAGGTGATGCTCCGGCCGGTGTCGGTGGTCGAGGTCCACCGCTTGGTCTGCTCGTCCCAGGTCATCTGGGTGACGCGGGTGTTGAAGTCGATGTCCTTGCGCAGGTCGTTCTTGTCCGCGACCGCCTTCAAGTACTTCAGGATGTCGGCCTGAGCGGGATACTTCTCGGTCCATTCATAGGTTTGATCCATTTCCGGATCCCAGGAGTACGAGTAGTCCACGCTCTCCACATCACATCGCGCGCCGGGATAGCGGTTCCAGAACCAGGTCCCGCCCACCTCGGGTCCGGCCTCGACGGCACGCACGTTGTAGCCGTCGCCGCGAAGTTTGTGCAGTAGGTACAGACCGGAGAATCCGGCGCCGACGATCAGTACATCCAGCTCGGCGGAGTTCGAGTTTTCCTTCGACATAGAACGCTCCTCATTGAGTGTTGTCGGACCTCGACGGTCGGGGGCGACCGCTTCGACGAGGTCTCTCTAGTAATCATAGGCATAGTTACCATCGAATGTCAGCAACCTCTGGCAGATCATCCGATTGATGCCTATGATTGTTCTTAATAGGCCAGCGCCGGTGACGGCGCCTGAACAATGAGGTTTGACATGGCTCTTGACGAAGCAACCGCTGGATTCCTCGCCGCTGCCGCCGAGCAGGGTGGGCCCGCACTCCACGAGATGACCCCCGAGCAGATGCGTGAGATGAACGGAGGCCTGACCCCGCTGTTCGGAGCGGGCCCCGAGGTCGGCTCGGTCGACACCATCAGCATCCCGACCGCCGACCACGAGTCCTTCCCCGTCCGGGTCTTCAAGCCCAAGGGCGAGACCGACACGATCATCGTCTACTACCACGGTGGTGGTTGGGTGATCGGGGACCTCGACGGGTTCGACACCCTGTGCCGCCAGATCACCGACCGGACCGGCGCGACCACGGTGCTGGTCGAGTACCGCAAGGCACCGGAGTACCGCTACCCCACCGCCGCCGAGGACGCGTGGACCGCCCTGCAGTGGGTCGTGGCGAACCAGGCCGACCTGGCGGGGGAGAACGCGAAGCTGATCGTGGCCGGCGACTCCGCCGGCGGCAACCTGTCGGCGATCGTGGCCCAGCGCGCAGTCAAGGAGGGTGGCCCGCAGCTCGCGCTGCAGGGTCTGATCTACCCGGTCACCGATGCCGACTTCGCCACCGCCACCTACAACGACCCGGCCAATGCGCTGATGCTCAACAAGGAATCGATGGTGCTGTTCTGGGACCTGTACGCCCCCGACGAGATGGAGCGGGCCAACCCCGACGCCTCCCCGCTGCAGGGTGATCCCACCGGTACGGCGCCGGCCCTGGTCCTGATCGCCGAGCACGATGTGCTGCGCGACGAGGGGCAGGCGTACGCCGCCAAGCTGCGCGACAGCGGCGTACTCACCGAGGAACACCTGGTCGAGGGGCAGATGCACGGCTTCTTCACCTTCCCGAACGTGCTGCCGGGCGCGGCCACCGGGATGGACCTGTTTGTCGCTGCGGTGAAGAAGGCCACCGCGAAGCAGACCGCCTGACCGCCCGCGGTCGGCCGATCGCACCGCTGGGTCGGGCCCTGTCACCGCACGGTGACAGGGCCCGATCGGTCTCTCCGGCCGATCAGGCTGCGGTGTAGCCGCCGTCGACCGGGATGGCGACTCCGGTGATCCAACTGGCTTCATCGCTGGCCAGAAACAGGGCCAGGTGGCCGAAGTCGACGGCCATTTGTCTGGTCATGGCGATCACGCCACCCTTCGCGGCCGCGTACGGGAGGATGCGTCCGACGCCCACCAGGCCGCCCACGCTGGCGGTGTTGATGATGCTTCCGGCGCCCCGCTCCAGCATGTCCGGCATCGCCTGGCGGGCGCACAACCAGACACTCTTCAGGTCCACGGCGATGACCCGGTCCCACAACTCTTCCGTGATCTCCGTCGCCGAGCCCGCACCCGCGATCCCGGCGTTGCAGAACAGCACCTCGATGGGGCCGAAGGCGCTGCGGACACGATCGAACGCACGAGCGACTGCGCCCGAGTCGGTGACATCGGCCCGGAGGCCGATCGCCCTTCCCCCGCCGGCCACGATCGTTGCCGCAGTCTGTTCGGCCGCCGCACCGTCGAGATCCACGCAGCCGACCAGGGCACCCTCCCGGGCGAAGATCTCCGCGCCGGCCCGGCCCAAGCCTGATCCGGCGCCGGTGAGAATCGATACTTTGTCCTGCAATCGCCCCATGGCGAGCTCCCGGTTCGGTGTTGTGGTGCGTCAGTGGCCCCGCGCAACAGGCGCCGGCGCCATTTCATTTGACGAGGTAGCCGCCATCTGCCACGAGGGAGTGACCGGTGACGTACGAGGCCTGATCGGAGCAGAGCCAGAGGGTGGCGCGGGCTACCTCGATGGGGTCACCGATGCGTGGCATGACGCCGCCGACCCGGGCGAGGTACTGCGCGTCGGAGTCGCCGGACACAGCGCGTCGAGCGGCCACCATGGGAGTATTGACCACCCCGGGCAGGACCGCGTTGATGCGCAGGCCGGCCGATCCGTACTGCTGGGCCGCCGATTCGGTGAGGCCGATCACCCCGTACTTGGCCGCACTGTACGCCGGGGCCAGGCCGGAAGCCCTGCGCGACCGGGTGGACCCGATATTGACGATCGCGCCCCCGGTCCCCTGGGCCAGCAGCTGCCTGACCTCGTGCTTCAGGCAGACCGCAACCCCGACCAGGTCGACCGACACGATCCGGCGGAACACTTCCTCGTCCATGTCGTGCACGGGCAGATCGTCCGGCATGACGGCAGCGTTGTTCACCGCGATATCCAGACTCCCGAACGCGTCCAGTACGTCGGCGACCGCCCTGGCCACCGAGGCGCTGCCGGTGACATCGGTGGGCACGTAGATCGCGCGTCCGCCCGCTGCGGTGACCGCGCCCACCGTCTCCTGCCCCAGCTCGTCGGCCACATCAAGTACGGCCACTGCCGCCCCCTCCTGCGCGAACAGCTCGACGGTGGCCCGGCCCATGCCGCTGGCACCTCCGGTGACGACGGCGACGCGGCCCTCGAGCAGCCCGGTCATGCCAGGGTCCAGGTGTCGTTGCCGTTGATCAGGGCCTGGAGGTCGGCATCGGTGACGGGGGTCTCGCCCTGGGCGGCACGGACCTGCGCGCGAGCGAGGTCGTCGTAGGCGGGCCGGTCCACGTCCCGGAAGATCCCGATCGGGGCCCGGCGCAGGACCCCGGCATCGGTCAGCCGGGACAACGCGAACGCGTACGCCGGGTCCGGGTTGTGCGCATCATGGACCAGCACCGCCTCGGCGCCGACCTCGGCGAC
>NZ_KE383974.1:158399-208562 GCF_000423085.1 Granulicoccus phenolivorans DSM 17626 = NBRC 107789 = JCM 15570 | reverse complement strand
AGCTGGTGTGGGTTCCGGTGGCCGGGGACCACAGCACTGCCCCGCCGGTGAACAGCTGGTAGCAGCCGCCGCCGGTCAGCCCACAGATCTCATCGGTGGTCGGGTAGCCCAGCCGGCCGCCCTCGCGCCCCACCGCGGCCCATTTCGCCCCGATCGCATTGCGGGTCACATGCCAGCCGGTCGCCGACGACCAGGCCAGCGTCCCGCCCTGGTAGGTGCGCACGCAGCCGCCCTGGCTCAGCCCGCAGACCTGGTCCCCGGTCGGATTGCCCAGATCGCGGGACCAGGCCTGCTGCACCGAGGCGCCGGTGTCGCTCACGGTCTGCAGCCGCTGCTGGTCGGCGCCCAGGGAGGTGAAGGAGAAGTTGCCGGACCCGTCGACCGGCACGGTCGCCGACCGCGACCCCATGGTGACCCTCACGCGGGTGTTGGCCGGCAGCCCGGAACCGGTGGGTACGCTCCCCCGGACCTGCCCGCTGCCGGCGTCGTAGGAGCGGATCTGCGGCTGCGGCAGCATCATCTTGTAGCCACGATCCATCGCCGCCTTCAGCGAGGACGCGTACGTTTTGGTGTCCGCCCCGCCACTGACCACGCCCACCGCCCGGTTGCCGGCAAAGACCGCGCCACCGGAGTCGCCCGGTCGGCTGATCCGGTCGTAGCCGAAGCCGGTGACCAGGTGGTCGGTGTTGTCGTCATTCCAGTGGACCATGAAGTCGGTGATGTCGGTGACCGTGCCGCAGGTGAGCGCCCCGGTCGTCGCACCGGCCGCACACACCGGCGTCCCGACCGGCGGTTCGAACCAGTCGTTGATCGCGGTGGCCGCATTGGCGTACCCGGTCACCTCGGCGACCGGAGTCATCCCGGGCTGCAGGGTGGCGTACACCGACAGGTCGGCCCGGTCGCCGAACTGGTACCAGTCCAGGGTGCCGATGATGGCGCCGCTCGGCGTCCGGGCGATGTTGCCCATCCCGTAGTTGGCGCAGTGCCCGGCGCTCAGCAGGGCCGGGTCGGCCTGCGCGGTGACCAGGGCGAATCCCCAGGAGCAGGCCAGGTTCGAGGCGGTGTAGCGCTCCCCGCCGCGCAGGTCGGTGTGCGGTGTGACCACCGTCAACCGCTCCACCGGTACGCCCTGCTCGGCCGCGAACTGCGCGGGTGTCTTGCCGCCGGTGGACCGATCGGGTTCGGCGACCTGCAGCACCACCTGGTCGGTGGTCGTCTTCACCGCGTACCGGACGTCGGAGCCGACCTCCTGCCGGAACTTGGTCGCCAGCTCGGCCGGCTTGACCGCCTGCGGCCCGGGATCGCTCACCCGGGCTCCGGCCGCGGCGGCCGCCTGCTCGACGGCGGCCCCGCGCCCGCGCACGGTGATCCGGCCGTCGTGGACGCTGACGCCGTAGTACTCCGGCTGCTGCTCCAGCTTGGTGGCCAGGGTCGCCGCCTGCTCGCTGGTCGCCGCCTGCTGCCGGAACTGTTCGACCGACATCCCCAGATCGCGCTGCAGCGCCTTCGCCAGTTCCTGCTCGTCCGGGCCGGCGCTCCCGGTCGGGGCCGCGGTCCGGGTCGGAGCCGGAGTCGGGGTCGGGGCGGCGTACGCGGGCAGCCCGCCGGCCAGCAGCAGCAGTCCCAGCCCCGCCAGCACGGCGGCGAGCGGGCGGGTGTGGCGAGGCGGCATGGGGCTCCTTCGGGACGGTCTGGGCGAAGTCAACCACCTCCGGTGCGCCCGGCCGAATCGGCGAGCAGCGCCCGGCATAGGGTGAGCGGGAGATCGTTCGCGAGGGTAATGAGTTGATGAGGAGTTTGCCCATGCCGCTGCAGCAGCCGACCGGGACCGCGGGAGCCTCGGCGTACTTTCTGGTATTCACGGTGCGTCCGGGAGCCGAAGATGCCATTCGGGACTTTCTGGCCGGCCTGCCGGATCTGACCCGCAGCGTCTCCTTCCGATCGCCGAACCAGGATCTGGCCACCGTGGTGGGGATCGGTTCGCAGCTGTGGGACCGGCTGTACGCGGGCCCGAAGCCGGAGCAGCTGCATCCGTTCCGGGAGGTCCGCGGCGCCACGCACACCGCGGTCTCGACCCCCGGGGACCTGTTTTTCCACCTGCGCAGCTCCCAGCAGGACCAGTGCTTCAGCCTGGCCAAGCTGATCGGGGACACCCTGCGCGGGCACGCGGACGTGATCGATGAGGTGCACGGGTTCCGCTACCTGGACGAGCGGGATCTGCTCGGCTTCGTCGACGGCACCGCCAACCCGGAGGGCGCCGACGCCGCCGCGGCGGTGTTCCTGCCCGCGGACGACCCGTTCGCCGGCGGCTCGTACGTGATCGTCCAGAAGTACCTGCACGATCTCGACGCCTGGGGCCGATTGAGCGTGGCCGAGCAGGAGGCCGCGATCGGGCGGACCAAACTGGAGGACCTCGAGTTCGCCGATGCGGACAAGCCCAGCAACTCCCACGTCGCGCTGAACACGATCGAGGACGCCAACGGCAACGAACGCGACATTCTGCGCGACAACCGCTCCTTCGGCACGATCGGCACCCAGGAGTGGGGTACCTACTTCATCGGGTACGCCGCCGACGTGTCGATCACCGAAACGATGCTGGAGCGGATGTTCCTCGGCGTTCCCGAGGGCAACCACGACCGGGTGCTGGACTTCTCCACCGCGCACACCGGCAGCCTCTTCTTCGTCCCCAGCCTTGACTTCCTCGGCAACCAGCCGCCACGGCCGGGCGCCGAGACCCCCGCCGACGGCTCGCTGGGCATCGGCAGCCTGAAGCAGTGACCCGCACCGCGCATCGAAAGGAAACATTGTGAACAACCTGTACCGTTCGCTGGCCCCGATCAACGACGCCGCCTGGACCGCGATCGAGGACGAGGCCCGGCGTACCTTCACCCGCAACTCCACCGCACGCACCGTGGTCGATGTGGCCGGTCCGGCCGGCTTCGCCTTCTCCGCCCTGGACACCGGGCACGTCGCCGCGGTGCCGGCGCTGGCCGAGGGGGTGGAGACCAGGGTCCGGCAGGTGCTGCCGGTCGCCGAACTCCGGGTCCCCTTCACCGTCACCCGGGAGGCGATCGACGACGTGGCCCGCGGCTCCCAGGATTCGGACTGGCAGCCGGTCAAGGACGCCGCGACCCTGCTCGCCCACGCCGAGGACCGGGCGGTGTTCGGCGGCGCCGAGCAGATCCGGATGCCCGGGATCATCCCGGAGAGCTCGAACCCGCAGCTCGCGCTGCCGGCCGACGTGGTCGACCTGCCCGGGGTCGTGGCCCGGGCGATCACCCAGCTGCGCAGCGTCGGCGTCTCCGGCGACTATGCGCTGGTCCTGGGCAGCGAGCTGTACACCAAGGCGCTGGAGACCACCGACCACGGGTACCCGATCGGCACCCATGTCGAGCGGATCCTGCAGGGCGGGCGGATCGTGTGGGCGCCGGCGCTGTCCGGGGCGGTCCTGCTCACCGAGCGCGGCGGTGACTTCGAACTGCACCTGGGCCAGGACGTCTCGATCGGCTATCTGTCGCACGACGACAGCACCGTCCGGCTCTATCTGCAGGAGTCCCTCGCCTTCCGGGTGAACACCGCCGAGGCGAGTGTGGTCATCGCCTGAGCGGAAGGAAACTTCCACGGCGGCGGGCGCGCGGGGCGGGTCCGGGTCCTCCTAGGGTCGGGGTACCCGACCGGGAGGACCCCCATGCACCAGCGCACCCGCCGCATCATTGTCGGCGCCGCTCTCGCCGCGACGATGGTGACCGCCGGGGTCGGTCTGCAGCAGGCGTACGCCGCTCCCCCGACGCTGTACCTGCCGTGGAGTGCCGGCGAGGGGTACGCGATCACCCAGGGCGGCAACGGGACCTACAGCCACAACGACATCTGGAACTTCAACGCGATCGACTTCGGTACGCCGAGCAACACCCAGCTCCGGGCGTCGGCGGCCGGCACCGTGGTCGACGCGGGCTGGAACGCCGGCGGCGGGAACATGCTGCTGATCAAGCATCCGGGGGCCGATGACTTCTGCACGCAGTACCTGCATCTGAACCAGTTCCAGGTCAAAAAGGGCGACGCCGTCCAGCGCGGCCAGAAGGTGGCGCTGTCGGGCAACACCGGGGCGAAGACCACCGGGCCGCATCTGCACTGGAACGTCGTGCAGTGCTCCACCGGCAAGGCGTACTACCAGCCGCAGACCAAGCTGAAGGTCGCCGAGGGGGTGGACCTGTGGGCGGTCGGGAGCAGGGTGACCAGCAAGAACATCGCCGGTGCCGCCACCACGACGCAGCCGACCCCGACCGCCCCGAAGACCACGCCCAGTAGCACGGCGTCCCCGCGGCCGAGCAGCACTGCGTCCCCGACGCCCAGTAGCACCGCATCCCCGCGACCGAGCAGCACGGCCCGGCCCAGCAACACGGCGTCCCCGCGCCCGAGCCGGACCGCGCAGCCGACCGCCTCCAAGACGCCCACTGCGGTACGAACCACCCCGACCCTTCCGGCGGAACCGACCCCGACCGCCGCGCCGGAGCCCACCCCGAACGAACCCGCCCCGAGTGAACCCGCGCTGGTCCCGGTCGCCGACAACAAGGGCCCGGGCGCCTCTGCGTACCAGGGCACGGGGCTGGCCGACACCGGGGCCGAGGCCGGGCTGCCGGCGCTGGTCGGCGCGGTGGGCACCCTGGCCGTCGGTGTGGCGCTGCTCAGCGCACCTGGCCGACGAGGGTCTCGGCGGCGTTGACGATCCCGACGGTCTCGGCCATCCAGTTCGGTTCCTGCCCCCGGTAGGGTCCGGTGGCCAGGCTGATCACCACCGCTGCGGCGCGCAGCCGCAGTTCCCCCGGATTGACCCGCTCGTCGAAGACCGGGACCCAGGTCGCCAGCAGGTGACGCACCCGGGCGGCCTGTTCGGCGTTCATCCGCTGCACCGTGGACAGATGCGCGATCAGGCAGGCCAGGTCGTCGGCCCGGCTGCCGGGGCCGATGGTGTCGATGTCGAGCAGGCCGCAGACCGAACCGTGCGCGACGTGGATCTGACCCTCGTGGAAGTCGCCGTGGGTGGGCTCGTTGCCCGGCGGGATGGGCCGCAGCCCGGCCTCGATCTCGTCGGCCAGCCGGCGCAGCCGGCCCTCCAGGGCTGGCATCGCCTGGATCACCATCTCGGCATAGTGCTGCACCGAGTCCGCCCACGGGGCCCGGCGCGGCAGCTGGGTCACCGCCGGCGGCATCGCATCGAGCACCCCGATCAGCTGTTCGGCGGTGCAGGGCGGACGCGGGTCGAAGATCGCGCGGGCCAACGGCGTACCGGGCAGGGCATCCAGGACCAGCAGACAGTCCGGGGTCGCCGCGGCCACCACCGGTGCGGGCACCCCGGCCGCGAGCAGCATCTCGTGGCGGATCCGGACATCGTGGAACAGGTGTTCGCGCAGCACCTTGACGTAGAAGACCCGGTGGACCGGCCGCCCGTGGTGGGTCATCGCGACCGTGGCCCGCAGCACCGCCCGGCGCCGCGGCCGGTAGCCGATCATGTCCAGGCGGACGCAGTCGCTGGGGATCGGGATGCCCATGATCTCCGAGAGCAGCACCGCCATGTCCTCCGGGTACGCCGCCCGCGCCAGGCCGGGCAGGTCCGGATCCCGCGGATAGAGCCAGACCGCGGCCTCCCGGTCCCCGTCGGCAAAGATCCGGGCCCGCTCATCGGTGGGCGCCCGACCCGAGGCCCGGGCACTGACTCCGAGCAGTTCGTCGCGCCGCCCGAAGGGCCAGTCGACGACCGCCGAATAGGTCGCGGTCGTGGACTGATTCGGATTCTGGTCGACGTGGTCGAGTTGCCAGCTCACCAGCCGTCCCCCGGCATGGGTGACCGCCGCCGCCAGTAGCGGACCCACCTCATCGGTGGTCAGCAGACGGGAACCGTCGGGATCCTCGGCTCGGGTCGACATCGGTCGGGGGACCTCCTGGCGTGAGACGTCAGCGGGCCAGCAGGCCAACCCGATCGTAAACCTCGCGCACCGTGGCCTGCGCGACGGCCTCGGCCTTCTCGGCTCCCTCGGCCAGAATCCGGTCCAATTCGGTCCCTTCGGCCAGCAGCGCCAGGGCCCGTTCGCGGATCGGGGCGAGGGTGTCGTTCACCGCATCGGCGACGGCCACCTTCAGATGTCCGTACATCTTGCCGGCGAACTCGGCCTCCAGCTCGGGGATGCTGCGTCCGGTGAAGGCGGCCAGGATCCGCAACAGGTTGGACACCCCCGGCTTGTTCTCCTCATCGAAGCGGATCTCGGTGCCGGAGTCGGTGACCGCGGACTTGAACTTCTTGGCGTTCTTCTTCGGATCCTCCAGCAGTTCGACCACCCCGGCCGGCGAGGTCGCCGACTTCGACATCTTCGCCTCGGGATTCTGCAGGTCCTGGATCTTGCCGACCGAGGCCAGGATGTGCGGTTCGGGGACCGGGAAGGTCTCCCCGAAGCGGGCGTTGAAGCGCTCGGCCAGGTCGCGGGTGAGTTCCAGATGCTGCCGCTGATCCTCCCCCACCGGGACCCGGGTCGCCTTGTAGATCAGGATGTCGGCGGCCATCAGCACCGGATAGGTGAACAGGCCCAGGTTGGTCGAATCGAAGCCGCGCTTGGCGGACTTGTCCTTGAACTGGGTCATCCGGGAGGCCTGGCCGAAGCCGGTGTAGCAGTCCAGCACCCAGGTCAGCTGGGTGTGCGCCGGAATGTGCGACTGGACGAAGATGGTCGACTTCTCCGGATCCAGCCCCGCCGCGATCATCTGGGCCGCCGTACGCCGGGTCCGCTCGCGCAGCACGGCCGGCTCGGGGAGTTCGTTCAGGGCGTGCAGATCGGCGACGCCGAAGAACCCGTCGACACTGTGCTGCAGGTCGACGAACTGACGCAGCGCGCCCAGATAGTTGCCCAGGTGCAGCGAATCTGCGGTCGGCTGGACCAGGGACAGGACGCGCGGCAGCGCGGTCGGGGCGGGGGTTGGCTGATCAGGCATGACCCGCATTGTGCCACTGCGCCCGCCGTCCCGGCCGCCGATTTTCCGGGCTGGTCAGTCCGACCGGTCGGCGTCGGTGGAGGTCCGCTGCATCAGGAAGCGGGCCGCCCGGCGACCGTCCAGCTCGAGCACCCGCAGGTCGAAGCGGCCCTCGGGCTGCCCGTCGGTGGCCGCCGCCAGGTCGACGGTCAGTTCGTCGCCGACCGCGGGCAGGCGTCCCTCCTGGGCCATGAAGAAGCCGGCCAGGGTGTCGTAGGGGCCCTCGGGCAGCAGATAGCCGGTGAGATCCTCGAAGTCCTCCAGCGAGGTCAGGCCGTCCAGTTCCTTGCGGTGGGCCTGCGCCGGGCCGCTCGGCTGGACCTCGTCGTACTCGTCGGTGATCTCCCCGACCAGTTCCTCCACCAGATCCTCCACGGTGACGATCCCGGCGGTGCCGCCGTACTCGTCGCGGACGATCGCCAGGTGGGTGGAGGCCCGCTGCATCTCCGAGAGCGCGGAGAGCACCTTCATCGTCTCGGGCAGGAACAGCAGCGGCCGGGCCAGCTCGATCACCGGGATCGCGGTGCCGGCCACCCCCGGCTGCAGCAGATCCCGGATGTGCACGAAACCGGCGAGGTCGTCGGCGGAGTCGCGGGTCACCGGGTAGCGCGAGTGCGGCGCGTCCCGGATCTCGCGGACGGCCTTGTACAGCGGCATTTCGGCGGGCAGGAAGTCGACCTCGGTCCGCGGGACCATCACCTCGCGCAGGGATTGCTGGGCGGCATCGAACACGTCGTCGACGATCCGCCGTTCGGCCACCGAGATCGAGTCGGCGCTGGTCACCATCGCGCGCAGTTCCTCCGGGGTCACCTCGTCGCGGGCCGCCTTCGGGTCCCCGCCCAATAGCCGGACGACCAGGTCGGTGGAGGCGCTGAGGAACCAGATCACCGGGCGCAGCCCGACCGCGATCGCGTTCACCAGCGGGGCCAGCGCCATCGCGAACGACTCGGCGCGCTGCATCGCCAGCCGTTTCGCGGTCAACTCGCTGAACACGATGGAGAAATAGGAGATGATCACCGTCACCAGCACCAGCGATCCGACATCGGCCAGCCCGGTCGGGACGCCCCAGGCGATCAGTTGCCCGGACAGGGCGCCGGCGATCGTCGCGCCACCGAAGGACGCCGACAAGAACCCCGAGACCGTCACGCCGATCTGGACCGCGGAGAGGAAGGTGTTGGGATCCTGGGCCAGCCGGGCCACCGTGGCCCCGCGCTTGCCACGGGTGGCCAACTGCTTGATCTGGCTGTCGCGCAGGGAAACCAGGGCCATCTCAGCGCTGGCGAAGACACCGCCGATCAGGATGAACAGGGCGATCAGCAGAATGTCGGTCAGCATCGGGGGACCCCGCGATGTCTATGACCCTCCGTAGCGGCATGCACCGGTCCAATGTAGACGCCCGGGGTGTCCGGGTCCCAACCCTCGCGGTGCCGCCCAGAGGTTGTGTTCACCCGGCGTTCATCCGCGATGTGCGATTATCCACGAGTGCCTCTGAACATCTCTGTGATCGGTACCAACTATCTCGGTGCCGCCCATGCCGCCGGAATGGCCGAGTTCGGCCACAACGTGATCGGTGTCGACATCGACCCGCAGCGGGTCGCGACCCTGAACGCGGGTCGCTCGACCATTTACGAGGACGGCCTGGAGCCGCTGCTGGAACGGCATACCGCCAGTGGTCGGCTGCGCTTCACCACCGACTACGCCGAGATCGCCGACTGGGCCGATGTGCACTTCCTGTGTGTCGGTACGCCGCAGTCGGCCACCGGAGCGGCGGATCTGTCCCAGGTGTTCTCCGCGATCGACACGCTGGCTCCACTGCTGACCGGCAAGCCGACGGTGATCGCGGGCAAGTCGACGGTTCCGGTCGGGACCGCGATGCGGATCCAGGAGCGGCTCAACGAGATCGCCCCGATCGGCCCCGACGCCCAGGTGATGTGGAATCCGGAGTTCCTGCGCGAGGCGCATGCGGTCGAGGACACCCTGCATCCGGACCGGATCGTGTTCGGTGTGCAGTCCCCGCAGACGCTGCGGCTGATGCGCCGGGTGTACGCGATCCCGCTGTCGGAGCAGACGCCGGTGGTCGAATGCGATCTGGCCACCGCCGAACTGGTCAAGGTCGCCGCGAATGCGTTCCTGGCGACCAAGATCTCCTTCATCAATGCGATGGCGCAGATGTGCCAGTCCGCCGGCGGGGACGTCACCGTACTCGCCGACGCGATCGGCCACGACAAGCGGATCGGGCGGGAGTTCCTGAACGCCGGCCTCGGGTTCGGCGGCGGCTGTCTGCCCAAGGACATCCGGGCGCTGGCCAGCCGCGCCGACGAACTCGGCGTGGACGTGCTCAGCGACCTGATCGAATCGGTGGAGGCGATCAACCTCGGCCAGCGCCAGGAGGTGGTCGACCTGGCGGTGGAGCAGTTGGGCGGCGAGGTGACCGGGAAGCGGATCGCGATCCTGGGTGCGGCGTTCAAGCCGGGCACCGACGACACCCGCAACTCCCCGGCCCTCGATGTGGCCGATGCGCTCGCCGCGAAGGGGGCCCAGGTGTGCGTGTACGACCCGCAGGCCCGGGTCCGGCACGGCGACATCGTCCAGGCCGAGTCGATCGCCGAGGCGCTCACCGACGCCGAACTGGTGCTGCACCTGACCGAGTGGACGCTGTTCCGCCAGCTCGACCCGGCCGAGTACGTGTCGCTGGTGAAGAACCCGCTGATCATCGACGGCCGGCTCAAACTGGACCGGCCGCGCTGGGTCGAGGCCGGCTGGAAGGTCGTCCAGATGGGGCGCGCCGCGACGCTGTGATCGCCCCCGGGGTGGTTCCATGGAGGGCGTGTCTGCCCGTCATGCCCTGCGTACCACCCTGTCGGCCCTGCGTAGCACCGGTTCGGTTCTGACGCTGGTCGGCGTACTCGCGCTGAGCGGGTGCGCCACCGGGGTCACCGTCGCCGGCGCACCGACGGGCCTGCCCAGCGAGGCGGCGCCGACCCCGACGCCGCTGCTGGAGACCCCGACCCCGAGCAGCTCACCGACCCCGGAACAGGTGACCCCGGTGGAGGGGCCGACGGTCGACGTCAAGGGAGCCACCGGGGCCGGTCGGATCCAGCTGGAGACCTACACCTGGCGGACCCAGGGGCAGGGCAGCAAGGCCCTGCCGCCCGAGCACGGCAGCTACCTCGTGCTGGACCTGGCCTGGACCGCGACCGAGGGAACCCTCACGGTCAACCCGCTGTATGTGAAGCTGCGCGGCGGGGACGGCACCGAGTACCAGCCGACCATGGGGGTCGACGGCAACGAGCCGGTGCTGGCCACCAGGAAGCTGAACACCGGGGAGACCGCCACCGGCATCGTCGCCTTCGACGTGCCCCGGGAGAATGTCACCGTCGTGTTCACCGACGAAACCGGCATCCAGGCGGCCCAGGTGGCGATTACCGCCTGAGGGCGGACGCCGGTGGCCTAGGCTGCCGGGGTGACTTCCGATTCGCCGAGCGCCCAGCACTGGGTGCTCACGCTCACCTGTCCCGACCGGCCCGGCATCGTGCACGCGGTCTCCGCGGCCGTGGTGGCCGCCCGCGGCAACATCGCCGAATTGCAGCAGTTCTCCAACTCCGAGGGCCACTTCTTCATGCGGATCCAGGTGGATTCGGCGGCCTCACGTGCCGAACTCGAATCCACCCTCGGTCCGGTGGCCGAGGACCTGGGCGCGACCTGGAACCTGGATCACCTCGGTCGGCCGAAGCGGACGCTGATCCTGGCCTCCAAGGCCGCGCACTGCCTCAACGACCTGCTGTTCCGGCAGCGCTCGGGCTGGCTGCCGATCGAGGTGCCGCTGGTGCTGGCGAACCACCCGGATCTGACCGATCTGGCCCAGTTCTACGGGGTGCCGCTGGAGCACCACGCGGTGCTGCCGGAGACGAAGGCGGCCTTCGAGCGCCGGATCATGGAGGCGGTCGAGGAGTACGACATCGAGTTGGTGGTGCTGGCCCGCTACATGCAGATCCTGTCCCCGCAGCTGTGCGAGTTCCTGCACGGCCGGGCGATCAATATCCACCACTCCTTCCTGCCGGGCTTCAAGGGCGCGAATCCGTACCGCCAGGCCTACGAGCGGGGGGTGAAGCTGATCGGCGCGACCGCTCACTTCGTGACCTCCGACCTCGATGAGGGACCGATCATCGAGCAGAACGTCGTGCGGGTGGATCACACCAAGTCCGCCACCGACCTGCGGGCGATCGGCCAGGACGCGGAGTCCCAGACGCTGACCGCGGCGGTGAAGCTGTTCGCCGAGGACCGGGTGCTGCTGGACGGGGCCCGGACGGTGATCTTCCGCTGAGCCGGGATCAGCCGGGCAGGTCCAGGTAGCCGTCGCGGTGCGCCTCGCGGACCGCGCCGAAGGCGTTCCCGACCGCCCGGTCGAGGTCGGCGTACCGCTTGGCGATCCGGGAGAAGTAGGTGATCACCGTCGACTCCTCCACCGGCGGGTTCATCCGGCGCCCGATCGCCTTCTTGGGTACGCCGGCGGCGTACAACTGCAGCGCCTGGAGTTCCCGCGGCGCCAGGTGGGCCGCCAGGGTCTCATCGGTGGCCAGCACGTACGCCAGATCGCTGGAAACGGCGAACTCCCCCGAGGCGACCTGCTGGATCGCCTCGAGCAGGCTCTCATCGGGGTCGGACTTCAGCGCGACCCCGGAGGCCCCGGCCCGGATGGCGTTGCGGATCGGCATCGGGCGTACCTCGGAGGTGTACATCAGACACTTGATCCCCAGCGCGGTGAGCGTCCGGATCGTGTCCGGCGCCTCGGAGCCGTCATTGAGGTAGAGGTCCAGCAGCGCCACATCGACCTGCTGATCGGCGACCGCGGCGATGAGTTCGCGGGCGGTGTGCGCCTGCGCCACCAGGGTCAGTTGGTCGGGGTGCTGTTCGGCGAGCGACTCGACCCCGCGGACCACGATCGCATGATCATCCACGGCGGCCAGCCGGATCGGTGCCTCAACTTGCTGTGTCATGTCAGTGGTCTCCATCTCCCTCATCATGACCTGTCCGCTCGCCGGCTGCAGTCCGATTTCCTGGGGACAGTAGTTTGTGGGCCCGCAGTTCACCGGGTGTGCCGGCCGCGGGCACTGGCGGTCGCCGCCAGCACCGGCCGGCCCAGTTCCACCCGGCAGAAGGCGTCGGAGACGTCGGTGGCCACCTCGGGCAGTTCGACCACGTCGGCGAGTTGTTCGGGGGTCGGTTCGGGCAGCACCGCCACCGGGGTCGGCATGGCGGTGACCACCATCGTCCCGGCGTGCACCTGGGCGACCAGGCCGAGCAGTCGCACCAGGTCGGCCCCGGTGCGGGTGACATCCTCCGGGGACAGCCGCAGGTCCACCCGCCACCCGGCCGCGCGCAACCGGCGTACCGCCTCGCGCAGGGCCGCCGAGCCGCCGCCGAAGCGGATCTCGTCGCGCAGGTCCGCCTCGTGCATCCGGGCCTCGGCGATCACCTCGGGGTCACGCAGGTCGGCCGCGCCGGTGGCGACCCGCTCCAGGAAGGGGCCGACGTCGCGATTGACCCGGCTCAGGCGTTGCGACATCAGCTCCGCGCGCACCTTCAGCTCGTGGGCGCGGGCATCGGAGCGGGCGGTTTCGGCCAGCGCCTGCACGGTACGTCGGCCCAGCTGATTCACCACCATTCGAACCACCACGATCGCCACCAACAGGCTGGGCGCGATCATCGAGCCGACGTAGTTCTGGAAGGCGAACAGCACCCCGAAGCGGGCGATCAGCACCACGATGATCTCGGCGGTGACCACCACCAGCATCAGCCAGGACGCCCACAGCGGAAACTGCGACACGGTGGGGATCACCAGCAGCGCCACCACGATGCTGGCCGACCAGAAGTACGCCGAGTCCCGCAGCCCGTCCGGCAGCGCCCAGGCGTTGCCGATGAGGGTGACCAGGGCCACCACCGGGACCAGCCAGGCGTACAGCGCCGGCAGGGCCCGCCGCGAGGCGATCAGCACCATCAATATTCCGTAGCCGAACGACAGCAGCGCCGCCCCGACCACCAGCAGAGGGCGCGGCACCATCGGCAGGGTCACCGTCGCGGTGACCACGCTGCCCAGCAGCATCGGCAGCGCCACCCGGGCCGAGGCGGCCCGCAGGTCCAGCCACATCCGCTGCGCCGGTGCGGTCTCGCTGCCCGGGGGCTGCCAGGCGATCTCGACGGTGGTACCACGCGGCCCGGAGCGGATCGTGGCCGTTCCCCCGACCCCCTCCATCCGTTCCACGATCGAGTGCTGCAGGCCACCCCACACCGCCCGGTCGGTGTCGAACCCGTGCCCGGAGTCGGCGACCGACACCCGCACCCCGGCACCCTTCGCGGTGATCGTCACCCGGACCGACTCCGCGCCGGAGTGTCGATCGGCATTGCGGACCGCCTCGGCCGCGGCCAGGGCGACCGCCTCGGCGACATCGTCGGGCAGGCCGCTCACCTCCCCGACCACACTGATCCGGATCCCGACCTGCCCCGACACCGCCGCCAACCGGGCCTCCAGGTCGCCGGAGTCGGTGTGTTCACCCTGTTGCGCCAGCCGTTCCCGGGTCAGCGCGGCCAGGCTCCGCAACTGCTCGGGCTCGTTGACCAGCCGCTGCGAGGCCACCGCACGGACCGAGTGGATCACCTCATCGTGCAGGAACCGTTCGACTTCCTTGGTCTGGTGGGCGACCGCGTGGGAGTGCGCCTCCCGGGCGTACGCCTCGGACTGCTCGTCCAGGGCGGTCTGGGTGGTCCGACCGATCGCCCGGACCGCGTCGAAGCCCAGGACGACGGTCAGCGCCAGGGCGATCTCGGAGACCCCCCCGATGATCCCGCTGACCATCGAGGCGGGCGTCCCGGCGTACGCGAACAACCGGGCCACCAGGAACCCGGCCATCGTCGGGGCACCGATCCGCCAGCGCACCCGCCGGTCGGAGAATCCCAGCAGGAACGCCTCGATCGAACTGATCATGTGCGAGGGCCACCAGGTCACCGGGTACGCCGGTTGGGCCAACCCGTAGATCAGCACCAGGGCCAGGCTGAGCACCGCGACGACCGTGTTCACCCGGGTCGACTCCCGATGCAGCAGCACCAGCACCAGCACCGCGCAGGTGGTCAGCGCGAGACCGGCATGGGCGAGCTGGGCCCACAGCGGCAGCTCGGCGCTCTCCCGCAGCCCGGTTTCTCCGAAGGCGATCAGCGCCACCAGGGGCGGGACGACGAACATCCACCGCAACCCGGACTCGGTGATCGCCGACCACGATCGCTCCTGCGTCCCGGCATTATCCTGCGTCCCTGCATCAGTCAGCGCCATCAGCGTCCCCGTATTCCCCCGACCCGGTTTGCCGCTGCTGGTCAACGATGCTCGTCGAGACAGTGGCCGCCTGAGAAAATCCTACGACCAGCGCAGCCCGGGGGTGCACCCGGAGCCCTCGGATCCGGCGCTGATAGCGTTTCGAACAGGTCGGCGCAACGAAGCGGCCGGCCGGGGTACAAGCCACAACCGTGGCCGCCGAGACCGAGGAGACACAGTGAGCCAGACCCCCATCAAGGTTGCCGTGACCGGCGCTGCCGGAAACATCGGCTACAGCCTGTTGTTCCGGATCGCCGCGGGCGAAGTGTTCGGTCCGGACCGTCCGGTCCAACTGCGGCTGCTGGAGATCACCCCCGCCCTGCAGGCGTTGGAGGGCACCGTCATGGAACTCGATGACTGCGCCCTGCCGTTGCTGGATTCGGTGGTCATCGGCGATGATCCGAATCAGGTCTTCGACGGCGTCAACGCCGCCTTCCTGGTCGGCGCCAAGCCGCGCGGCAAGGGCATGGACCGCGCCGACCTGCTGCGCGAGAACGGCGGCATCTTCGGCCCCCAGGGCAAGGCCCTCAACGATCATGCCGCCGACGACGTGCGCGTCCTGGTCACCGGCAACCCGGCCAACACCAACGCGCTGATCGCCTCGGTCAGCGCCCCCGACATTCCCACCGAGCGGTTCACCGCGCTGACCCGGCTCGACCACAACCGGGCCAAGGCGCAGCTGGCGAAGAAGACCGGAGCGCCGGTCACCGACATCACCCGACTGACCGTGTGGGGCAACCACTCCGACACCCAGTACCCGGACCTGTCGCACTGCCTGGTCGCCGGCAAGCCCGCCCTCGAGGTCGTCAACGACACCGCCTGGGTCCGGGAGACCTTCATCCCGACCGTGGCCAAGCGCGGTGGCGCGATCATCGCCGCCCGCGGCGCCTCCTCGGCCGCCTCGGCCGCGAACGCCACCCTGGAGCACATGCACGATCTGTTCCTGGGCACCAACGCCGACGACTGGACCTCGATGGCCCTGGTCTCGCCGGGCGCGTACGGGGTTCCCGAGGGGATCGTCTACTCCTTCCCGGTGACCGCCAAGGACGGGGACTGGACCATCGTCGAGGGCCTGGCGATCGATGAGTTCTCCCGCGGCAAGATCGACGCCTCGGCCGAGGAACTCATCAGCGAGCGCGAGGCCGTGAAGGCCGCCGGGTTGATCTGACCCTCCCCCAGCATCCGCTGCAGCGGCCGGCCGGTTCATCGGCCGGCCGCTTCCGGTTGTCCCGGGTCGGTGGGCGGGCGGACCAGACCGTGGTCGTAGGCGTAGATCACCGCATGGACCCGGTCCCGCAGGCCGAGCTTGGCCAGCAAGCGGGCCACGTGCGTCTTGACCGTGGTCTCGGCCACGAACAGCGTGGCGGCGATCTCCGCGTTCGACAGCCCTCGGACGATCAGGTCGAGGGTCTCCCGCTCGCGCCCGGTCAATCGGGCCACCTGTTCCCGGGCGGCCCGGTCCACGCTCGGGCGCTGCGCCAGATAGGCGGTGATCAGCCGCGAGGTGATGCGGGGGGCCAGCAGAGCGTCCCCGGCGTACACCGACCGGATGCCGGTGACCAGGATCGACGGGTCCACGTCCTTGAGCAGGAACCCGCTCGCGCCGGCCCGCAGGGCGTCGTGGACGTAGTCGTCGAGGTCGAAGGTGGTCAGCATGATCACCCGGGTGGTGCAGTGCGGCAGGGCAGTGATGCGACGGGTGGCCTCGACGCCGTCCATCCGCGGCATTCGGACGTCCATCAGCACCACGTCGGGGCGCAATTCCTTGACCCGGGCCACCGCCTCGATGCCATCGCCGGCCTCCCCCACGATCTCGAGATCGGGTTCGATCTCCAGCAACAGCCGGAACCCGCGGCGGACCAGCATCTGGTCGTCGACCACCAGCACCGAGATGGTCATGGCGTCACCAGCGGCAGCGTCGCCCGCAGTTCGAAGCCGCCTCCGGCGACGGCCCCGGCGGTCAGGTGCCCACCGTAGACCGCAACCCGCTCGCGCATGCCGATCAGTCCGTGGCCGGGGGCGGCACCCTCGGTGGTGCCCTGTCCGTCGTCGCGGACGACGAGTTCGAGGTCGTGGTCGTGGTAGTCGATCAACACCTCGGCACAGCTGGGGGCCTGCGCATGGCGCAGCACGTTGGTGAGCCCCTCCTGAATGATCCGGTAGGCGGTCATGTCGAAGGTCTGCCCCAGCTGGGTGGGGGTGCCGCGGACGGTGAGCCGCACCGGCAGGCCGGCTGCCTCGAAGCGGGCCACCAGGTCCGGCAGGTCCGTCAGGCCGGGTGCGGGGGCGAATTCGGCGACGTGGTCCTCATCGCGCAGGACGGCCACCATCCGCCGCATCTCGCCGAGTGCCTCGCGGCCGGCCTGCTCGACGATCAGCAGCGCCTCGATCTCGACCTGTTGGTCGTCGTGCAGGCGCCGGCGTACCGCGGTGGCCTGCAGGGTCATCAGGCTGACATGGTGACCGATCACATCGTGGAGTTCCCGCGCGACCCGGTTCCGCTCCTGCGAGACCGCGCGCGCCGCAGCCTCGGCCCGCGACAGCTTGCGCTGTTCGACGACCTGCAGCCGGGACCGGACCAGCGCCCCCAGCAACCAGGCCACCATCGGCTGCAATCCCCAGAACAGCGATTCCGCCCGCAGGGTCCAGGTGGTCATCAGCGGGTCGAAGCCGATCCAGCAGGCCACGAACACCGCCAACAGCACCAGCCCGTACCAGGCCGGCCGCCGCTTCTCCCATCGGGCAACGCTGTACCCGGCGATCCCGGGCATCATGCCGACCCCGTTGCCCTCCGGCGAACCGACCAGCGCCCAGGAGACCCCGTAGACCACCACGATGAAGGTCAGTACTTCCAGCGGTGCCCGGCGGCGGAACACCAGCGCCAGGGCAGCCAGGCCGTAGGTGAGCGCCTGTACCCAGGCCGGTCCCTGCCGATGGGTGACCCCGATCCCCGCCCACACCTCGGCCTGCCCCGCGATGAGGGCCAGCAGTGCGACCGCGATGTCGAATGCCCAGCTTCGCCGTGACATGTTCCCACGCTAGCCCCTCCGCCCGCCGGCGACTTCCTCCTTCGGGAGGACACCGTCCTCGTCCCGGCGACGACCGGCGGGGCCCGCAGGGCGGACGATCCCGGGCGCCCGGATTCCTAGCGTGGACCTATCGGCCACCCCGGCCGGTCCACACCCGAAGGGATCACCAGCATGACTCAATCAAGCATGACTCGATCACGAACGGCGGGCATCGGCCTGGCCGCCTTCGCCGTCCTCACTGTCCTCACCGCGATCCTGGCTCCGGTGCCGGGCGGTTCCTACCGTCCCGATGTCGTGACCGACTATCTGGCCCAGGGAAACCAATGGCGCCTGTTCCTCGCAGCGTACCTCGGCATCGCCGGTCTGCTGGGACTGATGCTGTTCGGACGCGGCATCCGCGACGAGTTCGCCGACCTGGGCGACGTGGTCTGGGGGCTGGCCCTGGCCGCGCTGGCCACCGGGACCACCGGTTGGTTCCTCGGCGCGGGGGTGGCGGTCGCCACGGCCGAGGGCGGGCCCGAGATCACTGCGGGCATCCCCCTGCCGATCGGCCATACCATCGGCGAGATTGCCGGCCTGCTCGGCGGCTGCGCTCCCGGCCTGTTCATCGGCATCATCGCCGTGTTGTGCTGGCGGACCGGCCTGCCGCTGTGGTTCAAACTGTTTGCCACCGTGGCCGGGGTGTGCGGGATTTTGGCCCCGCTCTACTTCACCTTCTTTTTCTTCCTGCTGTGGTGTCTGGTTGCCGGCGTCTTTCTGGCGGTGCGGCGGGCCCCGGCCGAGCGCCGGGGGAAGGCACGGCGGCCCCTGCCGGCACCGGTCCTGCAGTCCTAGGTCGCCGGCCTGCCCGGCGGTGGGTGGACCCTCGCGATGCGCGGGGGCCCACCCCGACCGGGTTCAGGCCGCGTTCTCGTCGGGCTGGTGGATCCCGAAGGTGTTGCCCTCGGTGTCGATGAAGTAGCCCTGCCAGGCCATCCCCTTCAGCGCGAACTTCGGCATCGCGACCTCGCCGCCGTGGGCCAGGATCGCTTCGAGGGTGGCGTCGTAGTCCGCCACCTGCATCGTCAGCACCGCGGCGTTGGTGCCCTGCTCGCGACCGGGCGCGGCGGCCGGGCGCTGCAGCAGACCGCCGTTGATGCCGGGCTCGTTGTCGTTGCCGGTGAGGACGCCGAAGTACGGGGATCCGGTGGTGCCGGAGTAGTCCTCGAAGGCCCAGCCGAACACTTCGGCGTAGAAGTTCTTGGCGCGCTCGACATCGTCGGCCTGGATTTCGAAGTGGACAGGACGGGCCATGGTCGTCTCCTTGCGGGGGTCTGGTGGTGCGTGTCGGGATGACGCAACCGACTCTGCCACCCGGGTCCGAACCGGTCGGCGCCGGGGTCGGCCGGGCGGGCGCATTTGGCCGAACCGATAAGCTGGTCGGCACGCCCCAGGGGTGCGCACTCCGCTCGCGAGCCGAGGAAGGATCTCAGATGAGTCAGAACTACCCGAGCGACGGTCCGAACCGGTTCTCGACCAACGCCGACGGTGTCACTCCCGCCGGGGCCGACGCCTGGCCGAGCCCCGCCGGCGATCCCTGGGGTACGCCGCCGGCCGAGCCCGCCGCACCGAACCCCGCCCCGACCGAGCCGGCCGATCCGACCCCGACGGCCAGCTACTTCCCCAGCTACGACGCCAATGCGAACTACTCCGCGGGTTACTACTCCGAGCAGTCCGCGCCGCCGCCGATGAGCTATCAGCCGGTGGTCTACCAGCCGGCGCCGACCCGGGCCAACTCGCCGTTGGCGATCACCGCGGTGGTGATGTCGATCGCAACCGTGTTCTGTGGCATCACCGCCCCGTTCGCGCTCGGCTTCGGCATCGCCGGCTACCGCCAGGTCAACGAGCATCCCGACCGGTACACCGGCCGGGGCATGGCGATCGCCGGGATGGCCGTGGGCGGTGCGCTGACCGCACTGTGGGCGTTGTTCCTGCTGATGGCCATCATCCGCTGAGCCCGCGCCCGGTCAGCGCGGGCGCAGCGCCGGGACCGAGATCGCCAGCAGGCCGATCCCGATGCCCAGCGCGATCATGATCGACACGTCGACCGCCCGGCTGCGTACCTTCAACAGCCCGGCCCAGCGCGCCGGCAGCACCAGCCGCAGCATCCCACCGAGCACCAGGGCCGCCCCGACCAGGCCGCTGCCCCAGCGCCAGTGATTCACCTGAACCAGCACCAGCCCGAAGACGACCACCGCCAGGACCCCGAGCAGGGCCCAGGGACTCTCGGATCGGCGTCCCGGCGGTTCGGTCGGTTCGGTCGGCTCGGCCGGTTCGGTCGGCTCGGCCATCAACCCGCCAGGACGGCCGCGCGATCCACGACGTTCTGCAGCAACATGGCCCGGGTCATCGGGCCCACCCCGCCGGGATTCGGGGTCACCCAGTCGGCAACCTCCCAGACCCCTTCGTCGAAGTCGCCGACCTGCTTGCCCTCGGCGTTGCGGGTGATCCCCACGTCGACCAGGGCCGCGCCCGGCTTGATCATGTCCGCGGTGATCATCCCCGGCACCCCGGCCGCCGCCACGACGATGTCGGCGCCCCGGGTGTGCTCGGCCAGGTTCCGGGTGCCGGTGTGGCACAGGGTGACCGTGGCGTTCTCACTGCGTCGGGTCAGCAGCAGCCCGAGCGGGCGACCCACGGTGATGCCGCGCCCGACGACACAGACCTCCGCGCCGGCGATGGTGATGCCGCTGCGCCGCAGCAGTTCCACGATCCCGCGCGGGGTGCACGGCAGCGGGCCGGGGATGCCCAGCACCAACTTGCCCAGGCTGGTCGGATGCAGCCCGTCGGCGTCCTTGTCCGGGTCGATCATGGTGAGCGCCCGCTGTTCGTCCAGATGCTTGGGCAGCGGCAACTGGACGATGTAGCCGGTGCATGCCGGGTTCTGGTTGAGCCCGTCGATCGCCTCGGCCAGTTGCTCCTCGGTGGCGTCGGCGGGCAGATCGATCCGGATCGATTCGATCCCGACCTGGGCGCAGTCGCGGTGCTTGCCGTTGACGTAGATCTGACTGCCCGGGTCGTCCCCGACCAGGATGGTGCCCAGTCCGGGCACGATGCCCTGCTCCCGCAGGTCGGCCACCCGGGCGCGCAGTTCGTCCTTGATGGTCGCCGCGCAGGCCTTGCCGTCCAGTTTCTGTGCCGTCACAGTGTCTCCTCGGTCCTCGCGGGAATCAGTGGAAGAAGTGCCGGGTACCGGTGAAGTACATGGTGACCCCGGCGTCCTGGCAGGCCTTGATGGTCTCCTCGTCCCGGATCGAGCCGCCCGGCTGAACGATCGCCTTCACCCCGGCGTCGATCAGGATCTGCGGGCCGTCGGAGAACGGGAAGAACGCATCCGAGGCGGCCACCGCACCGTCGGCCCGGCCGTCGGAACGCTCGACGGCGAGCCGGCAGGAGTCGACCCGGTTCACCTGTCCCATGCCGACCCCGACCGAGGCGCCGTCACTGGCCAGCAGGATCGCGTTCGACTTGACCGCACGAACCGCCCGCCAGGCGAACAGCAGGTCGGCCATCGTCTGCGGATCGGCCGCGGTCCCGGAGGCCAGGGTCCAGCTCGCCGGGTCGTCGCCGGCGGCGTCGATCCGGTCCGGGGCCTGGAGCAGCGCGCCCCCGGAGATCGGGTGCAGGTTGCGCGCGCGATGGACGTACGCCGGGGCGGTGAGCAGCCGGATGTTCTTCTTGGCCTGCAGCACCTCCAGCGCGCCGTCCGCGTAGCCGGGCGCGATCAGCACCTCGGTGAAAATGTCCTTGACCTGCTCGGCCATTTCGACGGTGACCGGGCGATTGGTCGCGATCACCCCACCGAACGCGCTGACCGGGTCACAGGCGTGCGCCTTGCGATGGGCGTCGGCGATGTCGATCCCGGTCGCGATCCCGCAGGGGTTGGCATGCTTGATGATCGCCACGCACGGCTGGATGAAGTCGTAGGCGGCCCGGTAGGCGGCGTCGCCATCGGTGTAGTTGTTGTAGCTCATCGCCTTACCGTGGTGCTGCACGGCCTGGGTGATCCCCTCGGGGCCGGCCGGGTCGGCGTACAGGGCGGCGGGCTGGTGGGAGTTCTCGCCGTAGCGCAGCGTCCCGACCTTGTTCCAGGAGCCGGCGATCCAGGACGGGAAGCCGTCCCCGGCGGAGGAATCGGTGAGCACGCTGCCCATCCAGGAGGCCACCGCGATGTCGTAGTCAGCGGTGTGCCTGAACGCGGCGGCCGCCAACTGCTTGCGCTGCTCGAGCGTGGTGCCGCCGGCGCCGACCGCCTCCAGCAGAGCGTCGTACTGGTCCGGGGAGGTCACGATCGCCACCGAGGGATGGTTCTTCGCCGCGGCGCGCACCATCGTGGGGCCGCCGATGTCGATCTGCTCGACGCACTCGTCCTCGGTGGCGCCGGAGGCCACGGTCTCGGCGAAGGGGTACAGGTTGACCACGACCAGGTCGAACGGTTCGATCCCGAGGTCGGCGAGCTGGGCCCGGTGGGTCTCCAGCCGCAGGTCGGCCAGGATCCCGGCATGCACCTTGGGATGCAGCGTCTTCACCCGCCCGTCGAGGCATTCGGGGAAGCCGGTGAGCTCCTCGACCGGGGTCACCGCCACGCCGGCCTCGGCCAGGTTGCGGGCGGTGGAGCCGGTGGAGACGATCTGGACCCCGGCCGCTCCCAACGCGGTGCCGAGTTCGGCCAGCCGGGCCTTGTCGTACACCGAGACCAGCGCCCGCCGGATCGGCTTGCGGGTCTGCTCGGGGGTTTCACTCATGACGCTCCTCTTTCGGTTCGGGGGTCCGGTTGCGGGCCAACTCGGTGACGGTCTGCAGCAGCAGGGCCCGTTCCACAACTTTGATGCGCTCGTGCAGGGTCTCCACGGTGTCGCCCTCGTGGACCTCGACCGGCGCCTGGGCGAGGATCTTGCCGGTGTCGACCCCGGCGTCCACCTGGAAGACCGTTGCCCCGGTCACCTTCACCCCGTACGCCAGGGCGTCCCGGGCGCCGTGCATCCCGGGAAAACTCGGCAGCAGCGCGGGATGGGTATTGATCATCCGGCCGCCGAAGCGGTCCAGGAAGGTGGGTCCGACCAGTTTCATGAAGCCGGCACTGACCACCAGATCCGGCTCATGGGCAGCCACCAGGGCGGTCAGTTCGGCGTCCCAGGCGGCCCGGTCGCCGCCCTTGACGAAGGGATGGACGAAGGTGGGCACTTCGCAGCGCTGCGCGCGTTGCAGGCCGTACGCGTCGGCACGGTCGCTGCCGACCGCGACCACCTGCGCGGGCACGGTCCCGTCGGCGGTGGCGTCGAGCAGGGCTTGCAGCAACGTGCCCGATCCCGAGATCAGCACCACCAGTCGAAAGGCCACGCGTTGACTCTAGCGGCCCGACTCCAGCACGGGCAGGCCGTCCGCCGCGCGGCGGGCACGCAGCACGCCCCAGACCAGTCCGACCAGGGCCGCGGTCAGGCCGAGCAGGGGCGGCAGGATCATCGCGACCTGAGGAATCCGGGCGCCCACCCCGGCCAGCCGGCCGGTGCCCAGGTCCCCGGTGGCCAGGGCGCAGGCGAGGAGCACGACCAGCCCGGCGAGCAGTCCGGCCGCCCCGCAGCTGAGTGCGGCGGTCTCGGCCCGCAGCCACGGCTGGCTGCGCATCAACCAGACCGCGGCCACCACCCCGGCCAGCACCGGGATCGCGAACCAGCCCAGGTTCGGCCAACCGGCCGTCCCGTTCGGCAGGGCGCCGAGGACCGGGATCGCCGGGAGCGCCCCGAGATTGCTGCCGGTCACCGCGACAACCGTGTCGGTGCCGATCCGGAACCCGGCCCCGGACACGTACGCCACCCCCCACAGCAGCAGATTGGGCAGGTAGGCAAGTTCGGCCCCGAGCACCAGGATCGCCGGCCAGATCCCCAGTTCCAGATCCCCGTTGAGGGCGGAGACCTGCCCGAAACCGCGGATCAGCCAGAAGACCCAGAGCGCCGCCCCACCGGCGAGCAGCACCGCCGAGGCGTACGCCGCGGCCCGCGGGACCGGTCGCAGCCAGTCCGGCCACGAGCCGCGTGGGTCGTGCCGGGCCCCGCGCAGCGCCCCGAGGTAGGTCGCGACCGCCCCCAGCAGGGCTGACCCGACCAGCGTCCGGGCCCCCTGGCTGGGCGGCCCGACGATCGTGGCGACCACCGTGACGACGGTCACATACGACAACCAGGTGAGCCCGGCCACGTTGCGGACCAGCCGGCCGATATCGGCATCCGGGTCCTCCGCCCGGGCAGCCGCGGCCTCGGCGCGGGCGACCCAGGCGGTCAGCAGCGCCAGGCCGACCCCGAGCAGCAGGGTCAGGGCGAGTGGGGGCAGCGTCCAACTGGTCTGGTCCAGGAACAGGCCCCCGCCCTGGGCGAGCAGCCAGATCTGGGTGCCGCCGCGCACCGCGCCGCCGAGGGACCCGGCTGCGGCACCCCACCCGATCAGGGCCAGGCCGGTCAGCAGGACCCAGCCGAACAGTGCGGCGCCGACACCGGCCAGCGCGGAGGAGGCCCACCACGGTAGCGTGGGCTCGTCCTCGACAGTGGTGTCGAGGGCGTCAGGGTCATCGGTGCCGTGGATCTCGAGTCGGACCCGGGAATCACGCCGAGAAGAGGGATTCAAGCTCGCCATTGCGCTCGATTGTGCCGGAAGCGAACCGTGCAGACTCGCAGGGACACTCGGTTCTCGGGTAAAGTCGAAGCGCCCGTGACCAGTGGGACACCAGTGGGATGGGTGCCCACTTCGGGAAGGAGTGACATATGAGCAACGACGAGGACGCGTCCGCCTACCGGCCGCGCCGCGCCGCCGGCCCGGTCGACGAACCGGCAGGACCGGAGCAGGAGCGCGGAGTGGAGCCTACGCCACCAGGGCGTCGCGCCGCCGGTTTCGCGGCTAACGATTCCGACACGGACGCCGGTGCCACCGACTCCGGTGCGCCGCGGCGTGGTCGCGGATTCGCCTCGGACGGGTCGATGGATGAGACCTCGATCAATCCCGTGGTCACCGATGCCGGCCCGGGGCCCGCGATGGCCCCTCCCCCGCCGCAGGCTGCGCAACAGACCCAGCCGCAGGCTCCACAACAGACCCAGCCGCAGGCTCCACAACAAACCCCGCCGCAGGCTCCGCAACAGACCCCGCCGCAGACCCCGACTCCCGAATCCGGTCGCCCGACCGCGCCGCGCGCGCTGAGCGTACGCGCCGAGCCGGTGGTGGATGCCCCGGTGCCGCCGCGCCGCGAGGAGAACGAGGCAGAGCGTCCGGTCAATCCGTTCGCGCCGAAGCCGGAGCCGGAACAGCAGGCCCCCGAGGAGCCGCAGGGCCGTCGGGTCGCCGAGCCGGAGCAGAAGGAACGCAATCCGTTCAAGCGGCTGCGGGCCAAGCGCGAGGAGTCCCGGTCGTCGCAGGGGCCGCAGACGCCGGTCGACGTCGAGAACGAGGATACCGAGAGCACCAAGGTTCTGCCGGCCGGTGCCGCCGCCCGGGGCGCCAGCGCGGACGCCGACCCCACCACCGCGGAGAAGCCGAAGAAGAAGCGCTCCAAGCGCAACATGGTCGCGGTCGGGGTCTCGATCGCCGCCGGAATCATCATCGTGGCCCTGGTCGCCAGCTTCGGCGTGTGGACCCTGGGCAAGTCCGCGCAGACCGCGAACCAGTCGCCCAGCAGCGCCACCAACTCCGAGCCCGGGCCGCCGCTGACCCAGGAGATGCTGCTCAGCCAGGCCCAGGCGAAGACGGTCGATTCCACCCGGGACTGGTCGGTGACCGGGACCGATACCGGGATCACCGACAAGTCGGCCAGCGCCCCCTGTGTGGCGCCGCAGCCCTCGGGCCAGCCCGGCCCGCAGATCACCTACCTGCGGACGCTGACTGCCTCCGGCGACGACAAGTCCGCGTTGCTGCATCGCGCCGATACCTTCGCCACCGTCGAGGACGCCCAGAAGGTGTTCAACTTCCGCAGCGCCGAGATCGGTGCCTGCACCGGCACCCCGTACTACATCGAGTCGGGCCTGGGCTTCCACGACCTGGGTGATCAGGCGGTCGGCGTACGGCTGATGCTGCGGGAGCAGACCCCGCAGTACCACACGATCATCATCGTGCGGACCGGCCGGACGGTGAACATCTTCGACGCCCACCGGCTCAAGGAGCCGATGAACCGGCCCCAGCTGACCAATGCCATCGGCGAGGTCGTGAACAGCCAGTGCGGTTCGGTCGGCGGCCTGTGCGCCGGTTCGGCCCTGGCCAGCGCCGAGACCGTGCCGCCGCCGGCCGGCGATGCGCCCGGCTTCATGGTTCCCAACGACCTGCCGCGGCTCAGCGACGGGGTGGGTTCGTGGAACGCGACCCCGGTCACCAAGGACCTGAACATCCGTTCCGGCACCGGCTGTGAGGGGGTCGACCTGGGGACCGTGTCGGGCACCACCGACAAGGGCCAGCGGACCTACCTGCTGCGCGACGATCCCGCCGCGCCGACCGGGTTCGGGGCCGATGAAGTGCTGCTGACCTTCGGCTCCAATGGCGATGCCACTGGTCTGTCCGACCGGATCTCCCAGGGGCTGAGCCGGTGCCAGCAGAGCACCCTGACCGGTCAGGCGACCACCCCGGCGCCCTTCGAGACCCAGGTCAGCGGCGTCACCGTGAAGGGCTTCACCTCCACGGTCACCCAGAAGCTGGAGGGCGGTCAGCAGGCCCGCTACCGCGTCGCGGTGGTCGTGGCGGACAAGAAGCTGGTCTACCTGCTGAACAACGCCGACAAGCTGGACTTCACCGATCAGGCCTGGAACGCCACCGCGACCCGGGCCGGGCAGCGCGCCACCCAGTCGCGCTGACCGCGATCGCGGACCGGACACAACGAACCCCGGGCCCGGCATGATGCCGGACCCGGGGTTCTGTGTTGCGGGGGTACGCCGGGGCGTACCCGCTCAGGCCGTGAGGCCCTCCATGATCTCGCGCACCAGGGCCGCGGCACCGGACGGGGTCTTGCCGACCTTGACCCCGGCGGCCTCCAGCGCCTTCTGCTTGGCGGCGGCGGTCCCGGCCGAACCGGAGACGATCGCCCCGGCGTGACCCATGGTCTTGCCCTCCGGGGCGGTAAAGCCGGCCACATAGCCGACGACCGGCTTGGTGACATTGGCCTTGATGTAGTCCGCGGCCCGCTCCTCGGCGTCGCCGCCGATCTCACCGATCATCACGATGGCGTCGGTCTCGGGGTCGTCCTGGAATGCCTGCAGGCAGTCGATGTGAGTGGTCCCGATGACCGGGTCACCGCCGATGCCGACCGCGGTGGAGAAACCGAAGTCGCGCAGCTCGTACATCATCTGGTAGGTCAGGGTGCCCGACTTGGACACCAGCCCGATCCGGCCCTTCTTCGGGGCGATGTCGGCGGGGATGATCCCGGCGTTGGACTGCTCCGGGGAGATGACGCCGGGGCAGTTCGGGCCGATCAGCCGGGTCTTGGATCCCTTGGCCAGGGTGTAGAACTCCGCGGTGTCCTTGACCGCGACGCCCTCGGTGATGCAGATCGCCAGCGGGATCTCGGCCTCGACGGCCTCGACGACGGCGTCCTTGGTGAACTTCGCCGGAACGAAGATGACCGACACGTCCGCGTCGGCGGCCGCGATGGCCTCCTTGACGGTGCCGAAGACGGGAACCTTGACCCCGCCGGCGAACTCGACCTCGGTGCCGGCCTTGCGCGGGTTCACGCCACCGACGATGTTGGTGCCCGAGGTGAGCATGCGCTGGGTGTGCTTCATGCCCTCGGAGCCGGTCATGCCCTGGACGATGACCTTGGAATCAGAATTCAGGAAAATAGCCATTGTTCTCGTCCTCTCAGTTGGCCCGGCTGGCCAGCTCGGCAACCCGGCGGGCCGCATCGTCCATGGTGTCGACCCGCTCCAGGTTGGGCAGAGCGGCCTCATCGAGCATCTTGCGCCCGAGTTCGGCGTTGTTGCCGTCGAGGCGGACCACGACCGGCTTGTGCGTGGCACCCTGGGCGCCGAGCAGTTCGAACGCCTGGATGATCCCGTTGGCGACCGCGTCACAGGCGGTGATGCCACCGAAGACGTTGACGAACACGCTCTGCACGGCGGGGTCGGAGAAGATGATCGACAGCCCGTTGGACATCACCTCGGCCGAGGCGCCGCCACCGATGTCGAGGAAGTTGGCCGGCTTCGGCGAGCCCGGGAACTCCTCGCCGGCGTACGCGACGACGTCGAGGGTGGACATGACCAGGCCGGCGCCGTTACCGATGATGCCGACGTTGCCGTCCAGCTTGACGTACTGCAGACCCAGCGACTTGGCCTTGACCTCCAGCGGGTCGGTGGACTGGTCGTCGTGCAGGGCGACGTGGTCGGGGTGGCGGAACTCGGCGTTGTCGTCCAGGGTGACCTTGCCGTCGAGGGCGACGATGTCACCGGCGCCGGTCTTGATCAGCGGGTTCACCTCGACCAGGGTGGCGTCCTCGCCGGCGTACACGTCCCACAGCTTGATCAGCACGGCGGCGATCTTCGGCTGGTCCTCGGCGTCGAAGCCGGCGGCGGCCACGATCTCGTCGGCCTTGGCCTGATCGATCCCGACCAGCGGGTCCACCTCGACGCGGGCCAGCGCCTCGGGACGCTCCTCGGCCAGGGTCTCGATCTCGACCCCGCCCTCCTTCGAGCACATCGCCAGGTAGGAGCGGTTGGCGCGGTCCAGCAGCAGCGAGAAGTAGTACTCCTCGGCGATGTCGGCACCCTCGGCGATCATCACGGTGCGCACGGTGTGGCCCTTGATGTCCATCCCGAGAATGTCGTTGGCCCGGGCTTCGGCTTCCTCGGCGCTCTTGGCGACCTTGACGCCACCCGCCTTGCCCCGGCCACCGGTCTTCACCTGGGCCTTCACGACGACGACCGGGGTACCGAGGTCTTCGGCGGCCTGGCGGGCTTCGGCGGCGGTGGTGGCAGTGATGCCCCGCAGGACCGGCACACCGTGCGACTCGAAAAGGTCGCGCGCCTGGTATTCGTAGAGATCCACGACGGCTCCATCCTTGTTCTGTGCGGGGCGTCTGCGCCCCTTTGGCTCTCGCCCCCGGGACTTCGAGCCCGGACACGCTTGTCAGCCACGTCTTCCCTTTTAAGGTCGACGTGGTGTACGGATGGGAGCCTAGCCGCAATCCGGGGGTACCCACTGTGCCGTTTTGCGCCGTTCCTCCCTGCGGACCGCTGTTTGTGACAATCGTCACTACCGCAGTGGGCTGCCCCCAGTGTTGACGGCGCCCTGAGTGAACCTGAGAAAAATTACTTCACGATTCAGTTTGGCTGGCGGTTATCAATCCGTTATGTTTCCTGAAGTGCGGTGATCCCCGCACAACCGGAACTGGAAGAGGTAGAGCAGGTGTCAGGGAATCCTTTCAAGAGGTCTCAGGCCCGCCGCGCGGCGAAGGCGCCCCGCGCGCATCAGGATGGAGACCTGAGCATCAAGCGGATGATCGGGCAGGGGCTGGCCGCGGTGGCCGTGTCTGCCCTCGGCATGGGCGTTGCAGTGTCGGTCGGGATGACCGCCTCCGCGCAGTCGGCACAGATCTCCACCGATGCTCCGGTCGCCGGACAGGGGAACCCCGACATCAGCCGGGCGAACCCGGCCCCGGCAGCGGCTGCGGCCGCCCGGGAGCAGGCCGCGGTCGAGCAGGCCACCAAGAAGGCCAACGGCACCGACGAGGGCGGCTCCCTCGACGTGTTCAACCGCCAGGGCAATGACACCAGCCGCAACGCCGTCCGCGGCGAGCTGGACAAGGCCGTGGCGAACCAGCAGGCCAAGGAGCGCACCGAGCAGCTGACCCAGACCAGCGACAAGGCTGCCCTGGAGTCCGGCACCGCCGTCCGGGACACCCGTTCCCGCGACCTGGTGATCAAGTCCGAGGGCGCCAAGCGCGAGCAGCTGCGCCTGGAGGAGGAGAAGCGCAAGGCCGAAGAGGCCCAGCGCGCCGCGCAGCAGGCCCAGCAGAACCAGGGCGGCTCCAACATGCCGCAGCAGGCGGCCAAGCAGCAGCAGCCGGCCGGGAGCACCGACACCTCCCAGACCAACGTCAACGCCGCCCAGCAGAGCGGTGGCAACCAGGCCGCGCAGACCGGCAGCACCCAGGCGGGTGCCGATCAGGCCGCCGGCGGTCAGGCTGCGCCGGCCCCGGCCGCCAGTGGCTCCGGTGGCGCCACCTCCCCGATCGCCCGCGGCGCCTACACCCTGGGCGCTCGCTGGGGTGCGGTCGGCTCGTGGTCGCGCTACCACACCGGCCAGGACCTCCCCGCTCCGGTGGGTACGCCGCTGGTGGCGGCTGCCGACGGCGTCGTGGTCACCTCCAACGGTGGCAGCTGGGCCGGCACCCACGTGGTGATTCGGCACGCCGACGGGTCGGCCACGCTGTACGCGCACATGTCCGCGATGACCGTGCGGCCCGGACAGGTCGTCAAGGGTGGCGAGTCGATCGGCGCGGTCGGGATGACCGGGCGTACCTTCGGCCCGCACCTGCACTTCGAGCACTACCCCAACGCCTCGGACGTCGGCAACCCCTACACCACCGACGATCCGGTCTCGTGGATGGCGCGACAGGGCGTACGCCTCTGAGCAGATCTCACACAGCTTCCGGTGAACGATCGAGGCCGCAGCACCCACGGTGCTGCGGCCTCGGTCGTTTCGTTTCGTGGTTGTTCGTTTCGGGGCGGTCGGGGGTCAGGTGCGGTTGCGGGTGATCAGTCCCTTGATCAGGAAGACGATGATGCAACCGATGATCGCCATCACCCAGGTTCCGATGTTGAACAGGTTGGCCCCCTGCAGGGAGACCTTCCCGCCGTGGAAGATGATGTTGCCCAGGACGGTGCCGAGCAGGGCTCCGATCACGCCGAGGACGATATTGAGGATCCAGCTGCTGGTGCCCTGCTTCCCCTTCATGACGAGCTGTGCGATAGCCCCGGCGACGATTCCGAGGATGATGAACATAATCCATTCCCAAAAACCCATGGGACCATCGTAGACAAGTGGTGACCCGTGCGTAACAACGGAATTTCAACGATTTTGCAAACGCTGGGCGACGGATCACCCGTACCGCTCGCGGTAGCGCTGCAGCGCGGCCGGATGCAGCGGGACCGGCGCGGTGTCGATCAGCCCGGCCCGGGAGAGGTATTGCAGGCCTGCCGATCCGGCGGGGACCAGCGCTTCGGCATCGTCGATGAGTACGTCGACCAGCGTCCGGGCGACCGGGTCGGGCAGATCGGGTCGGGCCAGCAACAGGTTCGGTACGCCGATGGTCGGCACCGGCGCGCGGGAGCCGTACGCCCCGGCGGGTACCTCGGTGGCCAGATAGCGGTCAGGATGGGCGGCGTTGAGGGCAGCGAAGGTGGTGCCCAGGTCGAGCAGCGCGACCGGCGTACCGGTGGCCGCCAGGTCGGCGATCCGCGCGGTCGGCACACCCCCGGCCCAGAAGAAGGCGTCGACGTCGCCGGCGGCCAGCGCCGCCGCGCCGCCGGCCAGTCCCCGCTCGCTGAGCGTCGGTGCCTGCGGACCGGTCGTGAGCCCGGCGGCCTCGAGGATGCGGCGGGTGGTGAGCGCGCCACCGGACTCGGGTGCCCCGACCGACACCCGACGCCCGGCCAGCTCCGCGAGCCGGCGCAGCCCGCTGTCGGCGCGGACGACGCACTGCAGATAGTTCTGGTACACCCGCCCGATCGCCACCGCGCCGCGCCCGAGGTCGCTGGCGGCGTCGGCCTGCGCCAGGGCGAGCTCGACCGATCCGGCCTCGAGCAGCCGCAGATTGTGGATGCTGCCGTCACTGGGCAGGGCCTGCAGCTGGGCGCCGCCGTGCGCCCGCAGCGCCGCGCTCAGTAGCGTCCCGAACTCCAGGTAGGGACCACCGGCCTCCCCGGCCGCCAGCCGCAGCGGCTCCGGTTGGGCCGACTGCGTACAGCCGATCAGCGGAAGCGCGGCCAGGCCGAGCAGGATGCCGCGCCGGGAGATGCTCATCGCGCCCCCAGCCGGATCCGGGTGCGCAGTCCACCCTGGTCGGCCCGGCCGACCTCGACCTCGGCGTGATTCGCGCGGGCCAGTTGGGTGATGATGGCATACCCGAGGCCGGTCCCGGGCAGCGTGGTGTGCCGCGACGCGCGCCAGAACCGGGTGCCGACCCGGGCGAGTTCCTCGTCGGTGAGCCCGGTTCCGGAGTCGGCGATCTCGAGCGTCGCCACGTCGCCCGCCCGGTCGAGGCCGACCCAGACCGTCGCCCCGGACCCGGCGTACTTGCGGGCGTTGTCCAGCAGGATCTCGACGATCTCCTCGATGTCGCCGCAGGAACCGGCGACGCGGATCTCCGCCCCGGAGGTCACCAGCTCGATCCCGGCCTCGTGCAGCGCGCGGCGGTGCGGGGCCGCCAGCGCGTCCGCGGACACCACGCAGCCGACGTCGGCGTCGGCTCCCGGTCCCGCTGCCTCCGCGGCGATCTCGGTCGCGCGATGTTCGGCATCGGCCAGCACCAGCAGCCGCTCCACGGTCCGCTCCAGGCGATCGAGGTCGTGGTCCATCGCATCCAGATCGGTCCCGGTCGGGTCGTGGCCGGTGTCGAGGCCCACCCGGAGCCCGTCCACCCGATAGCGCAGCGCGGCCAGCGGGTTGCGCAACTGATGCGAGGCATCGGCGACCAGCCCGCGCTGCTGTTCGAGGGCGTCCTCCACCCCCCGGGCCATGCGTACGAACGAATCGGCGAGCCGCCGCAGTTCCGGTGGCCCGGGCGTGCCCTGCAGATCCGGGACCCGGCGCTCGGCGACGGCCTGGGTGGCCCGGTCCAGGGCGCGCACCGGACGCAGCACCCAGCGGGTCCAGCTGATCGAGGCGAGCAGCAGCACCGCCAACAGACCGGCACCGGTGAGCCCCACCAGGATCCAGCCACCGATGATGTCGCGCTTGGCCGCGGTCTGGTTGATCTCGAGCACCACCGCCCCGAGCACCGTGCTCCCCTCCGACAGCAGGGGCTCGGCGACCAGGACGGTGTCGGCACTCCACGGGTAGACCGCCGGAACCGACCATTGGGGCACCGCGCGCGTTGCCCCCAGCACCAGGTCGGCGATGTGGTCGGTGGGGGCGAGGCCGCCGACCGAGGCAAGGACCGCACCCTGGTTGTCGACCACGAGCACCCGCTCACCGTAGGTGTCGAAGAACCGCTGCAGGTAGCGCTGCAGCACCGCCGGTTCCCCGGCGGCGATCGCGGCCTGGGCGCGCTGCCCGATCTGGTCCATCGAGTTTGCCCGTTGCAGGGCGAGTTGTTGGGTACGCCCGGCTGCGATCGACCCGCCGGCCGGGACCAGGATGGCGCAGATCGTGAGCAGCCCGAAGATCAGCAGGGGCAGCAGGACCCGGGTCCTCACCCGGGCTCCTCGAGACGGAAGCCGAAGCCGCGGATCGTGGTGATGGTGAGCATCGGCAGCTTCTGGCGCAGTTGGGCCAGATGCACATCGAACGACCGCGACTTGGCCGCGTACCCCGGACCCCAGACGTGTTCGACGACGGTCTGCCGACTCACCGCACTGCCGACGTGCTTGGCGAACCCGAGGAGCAGGGAGAACTCGGTGGGGGTCAGGCTCACCTCGGTCTCGCCGTAGGTGACCCGGTGCGCGGCGACCTCGATCACCAGGTCGCCCAGCTGGAGCCGCTCCGGGGACGCGAAACCGGGATACCGCCGGGTCACCGCGGTCAGCCGGGCGAGCAGTTCGTGCAGGCGTACCGGTTTGACCAGGTAGTCGTCGGCCCCCAGGCGCAGTGCCGCGACCGTGGAGCGCTCGTCGCCGCGAGCCGTGACCACCAGCACCGGCATGTCGGAGACTTCGCGCAGCTGTTGCAGGGCATCCAGCCCGTCCATGTCCTCCAGCCCGAGGTCGAGCAGCACCACATCGGCCTCGCGGTGCCGAGCCACCAGTTCCCCGCCCCGGGAGATCGCCGTACAGGTGTTGCCCACCCGGGTCAGGACCGCGGTCAACGCAGCCGAGACCGAACGGTCGTCCTCGACCACCAGCACTCGCATGGCGCCCAGTATGCCCCGCGCCGTCCCCCGGCCGAGCGGGCAGGCGGTGGGGAAAGTGTTTGTAAAGGGACTGTTAGGGAACCGGTTCGGGCACCGTCGCGGCCGTGAGGATGGTCCTGTCCCTGAACGGCTCACCGAACGAAGAGCCGGCTCACCCGAAACGAATGGACTGTGTCAATGTCAACGACGACTGCGACGGCACCGAACCTGCGACGGTCGGTGTCGAACACCCTGAAAGGCTCCGCGGGCAACCTTGTGGAGTGGTACGACGTCTACGTCTACTCCGTGTTCGCCACGTACTTCGAGTCCCAGTTCTTCGACAAGAACGATGCCAACTCCACGGTGTACGTCTGGGCGATCTTTGCACTGACCTTCCTGATGCGCCCGCTGGGCTCCTGGTTCTTCGGGCGCTTCGCGGACCGGCACGGACGGCGGTTGGCGCTGACGGTGTCGGTGTCGGTGATGGCGGCCTGCTCCCTGCTGATCGCGGTGGCCCCGACGGCCGGGACGATCGGCACCGGGGCAGTCGTCCTGCTGGTCATCGCCCGCCTGGTCCAGGGCTTCGCCACCGGTGGCGAGTACGGCACCAGCGCGACGTACATGTCCGAGGCAGCCGTCCCCGGACGCCGGGGCTTCCTGTCCTCCTTCCACTACGTCACCCTGGTCGGCGGTCATGTCCTGGCCCAGCTGACGCTGTTGATCATGGTGGTCGCCCTGCCGCACGAGGCCATCTCCCAGTGGGGCTGGCGGGTTGCCTTCGGCATCGGCGCCCTCGGCGCGCTGGCCGTGCTGGTGATGCGCCGCACGATGGACGAAACCCTGGACGCCTCGACGATCGCGGCAGCCAAGAACGGCACCGCGACCCGAACGGGTTCCATGCGCGAGTTGCTGGTGAACCAGTGGAAGCCGCTGCTGCTGTGCTTCCTGGTGACCGCCGGCGGAACCCTGGCCTTCTACACCTACTCCGTCACCGGCCCGGGAATCGTCAAGAAGGCATTCTCCGGCGGCGATGTGATCACCGGGACCCTGCTCAACCTGGCAGCGCTGATCGTCCTGATGCTGCTGCAGCCGCTGGGCGGATGGTTGTCCGACATTGTCGGGCGGCGGACCCTGCTCATCTTCTTCGGCGTCGGCGGAGTCCTGTACACCGGCTTCCTGCTCACCGCACTCCCCCAGCAGACCAACCCGATCTTCGCCTTCGCGATCCTGGTCGGCGGCTTCATCATCCTCACCGGCTACACCTCGGTCAACGCGGTGGTCAAGGCCGACCTCTTCCCGACCCACATCCGCGCGCTGGGTCTGGGGCTGGGGTACGCGGTGTCCAACTCGGTCTTCGGTGGCACCGCGCCGCTGCTGTACCAGGCCGCCGGGGAAGCCGGTCAGGTGCCCGCGTTCATCTGGTACGTCACCGCGGTCATCGCGGTCTCCCTGGTGGTCTACATCTTCTTCCTGAAGGGCAACGATCACAGCTGGCTGGAGAACGAGGCGGCGATGCGGGAGCGCACGCAGTCGGGTGGTCGGGATTGGGCGGTGGCCGCGTCGGAGGCGGCCGAGCAGCCCGCCCCGGCGTACGCCCGCGAAGGCTGACCCCGCTACGTCACCGGGTGAGGCCCGGCACCGTGCAGGTGCCGGGCCTTGGCGCTGCTCGGACAAGGGCCCAGCGAGGCATGGGCACCAACCAGCGACCCCCGGAGCAGTCCGCGGTCCCCCGTACGCCCGGCTGCCCCTGCAGGCCCCGCACACACCAAGCAGCACCGCACACCCGAACAAGGCCCGCGAAACCCCCGCCCCACCCGCAGACCAGCGGGCGTCCGGACGACCGAACTACCGGCCAGCGACAACACGCTGCCAGTCAGCGCTGACACGCTGCCACCCAGCGCCACCGAGGTCATCCAGCGTCAACCTTGGTCACTGAGCTTCGGGGCGCCCAGAAGCTGGATTGCCAACGGTGACGCTCGATGGCCCGGGAGACGCCGGGTCAGGGACGCAGGGCCAGCTTCGGGGCCCAGTTCCAACCCGAGGCCTGCACATCGGCCGCGATGGGGATGACGACGGTGACCAGCAGCGAACCGACCAGCAGACCGCCGGTGAGCCAGGGTGAGCGCGGTCGCTCCGGTCGGATCAGCAGGTACGCGATTCCCCCGAACAGGATCGCCGTCACCGCCGCCGGGACGCTCGAGAGCAACCAGGCGTACAGCGCCACCACCGGTGCCCTGCCGAACACCGACAGAATCATCACCAACCCGAATACCAGCCCCGCGACCGCCTGGAACGCCAGCATCCGCCACCACCGCCGCTGCGGGTAGACGCACAGCGCCAGCAGCGGCATCGCGATCAGCGGGATCCACAGCAGCAGGAAGGCTTCGTGCAGCAGGAGCGCGAAGGTCGCGAAATCGCCCATGGCGACGAACCAGGGCGCGCCGACCATTCCCCACAACCCGGTGATCACATAGCACGCCGCGTACGCGCCGATCGGTCCGCGTGCCCACTCCTCGGGCTCGGGGACCCGGGCGACCGGCAACGGATCGATCCGAACCGAAACCGCCATCACTCGACCGGCGGGTTGCCCAGGACGGGGTCGAAGCGGACCCCGTACGGGTTGGACGGTTTGATGCAGCAGTACGCCACGACAACCGCCCCGGTGACCGGGATCAGGTAGAAGAAGTTCCAGAACGCCGAGCGGTTGGTGTCGTGCAGCCGCCGTGAGCTCAGCGCCAGGGTCGGCACCGACAGCAGCAGCGGCAGGATCCCCCAGCAGGCGATCACCACGGCCACCCCGACCATTTGCGGGATCGCCTCCGCGTTGGCCAGGTTGCCGACCACCAGCGGGATCACCAGATAGAGCACCGCCAGCAGCGCCATCACCCACCAGTACTCGGTCCGCGAGGCACGACCGTTGAAGTTCATCGAGTTCTGCAGCCACAGCTTCAGCGCCCGGCCGGGGCCCACCCGGGGCCGCTGCGGATGCCACTTGGAGTAGCGGTCCAGCGGGATCAGGGCATCCAACGGGATGTCGACGTCGCTGGCCGAGACGGTGGGTTGCTCGTAGTTGGTCTCGGCCGGGCTGACCGGGCCGGACTCGGCGGACGCGCGCTCGGGTTCCTCAGCGGATGTGCCGGTCATGGTCCTCCTGCGGGCGAGTTTCTCCGGCGCCGCGGTCGACGCCGAAAATGTCCGAGCGGGGATCTAGGCTGGAGCAGATATGTCTGCCACTCCCTTGTTTCCCGAGTTCGGCCGGGCCGCTCAGGCTCAGGATGCCAGTGAACCCGCCCCCAATGCCAAACCCGCCCGCCGCCAACCCAAGGTCGACCTGCTGGCCGGGCTGAACCCGCCGCAGCGGGAGGCCGTCGTGCACGCCGGGTCGCCCGTCCTGGTGGTGGCCGGCGCCGGTTCGGGCAAGACCCGGGTGCTGACCCGGCGGATCGCGTACCTGGTCACCGAACGCAAGGTGCACCCCGGCTCGATCCTGGCGATCACCTTCACCAACAAGGCGGCCGCCGAGATGCGCAGCCGGGTCGCCGACATCGTCGGGAACCGGGCGCGGCTGATGTGGGTCTCCACCTTCCACTCCGCCTGCGTGCGGATCCTACGGGCCGAGATCGACCGGTTCGGGTACGCCCGGCAGTTCTCGATCTACGACGACACCGACTCCAAACGCCTGATGCAGCTGGTGCTGAACGACCTGTCGCTGGATCCGAAACGGTACCCGGTGCGCGGGGTGATGAACTGGGTCTCCAACGCCAAGAACGATCTGGTCGACCACGAGTCCGCCCACACCCGGGTCGCCGAGGACGGCGATGAGGCGTACGCCCGGGCGTACGGGGAATATCAGCGGCGGCTCAAGGCGGCGAACGCGGTCGACTTCGACGACCTGATCATGCTGACGGTGCATCTGCTGCAGGCCTTCCCCGAGGTGCGCGAGCAGTATCGGCGCCGGTTCCGGCACGTGCTGGTCGATGAGTACCAGGACACCAACCACGCCCAGTACGTGCTGATCCGCGAGCTGTGCGGCGAGTCCGAGCAGACCGACCTGAACGAGGTGGAACCGCCGGAACTGATGGTGGTCGGCGACTCCGACCAGTCCATCTACGCCTTCCGCGGCGCCACGATCCGCAACATCCTCGACTTCGAGCAGGACTTCCCCGGCGCGACCACGATCAAACTGGAACAGAACTACCGCTCCACCCAGACCGTGCTGTCGGCGGCCAACGCCGTGATCGGACACAACGCCGGCCGGCCGGAGAAGAACCTGTGGTCCGATGCCGGGGACGGCGACAAGATCGTCGGCTACGTCGCCGACACCGAGCACGACGAGGCCCAGTTCATCGCCGGCGAGATCGACCGGCTCAACGACGCCGGCACCTCCGGCTTCGGCGACACCGCGGTGTTCTATCGCACCAACGCCCAGTCCCGGGCCCTGGAAGAGGTCTTCATCCGGGTCGGGCTCCCCTATCGGGTGGTCGGTGGCGTCCGGTTCTACGAGCGCAAGGAGGTCCGCGACGCGATCGCCTACCTGCGCGCGATCGCCAACCCCGCCGACGACGTGTCGGTACGCCGGATCCTGAACACCCCCAAGCGCGGCATCGGGGACCGGGCCGAGGCCACCATCGAGGCGCTCGCCCAGCGCGACCGGATCCCGTTCTCCGCCGCCCTGGCCCGGGCCGAGGAGACCCCGCTGGCCACCCGTTCGGCCAAGCAGATCGCGGCGTTCGTGCAGATGATGGACGAGCACCGCCAGATGGTGGCCGACGGCAAGCCGGCCGATGAGATCGTCGCGAGCATCCTGGATGCCTCCGGGCTGGTCGCCGAGCTGAAGAACTCCACCGACCCGCAGGACCAGACCCGGCTGGAGAACCTGGCCGAGTTCGTCTCGGTGGCCGAGGAGTTCGTCGCGGCCGCGGCCGCGATCGACCTGACCGCGGTGGCGCCGGAGGATGCCGAGATCCCGGGCGGGGAGTCGCTGCTGGTGGCCGGGTCGCCGGAGCCGGATCCGTCGCTGACCGCGTTCCTGGAACGGATCGCGCTGGTCGCCGACTCCGACCAGGTCCCCGACCAGGCCGACGGGGACGCCGACGCCAAGCCGGCCGCAGGCACGGTCACCCTGATGACGCTGCACACCGCGAAGGGGCTGGAGTTCGACACGGTCTTCCTGACCGGCCTGGAGGACGGCGTCTTCCCGCACCTGCGGGCCCTGGGCAACAAGACCGAACTCGAGGAAGAGCGCCGGCTGGCGTACGTCGGGATCACCCGGGCGCGCAAGCGGCTCTACCTGTCCCGGGCGGTGGTCCGGACCGCGTGGGGCGCGCCGCAGTACAACCCGGCCAGCCGCTTCCTCGAGGAGATCCCGCAGCATCTGATGGACTGGCGCCGCACCGCCGGCGCGGTGACCCAGTGGCGCAACTCCTCGGCCAGCAGCCGGTGGGCCGACCGGGAACGCAGCGCGGGCCGCTCGGAGACCTTCTCCGGCCTCAGCAAACGGACCTTCAACGCCCCGAAGGTGAACAAGAACGCGCCGTCGCTGACCACCGGGGATCGGGTGGTGCACAGCACCTTCGGACTCGGCACGGTGATCGCCACCGCGGGAGCCGGGGACAAGGCGACCGCCGATATCGACTTCGGCTCCCCCGGGGTCAAGCGGCTGATGCTGAAGTTCGCCCCGGTCGAAAAGCTCTGAGCCGAGCGCTCAGAGGCGTACGCCCTGGCGAGCCAGCCAGGCGGCCGGATCGTCGGTGGTGTAGGGGTTCCCGACGGTCGCGGCGTTGGGGTAGTGCTCGAAGTGCAGGTGCGGGCCGAAGGTACGCCCGGTCATCCCGACCGCCCCGATCATGTCACCGCCGCGGACGGTCTGCCCCGGGCGTACGCTCGCGCCGGACATGTGCGCGTACAGGGTGGCCGACCCGTCGGCGTGCCGGATCACCACGTGGGTGCCGGCCCAGCTGCCCCCGTTGGAGGTGACCACGACGCCGTCGGCCGCGGCCCGCAGCGGCGTACCCACCGGCGCCGGCAGATCCTGCCCGGTGTGGTACCGCGACCACGAACCGACCGCACCCCAGCGGGCGCCCAGGGAGTAGCGCCCCTGCGGCATCGGAACCGAGGCCCCGCCGGCTCCCCCACCCGACGGCAGCCCGGCCCCATCCCCGGGCTGGGCGGCCGGCATGTTCGAGCCGCCCTGGTTCTGGGCCTCGCCGGTCTTGCGCTTCTCCTCCGCCAGGCGCTCGTTCTCCCGCCGGGTGGCCTCGGTCCGGTTCATCAGATCCTTGTTGCGGGAGTCGCGGACCGCGGTCCCAGACTCCAGCGCGGCCTTGTCGCTGCTCTGGGTGAGTTGCTCGGTGCGGCGCTTCGCCTGCTGGTCGGCGACGGCCTTGTCCAGTTCGCCGCGCAGCACATTGCGGCTGGTGTCGTCCCGGCTCAGCCGGGTGAACACGTCCAGGGAACCGGCCTGATCGCCCTGGTGCACCTCGGCCTGCTGGATCGCGGCCAGGTTGCGTTCGGCCTGCTGGGCCATCGGCGCCGGGTTCGCCCGGGTGATGTCCGGATTGCCCTGGGAGGTGGCCGGCGCATCGCCGGCGAGCCGCTCGGACTCCGCGGCGGCGGTCATCCCGACCGACACGGCCACGGCCATCCCCAGCGCGGAGATCGCGACCGCGGCCAGACTCTGCCCGCACAGCCGCTTGATGCTCAGCTCGGGATCGGTGGGTACGCGGGTGGCGACGGCGGCACGGCGGGCCTGCGACCGACGGAACGGGTTCCCTGACACCTGCACAACCTCACTCAGTTCGCTGAATCGCGGTCACCCGCTCGCAAGGAACCTAACGGATTTGCAACGGACCCGCCAAACTGATGCTGAGTAAATTGTGGGCAAGTGATCAGAAACTCATCACCGCCCGTCACGGCTGTGACCACAGCGAAGCACGGGTCAGATGAGACGCCGATCGGTCGCCCACCGGGTCAGCTGGTGCCGGTTCGACAGTTGGAGCTTGCGCAGCACACTGGACACATGCGTCTCGACGGTCTTGATCGAGATGAACAGCTCGCGGGCGATCTCCTTGTAGGAGTACCCCCGGGCGATCAGCCGCAGCACCTCGCGCTCCCGATTCGACAGCCGGTCCAGTTCCTCATCGACCGAGGAGATGTCGATCGAGCCGGAAAAGGCGTCCAGCACGAATCCGGCCAGCCGCGGCGAGAAGACCGCATCCCCGTCGGCGACCCGCCGGATCGCGGCGACCAGTTCCTCCCCGGAGATGGACTTGGTCACATACCCCCGGGCGCCGGCGCGGATCACCCCGATCACGTCCTCCGCGGCGTCGGAGACCGACAGGGCGAGGAAGCGCTGCTCGGGATTCTTGGCGTGCACCTGCTTGATCACCTCGGTGCCGCCCCCGCCGGGCAGGTGGACGTCGAGCAGGACGACGTCCGGGTTCTGCGCGAGCACGGCCTTGACGGCGGTGGCCACGTCCTCGCCCTCGCCGACGACCTGGACGTGGCGGCCGATCTCGGCCTTGACCCCGGTGCGGAACATCTCGTGGTCGTCGACCACGACCACCCGCAACAGCTTGTTCGGGCTCGCGGGGTGGGATGTGGTCTCGGTCATCGCGTCATCTCCAGTTTCACTTCGGTACCGTCCTCGGGGGTCGAGCGGATCCGGGCGGTGCCCCCGTGCCGTTCCATCCGGCCGATGATGCTGCCCTTGACTCCCATTCGATCATCCCCGATCTCGTCGATGTCGAAGCCCTTGCCCCGATCCCGTACGAAGATCTCCACCAGGTCGTCGGTCACCTCGGCGTACACATCGATCCGGGGCGCCCCGGAATGCTTGGCCGCATTGGTCATCGCCTCCCGGGCCGCGCGGATCATCGCCTCCAGGGACTCATCCAGATCGGCGTCGCCGACGCAGACCACGTCGACCGGGAGGCCGCGCTCGTCCTCCACCTCGGCGGCGGCCGCGGTCAGGGCCGCCTTCACCGTCGCCTCCCGGATCTGGTCGCCGTACAGGTAGAGCCGCAGCTCGCGCTCCTGCTTGCGGGCCAGGGTGGCCACCGCCTTGGGGTCGTCGGCCTGCTTCTGGATCATCGCCAGGGTCTGCAGCACCGAATCGTGCAGGTGGGCGGCCATATCGGCCCGGGCGTCGGCGCGTACTTTCTGCTCCCGGGTCACCTGCAGGTCGCGCTGGGTGCGGTACAGCCACGGCGCCATCACCAGGCCCACCCCGGCGATCGCCAGCGCACTCATCACCAGCATCTCCGGCAACGCCCGCAGCCCGGACTGGGTCGCCATCACCAGCCCGATCGAGGCGCCGACCAGGCCCAGCCCGAGCGCGGTTCGCGCGATCGTCAGCAGCCGGCCCCGGGCCACCAGCGGCGCCAGCCAGGCCCGACCGCCGGTCTCCTTCTTCCAACTGGTGTCGCCGTGCTGGTTGTCGGCGGTACGCCAGACCAGCGCGACCCCGACCGCGGCGAACGCGATCGGCCAGAACAGCTGGCCGGCCAGACCCCGTCCGGAGGCCTGCACCAGCCAGACCACGCCCGCGGCCAGCAGCAGCACCGCCAGCAGCGGGCCCCATTCGATCTTGTGCCGCTTGCGCCCCTGGGCCTGTTCGCTGCCCTCGGTCCGCATGTTGTTGCGCGAGGCCGACTCCAGACCGGGAGCCTTCTCCGCAGTGGCCGAGGTGTCCGGCGGCAGCAGCAGCCACAGCGCGGCGTACACCAGCGCACCCAGGAAGGACGCCAGCAGCAGCACCACGAACGCGATCCGCAGCACCAGCACCGAGCAGTGCAGATGTTTGGCCAGCCCGGTGCACACGCCACCGATCCAGGAGCCCTCGGCAACCCGGTACGCCTTCGCCGGCGGCCAGTCGGGCTGTCCACCCGCCGGGTCGGCCGCGGGCGGGCTGGTGGTCGTGGAATCTGCCATAGTGCCTTCCATTCTTCCCCCCGCCCGTGCCGGCGACCAGCGGGTGATCCCTGAACGTGCCCTGAGCGCATCCCCCGGGGGGTTTCGGCGCGCAGATTCCGGGTACTCCCCGATGAAACCGGCCGCGCCCGCGGGCAGGATGGAGACATGGAGTTGATGCAGCAGATCGAGCGGCCCGCCGAGCACGGCGTGGTCTCCGGTCTGTGTGCCGGCATCGCCCGCCGCTATCGGCTCGATCCCACCGTGGTCCGCGTCATCTTCGTCGTGCTCGCGCTCAGCAACGGCGTGGGCCTGGTCCTGTACGCGCTGGGCTGGCTGCTCTCGCCGGGGCCCAACGGCGTACCCGTGGAACGCTACGTGCCCCAGTTGAAGGATCTGTCCCGGCAGACCTGGATCGCGATCGCGGTGATCAGTTGCCTGATCGTCAGTGGCATTCTGAGCCAGTGGGTGCCGTTCGGCCTGGTCCCGGCGCTGGTGATCCTCGGAGTCTGGTACTTCGGGATCCGCCGGCCGCAGAAGGCCCGGGAGCGCGCCCAGCACACCGCACGGGTCGCCGAGATCAACCCGCTGGCCGGCCCGCCGACACCGTTCACCGAGGCGGCGCGGGCCTGGCAGCAGCGGATCGCGGAGTACCAGCAGGGCGGACCGGTCCGGTCCGCCGCCGCGGCTGCCGACCCGGCGGCCACCCCGCGGGCCGCCGACGAGTACGCCACCGCCCCCGGGTACTCGATGCAGGCGTATCTGTCCCAGCCCGACCCGGCCGGGATCTACGACCCGCCGGCGGCCGGTCCGCCCCCGCGCAAACGCCGCCGCAGCGGCCGGCTGTGGCTGATCGCACTGATCGGGATCGGGCTGGCCATCGCCACGTTGGTGCTGCTGCCGATACCGGTGGCCTGGTACGCCTACCCCGCGGCGGCGCTGGCAGTGCTCGGGGTGGTGCTGGTGGTGGCGTACCGGTTCGGCCGGCCGCCGCTGATGGTCGCCACCGCGGCGGTCCTGGCGATCGTGGCGGTCTTCGGCGCCACCGCCCCGCCCCCGGGCCCACCCCCGGCACCGACCGTGCTCACCTACTCCACCCTCGCCGAACTCCCCGACCGGACCCAGGCCTCGATGGGTGAGTACGACATCGACCTGCGGGAACTGCAGGTCACCGAGGATCGGACTTACCGGGTCGAGCTGGACACCGGCAAGGCCGTGATCCGGGTGCCCGCCGACGCCAACGTCCGGGTGACCTGGCAGACCGATCTGGCCGGGGTGGACGTCCTCGGGAAGACCAGCGACCAGGTCAGTGGCCCCGGCTCGACCCAACGGATCCTCGATCCGAGCAAGCCGACGCTCACCCTGGACATCCGGGTCGGGTTCGGCTCGGTGGAGGTGCAGTGATGTCTGGCACGCCGCGTCCCACCCGCACCGACCCGGTCGCGCTGATCGCCGGCATTCTCATGCTGTTGTTGGCCTCCGGCGTGCTCTGGATGGCGTTCGGTGGCCCCCTGGACCCGATCGTCCTCAAGCTGGCCGCGCCGTTCAGCCTCGTGCTGATCGGCATCCTCGGTCTGCTGCTGTCCCGCAAGAAGACCTGATCCCAGCTCGTCCATCCATATTGAAGGAGAAACCCAACATGCCCGCCACCGAACTCAAGCGCAGTGAATCCGACAAGATCCTCGGCGGTGTCTGCTCCGGCCTGGCCAAGACCTATGGCTGGGACCTGACCATCACCCGGATCGTCACCGCCGTGATCGTGCTCGGCACCGGCGTCGGCCCGGTGCTGTACGTCCTGGCCTGGCTGCTCCTGCCCAGCGATTCCGGCAAGGTGATCGCCCAGCAGGCCGCCGAGCAGGGCAAGGCCTGGTACGACGACCAGAAGGCCAAGCGCGAGCAGGGCCAGCAGAACTCCGGACCGAACGACATCTACCGCGGCGACGACCTGCGGTGAACCGGCCGACCGCCGGGACCCCGTCGGGTGGGGTCACTCCCACTCGATGGTGCCCGGCGGCTTCGACGTGACATCGAGCACCACCCGGTTCACCTCCGGTACCTCGTTGGTGATCCGGGTGGAAATCGTTTCCAGCAGCTCGTACGGCAGCCGGCTCCAGTCGGCGGTCATCGCGTCCTCGCTGGAGACCGGGCGCAGCACCACCGGGTGCCCATAGGTACGCCCGTCGCCCTGCACCCCGACCGAGCGGACATCGGCCAGCAGCACCACCGGAAACTGCCACACGTCGCGGTCCAGCCCGGAGCGGGTCAGTTCCTCCCGGGCGATCGCGTCGGCCTCCCGCAGCAGGTCCAGCCGGTCGCGGGTGACCTCGCCGATGATCCGGATCGCCAGCCCGGGGCCGGGGAACGGCTGGCGCCACACCATCTCCTCCGGCAGGCCCAGTTCCGTCCCGACCGCGCGTACCTCGTCCTTGAACAGGGTGCGCAGCGGCTCGATCAGGGTGAACTGCAGGTCATCGGGCAGGCCGCCGACATTGTGGTGTGACTTGATGTTGGCCGCGCCCTCGCCGCCGCCGGACTCCACCACGTCGGGGTACAGCGTGCCCTGCACCAGGAAGTCGATGCCCTGCTCATCGGCGATCTCGCGGGCGGCCGCCTCGAAGGTGCGGATGAAGTCGCGGCCGATCGTCTTGCGCTTGGTCTCCGGATCGGTCACCCCGGCCAGATGGTCCAGGAAGTAGTCGGCCACGCTCGACACGTGCAGGTCGACCCCGGTGGCCGCGACGAAGTCGCGCTCGACCTGCTCGGCCTCGCCCTTGCGGAGCAGCCCGTGATCGACGAAGACACAGGTCAGCTGGCTGCCGACCGCCCGCTGCACCAGGGCGGCCGCGACGGCGGAGTCGACGCCCCCGGACAGCCCGCACAGCACCCGCTTGTCGCCGACGGTCGCCCGGATCGCGGCCACCGATTCCTCCACGATGGAGGCCGGGGTCCAGTCGGGTTCGATGCCGGCGATGTGGTACAGGAAGTTCTCCAGCACCCGCTGGCCGTGCTCGGAGTGCAGCACCTCCGGATGCCACTGGACGCCGGCGATCCGGCGTCCAGTGTCCTCGAAGGCGGCCACCGGGGCCCCGGCGGTCGCGGCGAGGGTACGCGCGCCGGTCGGCGGTTCGGTGACGGCGTCCCCATGACTCATCCAGACCCGCAGCTGGTGGGGCAGGGACTCCAGCAGGGTGCCGGGTTCACTGACGGTGGCCACCGTACGCCCGTACTCGCGCTGTCCGGTGGCGGCGACCCGGCCGCCCAGGCCCTGCGCCATCGCCTGGAAGCCGTAGCAGATCCCGAACATGGGCACCTCGGCGCCGAACAGCGCCGGGTCGACCTGCGGGGCACCCTCGGCGTACACCGAGGCGGGACCGCCGGACAGGATGATCGCCAGTGGCTGCTTCGCCAGGATCTGGTCCACGGTCGCCGTCGACGGCAGGATCTCGGAGAAGACCTTCGCTTCCCGGACCCGCCGCGCGATCAACTGGGCGTACTGGGCACCGAAATCGATGACCACCACCCCGCGGTGTGTGGCAGCTACTGGCTCAGACATGCGGCGATCCTATCGGCTGCCTCCCAGCTGTGCCTGCGCCTTGACCAGCGACGGAACGTACTCCTTGCCGTACCCCAGCGCGCTGGCCAGCACCAGGGATTCGTGGACCCCGTCCCCGACGGTGACCGGATGTGCCAGGTCGCCGGCCAGCCGGGTGTAGTAGCGCACGTCCTTGCGAGCGTTGTCCAGCTCGAACACCATGCCGCCGTAGTCCCCGTCGAGGGTCTTGGCCATGATGGCGAGCAGGGCGTTGTTGGCCATCCCGAGCGACAGCACGTCGACCAGGGTCTTCGGGTCGGAATCGGCCTTGGTGGCGACCGCGAAGGCCTCGGCCAGGGCGGTGGCCTGGGCCTGGATGACGAAGTTGTTCAACAGTTTGATCGTGTGCCCCGAGCCGGTCGGGCCGGTGTGGATGACATGTTCGGCACAGACCTGCAGCATCGGCTGCAGTTCGGCGAACAGGTCGTCATCGGCACCGACCAGGATGTTCAGGGTGCCGGCCTCGGCCTCGGCCGGTCCCCGGGTCAGCGGGGCGTCGACGAAGCGGGCACCCCGTTCGACGCAGGCCGCGGCCAGCCGCTGGGTCAGGCCCGGTTCGCTGGTCGAGGAGTCGATGATGATCAGCCCCTCCCGGGCTTCACTGAGCAGCCCGCGGGGACCGGTGACGACTTCCTCGACGTCGGTGGCGGAGGTCACGCAGATGAAGACGACGTCGCAGGTGCGGCCCAGTTCGGCGTGATCGTTCGCCAGGGTCGCGCCGGCGTCGGCCAGGCCCTCGGGTTCGCGTCGATTGACCGTGTACGCCAGCGGGTATCCCGCCGCGCGCAGGTTCTTGGCCATGCCGTGGCCCATCAGCCCGGAGGCGCCGACGAAACCGATCCGCTGTGTCCGTTCACGCTGTGTCTGGTCGCTCATAGGGGCCATTGTTGCCCGCCTCCCCGGACGGCGGGTCAGCGGGGGTCGGTGGAGTCGGTCTTCCGGGCGATCTGCTGGGCGACGGCCATCGCCTCAAGGGCCAGCGGGAGGTTCGCCACGTCGGCGACGCCGGCCCAGAACTCGTAGTCCTTGCCATCCGCGGCGACTTCGATGCTGCCCTGCTGGGGCTGCAGCCGCCACCCGGCGATCCGGGACCAGGCGACCGACTCGTCCTCCCAGTAACTGGTCAGCCCGGCGGTGGAGACCGCCAGGCCTTCGAAGTCCAGCGTCTGCCCGGCGCGCAGGCGGTCCAGGGTCGGCTCCCGCTGTGCCTGGTACGCCCGGCGGACGGCCTCCCGGAAGACCCGCGCGGCCGGGGCGGGGAGCACCCGGCCCTCACCCCAGTCGTCCTCGCCGATCACCACTGTGACGGGGTGGCGGTCGGAGCCGGCGGTGCGGTCGGGGAAGAAGCCGTGGACATCGGGCTCGGTGTCGAGGCAGAACTGGGCGACGGCGTACGGGGCCGGCAGCCACTGCGTCCGGCCGGGCAGCAGCAGGCCCTCGCCGAACACGTGCACCTGGTCGCCGACCCGCTCGGGGCGGCGCGGGGCGAAGAGTTTGCGCAGTCCGGAGACCGGCTCGCTCAGCGGATGGCCGGCCAGCCAGTAGCCGAGGCCGGCGCGCTCGCCGAGGGCACGGACGGCGGGATCGGGGACGGTCATCGGATCTCCCGGGGGCTGGGGCCCGGACGGTTCCGGGCCAGGTCTTCGGCGAGTTTGAGCGCTTCGAGGGCCAACGGGAGGTTGGCGATCGCGCTGGTGTAGGCGAACTCGATCTCCTGGGGGGCGTCGGCGCGCAGCAGCTTGAGCGCGCAACGATCGGGGTCCAGCCAGACCGCGGCGATCCGATTCCAGGCGATCGGTGCGGCCAGCGTGCGGCCGACTCCGGCGGTGGAGACCGTCAACGACCCGAAGGTCACCTCCTCATCCCGCATGATCCGGCCGAGCACGGAATCACGCTGGGCCCGGTACGCCCGTACGACGGCAGTGCGGAACAGTTCGTCGACCTCGGGGCTGAACTCGAGCAGGGCGCCCCAGACCTGTTCGCCGGATCCTCCCGGCAGGCGGACCCGGCCCTCATTGGGCAGGTGGCTCGGGCGCGGCCGGATCGGGTCGGTGAAGAAGCCCGAGGAGTCCGGGGTCTGGTCGAAGGTGATCTGCGCGGTGGCGTACGGCATCGCGACCCAACCGGCGCCGAGCGGCAGGACCAACCCGTCGGCGTACTCGTAGATGACCTGGTTCTGCATCCGGGCGGCGCGGCGGCGTCGGGTGATCCCGACCATCAGCAGGCCGACGGTGAGGACGGCGAAGATGACCAGCAGCAGGCTCACCACCAGGCCGGTGATCCAGTCCGAGCCGGTCATCAGCAGCATCAGGATCAGGACCGCGACGATCACCCCGCAGCCCAGACCCAGGAAGATGTTGGTCAGTCCGGTACTGCGGGTGCGGCTCAGTTCCAGGGGAAGCGCGGCGATCCAGCGGCCGAGGCCGGCCTGCCGGGCAACCTCGCTGAAGTCGTCGCCGTCGCCGGTGGTGCGGCGCTGTCGGGGGGTGTCGCCGGACACTCAGGCGGGAACGGTGTCGGTCTCGCCGAGCTCCCGCAGCGCGGCGCGGAGTTCGCGGCAGGCACGGTCCATCTCGTCGTCGCTCAACTCGATCACCGCATCGGGGCTGAGCCGGAAGCCGGTCATGTCCTGGGCGCCGAACAGGTGGATGTGCAGGTGCGGCACCTCGAAGCCGGCGATCAGGTTGGCCACCCGCGGGGCGCCGGTGACCCGGGACACGGCGCGACCGACCAGCTGCGCCACCCGGCTGAGCTCGAGCCACAGCTCCGGGTCGGCGTCGACCCAGGTGTCCACCTCCTCGATCGGCACAACTAGGGTGTGCCCGTAGCTCATCGGTCCGATCGACAGGAAGGCCACGACGCGTTCGTTGCGGAACACGAATCGGCCGGGGAGCTCGCCGTTGATGATGCGGGTGAATACCGAAGCCATGTGCCCAGCGTATTGAATCCGGCCAACCGGACCATCATCAGCCGTCCCACAACCCCGGTCCCGTAGTAAATCTTATGGATGTATTGGTAGGGTGAATAACATGACGATCTTCTCGGACATCACCAAGGCAGTGGGCAACACCCCGCTGGTCAAGCTGAACCGCATCGCCGGCGACAACGCGAATGTGTACGCCAAGCTCGAGTTCTACAACCCGGCCAACTCGGTCAAGGACCGCATCGGCGTGGCGATCATCGACGCCGCCGAGGCCTCCGGCGACCTGAAGCCGGGCGGCACCATCGTCGAGGGCACCTCGGGCAACACCGGCATCGCGCTGGCCATGGTCGGCGCCGCCCGCGGCTACAAGGTCGTCCTGGCGATGCCGGAGACCATGTCCAACGAGCGCAAGGCGCTGCTGCGGGCCTTCGGTGCCGAACTGGTGCTCACCCCCGGTGCCGACGGCATGAAGGGCGCGGTCGCCAAGGCCGAGGAACTGGCCCAGGCCGAGGGCGCGATCCTGGCCCGGCAGTTCGAGAACCCGGCCAATGTGAAGATCCACCACGACACCACCGCCGAGGAGATCTGGAACGACCTCGACGGCAACATCGACATCTTCGTCGCCGGGATCGGTACCGGTGGCACCCTCACCGGGGTCGCCCAGGTCCTCAACGAGCGCAAGCCCGAGGCCCAGATCATCGCGGTCGAGCCGACCGAGTCCCCGGTGCTGAGCCAGGGCACCGCCGGCCCGCACAAGATCCAGGGCATCGGCGCCAACTTCGTTCCGGCGATCCTGGAGCGCGATCGGATCAACGAGATCGTGACCTCCGACCTGGCCACCGCCAAGGAGTACGCCCGGCGCGCCGCGGTCGAGGAAGGCATCCTGGCCGGCCTGTCCGGTGGCGCCGCCATCTCGGCTGCCGCGCGGGTGGCTGCCCGTCCGGAGAATGCCGGCAAGAACATCGTGGTCATCGTGCCGGACTTCGGCGAGCGTTACCTGTCGACCGTCCTGTTCGAGGGCCTGGTCTGACAAGGCCCGGTCTGAGAGGCCCGGTCTGAGAGGGCCGGTCCGAGAGGGCCGGTCCGAGAGGGCCGGTCTGAGAGGGCCGGTCTGATCTGCTGAAGCACAAACGGGGGCCCGGGGAGTTCGTCTCCCCGGGCCCTCGTGCGTGTTCGCGGGCCGAAGTGCTGTTCGCGGGCCGAAGTGCTGTTCGCGGGGTTGAGCTGCGGTCCGCGGGCCGACATGCAGTGCGCGGGCCGGCGTACGCCCCGCGGGCCCTGCAG
>NZ_KE383974.1:0-157779 GCF_000423085.1 Granulicoccus phenolivorans DSM 17626 = NBRC 107789 = JCM 15570 | reverse complement strand
CCACCCGCGAGCCCGAAACTCCACCCGCGAACCGGAAACTCAGTCCGCCGCCGCGGCGAACTGGGCCTCGACCTCGGCGATGAAGGCGTCAACCTCCTCCGGACCGAGCACCGGACCACCGGCCAGCAGCCCATCGGCCCCGATCAGTACCGCGGCCGGACTGCTGGTGATCCCCAGGGCCCGGTGGGCGATCTGATCATGGTCATAGACCGAGCTGGCCAGGACCCCCGGATCAAGATTGGGCACCCGCGCCAGATCCACCGAGCTGAGCACCCGGACATCGAGTGCAGGCAGCCGGTCCCGGTAGTCGGCGACCCGAGCCAGGGTGAACATGGCCGGTCCGCAGTAGCAGTTCACGGTGACCAGGAGTTGGGCCCGCAGCATCGCCAACGAACGCAGCGTGGTCGGCTGACGATCCCGGTCGATCAGCACGACGTCGGGGATCGGGGCGCGGAAGTAGTCCTCCTCCCCCACCTCGGACGGCTCGTCCTCCGGCAGCCGGAACGGGTCGTACGCCGGGCCCTCGCCCAGCGACCCCACCAGCGCCGCCACGGCATCCTCCCCGCGCGCCGGGCCGGCCAGCAGGACCCCATCGGCACCGACCAGGTACGCCGCCGGGGCGTGGTAGCCGAACACCAGCGGAATCACCCGCCCGGTGTGATCCTCCAACGCCGCCAGACCGCCCGGATCGGGGAACAACCGGGTCGCCCCCAGACGCACCAGGGCCCGCACCGGCAGCCCCGCGGCCCGCCAGCCCGGCAGTTGCGCCGCGACCCGCTGGCAGGGGCCGCACCCCGAGGTCAGCGTGACCAGCACCATCGGGCCGTCGGCCCCCAACTCGCGCAGGCGGACCAACGCGCCGGTCCGCGAATCGGTCACCACCTCATCGGGCAGCCGCCGCTCCACCGGAGCAGCCTCGGCCACCGGGACACGTTCGTCCACCGGAGCAGCCTCGACGACCGGTTCGGGCTCGGGGGCGGGCCGCCCGAGAATCAGCACCGCCACCGCCGCCACCAGTACCGCAACCGCCACCCAGCCCCACACCGACCCGGCCCCCGGGCCGGTCAGCACCGGAATCACCGCCACCCCACCGAGCGCACCCAGCAGCGCCGCACCGGCGGCGAGCACCAGCAGCACATTGCGGATCAGCGTCCGGATCGACACCGAGTGGTCGCCGATCTTGCCGAAGCAGTTGCAGTGCACGGGTTCGGTGAAGCGCAGCGCCCGGGCGATCACCACCAGGTACGCCACGAACAGCAGCCCGGTCGCCCCCGCCACGACGGCGAGCAGCCGACCCCGGGTCACCAGCAGCCCGGCGGCCAGGACCAGTTCGGCGTACGGCAGCAGCAGCGGCGCGGCACCGGCGGCCAGCCGGTCCGGCAGCCGCAGCGCGACGAACGCGTCCCGGGAAGCCCGGGGCTCGCGGAGCTTGGCGATACCGCTGAGCGCGAGCACCGCGGCGCAGAGGAGTTGGGTCAACACCAAAGGGGTCAGCACCCCCGGATTATCCCCTGTCGCCGCGGAATCGACCGCATCGAGTCGGCCCACTGCCTCAGGCCGACACCTCCTGCTGCGCCCGCTTGATCTCGAACGCACGCTCCTCGGCAGCCTCGGCGGTGAGCCGGGCCCCCTCCTCGGCATCCCGGGTCAGGTTCTCCCCGGATTCGGCGTCGAAGACGTGCAGCTTGCGTACGTCCATCCACAACTCGGCCTGCTGCCCGCCGCGGATCCGGCTGGTCGCCTCCAGGCTGGTCACCACCATCGGGACAAGCTCGTCGGCATCGAGGTCCTGGGCCAGCGAGTTGAGCAGGCCGGAGACCTTCGGGTCCGGCTCATAGGAGATGTAGCCGTACTGTTCGTTGCCCAGCCATTCGGTGTGCGACACGTCCGCCTTGAAGGTCCACCCCTTGCTGCGGACCCCCTCGTCGACCAGCTTGTTGTCCTCGAAGTGTTCCGGGCGCACCCCGATCAGGACGATGTCGCGCCCCTCGGCCGCCTTGAGCTGATGCTCCAGCGCCGGGATGTCGCCCAGCGGCGTCCGCAGTTTCCCGTCGACCGGATGGGCCGGCAGGAAGTTCATCGACGGCGATCCGATGAAGCCGGCGACGAACAGGTTGACCGGCTGCTCGTACAGCTCGCGCGGGCTGGCGACCTGCTGCAGCAGACCCCGCTTCAGCACCGCGACCCGGTCCCCCAGGGTCATCGCCTCGGTCTGGTCGTGGGTGACATAGATCGAGGTGGTGCCCAGTTTGCGCTGCAACTGCGCGATCTGGGTACGCATCTGGCCGCGCAGTTTGGCGTCCAGATTCGACAGGGGTTCGTCGAACAGGAAGGCGTCGGCATCGCGCACGATCGCCCGCCCCATCGCGACCCGCTGGCGCTGCCCACCGGACAGGTTGCCCGGCTTGCGCTGCAGATGCTCGTTCAGGTCCAACATGTCGGCGGCCTGCCGGACCCGGCGATCGATCTCGTCCTTGGGGACGGAGTTCTTGTTCAGCCGCAGCGGGAAGGCGATGTTCTCATAGACGGTCAGGTGTGGGTACAGCGCGTAGTTCTGGAACACCATCGACAGATTGCGATCCCGGGGCGCCATCTCGTTGACCCGCTTCCCGTCGATCTGCAGTTCGCCGTCGGTGATGTCCTCCAGACCGACGATCATCCGCAGCAGGGTGGACTTTCCGCAACCGGACGGGCCCACCAGGATCATGAACTCACCGTCGGCGATGTCCAGGCTGATCCCCTTGACGGCCTCGAATCCGTCGTCGTAGCGCTTGACGAGGTTCTTCAGGGTGATGGTTGACACTTCGGCTCCTTAGCCCTTGACTGCGCCCTGGGTCAGACCGGACACGATCTGACGCTGGAACAGCATGACGATGATGACGACGGGAATGGTGACGATGATCGCGGCCGCGGAGATCGCTCCGGCCGGTTCCTCGAACTGCGAGGCCCCGGTGAAGAAGGCCAGCGCCGCGGGGACCGGTCGCGCCGCCGACGTCGAGGTCAGCGAAATGCCGTAGACGAAGTCGTTCCAGGCGATGAAGAAGGCGATGATCGCGGTGGTGAACACCCCCGGCAGGGCCAGCGGCACAATCACCTTCCGGAACGCCTGGAACGGGGTCGCCCCATCGACCTGGGCCGCCTGTTCGAGTTCCCACGGGATCTGCTGGAAGAACGCCGACAGGGTGTAGATCGAGATCGGCAGGGTCAGCGACAGGTAGGGGATGATCAGACCGAGCCAGGTGTCGTACAGCCCGATCTGACGCCAGAGGTTGAACAGCGGCGTCACGATCGAGATCACCGGGAAGATCGAGATCGCCAGCGCCGCCCCGAGCACGATCCGCTTGCCCGGGAAGTCGAGCCGGGCCACGGCATACGCACACAGGGTGGCCAGCACCACCGCGATCACGGTCGCAATCAGGGTGATGCCCAGCGAGTTGCGCAGCGCGGGCAGGAACAGGTCCTTCGCGTCGCCGAAGAAGATCATCTGGTAGTTCTCCGTGGACCAGGTCCGCGGCAGGAACTGCCCGCCCTCGGTGAAGTCGCCGGAGGACTTGAACGAGTTCATCAGGATCGACAGCACCGGGAACAGTGCGTAGACCAGGACCAGGATCGTGATCACGGCCCATCCGATTTTGCGTTTCATCGCTTGCCTCCTCCGGCCAGGTCGACCTTGAAGCCCTTGATGGCGATCACCGCGATGAGGATCACCAGCAGGAACAGCACGACCGAGACCGCCGAGCCCATGCCCACTTCGAGGCGACCGATCGAGGTGCGGTAGGCCAGCAGCGACAGGGTCTCGGTGCCGTACGCACCGTTGGTCATGATGAAGATGTTGTCGAAGATGCGGAACGCATCCAGCGCCCGGAACAGCACGGCGACCATGATCGCGGCCTTCATATTCGGCAGGATCACCCGGCTCATCCGCTCCCACCAGGTCGCCCCGTCGACCTTGGCGGCCTCGGTCAGCTCACTGGGCACCTGGGCCAGCCCGGACAGCAGCAGCAGCGAGATGAACGGGGTGGTCTTCCAGATCTCGGAGGCCATGATCACCACCAGCGCGGTCGGTCCCGAACCGAACCAGTCGAGGTTGGGCTGCCCGATCCAGGAGTTCACATAGCCGGTGTTGATGTCGAAGGCGTAGAACCAGGCGAAGGCCGAGACCACGGTGATGATGCCGTAGGGCACCAGGATCGCGGTCCGCAGCAGCCCCTTGAGGCCCTTGATCGCGGAGTTCATCACCAGCGCCAGGGCGAAGCCGAGCACCAGTTCGACCGCCACGGTGATCACCGTGATCAGCAGGGTGACCCCGAAGTCGGCCCAGAAGACCGGGTCGGTGAAGACCACACCGTAGTTCCCCAGCCCGACGAAGGCGCGATCCTGGGGCGCGGTCAATCGGTAGGAGAACAGCGAGTCGAAGGCCGCCTGCAGGATCGGATAGATCGTCACCAGCAGCATCAGGACGAAGGCGGGGCCGGCCAGCAGCCAGCCGAGCCGGGCCTCGGCCCGGGCCCGTTCGGTACGCCGCGGTCGGGGCTGGTTCCGCTTCTGGACGGCGCCACCGGTGGTGGCGCTCGAGCCGCTGCCGGAGGCTTCGCGGGGTTGTGCAGCAGTACTCACAGCAATCGCTCCCCTCGCAGTACCTGCATCAGGAACTGTTGTGTCTGGGCCGGAGTCTGGTCGGTGACCGTCTGCACCGGCGTCCAGCGCTGCTGCAGGCCGGTGGAGACCTCGTTGTAGTACGGGGTCTGCGGGCGCGGTTTCGCGTTGTCCAGCGAAGTCCGGATCACCGGGGCCATCGGGAACTTCTGGGCGACCTGGGGGTCGTCATAGGCGGCCTTGCTCGCCGGCGGGTTGCCGTTGGTGACGAAGTAGTGCGCCTGATTCTCCGGCGAGGTGATGCAGGTGACCGCCTCGAAGGCCAGGTCGGTGTGCTTGCTCTTGGCGCCGACCCCGAGCATGATGCCGCCCAGCGGTGGGGCGGATTCGGTGTTGGCGTCCACCCGCGGGTAGGTGGTCCAGCCGATGTCACTGATCAGCTCCGGCTTGGCCGACTGGGTGGCCGGCCACACGAAGGGCCAGTTCACCATGAAGGAGCCCTTGGCGCCCTGGAAGGTGCTCATCGACTGGTTCTCGTCCTGGGTGGTCAGGCCCGGTCCGCCGAGCCCCTCCCGGCCGATGGTGCCGATGATCTCGGCCGCCTTGACTCCCTGCGGGGAATCCAGGCCGAACTGCGTCTGGTCGGCGCTGCTGGCGTTGCCGATCACGATCGACTGGCCCTGCGACTCCATCAGCGCGTTGACCCACACCGTCATCGATTCGCCGCGGATGCCCTGGACGCCCAGATGCGTTCCGGTCTGCCGGGCGACATTCATGATCTGGTCCCAGGTGACCGGCTTGCTCATGTCCAGGCCGGCCTTCTCGACCACCGACTTGCGGTACCACAGCAGCTGGGTGTTCGCCCAGAACGGGATGACCACGTACTTCCCGTTCCATTGGGCACCCTTGCGGGCGCCGTCGACGACATCGGTGGTGCGTTGGTCGATCACGGTCTGCGGGACCGGGGCGAGGAAGCCGGGTTCGGCCAGTTCGGGCACGTACGGCGGATCCAGGCTCATGATGTCCAGCGAACTGTCCCCGGCGGCGAGGCGGCGGGCCAGCTGTTCCCGCTGGGAGGCCGCATCGCGCGGCAGCAGCGAGGTCTGGATCCGATACGTGCCCCCGGAGGCCTGGGTGCACTTGGCCGCGATGTCGACCTGGCCCCCGTCATCGGGATTGATGTACCAGGTCAGCGTGGGTGGCCCGGTATTGGTCGCCGAACAAGCGGCGAGCAGGCCGGCCGTTGCGACCGCGACACCGGCGGCGAGCCAGCGACGCATGCGTTTTGAATGTGACACGATCTCCTCCACAGCAGTGCGGGGTGTGCCAAATCACACTAGCCCCATCGCTGTGCCGCGTCACGGAACAAAGAGAAGTAACCGAATTTGTTACCAATCGGTCAGCTTTCGGTGGCCTCCTTGGCATGGGACTCCGCGATGGCCACGTGGTGGTGGACCACCTCCGAGACGATGAAGTTGAGGAACTTCTCGGCGAATTCCGGATCCAGATGGGCGGCCTGAGCGATCCCCCGCATCCGGGTGATCTGCTGCTGCTCCCGGGCCGGATCGGCCGGCGGCAGCCCATGGGTGGCCTTGAGCTCCCCCACCCGCTGGGTGCACTTGAACCGTTCGGCGAGCAGATGGATCACCGCGGCGTCCAGGTTGTCGATGCTGGCCCGCAGCCGGGTCAGCTCCGGCAGTGCGGACTCGGGGCTGTCGGGTGTGGTCATGAATGTCTCCTGATCGGGGTCGGCCGGCGGCTCAGTGGGTCAGCGGTTCAGCACGACCTCGACGCGCTGGAACGCCTTCACATCGGTGTAGCCGGTCGTCGCGAGCGTACGCCGCAGCGCCCCGACCAGGTTCATCGTGCCGTCGGAGACCGACGACGGGCCGAGCATGATCTCCTCCAGCGAGCCGATCGGGGAGAACCGGACGCGTTCCCCGCGCGGCAGGTCGGCGTGCCAGGCCTCCGCACCCCAGTGCCAGCCGTGCCCGGGAGCCTCGGCCGCCCGGGCCAGCGGGGAGCCCACCATCACCGCGTCGGCACCGCAGGCGAACGCCTTGGCGATGGTGCCGGTACGCCCGACCCCACCGTCGGCGATCAGGTGGACGTAGCGCCCCCCGGACTGGTCCATGTAATCCCGGCGGGCCTCGGCCACATCGGCGATCGCGGTCGCCATCGGGACCGCGACCCCGAGCACGTCGAGGGTGGCATGGGTCGCGCCACCGCCGAAGCCGACCAGCACCGCGGCCGCGCCGGCGCGCATCAGGTGCAGCGCGGCCTGATAGGTCGCGCAGCCCCCGACGATCACCGGCACATCGAGGTCGTAGATGAACTGCTTCAGGTTCAGCGGCTCATGCACGCTGGAGACGTGTTCGGCCGACACGGTGGTGCCGCGAATGACGAAGAAGTCGACCCCGGCCTTCTCCACCACCCCGGCGAACTCGGCGACATGCCGCGGGGACAGCGAGCCCGCCACCGGGACCCCGGCTTCGCGGATCTCGGTCAGCCGCCGGGTGATCAGTTCCGGGTCGATCGGGGCGGCGTACAGACTCTGCATCCGCCGGGTCGCCTCGACCGGGTCCTGGATCGCCGAGAGCTGGTCGAGTTGCTCCTCGGGGTGCTCGTAGCGGGTCCACAGCCCTTCCAGGTTGAGCACACCGAGCCCGCCCAGCTTGCCGATGGTGATCGCGGTCGCCGGGGACATGATGGAGTCCATCGGGGCGGCCAGGATCGGGAACTCGAACTCCACCGCGTCCAGCCGCCAATGCAGGTCGACCTCCTCGATCCCCCGTGTGCGCCGGGTCGGGACGATGGTCAGATCGTCCAGGGAGTAGGCCCGCTGGGCACGCTTGGAACGGCCGATGTCGTACATGGGAGTCCTTTCGGCAAGCCGGGGTGGCTCGGTCGGGGTCAGCTCAGCTGTGGGTGGCGGCGGTGTAGTTCGGCGCCTCGACGGTCATCTGAATGTCGTGCGGATGCGACTCGCGCAGGCCCGCGGAGGTGATCCGGACGAACTTGCCGCGCTCGTGCAGTTCCGGAATGGTCGAGGCACCGGTGTAGAACATCGACTGCCGCAGGCCACCGATCAACTGGTAGGCGACGGCCTCCAGCGGTCCGCGGTAGGCCACCTGGCCCTCGATGCCCTCGGGGATGATCTTGTCGTTGCTGGTCACATCGGCCTGGAAGTAGCGGTCCTTGGAGTAGGACGGCTTGCGACCGCGGGCCGCCATCGCGCCCAGCGAACCCATCCCGCGGTAGGTCTTGAACTGCTTGCCGTTGATGAAGGTCAACTCACCGGGCGACTCGTCACAGCCGGCCAGCAGGGAACCCAGCATCACCGAATCGGCCCCGGCGACCAGCGCCTTGGCGATGTCACCGGAGTACTGCAGGCCGCCGTCGCCGATCACCGGGACGCCGTAGGCCTGGCAGGCCTGGGCGGCGTTGTAGATCGCGGTCACCTGCGGTACGCCGACCCCGGCGACCACTCGGGTGGTGCAGATCGAGCCCGGGCCGACGCCGACCTTGACCCCGTCCACGCCCGCCTCGCACAGGGCCTTGGCGCCGGCGTAGGTGGCGACGTTGCCGCCGATGATGTCCACCCCGGCGAAGGCGGGATCGCCCTTGAGCCGGCGAATCATCTCCAGCTGGGCCTGCGAGTGGCCGTGCGCGGTGTCGACGACCAGCACGTCCACGCCCTCCTCCTGCAGCGCCCCGGCGCGCTCCCAGGCGTCGCCGTAGAAGCCGATGCCGGCACCGACCAGCAGCCGGCCCTGGGCGTCCTTGGAGGCATTCGGGTACTGGTCGGACTTCACGAAGTCCTTCAGGGTGATCAGACCCTTGAGCTTGCCGGCATCGTCGATCAGCGGCAGCTTCTCGATCTTGTGCTTGGCCAGCAGCGCCATCGCGTCCTCGCTGGAGATGCCGGGCCAGCCGGTGACCAGCGGCATCGGGGTCATCACGTCCTTGACCTTGCGGTTCGGGTCGTGCTCGAAGCGCATGTCGCGGTTGGTGACGATGCCGACCAGGCGCATCTGATCGTCGACCACGGGTACTCCGGAGATCCGGAAGTGCCCGCACAGTTCGTCCACCTGGGCGATGGTCGCGTCGGCGGTGGTGGTCACCGGGTCGACGATCATGCCGGCCTCGGACCGCTTGACCTGGTCGACCTGGCCCGCCTGCTCCTCGATCGACATGTTGCGGTGCAGAATGCCCAGTCCGCCCTCCCGGGCCATCGCGACGGCCATCCGGTGCTCGGTCACGGTATCCATCGCCGAACTGAGCAGCGGGATCTTGATGCTGATGTTCTTCGAGACCCGAGTGGTGGTGTCCGCGGCGGACGGGATCACGTCGGATTCGTTGGGCAGCAGCAGTACATCATCGAAGGTCAGCCCCAAGGCTGCGAACTTCTCCGGAACTCCGGCGCCGGTCAACTCCATATGTCACCCCTGGTGTAAGTACGTGTGGTCTGCGTACGTCTGTGTCTGTGTCGGGCACTCGACTGGTTGCTGCGATGGGCCCGTCAGCCGGTTCGATCGAACCGTCTGCTGGACATAGCCGAACCGCTCCTCATCTTATTCCGCCGGACACGCTCGGCACCGGGGCGTCGGTCGCCGCGGTGGGATCGGAGCGGTTGAACTTCCACCGCACCGAATAGATCCACCACAGGTACGCCAGTGTCGCCCCGAGCACCATGCCCGGAATGGTGCGCACAGAGTAGTACTCCTGGCCGGCCTCGGTGGTCAGCAGGAAGATCATGATCGCCACGACCAGGCGCATCAGCTTGTCGTTGTAGCGCAGCATGCCGAGATAGATGCCACCCCACAGCCAGTACCAGGTGTGATACCCCGACCCGCCCAGGCTGAACAGGATGAAGGCCCAGGCCAGCCAGCGCAGCGGGTAGTCGTGCCAGTCGGTGGGCGCGGCCGGATCCAGCCGCCACCGGGTGCCGATCGGGTCATGCCCGATCCGGTCGGCGAAGAAGTAGCGCCAGGCCAGCCAGACCAGCGCCAGTACGCTCAGCCCGGTGGTGATCTGGCTGAACAGCGGCAACAGATTTCCGGTGTAGCCGAACTGGCCGGCGATCGGACCGACGATCTGCTCGACCACACTGGAGGGGCTCATCGACCAGGTGAGCTCGCCGATGCTGGTGGCCCGGATCCAGCCGAAGCCGAGACCGGTGGCCGCGGTGGTTGCCACGAACGCGAGCCCGGCCACCGCGATCGACGCCAGCACATGGCCGCCGCCGACCAGCAGCCGGCGGGCCACGGGCATGCTCGGCAGCCGATGGGCAACCGGGATCAGTCCGATCGCGAAGGCGGCCATCAGGCCGGGCTGTTTGATGGCGGTGCCGACGCCGATGATCGCCGCGCCGATCAGCATCCCCGGGCGACCGAAGCGGTAGGTCAGGTAGCACGCCAGCAGGACGCCGGCGGCCATCAGCGCGTCGTTGTGCGCGCCACCGATGTAGTGCAGCAGCAGCATCGGGTTGAGCACGGCCATCCACTTGGCGAGTTCCGGATCGACCCGCAGCAGCCGGGCCAGCCGGGGCACCAGGACGGCGATGACGATCGCGGCGATGATCGCCGGGATCCGCATCGCGACCACCGACAGGTAGCCGGAATAGCCGGTCGTACTGACGATGAGGTGTTGGATCTGCAGGGCCAGCGGCGGGTAGATCGCGGTGGTGCCGCGCCACACCCAGTGCACGTTGGTGTCGAAGGGGCCGCCGACCTGGGCCAGTCCGATCTGGTAGGGATCCAGGCCCAGATGCAGGATCCAGCCCTGGTCGGCGTACAGGAAGACGTCGCTGGAGAAGATCGGTGGGGCCAGCAGCATCGGCAGCGACCACAGCGCCAGGATCGCCGCGTGCGGCACCCGTGGGGTGACCGCCGGACGCAGCCGCAGCCAGCCGCCGATCAACAGGATCAGGCCGGCGAGCATGAAGACCCGGCCGAGGTAGAGGTCGCCCAGCACCAGGTTGCGGAACCAGCGGACCGGCAGGATCCGATCCAGACCCGCGTTCGGGACGAAGCCCGGAGTCATCACCGCGATGCTGATGCAGATGCTGCCCAGCAGCCCCATCAGCACTCCCCGGGTACGCAGCCAACCGAAACGTCCGCCGGCCGCGGGTCGGGTCTGTGCGGTCAAAGCCACTCCTGTTCGCCTGATCGCCCCGATCCTAGTCCAGGGATCGGCCGGATCCAGATCCGCGTCCGCGCCGGTGGGGCCGGGGGTTGTCGCCGGCTTCGGCCGGGGCTCAGTAGCCGGGGCCGCGCCGGGGCACCGGATCCTCGGGGAACACCGCGGCCCGGGTCCGGGTGAAGGCCTCCAGGATCATCGCGGTGTCGACCGAGACCAGCACCATCCGGGCGCCGGCGTCCAGCAGATCGCGGGCCTGCTGGGCCGTACTGACCATCAGCGAGCCGGCCTTGCCGGCGTTGGTGGCCTGACCCAGGACACTGCGGACGGTGTCCACGACCTCGGGGTGGTTGGGCTGCCCGACGTAGCCCATCGAGGCGGACAGGTCGAGCGGGCCGACGAAGATGGCGTCGGCGCCGGGCACCGCGATCAGGTCGTCGATGGCCCGGACGGCTTCGATGTCCTCACACATCACCAGGACCGCGGTACGCCGGTTCGCCGCGGCGAAGTAGTCGGGGTCGGCGCCGTAGCGGGCGGCCCGGACGCCGTTGTGCAACGACCGGGTCCCCTCGGGGGCGAAGCGGGCAGCCGCGACGACCTGGGCGGTGGCGTCGCCGGAGAGCACGTGCGGGACCAGGATGCCGTCGGCGCCGATGTCGAGGACGGCGCCGATCGCGTGCGGGCGCAGTTCGGGAACCCGGACCACGGCGTACATGCCACTGCCCTGGGCGGCCGCGATCAGCGGAACCAGCGGCTCGAGCCCGAACGGGCCGTGCTCGGCGTCGATCACGATGAGGTCGAACCCGGCAGCGGCGACCAGCTCCACCACCTCGACCCGGGGAATGTTGACGAAGGTGCCGAGCAGGCGGCGGTCCGGGTCGGCGAGGGCGCCGCGCAGGCCGGTGAAGCCCTCGTCGGAGGAAGTGTCGGAGGCAGTGGTGTTGACCATGGGCCCAGTATGACCGTACCGGCGTGGCCGCGGGTCGGGCGTTCTGCCCAGCCAAACGGGGCGTGTAGGAGTTACCGGCCGGGGCGGCCCAGCGAGGCATCGGCACCAACCAGCGACGCTCGGTGCAGTCCGCGGTCCCCCGTCCGTCCCGCAGCCCCTGCACGGCCCGCGTACCCGACACCGGCCTGCGAACTCACCGGAAGCACCGCAGACCCGACCGTTGGCCCGCAAACCCACCGGACTTGCCCCACCCAGCGTCATCCCGGGCCGACAGCGGCCGTCAGGGGTACGCAGCGTCCCGGCGCCCCGAAGCTCCGTGACCATCAGGGACGCTCCCTGCCCGGAACACCGCTCGGACACCTGGTAGCTGCTCGGACACCTGGCCTGCATGGCCGGCCCAGCGACGCATCGGCACCAACCAGCGACGCTCGGTGCAGTCCGCGGTCCCCAATCCGTCCCGCAGCCCCTGCACGGACCCGCGAGCCCGCAGGAAGCACCGCAGACCCGGCCGTTGGCCCGCGAACCCACCGGACTTGCCCCACCGCAGCCACGTAAAGCAGACCAATGACCCCCACCACCTTGTTCGGCCCTGGAGCACCCCCCGAGGTTCGACCATCCAGCGTCAGCCCGTGCGGACAGCGGCCCTCAGGGGTACGCAGCGTCCGGGCGCCCCGAAGCTCCGTGACCATCAGGGACGCTCCCTGCCCGGAACACCGCTCGGACACCTGGTCGCTGCTCGGACACCTGACCTACGTGGCTGGCACAGCGCCGCATCAGCACCAACCAGCGACGCTCGGTACAGTCCGCGGTCCCCCGTCCGTCCCGCAGCCCCTGCAGGGCCCGCGTACCCGACACGGACCCGCGAGCCCGCAGGCAACACCGCAAACCCAACCAACGGCCCGCGACACCCGACCGGCCCGCGACACCCGACCGGCCCGCGATACCCGCCCGGCCCCGACACCCATCCGGCCCGCGGCCGCACCCACGCCCGACCGGAGACGCAGAACGGGGCACCCGCCACAGCGGGTGCCCCGTTCAGGAGACTGACCTCACAGGTCACTTGTCGTCGTCGGACTCCTCCGGCTTCTCGACCACCAGGGTTTCGGTGGTGAGCAGCAGGGCGGCGATCGAGGCGGCGTTGGTCAGCGCGGAGCGGGTGACCTTCACCGGGTCGATGACGCCCATGCCGACCAGGTCGCCGTACTCACCGGTGGCAGCGTTGTAGCCCTGCCCGTCGGGGAGCTCGGCCACCTTGGCCACGATGACGTAGCCCTGTACGCCGCCGTTCTCAGCAATCCAGCGCAGCGGCTCGACCACGGCCTTGGCCACGATCTGGACGCCGGCCTTCTCGTCGCCGGTCAGCCCGAGGCTGTCGTCGAGCACCTTGGCGGCCTGCACCAGCGCGGTACCACCGCCGGGGACGATGCCCTCTTCGATGGCGGCGCGGGTCGCGGAGACGGCATCCTCGATGCGGTGCTTCTTCTCCTTGAGCTCCACCTCGGTGGCCGCCCCGACGCGGATCACACAGACGCCACCGGCGAGCTTGGCAACCCGCTCCTGCAGCTTCTCGCGATCCCAGTCGGAGTCGGAGTTCTCGATCTCCTTGCGCAGCTGCGCCACGCGATCGGTGACCTCGGACTGCTCGCCGGCACCGCCGACGATGGTGGTGGCGTCCTTGGTGATCACGACCTGCTTGGCGCGACCCAGGGACTCCAGACCGATCTGGTCCAGCTTCAGGCCGACCTCGGGGGCGACGACCTGACCACCGGTCAGGATCGCGATGTCCTCGAGCATGGCCTTGCGGCGATCACCGAACGCGGGGGCCTTGACGGCCACCGAGTTGAAGGTGCCGCGGATCTTGTTCACGACCAGGGTCGACAGGGCTTCCCCGTCGACGTCCTCGGCCACGACGACCAGCGAACCGTTGGCGGCGATGACCTTTTCCAGCAGCGGCAGCAGCTCCTGCATCGAGGAGATCTTGCCGGAGTTGATCAGGATGTAGGGATCGTCGAGGACCGCTTCCATCCGCTCGGAGTCGGTGACCATGTAGGGCGACAGGTAACCCTTGTCGAACTGCATGCCCTCGGTGAACTCGAGCTCGGTGCCGAAGGTCTGGGACTCATCGACGGTGATCACGCCGTCCTTGCCGACCTTGTCGAACGCGTCGGCGATCAGCTGACCGATCTCCTCATCACGCGAGGAGATGGTGGCGACCTGGGACATGTCCTGGGTGGTCTCGACCGGGCGGGCGACCGAGGCGAGCTGGGTCTCCAGCGCCTCGACGGCCTTCTCGATACCGCGCTTGAGGCCGACCGGGTTGGCCCCGGACGCGACCGCACGCAGGCCCTGGTGGACCAGCGCCTGGGCGAGCACGGTGGCGGTGGTGGTGCCGTCACCGGCGACATCATTGGTCTTGGTGGCGACTTCCTTGGCCAGCTGGGCGCCGAGGTTCTCGTACGGATCGTCGAGCTCGACCTCGCGGGCCACGGTGACGCCGTCGTTGGTGATCGTGGGGGCGCCCCACTTCTTGTCCAACACGACATAGCGGCCCTTCGGGCCGAGCGTCACCTTCACGGTGTTGGCGAGGACATCCACGCCACGCTCCAGGGAGCGACGAGCTTCCTCGTCGAACTGAAGGATCTTGGGCATCTAATCGACCTCCGAGATCACTTGGAGACGACGGCGAGGATGTCGCGCGCGTTGAGCAGCAGGTACTCCGCGCCGTTGTACTTGACCTCGGTGCCGCCGTACTTCGAGAAGATCACGACGTCGCCCTCGGCGACGTCCATCGGAACCCGGGCGCCCTTGTCGTCGACGCGGCCGGGGCCGGTGGCGATGACCTTGCCCTCCTGCGGCTTCTCCTGAGCGGTATCGGGGATAACCAGGCCGGAAGCGGTGGTCTGCTCGGCCTCGAGCGGCTGAACGAGGACGCGGTCCTCGAGCGGCTTGATCGTGACTGCCACGTTCAAACCCCTTTCAATGTTTTTGAATGTACGGTTCCAGGCCCGGGGCGTCGTCGCGGGTGCCGTCCCAAGCTGCTGGCACCCTCGGGTGGAGAGTGCTAACGGACCTCAATCTAGCGCGCTGGTTAGCACTCGTTCAAGTGGAGTGCCAGATTCGATCCGATTCCCGTTCCACGACCAAGCAGCGGGCCCCGGCCGGGGTCGGGGTCAACAGAATCGTCGCCCGCTCCGAACCGGCGGGCTTGAGCCGGCGCCGCAGCGCCGCCGGATCGACGTCGATCCCCCGCTTCTTGATCTCCAGAGTCCCGATCCGGTGGTCCCGGACCCACTGGCGCACCAGCTTTTCCTTCCAGGGCAGGTCCTCCAGCACCCGGAACCGGATCAGCCACGGCGACTCCACCGGTTCGGGCCCGGTCAAGTAGGCGATCTCCGGCGCCAGCGCCGACAGCCCGTGCCGGGCGGCCAGCTCGCCGAGCCCACCGCACCGGATCGCCGCCCCGTCCGGCTCATAGACGTACGCCGCCGGCGCCCCGACCTCGGCGCGGCGCGAATCGGCCCACAACTCCTCGACCCGGCCCTCGGCCAGCCGGACCGCCCCGAGCCCCGGGGTGATCCCCGGTCCGGACCACAACGACACCTCCACCACGTCCCCGCCGTCACTGACCCAGATCGCCGCGACCCCGTCGGGGATCATCCGGTGCGGCAGAGCCGGGCCGAGCTTCAGGCAGGCCCCGGCCGGGCGGGCCAGCAGACCGGTGGCGAAGTCCCAGGAGGGGGTGAACTGGTCGACGTTCCAGACCCGCCCGGAGCCGTCGCGGCGGGCCGGGTCGCAGAAGGCGTACCAGTCCTCGGCCAGCTCGGCCTGCTCGGCGTCGCCGACGACCACCGGGACGCCGAGGTTCTGCTCGGCGAACAGCGCGGTGACCGGATCCCGCTCGACCGGGCGTACGCCCAGGCCCGCGGCGGCAAAAGCAAGGCTGTCGGCCCCGATTCCGCAGCCCAGATCGGCCACGGTCCGGGCACCGAGCCCGGCGATCCGCTCGGCCCGCCAGGCGGCGACCGCGGGCCGGGTGGCCTGCTCCAGACCGGCCGGGGTGAACCAGAGTTCGCCCGCCCGGTCACCGAACTTGGTCACCGCGCGTCGCCGCAGCCCCACCTGGGTCAGCGCCGCCGCGGCCAGGTCCGGGGCGAAGCTACGCCGCAACCGACTTGCCGCACCGAGGGAGTCCGGCTCGGCCTCCGCCGCTGCGGCGGCCAGGGCCGCCGCGCCGTCGCTCCCATCCCGCCCGGTCAGTTGCCGGGCCGTCACCAGATCCATCGCGCCCCGCCCGGATCGCTCGCTCAGACCAGCACGCGGGAGACCGGCAGGCCGGCGTCGGCGCCCAGATCGGCCGGGGACGGGCGACCGCCGTGGCGGATCACCTCCACCCCCAGCGCGGCGATCATCACCCCGTTGTCGGTGCACAGGCCCGGCCGCGGTCGGCGCAGGGTGATCCCGGCGTCACCGCAGCGCTCCTCGAGCAGGCCGCGCAGTCGGGAGTTCGCCGCGACCCCGCCGCCGAGCACCAGGGTGTCGACCTCATGGAACCGGCAGGCGTCGACCGCCTTGGCCGACAGCACATCGGCGACCGCCTCCTGGAAGGACGCGGACACGTCGTTGACCGGCACCTCGCGCCCGTCGCGTTCGGCCAGTTCGACCCAGCGGGTGACCGCGGTCTTCAGGCCGGAGAAGGAGAAGTCGAAGCGGTGCTTGGCCAGATCGTGTCGGGCGGTCAGCCCGCGCGGGAACGCGATCGCGCGCGGGTCGCCCTGTTGGGCCGCCTTGTCGATCACCGGACCGCCGGGATAGGCCAGCCCGAGTACCCGGGCCACCTTGTCGTACGCCTCCCCGGCGGCATCGTCGATGGTGGTCCCGATCTCGGTGATTCCGGTCAGCAGGTCCTCGACCTTGAGCAGTTGGGTGTGCCCGCCGGAGACCAGCAGGGCCAGCGCGGGCAGCGGGAGCGGGCCGTGATCGAGTTCGTCGACCAGCACGTGGGCCGCCAGATGGTTGACCCCGTACAGCGGCTTGTTCCAGGCGTACGCCAGCGCCTTCGCCGCGGCCACCCCGACGGCCAGCGCCCCCATCAGGCCCGGACCGGAGGTGACCGCGACCCCGTCCAGCTCGCTCGGGTCGATCCCGGCGGTGGCCAGTGCCCGTTCCAGGGTCGGACCGATCGCCTCCAGGTGGGCCCGGGACGCGATCTCGGGGACGACCCCGCCAAAACGGGCATGCTGGTCGACCGAGGAGGCCACTTCGTTGGCCAGAATCTCCTGACCGCGGACGATCCCGACCCCGGTCTCGTCGCACGAGGACTCGATGCCCAGCACCAGGGGCTCACTCATGGTTCTCCTCTCCCAGGTCACGGCGCATGATGATCGCGTCCCGGCCGGGTCCGTAATAGTCGCTGCGGGTCGCGATCGGCACGAACCCGGTCGCGGCGTACAGGGCCCGGGCCGCGGTGTTGTGCCGCTCGACCTCGAGCAGCAGCTGGTCGTTGCCCGTCGCGGCGAGCGTACCTGCGCCCGCCTCGACCAGGGTGCGCCCGATGCCGGCGCCGCGCGCGGCGGGGGCCACGATGATCCGGTTCAGGTCGGCGACGCCGGCGATGTGCTGGAAAGTGGCGACCCCGAGCACCTCGGCCCCGGCGGTGGCGAGCAGGATCAGCCGGTGCCCGGCGGCCAGCTCGTCGCTCCAGGAGCGTTCGCTCCATTGCTCGGCAGCGGCGAACCCGGCTCGTTCCAGCTCCATGATCGCGGCCAGGTCGCCGGGTAGGCCCGGCCGCAGCGTGAGCGCCCCGGTCATGCCGGTCGGCGGCGGATCCGCGGGCGGGCCGCGCCGGGCCGTTGCGGCAGGGCCAGGGCCGACTTGCGTCGGGTCGGCACCGCGGCGTCGGGTCGTCGCAGGTACAGCGGAGAGGCTCCGACCTCGGGCAGTTCGGTGCCGCGGGTGGCCAGCAGGCCGGCGTCGACCGCCTCGACGGTACCCCGGTTGCCCAACTGCGGGTACGCCGCGACCCCGGGCCCGATGATCGGCAGGTCGGGCAGGGCGTCCGGCGGCCCGACCCGGGGCTCGCCGTCGCGGACCCCGGCGGCGTCGTACCGGGCCCAGTAGACCTCTTTGCGCCGGGCATCGGTGCAGGTGAGGAAGCCCTCGGCGCGATCGGCGGGGCTGAGGGTCCGGACCCCGGTCAGCGCGAGCACGTCCAGGGAGCAGACCCGCCGCAGCGGGATCGCGTCGGCGATGGCCAGCGCCTGCGCGGTGGCGATCCCGACCCGCAGTCCGGTGAACGGGCCGGGGCCCATCCCGACCACGATCAGGTCGATCCGGGCCAGGTCGAGCGCGGCCTGCTCGAGCGCGCGCCGGATCAGCGGGACCAGTTGTTCGACGTGGGACCGGGTGTCGTGCTCGGTGGCCCGGGCGAGCACGGTCGGCCCGTCGGCGACCGCGACGCGGACATCGGTCGAGGTGTCGATCGCCAGCACGGTCATGACAGTTCCTCCAGCAGCGCGTCCAGATCGGCCTCGGCCCAGCGGGCGCCGACCGGGGCAATAATGACCAGGCGGGTCTCATCGGTGGGGTCCGGACTGCGCCGCAGTTCGATCTCCAGCCGATCATCGGCCAATTGTTCGGCCTTGCCGGCGCCCCATTCGACGATGGTGACCGCGTCGTCGGCGGATTCGTCGAGGTCCAGGTCGTCGACCTCGTCGAGGCTGCCGAGCCGGTAGGCGTCCACATGCACCAGGGTGGGTCGGCCCGCGGCGCTGCGATGGATCCGGGAGATCACGAAGGTCGGCGAGGTGACCTGTTCGGTGACCCCGAGGCCGGCGCCGATGCCCTGGGTCAGGGTGGTCTTGCCGGCCCCCAACCCTCCGTTGAGCAGGACCAGATCACCGGGCTGCAGCAGGCCGGCCAGGCCGACGCCGAGTTCGCGCATCGCGTCGGCGGTCGGCACATCGATCAGCACCGGCAACCGGCGGACCAGAATGCACTTCTCGCCCTCCGTGCTCGCCAACCGATACCCGCGGCGCTGCCACCAGGCGACCACCTCGGGAAACTCCCGGCGGGCGACCAGCTCGGCCCGCCGGAACCCGGCCGCCGCGGCCACTTCCTGCACCGCCTCGACCAGCGCCGCACCGACGCCGAGCCGCTGGAACCGCGGATGCACCGAGACCCGGATCAGGCTGGTGGTGTCCGCGTCCAGGGCCTTGAGCAGAATGACTCCAGCTATCCGCCCGTCCACCCGCGCCACCACGCCGGACCCGGCACGGATCTCGGCGGTCACCGACGCGACGGTCTCCGACAGCGCCGGCGGCGGCGGATCGACGTGGGCGCGGGCCCCGAAGGCGGCGTGGATGACCTCCAGCACGCCCGCGGCGTCCGCGTCCCGCACGATCCCCAGGGAGATCTCCCCGGTCTCAGTCACGCCGTCCCCCGCGGCCGCGGTAGGGCTTGCGGCCGCCTCCCTGCCAGCCGCCGCCGCGCCGGTCCCGGTCGCCGTACTGCTTGCGCGGGCGCCGCTCCGGCTTCTTCGGCGCGATCAGCGCGCGGTACTCCTCCTCGCTGATCGGCTCGCCCTCGGGCAGGCTGCCGCCGGTGATCTCGGCGACCTGGGGATCGGCCAGCCGGGCCACCACCGGGGTGACCTGGACGCCGGCCTGCTTGGTCAGCCGGGCGACCTCCCGCTTCTGGTGCGGCAGCACCAGCGACACCACGGCCCCGGCCTCGCCGGCGCGTGCGGTCCGGCCGGCCCGGTGCAGGTAGTCCTTGGGTCCCATCGGCGGGTCGACCTGGAGGACCAGGGAGACGTCGTCGACGTGGATGCCGCGCGCGGCGACGTCGGTGGCGACCAGGACGGGCAGCGAGCCCTCCTTGAACGCCGCCAGGATCCGCGCCCGCGCGCCCTGGGTGAGCCCGCCATGCAGGGCGCCGGCGAGGATGCCGGCCTCCCGCAACTGCTCCGCGACGCGGTCGGCACCGCGCTGGGTGCGGACGAAGATGACGGTCCGGCCGGGCCGATTGGCGATCAGCGCGGTCAACTGGACCTTCTCGTTGGGCTGGACGTGGAACACATGGTGCTCCATCGTAGTGACCTCGGCCTGGGCCGAGTCGACCTCGTGGGTGACCGGATCGTGCAGATACTTCTGCACCACCTTGTCGATCCCGCGGTCCAGGGTGGCCGAGAACAGCAGCCGCTGGCCGTCGCCGGGCACCGAGTCCAGCACCCGGGTGACATCGGGCAGGAAGCCGAGGTCGGCCATGTGGTCGGCCTCGTCGAGGACGGTGACCTGGACATCGCTGAGGTCGGCCGCGCCCTGATCCATCAGGTCGATCAGCCGGCCCGGCGTGGCCACGACGATGTCGATGCCCCGCTCGAAGGCCTTGAGCTGCGGCCCGTACGACATGCCCCCGGCGACCAGGATGACCTTCAGGCCCATCGCCTGGGACAGCGGGGAGACCACGTCGGCGACCTGCAGCGCCAGTTCCCGGGTCGGCACCAGCACCACCGCGCGCGGGTTGCGGCCCGCGTGGGTGTCCGGCTGCGCCGCGAGGCGGGCGATCATCGGCAGGCCGAAGCCGAGCGTCTTGCCCGAACCGGTACGCCCGCGCCCCAGCACGTCGCGTCCGGACAGCGCGTCGGGGATGGTCGCCTGCTGGATCGGGAACGGAGTGGTGATGCCGCGCTGCTGCAGCACCGCGACGAGTTCCTTCGGGACGCCGAGCTGGGCGAAGTCGGCATCATCGGCGACGGTGGTGGTGTCCACCTCGACGTCCTCGGCCTGCGCCCAGGACATGGTGTCGGCCTCGGTGTCGGCGTCGAACTCGGCCGTCGTACGCCGCTCGGGACGCTCGAAGCGGGTCCCCTCGTCGAACCGGTCGTGGCGCCGCGGCCGGTCGTCGCGCTCGAACCGGCGCGGCCGATCATCCCGGTCGAACCGATCGTTGCGACGCGGCCGGTCGTCCCGGTCGAAGTCCCGACGGGGCCGGTCGTCCCGCTCGAACCGGTCGTTGCGACGCGGCCGATCGGCGCGGTCGAAGTCCCGGCGCGGGCGGTCGTCCCGCTCGAACCGATCATTACGACGCGGCCGATCATCCCGATCGAAGTCCCGGCGCGGGCGGTCATCCCGCTCGAACCGGTCGTTGCGGCGCGGCCGATCGTCCCGGTCGAAGTCCCGGCGCGGACGGTCGTCCCGGTCGAACCGATCATTGCGGCGCGGCCGATCATCCCGATCGAAGTCCCGACGCGGACGATCATCCCGGTCGAAGTCGCGGCGCGGCCGATCATCGCGGGGATCGTATTTGGCGAAGTTGCGTCCGGAGCGGTCGCTCACCCGCTCGGTGCGACGCTCCCCCTCGGTGCGGCGCTCCCCCTCGTAGCCGCGGGATTCGCTGCGCGGTCGGCCACCGCCGCGGCGCGGCGAATGCCCGCGCTCGGCGCGCTCGGACGAACTCCAGCGAGCCTTCGGGGTGCCGTCGGACTTGAAGGACTTCGGACCGGTGCTCTTCTTGCCCGCCGGTTTGCCGGTGTTGTGCTTGCGGTTGGGCGTAACGGGTCGTTTGGACATGATGTCTCACTTCTCTGGACCGGTTTTCCGGCCCGCTCGTAGGCACGTCAACGGCCCACCGGCCGCGGCGAGCGGCGCTTGCTTGGAGGTGGCAGAGAAGACGAACCAGAAGGCACCGACGTTCGGGTGCCGACGTCCCGCGCTGCACGGCGCAGCCGGGTCATCCGGTACTGTCGTCCGGATCGGTCTCCAAGACTACCAGCGGGTCACCCGGAGTGACGAATCCCATTACCACACCTGCTCTTTGACAATCCGTAACCTGGTGTTTTACGTTCTGTCGATTTTCGGTGGCGGAGAACACGGAATCACGAACTACGGTAGGGGTGTGCGTGTAGCCATAGTGACCGAAACCTTTCTTCCGCAGGTGAACGGGGTTACGCATTCGGTGATGCGAGTCCTCGAACACTTGGCCGCGCATGGGCATGAGGCACTGGTGATCGCGCCCTCGGCGGGCGGGAAGGCCCCCAAGGAGTACATGGGCTACCAGGTGATCGGTCTCCCGTCCATGGCGCTGCCGGGTTATCAGGATTTCCGTGTCTCGACGTCGCCGATCTGGCGCTTCGAGCGGATCTTCGACGACTTCCGTCCCGACGTGGTGCATCTGGCCGCCCCGTACGTGCTGGGTCAACGGGCCGCGGTGGTCACCAACCGGTTCGAGTTGCCGAGCGTGGCGATCTACCAGACCGAGGTCCCCAGCTACGCCGCGAAGTACGGCATCCCGCAGGCCGAGCCGCTGCTGTGGAAGTGGGTCCGCAACACCCATCAACTCGCCACGATGACCCTGGCGCCGTCCACGTACGCCCGCAAGCAGTTGGTCGACATCGGCGTCCAGCGGGTCGGGCTGTGGGGGCGCGGAGTGGATTCGGTGCGCTTCGACCCGGCCAAGCGCGATTCGGCCCTGCGCCGCGAGCTCGCGCCGAACGGGGAGAAGCTGATCGGCTATGTCGGTCGGCTGGCCGGGGAGAAGCAGGTCGAGGATCTCGCGGTGCTGCAGGATCTGCCCAACACGCGTACGGTCATCATCGGCGACGGCCCCAAGCGCGCCGAGCTCGAGCAATTGCTGCCCCGGGCGATCTTCCTGGGTCAGATGACCGGGGAGCAGTTGCCGCGCACGCTGGCCAGCATGGACATCTTCGTGCATCCCGGGGAGTTGGAGACCTTCTGCCAGTCGATCCAGGAGGCCCAGGCGTCCGGGATCCCGCCGATCGCGCCCGCGCGCGGCGGCCCCATCGACCTGATCGAGCCCTCCCGCACCGGCTGGCTCTACCCGCCCGGCGATCTGGACGCGATGCGCGGGTACGCCATCGACCTGCTCGGGGATGACCGCAAGCGGCAGGTGTTCGCGGAGTCCTGCCGCAGCGCGGTGGTCGGGCGTACCTGGGAATCCATGTGTGCCCAGTTGATGACCCACTACCAGGAGGCGATCGACGTCGTCCACGACGCCCGGGTCGCCTGAGCGGACGACCTGGCTGTACTGCACCTAGCCGGTCAGGCTCCGGGCGGCCGGCCGCAGCGTCCGGGCCACCATCGCCTCGAGGGCTTCGTTGACCTCCTGGTGATGCTCGATCTGGGTCATGTGGCCGCCGTCCTCGATCCGGTGGTAGTCGGCCCCCGGCAGCAGTTGCACGATCCGGTCGCTGTGCGCGATCGACAGGATGTGGTCGTCCACCCCGCCGATCACGGTGGCCTCGACCCGATTCAGCGCCGGGAACGCCGGCTCCCCCTCGAACTCCCGGATCGCCGGCCAGTAGTCATTGACCACCTCGATCCCGGTCCGCCCGATCATCTCCGACATGAACTCGACGTAGTCCGGTGGCACATCGGAGCCGAAGGCGAGCCGCTTGGTGGTCAGCCAGGACAGGTCGGTCGGGGTGTTCAGGGTCTTGTCGACCAGCCCGGGCACCCGGTTCAGCACCGACAGCACCGAATCGGCCAGCCGCAGGAACATCGGCCCGGGCACCCGCTTCAGGAACGGGTTGGCCGTCATGTTCCCCGGCGAAGTGCAGATGAGGCCGACCCCGGTCACCTTGTCACCGAACCATTCGGGGCGCTGCTTGGCCAACTCCTGGATCGTCATGCCGCCCATCGAGTGGCCGATCAGCACGACCTTCTCCTCCGGCGTGGTGGTCGCCTCGATGATCTGGGCCAGGTCGCGGGCCAGTTGCGGCACCCGGCAGTGCTCGGCCGGGGAGCGTCCGGTCTTGCCGTGCGACCGCTGATCGTAGAGGACCAGCTTGGCCAGGCCCCGGAAGTGCGCCCGCTGGAAATGGAAGCAGTCCAGGCTGAGCACGTAGCCGTGGACGAAGACCAGCGTGACCCCCGCGTACGCCCCGGTGCGTCCGTCGGTGCGCGGGTACGCGTCGATCTCGTCGACCTCGACGTGCATCCGCAGTCCGTCGGGAGTGATCACCTCCGGGCCGGGACTGCGCAGGCTGAAGAACGGTTCGCCACTGCCGCCGTGCCCGCGCTGGGTCTGGTTGAACACCCGACGCTCGAGCTCGATCCCGGCCACCACCGAGGTGGCGGCCAGGGCGGCGATGGATCCGACCAGGCCGACCCCGAGCGCGACCCGGGGATCCACCCCGGCCATCGGCGCGGGCACCGACACCGGCGCTGACTTCTTCGAGGGCGCCGACTTCTTCGGGGGCGCCGGCAGGGCCCGCTGCCGGCTCGCCTGCGGTTTGCCGGGACGCCGGGTACTCATCGCGACTCCTCGCCGGGTTCGACCTGGATCCGGGTCAGCCGCAGCGGCAGCCGGGTCACCACCTCGTAGCCGATCGTGTCCCCGGCCCGGGCCCAGTCCGAGGCGGTCGGCGCGCCGGCGGCGCCGAACAGCACCACCTCGTCCCCGACCTGATCGCGGGCGTCGGGGCCCAGATCGACGACGAACTGGTCCATGCAGATCCGGCCGCGGATCGGGGCCAGCCGCCCGCCGACCAGGACCTGGCCGCGGTTGCCGGCCCCCCGCGGCACCCCGTCCCCGTAGCCGAGCGGGACCAGGCCGAGCACCGTCGATTCGGTCGCGGTCCAGGTGCCGCCGTAGGACACCGCGGCCCCGGCCGGCACCGGTTTCACGTTGATCAGTTGGGCCCGCAGGGTCATCACCGGCTGCAACTCGACCCCCGCATCGGCGGCGAGGGTGCCGTCGGCCGGGTCGATCCCGTACGCCGCGATCCCGATCCGGACCAGGTCGTAGCGGGCCTGCGGCAGCCGCAGCGCGGCCGCGGAATTGCCGATGTGGCGCAGCGGGACCGCCAGCCCGGCGTCTGCGGCGTACCCGAGGGCCCACTCGAACACCTCGAGCTGGGCGGCGGTGGCCGGATGCTCCGGCTCGTCGGAGGCGGCGAAGTGGGACCAGATGCCGCGGACCTCGAGGGCGCCGAGTTCGACCGCCTCCAGCGCGGCCTCGACCAGGGCCGGCCACTGCTCCCCGGTCGCGCCGTTGCGGCTCAGCCCGGTGTCGATCTTGAGCTGGACCGCCGCGGTGGTCTCGCAGATCGCGGCGGCCGCAGCGACCTGGGACAGCTGCTCGACCCGGTGGACGGCCAGGTCGATCCCGGTGGCGACGGCCGGGGACAGGTCCTCATCGGGCCCGTAGAGCCAGGCGAACAGCGGTCCCTGGTCGCCGGCCTCGCGCAGGGTGAGCGCCTCGGCGACGGTCGCCACGCCGACCCAGGGAATGCCGGCGGCGCGGGCGACGCGGGCACACTCGATCATCCCGTGGCCGTACGCGTCGGCCTTCACCACGGCCATCACGGCGACCTCCGGCCCGACGTGGTCGGCGATCCGGGTGAGGTTGCCGGCGTACGCGGCCAGGTCGATCCGGGCGCAGGCGGTATGCGGGTCAGCGAGCACGATGGGGCCCTCCGGTCAGTTCGGCGATCATCGCAGGGAACTGCAGCGCCAGGTCCTGCGGCGGATGGGGGCCGGGATGGGCGGCCGCGGTCAGTGCCTGCAGCGAGGCCGCACCCAGGGCCGCCTCGATCGGGGTGAGTCCGCCGGCCAGCAGGGTCGCGGCGACCCCGGCCAGGGTGTCTCCGGAGCCGGCCTGGGCGGTCCAGGCGGGACCGGGAATCGCGATCCGGACGCACTCGGTGCCGGGCGCGGCGACGTACTGCACCGCCCCCTTCAACAGCACCGTCACCCCGAGGTCGGTCGCGGCCCGGCGGACGTGCCCGATCGGGTCGGCCTCGACCTCCGCGCGGGTGGTCCGCAGCAGCCGGGCCAGTTCCCCGGCATGCGGGGTGAGCAGGCAGCCGGACAGTTCGGCCGGCAGGTGGTTCAGCCCGTCGGCGTCGATCACCGCGGGTACCCCGGTGGCCAGGGCGGACTCGATCACCGGGCGCCCGTCGGGCCGCTGCCCCCAGCCGGAGCCGAACAGGTACGCCTGGACCCGGCCCGCGGCGGCCACCACGTTCGGCAGCCGGTGCAGCACCAGATCCAACGCCCGCGGAGCGCCCAGGAACCGCACCATGCCTGCCCCGGAGTAGACCGCGCCCAGCGTGGACAGCACCGCCGCGCCCGGATAGTCGTCGGAGCCGGTGTCGATCCCGACGACCCCGCGGGAGTACTTGTCGGAGTGCGGGCCCGGCTGCGGCCACACATGCTGCAGGTCGGTCCGGTCCAGGGCGGCGACCGCGGCGTCGCGGGAGGACAGGCTCAGCCCGATGCTGATCAGTTCGACGTCCCCGCACAGGCCGTCGACCGGGTCGGTCAGTTGACAGATCTTGTACGCCCCGAACGTCACCGTCGCATCGGCGCGCAGACAGGGCTGCACGTGCTGGGCCGCGTCGGCGTCCAGCCCGGACGGCAGATCGACCGCGACGACATCATTGGCCCGCTCCAGCACGGGAGCGAAGTCGGCGAGCTTGCCGGTCAGGCCGGGGCGGCCGCCGATCCCGAACCCGCCGTCGACGACGATGTCCACCCGCTGCGCGGCGGTCCAGGCCTCGGTGTCGCCGACCTCCCGGCCGCCGGCGGCGATGAACGCCTCCCAGCCGGCCTCGTACACCCGATCGGTGAACCGCCAGGCCAGCACCTGGATGCCGCGTTTGAGCAGCCGGACCCCGGCGAACAGCGCGTCGCCGCCGTTGAAGCCCGGACCCACGATCAGCAGCAGTTGGCCGCCCTGGGTGAAGCCGTGCCGGTCGTGCAGGCGGCGGACCAGGAACTCCGCCAGCCCGATCGCGGCCCGCTGCATCAGCGCCCGGTGGGCCAGCCGCGCCATCTCCGCGGCCTCCGCCGCGCGGATCTGTGCCGCGGTGTAGGCGTACTTCATCGCTCTCCCTCACAGATCACGTACGCGGTCGCGATTCCCGCGTCGTGGCTCATCGACAGGTGGATCCGGGTCACGCCGAGGACGCGTGCCCGGGCGGCCACCGAACCGGTGATCGCGAACTCGGGCCGCCCGAATTGATCGCAGACTACTTCGGCATCGTGCCAGCCGAGGCCGTGTTCGATCCGCAGCGCCTTGGCCAGGGCCTCCTTGGCGGCGAACCGGGCCGCCTGCGAGGGCATCGACAGGGCGGCCTCGGCCTCGGTCAGGTAGCGCCGGGCAAAGCCGGGACGGCGCTGCTCGGCCGCGGCGAACCTATCGATCGCGCAGACGTCCACACCGATCCCGACAATCATCCGACCCTACCCAGTCGTCCAAACCCGTTCAGCATGCGCCCGAAGCACCGTCCGGGCAAGCACAACTCACTCGACGGTAACGCTCTTGGCCAGGTTGCGGGGCTGATCCACATCGTGGCCCAGGGCGGTGGCGATCTCGCAGGCGAACAGCTGCAGCGGGATGATCGCCAGCAGCGGCTGCAGGATCGTCATCACCTTCGGCAGCGGGATCAGCACATCGGCGTAGTCGGCCACCGAGGTGTCGTCCTCCTCGGCCAGCACGATGGTGCGGGCGCCGCGGGCGCGTACCTCCTGGATGTTGGACACGACCTTGTCGTGCAACATGTCGCGACCCTTGGGCGGCACCACGACGAAGACCGGCAGGCCCGGCTCGATCAGCGCGATCGGACCGTGCTTGAGTTCCCCGGCGGCGAAGCCCTCGGCGTGCAGGTACGCCAGCTCCTTGAGCTTCAGCGCTCCCTCCAGCGCGGCCGGGTAGCCGACGTGGCGGCCCAGGAACAGGATCGAGCGCCGGTCGGTGAGCCGGTTGGCCAGATCCAGGATCACCTGGGAGTCGTCGAGCAGCCGCTGGATCTTGTCCGGGACCCCTTCCAGGTCGGCCATGATCGCAGCGATCTCGTCGCCGAACTTGGTCCCCTTCACCTGGGCCAGGTAGAGCCCGAGCAGGTAGCAGGCGGCGAGCTGGGTGGTGAAGCCCTTGGTCGAGGCGACCCCGATCTCCGGACCGGCGTGGGTGTAGATCACCGCGTCGGATTCGCGCGGGATGGTCGAGCCGTTGGTGTTGCAGATCGCCAGCACCTTCGAGCCCTGTTCCCGGGCGTGTCGGATCGCCTGCAGGGTGTCGGCGGTCTCGCCGGACTGGGAGATCGCCACGACCAGGGTGCCCTTGCCGACGATCGGATCGCGGTAGCGAAACTCCGAGGCCAGTTCGACCTCACAGGCGACCCGGCACCAGTGCTCGATGGCGTACTTGGCGACCATACCGGCGTAGAAGCTGGTCCCGGCGGCGATGATGACGATCTTCTCGATCGAGCGCAGTTCGGCCTCGTCGATGCGGATCTCGTCGAGCTTCAGCGCCCCGGCGGGGGTGTAGCGGCCCAGCAGGGTGTCGGCGACCGCCTGCGGCTGCTCGTGGATCTCCTTGCGCATGAACCAGTCGTAGCCGCCCTTCTCGGCCGCCGAGAGGTCCCAGTCGACGTGGTAGGGCCGGGTGGGGGCGTCGTTGCCGGCGAAGTCGGTGACGCTGACCGAGTCCGCGGTGATCTCCACGATCTGGTCCTGGCCGAGTTCGAGTGCCTCGCGGGTGTGCTCGATGAAGGCGGCGACGTCGGAGGCGACGAAGTTCTCCGTGTCGCCCAGGCCGACCACCAGCGGGGAGTTGCGGCGGGCGGCGACGACCCGGCCGGGCTCCTGGGCGTCCACCGCGACGAGAGTGAATGCGCCCTCCAGGCGCCCCACGACGGTACGCATGGCCTCGATCAGGGTGGCCCCGCGGCCGACCTCGCGGCCCAGCAGCTGCCCGGCCACCTCGGTGTCGGTCTCGGAGTGGAAGGTGATGCCCTCGGCCTGCAGTTCGGCGCGCAGCGCGGCGAAGTTCTCGATGATGCCGTTGTGCACCACCGCGACCCGGCTGCTGGCCGACAGGTGCGGGTGGGCATTGACGTCATTGGGGGCGCCGTGGGTGGCCCATCGGGTGTGGCCGATCCCGGTCCCGGTCTCGGCGACCGGATGCTCGGCGAGGACGGCTTCCAGGTTGGCGAGTTTGCCTGCCGACTTGCGCAGGTCGATCCTGCCGTCAGCGACGATGGCCACCCCCGCGGAGTCGTATCCGCGGTATTCCAGACGCCGCAATCCACCGACGACGACCTCACGAGCCGAGCGCGGGCCCACATATCCGACAATTCCACACATGGCCGAAAGCGTACCGGTGACAGCCGTGTGGGGCAGAATGGCCGCGTGGCGGCACAGGTGAGCACCGAAGCTCTGCGGGATACGCAGAGCCCCTTCGTCGAGCGTGACCGCGCTGCCTGGGCCGCGATGGCGGCCTCGACGCCGATGACGCTGGACCAGGAGGTCCTGGACAGCATTCGCGGGCAGGGCGACCCGATCAGCCTGCGCGATGTGGCCGAGGTCTATCTGCCGCTGACCCGGCTACTGAGCATGTACTTCGACCACACCACCAATCTCTACCGGCAGACCAACTCCTTCCTCGGGGTGCAGACCGCGCGAACCCCGTTCGTGATCGGGGTGGCCGGTTCGGTCGCGGTCGGCAAGTCGACGACCAGCCGCGTACTGCAGGCCCTGCTGCGGCGCTGGCCCTCGCATCCGCGGGTGGATCTGGTCACCACCGACGGCTTCCTGCTGCCGAACGAGGAGCTGAACCGGCGCGGCCTGATGCAGCGCAAAGGATTCCCCGAGTCCTACGATCGGCGGGCGCTGCAGCGGTTCGTGATGGATGTGAAGTCGGGCAAGCCGCGCGTGCTGGCCCCGGTGTATTCGCACATGACCTACGACATCCGGCCCGATGACTACATCGCCGTCGAGCAGCCGGACATCCTGATCGTGGAGGGGCTGAACGTGCTGCAGCCGGCGCGGATCCGGCCCGACGGCACGACCGGGCTGGCCGTCAGCGACTTCTTCGACTTCTCGGTCTATGTCGATGCCGCCGATGCCGATATCCGGCGCTGGTACCTGAATCGGTTCCTGGCGCTACGGACCACGGCCTTCCGTGATCCGCGCTCCTATTTCCGCCGGTACGCCGATCTGTCCGAGGCGCAGGCGCTGGCCCAGGCCGAGCACATCTGGGACACCATCAACGGGCCCAACCTGGAACTGAACGTACGCCCCACCCGGGGCCGGGCGACCGCGATACTGCGCAAAGGTGAGAATCACGAAGTGAAGTGGGTCCGCATCCGCAAGATCTGAGAACCGAGGAGGGCCGATGGTTGCCGTCACGCCGCCCCCGTGGGTGGAGTATGCGATCTGGTGGCAGGTCTACCCGTTGGGGTTCTGTGGCGCGCCGATCCGGGAGGCCGACGGCGTACCGCATCCGGCGCACCGGCTGCCGCGGCTGACCGGCTGGCTGGACCAGGTGATCGAGCTGGGGCTGAACGGGTTGCTGCTCGGGCCGGTGTTCGCGTCGCAGACGCATGGCTATGACACCCTGGATCACTACCGGATCGACCCGCGGCTGGGCGACGAGGCCGATTTCGATGCCCTGGTCGCGGCGTGTCGCGAGCGCGGGATCCGGGTGCTGCTGGACGGGGTGTTCAGCCATGTCGGGGATCGGCATCCGCTGCTGCGGCAGGCGCTGGCGGAGGGGCCGGACAGTGCGCCGGCCGCGCTGTTCGACATCGACTGGGCCGCCACGCCGCCGCGGCCGCGGACCTTCGAGGGGCACGGGGCGCTGGCACGGTTGAAGCACGACTCCCCCGCCGCGGTCGAGTTCACCGTGGCGGTCATGCGGCACTGGTTGGCCCGCGGGGTCGACGGGTGGCGGCTGGATGCGGCGTACTCGGTGGCCCCGGGGTTCTGGGCGCAGGTGCTGCCGCGGGTGCGGGCGGATTATCCGCAGGCCTGGTTCCTCGGCGAGGTGATCCACGGGGACTACCCCCAGTTCGCGGCGGACTCGGCGATCGATGCGGTGACCCAGTACGAGCTGTGGAAATCGATCCGGTCCAGTATCGCGGAGCGGAACCTGTTCGAGTTGGACTGGAACCTGAAGCGGCACAACGATCTGCCGCGGTTGCTGCCACAGACGTTCGTGGGCAATCACGACGTCACCCGGATCGCCTCGGCGGTGGGCCCGCAGGGCGCGATCGTGGCGCTGGCGGTGCTCGCGTGCGTGGCCGGGGTGCCGTCGATCTATGCCGGTGACGAACGGGGCCTGGAAGGGGTCAAGGAGGAGCGCGAGGGCGGCGACGATGCGATCCGGCCGGCGTTTCCCGACGCCGTGAGCGAGCCCACGGGGGCGGCGCTGGCGGTCTTTCGAGCGCATCAGGCGCTGATCGCGCTGCGCCGACAGCATCCCTGGCTGGCGACCGCGCGGACCACGACCGAGAACCTGGCCAACGAGCGGGCCACCTTCCGCAGTACCGCCGCCGACGGGTCCGATCGGGTGGACCTGGCGATCGACCTGACCGGTACGCCGCGGGCCCGGATCACCGGGGCCGACGGGTCCGTGCTGTGGGCCTCGGGGTAGCAGCGGCACCTCGGTCATCCAGCGTCACCGAAGGGCACCCAACGTCGGTGCGCCCGGACGTTGGATCACCTTGGGTGACGCTGGATGACCGCACTGGCGCTGGCTGGCACCCGGTGTCCCGACTCCCCCGGTGCGCGGGCCGGAGGGGGTTTGGCGGGTCATCGTGCGGGGTTGCGGTGGTTCTTCGTGTGCGCGGGCCCTGCAGGAGCCGCGGGACCGACGACGGGCCGCCGACTGCATCGGGCGTCGCTCGGTGGCACCGAAGAGTCGCGGTGCAGTTGTCCGGGCGGCGTCCAGGGTGACGCTGGATGACCGCCCTGACGCTCGATGCCCGCACTGACGCTGGATGCGCGCAGTAGCGCGGGGATCACGCTCGTTTCAGGCGCAGCAGGCCGATCGCGGCGTGCTCGGGTGGCTGGGTGACGTAGGCGTAGTCGCAGACGGTGACCACCCGGTACGCGGTTCCGCCGACGGTGACCCGATCGTTGTTGGCCAGGTCCTGGGTCCGCTCCAGGGTGCCCTCGGTCAGGGTGATGGTGGCGACCGGCCGCTTGTCCTGGCCGACCCGGACCTGATCCAGCCGGATCGAGCCCCCGGGAAGGTCCTGGGTCCGCGCGGGCGACACGGTCAGCGACACGTCGGCGTCGGCCTTGTCGTTGCCGGCGCAGGTGACCACCGGCAGGTTCTTGCCCGGCTGGGTGATGTCGGTACGCAGCGGGGTCGGCGTCGGGGTGGACGCCGCGCGGGAGGCCGGAGTGCCCGGCTGGCAGCCGGCGACCCCCAGGGCCAACGCGGCGACCACGGCCACGGCCCAGCCGCGCCGACGCCAAGAACGTCGCGGGTGCGGAGCGGGAGGAGGTGCGCTGGTCATCGCTGGAAGCCTAACCGACCGGCGCCGACCGTGCCGGGCCCGCCCACCCGGCCAGCCCCTCCCCCGCGGGGATAACCGGCAACCTGACAGCGAGGCGACATTGGTGGCCCGAAAAGCGTCGCTACGGGCAGTTTTCGCGCATTGGTGTCGCCTCCCTGTCACCCGGCTCCCGAGCCCGCCCGGGAGCTCGAGGCCGCCCCGGCGCGTTCGGCCAAGTGCTCGAGCAGACTGGTGATCGCTCCGGAGCGATGCCGGGACGGCATGGTGAGCAGGTAGACCCGGTCCCCGAACATCGATAGGCGCCACTGATCCAGCGCGGCCACCATCGCGCCAGCGGCGATCTCCTCGGCGACCAGGTAGTCGGCCACCAGCCCCACGCCGATGTCGGCCCGGATCGCATCGCGCAGAAACAGGAAGTTGTGGGAGGTCAGCGTGGGCTCCAGGGACACCTCGATGCGTTCCTCCGCCCGGTACGCCGCCACTCGGAGTCGCTTGGCCAGCATCGACGCGGTGACCACGGGGAACTGCGGCAACTCCTCCGGATGGCTCGGTAGGCCCCGGCGCTGCACGAAGGCCGGCGTGGCACAGGCGACGATGCCGACGCTGCCGAGGTCCCACCACTCGAGGTTGGCCGGGGGCTCCGACAGCAGCCGGACTGCGACGTCGACCTCATCCCGGATCAGATCCTGGATCCGATTCTCGAAGACGACGTCCAGCACCACCCCGGGAAAGCGCTGCTTGAACTCCAGCAGCCACGCAGTCATCACCAGTTGCCCGTACCCGTTGGGAACCGACAGCCGCACCCTTCCCCGCGGGGTCCCGTCGAGGGAGGCCACCGTCTCCTGAGCACTGTCCAGGCTGTCCTTGATGACCCGACCATGCTCGTAGAGCCGCAGCCCCAATTCGGTCGGCTCCAGGTTGCGCGTGGTGCGTCGGATCAGTTCCTCCCCCACCGACGCCTCGAGTTGCTTCAGGTGATAGCTGACGTTGGCCCGGGTCACCTTGAGTCGCCGAGCCGCCTCACTGATGCTGCCGGCATCCACGATCTCGACGAGCATCACCAGCGACGCACTGTCCATGACTCACCTCTGCCTGAAAGTTTTGTTTGACAATATGGCGGGGAAATTTGGGAATTGTCAACTATCCCTTGATAACGGAGGATGAATCGCAACCCCGGACAAGGAAGTTCCATGACGCAGAGCAGCGCTTCAGCCCCACCCTCCGACGGCATTGTCGTCGGTGCCGAGTTGGTCGACGACGTCCTGGTCGTCACTGTCGACAACCCACCGGTCAACGCACTCGGTTACCCGGTTCGCGCCGGCCTGGCGCGGGCGCTGGATCGCGCCGAGGCCGAGTCCGAGGTGCGGGCGGTCGTCCTGATCGGGGCCGGTCGGCATTTCATCGGGGGCGCGGACATCAAGGAGTTCGGCCTCCCCCGGGAGCGGCCCTTCGTTTCCGAACTCTGCGCGCGCCTGGAGGAGCTCGACAAGCCTGTCGTTGCCGCTGTCCACGGTGCCGCCCTGGGCGGCGGACTCGAGGTGGCCGTCAGCGCCCACTACCGAGTGGCCACTGCGACTGCCTTCTTCGGACTGCCGGAAGTCCAGCTGGGTCTGCTGCCGGGCTCCGGCGGCACCCAACGGGTCCCGCGGCTGGTCGGGGTCCCGGCGGCCCTGGACCTGATGCTGACCGGACGCCGACTCTCGGCCCAGGAGGCCTTCGAACTCGGCCTGGTGGATCGCCTCACCGACGAAGTCGATCCGCGGGCGGCGGGCCTGGCGTACGCACGGGAACTGCTGGCATCCGGCACTGGACCGCGACCCACCCGCGAGTTGACCGGCCGACTCATCGACGACGCGGACACCCGCCGGACCCTCGCCGAAGCGCGCGAGCGCCTCACCCGGACCGACCGCCATCTCCTGTCACCGCGGCTGATCGTCGACGCGGTCGAGGCAGCACTCGATCTCCCCTTCGACCAGGCGCTGGCACTGGAACGCGCGCTGTTCCAGCAGTGCGAACAGAGCAGTCAACGCTCCGGGCTCGTCCATGCGTTCTTCGCCGAACGCGCGACGGCCCGCATCCCCGAGGCCGCCACCGGTACGCCGCGGCAGCTCGAGACCGCCGGCGTGATCGGTGGGGGCACCATGGGCGCCGGGATTGCCCTGGCCCTGCTCAACGCCGGCCTGACGGTCACCATGGTGGAGCGGGACGCGGAGTCTGCCGCCCGCGGGGCGGCCAAGGTGGCGCAGGTACTGGCTGCGCAGGTCGCCAAGGGACGGCTGTCCGCGGCCGAGCGGGCCGAGCGCGAGCGACGCTTCTCGACCACCACCGACTATGCCGACCTGGCCCGGGCCGACATCGTCATCGAGGCGGTCTTCGAGGACATGGCCGTCAAGAAGGCGGTCTTCAGCGCCCTCGACCGGGCCTGCCGCCCCGGAGCCATCCTGGCCAGCAACACCTCCTACCTGGATCTCGACGAGATCGCCGCCAGCACCTCACGCCCGGGCGACGTGATCGGCCTGCACTTCTTCGCACCGGCCCACATCATGCGACTGCTCGAAGTGGTCGTCACCGATCGGACCGAACCCGATGTCGTGGTCACCGCCTTCGAACTGGCCGGACGGATGAACAAGGTGGCGGTCCGCGCCGGGGTTTGCGACGGTTTCATCGGTAATCGCATCCTGAACGTCTACCGGCGTGCCGCGGACTATCTGATCGCCGACGGCGCCTCGCCCTACCAGATCGACTCCGCGCTGCGCGACTTCGGCTACCCGATGGGGCCGTTCGAGGTCTCGGATCTGTCCGGGGGCGACATCGGCTATGCCAATCGACGCCGGTTGGACGCCACCCGGGACCCCCAGGATCGTTACGTCCACATCGCTGACCGAATCGCCGAGCGTGGCTGGTACGGGCAGAAGACCGGACGGGGGTGGTACCGCTACCCCGACGGCGCCCGCCGCGGCACCCCCGATCCGGAGGTTCTCGCCATCGTCGACCAGGAACGCCGGCGGGCCGGCATCACCCCCCGGGACTTCAGCGACGAGGAGATCCTCCGCCGCTACCTGGCGGCCATGGTGAACGAAGCCGCCGCTGCCGTGGCTGACGGCACCGCGTTGCGCCCGTCGGATGTGGATGCCGTTTTCGTCCACGGCTTCGGGTTCCCGCGCTTCCGCGGAGGCCCGATGAAGTACGCCGACACCGTCGGCCCGGCGACGATCCTGGCCGACCTGCAGGAGTTCGCCCGCGAAGATCCGCGGTTCTGGAAGCCGACGCCGCTGCTGGCCCAGTTGGTCGCCGACGGCCGCACCTTCGACCACCTCAACCACGAACGTTAGGAGTTCCGATGCGCGAAGCAGCCATCGTCGCCACCGCCCGGACGCCCCTCACCAAGGCCGGCCGCGGCGAATTCAACCTCACTGCGGGGCCGACCCTCGCATCCTTCGCCATCGGCGCAGCGGTCGAACGTTCGGGCATCGACCCGGACCTGATCGAGGACCTGATCCTCGGCTGCGCCTTCCCCGAGGGCACGACCGGGCGCAACGTAGCCCGGCAGGCAGCGATCCGGTCGCAGCTGCCGGTCTCGGTCGGCGGCCTCACTGTCAACCGCTACTGCGCCTCCGGGCTGCAGGCCGTCGCCACCGCGGCGGGGCGGGTCATCCTCGACGGTGCCCCGGCCCTGGTCGCCGGCGGCGTCGAGTCGGTCTCGCTGCGGCGTACGACCGGATCTGCCGATGGCATCGACCCGGACCTGGACCCGTGGATCCTCGAGCACAAACCCGAGATGTACATGACCATGATCGAAACCGCCGACATCGTGGCAGCCCGTTACGGCATCAGCCGGCAGGCGCAGGACGCCTTCGCGCTGGAAAGCCAACGACGCACCGCGGCGGCGCAGCACAACGGCCGCTTCGACGCCGAGATCGTGGCCTGTTCGACGGTGATGGCCGTCACCGACCGGGAGACCGGCACGGTGACGCAGCAGTCGGTCACCGTCGATCACGACACCTGCAACCGTCCCGGTACCACCGCGGAGAGCCTTGCCGGACTCGAGCCGGTGCGCGCCGGTGGCTTCGTCACTGCCGGCAATGCCTCCCAGCTCACCGACGGGGCGTCGGCCTGCGTCGTGATGGACGCCGGACTCGCCGAAGCCGAGGGGATCGCGCCGATGGGCTGGTTCCGTGGCCTGGCCATTGCCGGGTGTGAGCCCGATGAGATGGGGATCGGACCGGTGTACGCGGTCCCGAAACTGCTGCAGCGCTTCGGTCTGACTACCGAGGACATCGACCTGTGGGAACTGAACGAGGCCTTCGCCTCCCAGGCGCTCTACTGCCAGGAACGCCTGGAGATCCCGTCCGAGCGGCTCAACGTCAATGGCGGCGCGATCTCCATCGGCCACCCCTTCGGAATGACCGGGGCCCGCCAGATCGGCCACCTGTTGATCGAAGGACACCGCAACGGTGCCCGGTACGCCGTGGTGACCATGTGCGTCGGGGGCGGCATGGGCGCCGCCGGACTCATCGAGATCTGCTGAAAGGCACACCCATGGACATCAACTTCACCCCCGAGGAAACCGCCTTCCGCGACGAGGTCCGCGCTTTCCTCCACGCCGAACTGCCCACCCGATTGTCGACCAAGGTGGCCCAGGGGCTCGAACTGAGCAAACAGGACCAGCTGGAATGGCATGCGATTCTGAACAAGCGAGGCTGGCTGGCAGCAGGCTGGCCGACCGAGTACGGCGGCCCCGGCTGGAACCCCGTCCAGCGCTACCTCTTCGACGCCGAATGCGCCTTGGCCGATGCTCCGACGGTGCTCCCGTTCGGCATCAGCATGCTGGCTCCCGTGCTCATCCGGTTCGGGACCGACGAGCAGCGCGCGCACTGGTTGCCGCGGATGCTGGACGGCACCGATTGGTGGTGCCAGGGCTATTCGGAGCCCGGCGCCGGTTCCGATCTGGCTGCGCTGCGTACCACCGCGGTCCGTGACGGCGATCACTACATCGTCAACGGACAGAAGACCTGGACCACCGGCGCCCACCACGCGAACATGATCTTCTGCCTGGTCCGGACCGATCCCAGCGCGAAGAAGCAGCAGGGGATCAGCTTTCTGCTGATCGACCTGAACAGTCCCGGGGTGGAGATTCGCCCGATCCGAACCCTCGACGGTGCGCATGAGGTCAACGAGGTCTTCCTCTCCGACGTCCGCGTCCCGGTGGCCAACCTGGTGGGTACGGAGAATCGGGGCTGGGACTGCGCGAAGTTCCTGCTGACCCACGAACGCACCACCGCCGCCCGGGTCAGCAACGCCATTGCCGAACTGCGCCGGGTCAAGGAGTCCGCCGCGAGGGCTCAGCGCAACGGACGCCGCCTGGCCGAGGATCCGGTCTTCGCGGCCCGGGTGGCCCGGGTCGAGATCGAGATCGCCAACCTGCAGACCACCAGTCTGATGATTCTGCGATCCGCGTCCGACGGCCGCGCCCCCGGCCCGGAAAGCTCGCTGCTCAAGCTGCGCGGCTCGCAGATCCGGCAAGAAATCTCGGCGCTGCTGCGCCGGGCCAGCGGAGTACACGCCCGGACCTACGACCCCGAGCAACTGTGCGCCGACTCCTTCGCGGAGATGACCGTGCCCGAACCCCGCGGTCTCACCGCGACCGCGCAATACCTGAACAAGCGCAAGCTCTCCATCTATGGCGGGGCCAGCGAAATCCAACGAACCATCATCGCCAAATCGGTGCTGGGGCTGTGACCGGCAGTAGAAGGATCATCCGATGAATTTCCATCATTCCGAGGAGCGTCAGGCGCTCCAGGATTCCCTGCGGCAGATGCTCGGCCGCGAGTACGACATGGCCGCCAGGGCAGCAACGATCGCATCGCACTCGGGACTGAGTGAGAACCACTGGAAGCTGTTCACCGAGATCGGTGTCTTCCACGTGCTCCTGCCGCAGTCGGTCGGCGGGCTGGGCGGCTCCGGTCTCGACATCATGGCCGTCTTCGAGGCGGTGGGCCCGGCGTTGGTCGTCGAGCCGCTGCGCTCGGTCGGGGTACTCGCTGCTTCCGCGCTCAGCCTCGGCGGTGGCCACCAGGAACTGATCGACGGCCTCCTCGAGGGCCGGAATCTGGTGTCCTGGGCGCACGCCGAAACCGCTGCCGGCTACAGCCCGGCGTACGTCGAGACCACCGCCACCCCGACCTCGCAGGGCTGGCTGCTCACCGGTGGCAAGGTGGACGTCGACCACGGCGCCGCCGCCACCCACCTGATCATCTCCGCGCGTACGGCCGGAGCCGTCGACGACCCCGCCGGACTCGCCCTGTTCGTCCTACCGTCGGACACCCCCGGCGTAGGCATCCAGGAGTTCCCGACCGTCGACGGCCGGCGCACCGCGCACGTGGCCCTCGACAACGTCCTGGTTCCCGCCGCCGCAGCCGTGGGACCGGTCGGCGAGGCGTACCCGCTGATCGAGGCCGCCCTCTCCCGGGGCATCGTGGCTGTCTGCGCGGAGGCGCTGGGAATGATGCAGGCCGCCTTCGAATCCACCCGGGAGTACTTGCTCCAGCGCCACCAGTTCGGCGTCGCGTTGAGCAGCTTCCAGGCCCTGCAACACCGGATGGTCGACCTGTGGGTCGAGATCCAGCAGGCGGAATCAGCCGTCATCAACGCCGCGTACGCCCTCGACTCGACCTCGCGAGCCCACCGCGAACGGACCGTGTCGGCCGCCAAGTTCACCCTCGGCCGGGCGGCCCTGCACACCGCCGAGGAAGCGATTCAACTGCACGGGGCCATCGGAATGACCGATGAGTTGACGCTGTCCCACCTCGCCAAAGCCCTGGTCGCCGTCGATCACATCCTCGGCGATGAGGACCACCATCTGCAGCGCTACATCACGCTGAGCAAGGAGATCGCGGCATGACCGTCCTCACCACTCGGACCATCGGTTCCGTCCGTGTGCTCGAGATCAACAACCCGACCACCCGCAACGCCGTGGGGCCGGACTTCTTCGAGGAAGCCGAGACCGCCCTCGGCGCAGCGGAGGCAGACCCCGGAATCGGGGCCATCGTCCTCACCGGGGCCTCCGGCACCTTCTCCTCCGGCGGCAACCTGCGCGCGCTGGCCGGCAATCGGGACAAGCCCGCCGCCGAGCGCCGCGAGCGGATCGAGCTGCTGCACGGGCTGATCCGCCGGATCGACGCCAGCCCACTGCCGATCGTTGCCGCCGTCGAGGGTGCCGCGGCCGGCGCAGGCATGTCCCTCGCCCTGGCCTGCGATCTGATCGTCGCTGCCCGCACCGCGTTCTTCAGCGCGTCCTATATCCGAGCCGGGTTGAGTCCCGACGGAGGCCTCACCGCGTTGCTGACCGAATCCCTCCCCCGACAAGCGGTCACCGAGCTGTGTCTGCTGGGAGAGCGGGTGCCGGCCGAACGGATGCATGAACTCGGGGTGGTCAACCGGCTGGTCGACACCGACGGGGCCGAGCAGGTCGCCGTCGAACTCGCGACCCGGTTGGCCGGCGGCCCGGCCCGTGCCACTGCCCGGATCAAGACGCTGGTACGCACGAGCACGCGGCACACCCTCCACGAGCAACTCGACCTCGAGGCGGCGGCGATGGTGCTCAGCCAGGGTGACGACGAGGCAGCCGAAGGCATCGCCGCGGTCCTGGAACGGCGCCCGGCCGAATTCCCCCGGCCGCGGCGGACGCAGTCGGCAGCGCTGACCGAGAGCGAGGTGCGCTGATGTCATCGGCTCTCCCGTTCACCAGTACCGCACCGGTCCGGACCGCAGCCGATGTCAGACGCCTGGCGGCCGATCCCTTGGTGCAGAGCGTCCCGGTGCGCAGCATTTACGAACTGCTGGACAACTCGACCGCGGCCTTCGGCGATGAACCGGCCATCTCGTTCGTGCACGATCCTGCCGACCTGACCCAGCTCACCCGGCTGACCTACCGGGAACTGCTCACCGGGTGCCGGGCCCTGGCCAATCTGCTGCACCGACTGGGCGTAGGCCCCCAGGACGCCGTGTCGATCCTGATGCCGGCGAGCCCGGAGTATCACCTCGCCCTGTGGGGCTCCTCCTTCGTCGGCATGGCCCAGCCGCTCAACCCGCTGCTCTCCGAGGAGAAGTTGGCGACGCTGATGCGGGCGGCCGGCAGCCGCGTGCTGATCGTCTGGGGAGCCGACGAGCGCGAAGGATATTGGTCCCGGGCCCTGGGCCTGATGCGACAGATCCCCGAGCTCACCGCCGTCATCCGGGTGGCCCCACCGCAGGGATCCCAGGGGCCGGAGCCCGACGACGGGCCGGTGAAGATCCTCGACTTCGCCACGGCAGTGGCCGCCGAGCCCGGTGATCGGCTGATCTTCGAGCGGACCGTGGCCAGGGAGGACATCGCGGTATGCCTGCATACCGGCGGCACCACCAGTTCGCCCCGGTTGGCCAGGCTGAGCCATGGTGCGATCGTGTTCACCGCCTGGGCCTGCGTCCAGATGCAGGGCCTGACGAGGAGGAACGTATCGATCATCGGTTACCCGCTGTATCACGCCGCGGGCGCCCTCACGACTTCGTTGCCCCTGCTCGCCTCCGGGGGGCACATCGTCATCCCGACCATCGATCTGTTCCGCAACCGCGCCGTGGTCAGCAACTACTGGCGGATGTTCGAGCACTTCGGCGCCACCGAGCTGTCCGCGGTCCCGACCGCGCTGTCGGCGCTCGCCGACGTTCCGCTCGACGGCGCCGACATCTCGACACTGCGTTACTGCCGCACCGGCGCCGCGCCACTGACCGCCGACCTGGCCGAACGAGTGGAGCGGACCATGGGTGTCCATGTCCACGAATGTCTCGGGATGACCGAGACCGCCGGCATCACCACGGTCACCCCGCCGGGAGTGAACGGTCCGGCCGGCTGTGTCGGGCTGGTGCCGCCGTACGCCGAGATCCGGATCGTCGCCGCCGACCCGGACGGGCGGGCCACTGACCTCGACCTTCCGGTCGGGCGGCGGGGGCTGATCCTGTATCGGGCGCCGAACCTGTTCTCCGGCTATGTCGGCGGCGATGACTCCGACGGATTGCTCCCGGGCGGCTGGCTGGACACCGGGGACATGGGCTGGTTGGACGCCGATGAACGGCTCAACTTCGGTGGTCGGGCCAAGGACCTGATCATCCGCAGCGGTCACAACATCGACCCGCGGGCCATCGAAAGCGCTCTGTTGGCCCATCCCGAGGTTGCCACCGCCGCCGCGGTGGGCGCCCCGGATGCGTACGCCGGCGAAGTTCCTGCCGTCTTCGTGACCCTCGTTCCCGGAGCGCGGGCCACCCGGGAGGAGCTCCTGGCACATGCGGCCCGCACCGTCGACGAACCCCCGGCCCGACCGAAGCGACTCACCATTCTCGAGGCCCTGCCGGTGACCCCGGTGGGCAAGCTCTACAAGCCCGCCCTGCGCCACCTCGCCACGATCGAGGTCCTCACCGAACAACTCGAGGAAGTCATCGCCGATCGGGACATCGACGTCACTTTCGAAACCACCGCTCCGGGACGGGTCGACCTGGTCCTGAGCGGAGATGCCGCGCTGACCGAGGAGACCGCCGGTCGAGCTCGAGCCCTGCTCTCGCGTCTGGGGGTCACCGGACAGGTGACCACCCGACCGCGAGCCGCGGCTGCCCCTGCAGCAAACACCCCCGTAGGAAAGGAACAACCCCGATGAGCGAGCACCCCGGTGAAGTCCGGATGGACGTCGACGGCCACGTCTGCGTGATCACGATCGACAACGCGACCAAGAAGAACGCCCTGACCCCGGAGATGGTGGAGCAGCTGGCCCAACACCTGACCACCTTCGACGATGACGACAACCTCTGGGTCGTGGTGATCACCGCCGCCGGCGATCACACCACCGCCGGCCTGGACATGCCGGCCTTCTTCGGCCCCGAGGCCCGGGCCCGGCAGCGTCCGGCGGAGTGGGTGGATCCGCTCGGCCTCGGCCGTCGCTGCACCAAGCCGGTGATCACCGCGGTCCAGGGCATCACCTACACCTTCGGCGTCGAGATGATGCTGGCCGGTGACATCGTGATCGCCGCCGACAGCGCCCGGTTCGGCCAGGTCGAGGTCAAGCGTGGGATCGCCCCCTTCGGCGGAGCGCACTTCCGCTACTTGACGCGGACCGGTTGGGGCAATGCGATGTACCACCTGTTCACCGGCGACGAGTTCTCCGCCCATCGTGCCCTCGAGATCGGTCTGGTCCAGGAGGTCGTCCCGCACGGGCAGCAGCGCGAACGCGCGCTGGAGCTGGCCCACCGGATCACCGAGTCCGCGCCCCTCGGCGTGCGGGCCCTGAAGGCCGGTGCCCTCACCTATGTCCAGCACGGGGAGCAGGCCGCGATCGAAGCCATTCCGGGCATCCGGGCGCAGGTCCTGACCTCCGAGGACTTCGCCGAGGGCATCCGTTCCTTCAAGGAACGACGCGCCGCACGCTTTCAGGGCCGCTGACCGGCCCTCCCAGAACCAAGGAACCCCGATGAGTCACGCAGCCACTGACCCCACCTACCCGCCGGAGCGTTACCCCTACGGCCGGCCCGAGCGATATCACCTGCACCACGTCCACATGTTCGCTTCCGACGTCGACGCCACGATCGCCTTCTACCAGCGATGGTTCGACGCTCACGTCGCGTGGGACGGCGGCTACGCCGGCGCCCGCAACGTCTTCCTCAAGATCGGCCTCGGCGCGATGCACCTGTATGACCAGGCTCCCCGCGACCTCGGCCGGAATGCGGTGCACCACCTGGGAATCCAGGTCGTCGGCCTGGAAGATCTGTACGCCCGGATGGAGCAAGCGGGCCTGGATCTGCGCAATCCCATCCGCGTCACCGGTGGCTCGAAGTACTTCATGCTCGCCGCTCCCGACAACGTGCTGCTGGAGCTCTTCGAGCCCGGCGCCGGGCGCGAGCCCGAAGCACGTGCCTACTACGGCTTCGACGCCTGATGTCGGCCCTCAACTTCGCTACCCGAAAGGTTTGACCCATGGCCATCAAGCAGGCCCCGACCCCCGTCACCACAACAACCGGGCCCCGGGGTGAATCCCGTCCCCGTGCCTGGGCGATCACCTTCACGTTGGTGATCCTCTACATCATCAACACCAGCGACAAGGCCGTGCTGGGCCTGGTGGCTCAGCCGCTGAGGGAGGAATACGGCCTCACCGCCTCTCAGCTCGGGCTGGTCGGCAGCGCCTTCTTCCTCGCCTTCACCATCAGCGGGTTCAGTGCCGGCCTGCTCGCCCGGTGGGCTCCGCTGCGTTGGCTGCTCGCCTTCCTGGCACTGGCCTGGGCGGCCTGCATGGTCCCGGTGATCGCTGCCGCGAGCTTTGCCGTTCTGCTGGTCTCGCGCATCGTCCTCGGCGCGACCGAAGGACCCTCCAGCGCGCTGATCCACACCGCGCTCTACTCCTGGCACCCGAAGGAAAAGCGCGGGCTGCCGGGGGCGTTCATCACCAGTGGGGGCTCGATTGCCAAACTCGCCGTGCTGCCGGCCATTGCTCTGGTGGTCAACCAGTGGGGCTGGCGCGCGGGCTTCGTCACGCTGGCGGTCGGCGGCGTGCTCTGGGTGGTCCTGTGGCTCTTGGTGTGGAAGGAAGGGCCCTACGGACGCGATGCTGCTTCGGCAGCCTCGGACTCCGCCACCGGCGACCATGTCCCGTGGAAGACGATCTTCACCACCCCGACCTTCATTGCCGGCGCGGTCTCGCTGATCGCCATGTATGCCCTGTTCACTGCCGTGCTCACCTGGCTGCCGTCCTACTTCGAGGTGGGCCTGGGCTATTCCCGGCTCAGCTCCGGGGTCATGTTTGCCCTGCCGAGCATCGTCAGCCTGATCACGTTGCTGCTGTCCACGTTCGTCGGTGACCGGATTCTGGCCCGTGGCGGCAGTGCCCGGATCTTCCGCGGGATCCTGCCGGCAGCCGCCCTGCTCGTCTGTGGCCTGAGCATGGTGGGACTGCCCTACATTTCGACGCCGGCGATCGCGGTCGCCCTGGTGTCGGTCGGATACGGCCTCGGATCGATCAACTTCCCGATCATCAACGCAGCCATCTCGCAGATCGCCCCGCCGCGTCAGGTTGCCGGTGCCCTGGGCCTGCTGCTGGCCATCATGGCGATCGGCGGTCTGGTCGCTCCCTACCTCACCGGCTACATCGTGGATCACTCCGCCACTGCGGCCGACGGATACGCCTCCGCGTTCCAGATCTTCGGCATCGCCGCCGTGGTCGCCGCCATCGGCGGGCTGATCTTCCTCGATCCGGATCGGGACGCCCGCCGGGTTCGGGAAGCCGCTACCAGCAGGTGATGACAAGGGCCGAAACCGCTGCGGGGCAGGTGCCGCAGTCCGCACGAAGCGTGACTGCCGCACCTGCCCCGCAGGCGTTTCGGATTCAATCAGCCGATCACAGCGCCAGATTCCGGCGCACCGAGGCGGCCAACCGGTCGGCGACGGCCTGGGCATGATCCTGGGTGCCGGCCTCGACCATCACCCGGACCAACTGCTCGGTACCCGACGGGCGCAGCAGCACCCGACCGCTCGTCCCGAGGGCGTCGGATTCGGTCTGCACGTCGGCCAGCAGGCCCTCGTGCGTTCCGGCCCGGGCCTTGTCGACCCCGCCGACGTTGACCAGAACCTGCGGCAGCCGGGTCATCACCGACGCCAGTTCGGCCAGCGACTTCCCGGTACGCGCCATCCGGGCCATCAGGTGCAGCCCGGTGAGGACGCCGTCGCCGGTGGTGGCGTACTGGCTCATCACGACGTGCCCGGACTGCTCGCCACCGAGGGCGAAGCCGGACTCGTTCATCATCTCCAGCACGTATCGGTCCCCGACCTTGGCGCGCTCCACCCGGATCCCGTGGTCGGCCATCGCGTTCACGAAACCGAGATTGCTCATCACCGTCGCGACGATGGTGTCCCCCGGCAGCCGGCCCTGTTCCTTGAGGTCCAGACCGATGATCGCCAGTTCCTGGTCCCCATCGATCAGATTGCCCGCCTTGTCGACGGCCAGGCAGCGGTCGGCATCCCCGTCCAGGCCGATCCCGAGATCGGCCCCCTCGGCGACGACGGCCCGCTGCAGATCACCCAGGTGGGTCGAACCGCAGTTCTCGTTGATGTTCAACCCGTCCGGCCGATGGTGGATCGGCACCACCCGGGCACCGGCGCGGGTGAACGCCTCCACCGCGGTGTGCGAGGCAGCACCGTTGGCGGCGTCGACCACGACGGTGAGCCCGTCCAGTCGCGTCCCCTCGATCGAATCGACCAGGTGCTGGATGTACTGCTCGACCTCGACCCCGTCGTCCTGGACGCGTCCGACACCCCCGGCGACCGGGCGCTGCCAGGCCTCGCCCATCCGCGCCTCGATGGCATCCTCGATCTGATCACCGAGCTTGACCCCACCGCGGGCGAAGAACTTGATGCCGTTGTCGGGCATCGGGTTGTGGCTGGCCGACAGCATGACGCCCAGGTCGGCGCCGGTGGCGCCGACCAGGTAGGCCACGCCGGGTGTCGGAACGACCCCCAGTCGGACGACGTTGACCCCGGCGCTGGCCAGGCCGGCCACCACCGCTGCCTCCAGGAATTCCCCGGATGCCCGCGGATCGCGCCCGACCAGGGCCACGGGCTTGGTGCCGCCGAACTCGCCGGTCTCCCCCAGCACATGGGCTGCGGCAACCGAGAGGTCGAGCGCCAGCTCCGCGGTCAGGCCTTCGTTCGCCCGACCGCGGACACCGTCTGTTCCGAACAGGCGCGCCACGGGATCAGCGCTTGCTGTACTGCGGAGCCTTGCGGGCCTTCTTCAGACCGGCCTTCTTGCGTTCCTTGACGCGCGCGTCCCGGGTCAGCATGCCGGCCTTCTTCAGCGCCGGGCGCGAGGCCTCGACGTCGACGTTGTTCAGGGCCCGGGCCACACCCAGGCGCAGCGCCCCGGCCTGGCCGGTGATGCCGCCGCCGTTGATCAGCGCGATCACATCGTAGGCGCCGGCCACGTTGGCGGTCTCGAAGGGCTCGGAGACCAGTTGCTGGTGCACCTTGTTCGGGAAGTAGTCCTCGAGGGTGCGGCCGTTGATCTTCCAGGTGCCCGACCCGGGGATGATCCGGACGCGGGCGATGGCCTCCTTGCGGCGGCCCAGGGCCTGGGCCGGGCCGATCATGGCCGGGCGCTCGTTCGGGTCGCTCGCCGCGGCGCCGTCGGCCTCGGAGCGGTAGGTGATCTCGCGGTCGCCCTCGGTGAACGGGGTCACCGACTCGTCGACCTCAACTTCGTCAATGTGCTCAGTCACGTGATTCTCCGGCTTCACTGGGCGATCTGGGTGATCTGGTGCTGCACGGGCTTCTGTGCAGCGTGGGGATGCTCGGGGCCGGCGTAGACCTTGAGCTTCTTCATCAGCTGGCGGCTCAGCCGGTTCTTGGGCAGCATGCCCCACACGGCGAGTTCGACGGCGCGACGCGGATCCTTGTCCAGCAGTTCACCGTAGGGGACCTGCTTGAGGCCACCGGGCCGACCGGAGTGCCGGTAGGCCATCTTGTCGGTGCGCTTCTTGCCGGACAGCGCGATCTTGGACGCGTTGACGACGACCACGAAGTCGCCACCGTCGACATGCGGGGCGAACGTGGGCTTGTGCTTGCCACGCAGCAGGGTGGCGGCTTCCACGGCGAGGCGGCCGAGCACCACATCCTGGGCGTCAATGACGACCCAGTTGCGGGTGACCTCTCCGGGCTTCGGGGTGTACGTGGACACGCAAAACCTCTTCTCTCGATTCGGACACCGGGACCATCACCGCATTGCGGCCCGCAGGGCCGAAATGGGGAGATTGCCCCGGAAGACGGATGTCATGCTCGGTGCGGGCCTGCCACGGCACGAGAATACGCGCCGGAGTCCCAGCACCGCTTCTCGATCCCCCGGATCGGCCAGTCGAAAGGGTTCGCGGCGAACCCTCCCCGTTTGCGTCGAGCGCAACAGCAGGAAAGTCTAGTCGCCCCGGCGGGTGAGTGTCCAACCGGGACCGCAGTGGGTAGCGTCACAGACCCCACCCATGGTGGCCCCGGAGCCCCTCGCGTACGGTCATCCCATGGCGGAGACCCTCACGATTGTGGACAACAGGACCGGCGCGACCTACGAGATTCCGGTCACCAACAATACGATCCGAGCGACGGATCTCAAGCAGGTGCGGGTGGCCGACGCCCCGGGGCTGTCGACCTACGACCCGGGGTTGGTCAACACGTCCTCGGTCAAGTCCGCGGTCACCTACATCGACGGCGACGCCGGGATTCTGGAATACCGCGGCTACCCGATCGAGCAACTGGCCGAGCAGTGCACCTACCTGGAGGTGGCGTACCTGTTGCTGCACGGGGAACTGCCCACGCAGGAACAGTTGACGCAATGGCAGACCGTGATCACCAAGCACACGTTCCTGCCGGAGAACATCACCGAGATGGTGCGGCACTACCGCTACGACGCCCACCCGATGGCGGTGCTGATGTCCGCGGTGGCCGGGATGCACACCTTCTATCCCGATGGCCGGGAGTACCAGGACGAGGAGACCCGGTGGCGGCAGATCCACCGGCTGATCGCGAAGATGCCGACGCTGGCCGCGTTCGCGTACCGCAAGGGGCACGGCCTGCCGCTGGTCTACCCGCGCGATGACCGCAACTATGTGCAGAACTTCCTGACCATGCTGTTCCAGGTCGGCGAGCCGCACTACGAGGTGGATCCGCGGCTGGAGCGCGCCCTGGAGGTGCTGTTCATCCTGCACGCCGACCACGAGCAGAACTGTTCGGCCAATGCGGTACGCGCGGTCGCGTCCTCGGGCAATGACCCCTACACCTCGGTCAGTGCCGGGATCGGGGCACTGTTCGGGCCGCTGCACGGAGCCGCGAACCAGGCGGTGATGGAGGGCCTGAACCGGATCGGCTCGGTGGCGAACGTGCCCGGCTACATCGCGAAGGTCAAGGCCGGCGAGGAACGCCTGATGGGGTTCGGACACCGGGTCTACAAGAACTACGACCCGCGGGCGAGAATCATCAAGAAGGCCGCCGAGGAGGTGTTCGAGGTGACCGGGGTGAACCCGAAGCTGCAGATCGCGCTGGAGCTGGAGAAGATCGCCCTGGAGGACGACTACTTCGTCTCGCGCAAGCTGTACCCGAACGTGGACTTCTACTCCGGGCTGATCTACGAGGCGCTCGGGTTCCCGCCGGAGATGTACACCGTGCTGTTCGCGATCCCGCGTACCTCCGGCTGGCTGGCGCAGTGGCAGGAGCAGATGACCGATCCGGAGCAGAAGATCGTGCGGCCCAAGCAGATCTACACCGGCCACCGCGGCCGCGACGTGGTGCCGCTGGCCGAGCGCGGCTGAGGGCGGCAGTAACAGCCAGGGCGCCCCGGGGATGATCCCCGGGGCGCCCTGCTCACTGGGTGCGGTTGCCGATCAGGCCTTCGGGACGCGGACGATCAGGGCATCACCCTGGCCGCCACCGCCACACAGCGCCGCCGCGCCCACGCCGCCGCCGCGACGCTTGAGCTCCAGCGCCAGGTGCAGGGCGATCCGGGCCCCGGACATGCCGATCGGGTGACCCATGGCGATCGCACCGCCGTTGACGTTGACCTTCTCCGGATCGATCCCGAGCAGCTTGGTCGAGGCCAGCCCGACCGCGGCGAACGCCTCGTTGATCTCGACGAGGTCCAGGTCGGTGGGCTCGACGCCCTCCTTCTTGCAGGCCGCGGTGATCGCGTTGGCCGGCTGGTTCTGCAGCACCGAGTCGGGTCCGGCCACCATGCCGTGGGCACCGATCTCGGCGAGCCAGGTGAGCCCGAGTTCCTCGGCCTTGGCCTTGCTCATCACCACGACCGCGGTGGCGCCGTCGGAGATCTGCGAGGCGGATCCGGCGGTGATGGTGCCGTCCTTGGCGAAGGCGGGACGCAGCTTGCCGAGGGTCTCGGTGGTGGTGTCGGGGCGGATGCCCTCATCGGCGCGGAACTCGATCGGGTCCCCCTTGCGCTGCGGCACCTGCACCGCGACGACCTCGTCGTCGAACTTGCCCTCAGCCCATGCCTTGGCGGCGAGCTGGTGGCTGCGGGCGGAGAAGGCGTCCTGCTCCTCCCGGGTGAACTTCTGGTCGGCCTTGTTGGCGTCCTCGGTCAGCCCGCCCATCGCCTGGTCGGTGAAGGCGTCCCACAGACCGTCGTAGTCCATGTGGTCCTTGAGCGTGACATCGCCGTACTTGAAGCCGGAGCGGCTCTTCTCCAGCAGGTGCGGGGCCTGGGTCATCGACTCCTGGCCACCGGCCACGACGATCTCGACCTCGCCGGCGCGGATCAGCTGATCGGCCAGGGCGATGGAGTTGATCCCGGACAGGCAGACCTTGTTCACCGTGAGCGCCGGGACGCTCATCGGGATGCCCCCGGCGGCTGCGGCCTGGCGGGCGGGGATCTGGCCGGCGCCGGCGGTCAGCACCTGGCCCATGATGACGTAATCGACCTGGTCGCCGGACACGCCGGCCTTCTCCAGGGCGCCCTTGATCGCGATGCCGCCGAGCTGGGCCGCGCTGAAGCCGGCCAGGGAGCCGAGCAGCTTGCCGATCGGCGTACGAGCACCGGCGACGATGACCGAGGTGGTGTCGGACATGTGTTCCTCCAACTGAGTGGGTGAGCGACGTGAGTAATACGTGCCTCGCGGCCAGCCTAGCCCGGGGATGGCAACGATTCGGGCCCTCGTCGCAAGATGCGCCACTACGGCGCCACTACGACTACGGGTCGTGATTTGAGTCACGCCGTGGGTCCCCGGTACGATAACCCGAGCGAAAGGGAGTAGTCCCCAACGATCACGTCGACACACTGGCCTCCGGGCCCGGCGCGATCGGCCAGCAGCACTTCGGTGCGCGGGCGGACGAGACTTTCGGCCAGTCAACATGCCTGGCCGAAGTGTCCGCGCCCCGCGGCTCCTCCGGCCGGGCCGGAGAGGAACTCCCCGATGGACGGATTCTGGACAGCGCTGCTGGTGAGCACCGCTGTGATCTTCATCGCCGAGCTCGGCGACAAGAGCCAACTCATGGCGATGACCTTCGCCACCCGCTACCGCGTACGCGATGTGCTGCTCGGGATCACCGCGGCCACCGCCCTGGTCCACCTGGCCTCGGTCGGGATCGGCTTCCTGATCGGTGACCTGTTCGGTCAGTACCAGCACTGGATCGCGATCGCGGCCGGCATCGCCTTCCTCGGCTTCGCGATCTGGACCCTGCGCGGGGACGAGCTGAGCGATGACGAGGCCGAGAAGGCCAAACGCAGCAAGGGCAAGGCGATCGTCGCGGTCGGCGTGGCCTTCTTCCTGGCCGAACTCGGTGACAAGACCATGCTCGCCACGATCACCCTGGCCACCCAGGAGAACTGGGTCGGCACCTGGATCGGCAGCACCGTCGGCATGGTCGCCGCCGACGCATTGGCGATCATCGTCGGCGCGGTCCTCGGCAAGCACCTGCCGGAGAAGGTGATCAAGTACGGCGCCGCGATCCTGTTCGCCCTGTTCGGCATCCTGCTGATCGCCGAGGGCCTGGGCTGGATCGGCTGACCGCCTACCAGAGGGGGCGCCACCCGGCGCCCCCAGGTACCTGGTCAAGGGTTTTTCGGGCTATGCCTGGGTGACCCCAAGCCTTTTACCTGGTGTACCTGGCTGGCGGGCCTGCCAAATTTGTGGCGAGCCCGCGTCCGGCGTCGCCCGGCGAGCGGAAATGTGCCATCAACGAGGAGACACATGAGCACTCTCAGTCCCACCGGCCCTGTCCGGACCGGCGTCGCCGCCGAACGTACGCCCCAGCAAATGCGCCGCGTCTACGCCATCCTGGCGATCGCGTTCAGCGCCCTGCTCTTCGACGGATACGACATCGTCATCTTCGGCACCATCGTGTCCGGCTGGCTGAAGAACCCCGGCCAGATCGGTGAGGCCAGCGTCACCGCCACCCAGTTGGGGACCGTCGGTTCCTACGCCCTGGTCGGCGTCATGGTCGGCGCCCTCACCGCCGGCGCGATCGGTGACTACCTGGGCCGGCGCAAGCTGGTCCTGATCAGCATCGCCTGGTTCAGCATCGGCATGGCGATCACCGCCCTGTCGCCGAACCTGACCTTCTTCTCCATCGCCCGGCTGGTCACCGGCCTGGGCCTGGGCGCCCTGCTGGCCGTCCTCGGTGCCCTCGTGGCCGAGTTCGCGCCGGTCGACAAGAAGAACCAGTTCAACGCCATCGTCTACTCCGGCATCCCCGCCGGCGGCGTCCTCGCCTCGATCATCGCCCTGGCCCTGCTGCCGCTGATCGGCTGGCGCGGCCTGTTCTGGATCGGTGCCAGCCCGCTGATCTTCCTGCTGCCGCTCGCCTTCGCGTTCATCCCGGAGTCCCCGAAGTGGCTGGAGTCCAAGGGCCGCGTCGCCGAGGCCGAGAAGGTCTCCGAGCTCACCGGCGTACCGCTGGACAACGTCATGGCGCAGCTGAAGGTCGAGGAGTCCGCGGCCAAGCAGAAGGTCGGCTTCGCCGGACTGTTCTCCGGCAAGTACGCCCTGCCCACCATCCTGCTCGGCTTCATGAGCTTCTCCGGTCTGCTGCTGACCTACGGTCTGAACACCTGGCTGCCGAAGATCATGGAGGGCTACGGCAAGACCGGCCTGTCGCTGGTGTTCCTGCTGCTGCTGAACTCCGGTGCCGTGATCGGTGGCATCGTCGCCGCATGGCTCGCCGACCGCTACTTCGGCCCGCAGAAGACCATCGTCGCCACCTTCGTGCTGGCCGCGATCACCCTGTTCGGGATGACCTTCCAGTTCCCCGACATCGTCCTGTTCACCTTCATCTTCCTCGCCGGCATCGGCACCCTGGGCACCCAGGTGCTGATCTACGGCAAGGTCTCGAACTACTACGCCACCAACGTCCGCACCGCCGGCGTTGCCTGGTGTGCCGGCTTCGGTCGCCTCGGCGGCATCTTCGGCCCGGTCATCGGTGGCGCGATCGTGGGTGCCTTCACCACCGCGGTGGATCCCTCCGCGGCCGGTCAGATCGCCTTCTACGTGTTCGCCGGGGTGGGCCTGTTCGGTGCGCTGATGTGCGCGCTGGTCCCGCAGAAGAGCTCGGCCGCCCGCGAGGAGGCCGCCGCCAAGCAGGAGGCCACGGTCTGATCCGCCCCGCCTGCTGACCGTCGGCACCCGTTCAGGGCCGCTCCCCACCCGGGGGCGGCCCTGTTCGGTTCCTTCGGCCGGAATGTCACGGCCCATCCGCGGGGTCACCGCCCCCGTCGCGTGATGGAGGTACCTGTCGCCGGAAGCCACCACAGGAATCTTGCTATCGCGGGAGCTGGCGCCACGACGGTTCCTCCGCGGGAAGCCGGGACCCCTGCTGCTGTCACTGGCCACCGAAAAAGCCGAGGCGGTCGTCCCCATTGGGGACGGCCGCCTCGGTGTGTTCGTACGCGGAGCTCAGCCTTCGAAGCCCGGGTAGTTCCGCTTGGTCTCGCCGATGTAGACCTGACGCGGCCGGCCGATCTTGCGGCCCTTCTCGGTCAGCTGCTCACGCCACTGGGCGATCCATCCGGGCAGGCGGCCCAGGGCGAACAGCGCGGTGAAGTAGTCCGGCGGGAAGCCCATCGCCTCGTAGATCAGACCCGAGTAGAAGTCGACGTTCGGGTACAGCTTGCGGGAGACGAAGTACTCATCGTGCAGCGCGATCTCCTCGAGCTCGAGGGCGATCGAGAGCAGCGCGTTGTCCCCACCGGTGCTGTGCAGGATCTGGTCGGCGTGCTTCTTCAGGATCCGGGCGCGCGGGTCGAAGTTGCGGTAGACGCGGTGGCCGAAGCCCATCAGCTTGACGCCGAATTCCTTGTCCTTGACCTTGGCGACGAACTGCTTGGCGTCCAGGCCCTCGTCGCGGATCTGGGTCAGCATCTCCAGCACGGCCTGGTTGGCGCCACCGTGCAGCGGGCCGGACAGCGCGTTCACCCCGGAGGCGACCGAGGCGAAGATGTTGGCCTCCGCCGAGCCGACCAGGCGTACCGTCGAGGTGGAGCAGTTCTGCTCGTGGTCGGCGTGCAGGATGAACAGCGTGTCGAACGCGGCGACCACGGCCGGATCCAGCGGGTACTCCTCGGTCGGGTTGCCGAAGGACAGCCGCAGGAAGTTCTCCACGTAGGACAGGCTCTTCTGCGGGTACAGGAACGGCTCACCGATGGTGTTCTTGTACGCATACGCGGCCAGCGTCGGGAACTGCCCGAGCAGCCGCAGCGAGGCCTCCTCGATCTGCTCGGGATCGGTGACCGAGAGGGTGGTGTTGTTGAACGACGACAGCGCCATCACGCCGGCCGCCAGCACCTGCATCGGGTGCGACTTGCGCGGGAAGCAGCGGTACAGATCGCGCATCCGCTCATCGATCATCGAGCGATCGGCGATCTTGCCCTGGAAGTCGGCCAGCTCGGCCTCGGTGGGCAGTTCGCCGTAGATCAGCAGGTAGGCGGTCTCCAGGAAGGAGGACTTCTCGGCCAGCTGCTCGATCGGGTAGCCGCGGTACAGCAGAACGCCCTGGTCGCCGTCGATGAAGGTGATCGAGGAGACACAGCTGGCAGTGTTGGTGTAGCCCGGATCCAGAGTGGTGTTTCCGGTCTCCTTCATCAGGTTGCTGATTCCGTATCCGCTGTTGCCGACGGTGGCGGTGGTCAGCGGCAGTTCAAGCTGCTTGTCCCCGACATGGAGAACTGCGGGCTCGGTGGACATGTCCCTCCTTGGATCACGCGCGTCGTTGTCGTCTCGACCACGTCGATGAATGCGTAACGCAACCTAGCGACAGCTGGGCCCGCACGCAGACCGTTCCACCCTTTCCGGGCGGAAAAGGCATCGCCAGAGTACCGGCAAGTGTGGGGAACCGCACACGGGCTCCGCCCATCGACCCCCCGGGCCCTCGATGAGGGATTTGTCCGGGTGGGTCGCCGGGTCGGATTCAGATGGAGAACAGCTCGTTGCTGCCGGCGGGGACCCGGTCGGAATCGACGATCTCCTTGCCGAAGGGGAAACAGGTCACCGGGATCATCTTCAGATTGGCCAGCGCCAACGGGATGCCGACGATGGTCACCGCTTGGGCCGCCGCGGTGGTGATGTGCCCGATGGCCAGCCACAGCCCGGCCACGACGAACCAGATCACATTGGCCACCGCCGACATCGCCCCGGAGCGGGGGCGTTCGATCACCGTACGCCCGAAGGGCCACAGCGCGAACCGGGCCATCCGGAAGGACGCGATGCCGATGGGGATGGTGACGATGAAGATGCAGGCGACGATGCCGGCGAGAAAGTAGCCGAGGGCGAGCCAGATCCCGCCGGTGACCAGCCAGATGATGTTGAGCAGTGCCTTCATGACGGACCTCCGAGGTTGGGCGTACATCAATTGAGCGTGCGGGCCGGGCCGGGTGTTCCGGAGCCGGGCCGATCTCGGTGCCGGTTCAGGGTTTCCCCCGGCGCTGAGGCAGGGCTACCGGCCGAAACCGCCGTTTCGATGTTCTCATCGCGAATCGAGCCCGCCGAAGTTGCCGCTGACTGAACCGCCCGACACGTGAGAACATCGAAACGGTCCTTCCGTCCCGGACACCCGCCGCAGACTCGCTGAGCCTGGCGCCCGGATCTAGACTGATCGGTCGTGAACCAGCCGCGTACCGCCCGCCCGCACCGCCAGGTGGTGTCCTTCGTACGCCGCTCGACCCGGATGAACGACTCGCAGGCGAAGGCCTGGGCCGAACGCGGTCGTTGGGTGATTCCGGTGCCGCGGGAGGAGACCTCCACCTCGATCGCGCCGGGGACCCGGATCGCGTGGCCCGAGGTGTTCGGCCGCGAGGCGCCCCTGATCGTGGAGATCGGCTGCGGCGGCGGCGATTCCCTGGCGCCGCTGGCGGCCGCCCATCCCGAACGCGATCACGTCGCCTTCGAGGTGTTCCGACCGATGCTGGCCTCCACGATGATCAAGCTGCGCGAGGTCGGGGCCGACAATGTCCGCCTGCTCGACGCGAACGGGGTCGAGGGACTGCGGGAGCTGTTCGCGCCGGGCTCGATCACCGAGTTGTGGACGTTCTTCCCCGATCCCTGGCACAAGGCCCGGCACCACAAGCGGCGCCTGGTCTCCGCCGAGTTCGGCGCGCTGGTCGCCTCCCGGCTCACCCCGGACGGCTGCTGGCGGATCGCGACCGACTGGGCCGACTACGCCGAACACTGCCGCCAGACGCTGGATGAGCACCCCGACCTGATCAATGCGTACGCCGGCGCGGGCGGCTGGGCACCCCGCTTCGCCGAACGGCCGATCACCAAGTTCGAGGCCCGCGGGATCGCCGAGGGCCGCGACATCGTCGATCTCACCTACCGGCGGCGCCGATGACCCGGTGGCGCCTGGACATCGCCTACGACGGCCGCGACTTCTCCGGCTGGGCCGCCCAGCCCGGGCTGCGGACCGTGCAGGGCGTCCTGGAGGAATGGATCCCGCGGGTGCTGCGGCTGACCGAGCCCACCCCGCTCACCTGCGCCGGGCGGACCGACGCCGGGGTGCATGCCCGCGGCCAGGTGGCCCATCTCGAGCTGCCCGCCGACCGCGACCCGGAGCACCTGCGGCGCCGGCTGGCCCGGGTGCTGCCCGACGACCTGGTCGTGCGCGCGGTCACCGTCGTCCCGGACAGCTTCGATGCCCGCTTCGCCGCGATCTGGCGACGCTATATCTATCGCCTCGACGACACCGGCGCCCCCGATCCGCTGCGCCGGGGATCAGTGGTGGCCACCCGCCCGCTGGATGTGGCCGCGATGAACGAGGCCGCGACCACCCTGCTCGGGCTGCGCGATTTCGCCCCGTTCTGCAAGCGCCGCGACGGGGCCACCACGATCCGGACCCTGCTGGACCTGCAGGCCGAGCGCGTCCCGAGCGGGCTGATCGAGTTCACCGTGCGCGCCGACGCGTTCTGCCATTCGATGGTCCGCTCGTTGATGGGCGCGATGGTGGCGGTCGGCTCGGGCCGCCGCGACCGGGCCTGGCTGGAGCGGACCGCCGCGGCCCCGGCCCGGGCGGGGTCGGTATTCGTGATGCCGGCCCACGGGTTGTGCCTGGAAGAGGTCGGCTATCCGCCCGCGCAGCAGTGGGCCGAGCGCTCGGCCCGCGCCCGTTCCTTCCGCGATCCCGCCGAACTCGGAGGCCAGCATGACTGAACCCACTCAGCCCGAACCGGCACAGCCCGGGGACCACTACTTCATCACCCCGACCGGCGACCTGCGGACCCGCACCGTCACCGCCCGGATCTGGGATCGCGACTACGAGTTCACCACCGCCAACGGCGTCTTCTCCGGCGACGGCCTCGACCTGGGCACCGCGGTCCTGCTGCGCGAGCTCGACCCGCCGACCGGGGCGCTGCGGATCCTCGATCTCGGCTGCGGGTGGGGGCCGATCTCGATCGCCCTGGCCCGGGAGAATGCGCGGGCCGAGATCGACGCGGTCGACACGAATGAGCGCGCCCTGGCGCTGTGTGCGCGCAATGCCGCGGCGTACGGGCTCGGGGACCGGGTTCACCCGCTCATCCCCGAAGCCGTTGCCGAGGACCGGCGCTACGACCAGATCTGGTCCAACCCGCCGATCCGGATCGGCAAGCCGGCCCTGCATGCGATGTTGCTGCATTGGCTGGCCCGGCTGACCCCGCAGGGGGTGGCGTACCTGGTCGTCGGGAAGAATCTCGGCGCGGATTCGCTGCAGCGCTGGCTGGTCGAGCAGGGGTACGCCTGCGCCCGGGTGGCCTCGGCGAAGGGCTTCCGGGTGCTGGCGGTGCACCCCTCCCGCTGACCCGTGCGGACGGAATTGTTAGCGTGGGGTTCAGCAATCACCAAGAAAGGACATGCCATGGGACTCGGTGACAAGATTCAGAACGAGGCGCAGAAGCTCGGCGGCAAGGCCAAGGAGGCCGCCGGCGCCGCCAGTGGCAACGAGCGCCTGGAGGGCGAGGGCCGCGCCGATCAGCGCGAGGGCTCGGCCAAGCAGGTGGGCGAGCAGGTCAAGGACGCCGGCAAGGACATCAAGAACCGCGCGGAGAACATCAAGGACGAACTTAGCTGAACCTTACCTGCCGTCGGGTTTCCACTGACGGTATAAAGACCCAGGTACACCATCCAGGTTCTGCCATCGTTGGCCGAACCGCTCAGTTCACGCACGAGGGAGTCACGATGACCTACGTTCTGCCCGATCTCGATTACGACTACAACGCCCTGGCCCCGGCGATTGCCCCGGAGATCATGGAGCTGCACCACTCCAAGCACCACGCCACCTACGTCAAGGGCGCCAACACCGCGGTCGAGAAGCTCGAAGAGGCTCGTGCGGCCGGCGACTTCGCCAACATCAACAAGCTGGAGAAGGACCTCGCGTTCAACCTCGGCGGCCACATCAACCACTCGGTGTTCTGGAAGAACCTGGGCCCCAACGGTGGCGGCAACGCCACCGGTGACGCCGGCACCGCGATCGACGAGTTCTTCGGCAACTTCGACAACTTCAAGAAGCAGTTCAACGCGAACGCGCTGGGCGTCCAGGGCTCCGGCTGGTCCGTGCTCGCCTGGGACACCCTGGGTGCTCGGCTGAACCTGCTGCAGGTCTTCGACCACCAGGGCAACGTCCCGGTCGGTCAGGTTCCGGTGCTGCTGCTGGACATGTGGGAGCACGCCTTCTACCTGCAGTACAAGAACGTCAAGGCCGACTTCGTCACCGCGTGGTGGGACATCATCAACTGGGACGACGTCAACGACCGGCTGGCCAAGGCGAAGACCGCTCCGGCGATCTGATCCGAGGCACCGAACACGCAGGGCCGAACCTTCGGGTTCGGCCCTGTGTCGTTGTCGGCCCTGTGTGTGCGCTACTCCGCGACCGGCTGGCCGAGGGGATGGTGCGTCCAGGCCGGGAGCGGCTGCCGCAGCAGAATGCTCCGCCAGACCTGGTACGCCGCCAGCAGCGACCACACCACCGAGGTGTTCAGGTAGGTGAGGCGACGGAAGCGGCGAACCTGGGTGAGCGGGACGAAATCGACCTTGCCCGCTCCCCCGTCCACAGTGCCGGCATCCACGTCGCGAGTCACCCGATCGATCCGGACGCGGACCCACACATGCCCGACCCGCCACCAGGGCCGATTCTGCGACCGCACCCGGGACGCGAAGACGAGCTCGGTCTGCAGCCCGAGCCGGTTCAGGATCTCGTTGAGCGCACCGTTGTACTGATTCGGGTTGCCCCGGCTGTTGCGGAAGGCGACCGCGGGTGATTCCCAGGGGGTCAGGATCGAGTAGCTGGCGAACTTGCGATGGGTCAACTGCTGCACATGGTCGACCAGGGCCCACCCGCTCAGCCCGCTGCCGCGGGATTCGGTGACCGCGTCCTCGATCGTCCGCACCCCGTCCGGGGTCACCGGTTCGGGTCGCGGGGCTCGCGCGAAGACCGGGATCGCGATGCCGGCGACCACCCCCACCGGCCACAGCCGGCCCAGCACACGCCACGGCTTGTTCATCGGTCCCTCCCAGGATGAGTTTCGGCCAGTCGGGCGTGCATGGCCAGCATCGCGGCCACGCTGCGGGACCAGGAGTACTGCTCGGCGCGGGCGCGGGCGGCGGCCCGGGTCTCGGCCACCGGTCGCGCGCGCATCCGCTCGATCGCGTCGGCCAGTGAGATCGGATCGGGGTAGGCCCATTCGCCGCAGGTGTTGTCGACCAGTTCCCGGGCTCCGCCGCGGTCGGAGGTGACCACCGGCGTACCGCAGGCCAGGGCCTCCAGGACGGCCAGGCCGAAGGTTTCGGCCGGGCACACCGACAGCGAGATGTCCGCGGCGGCGTACCGTTTGGCGACCTCGTCGCGGCCGTCGACGTAGCCGTGGAAGATGACCGGGGCGTCCTCGGCGATCTCCTGCAGCTCGGCCAGGTCCGGACCGGTGCCGTAGACGTCCATCCGCATCGGGATGCCCCGGCGGTGGACCTCGACCGCGGCGCTGATCGCGAGTTGCGGGCTCTTCTCGTGCGAGAGCCGGCCCACATAGCACAGCTTCAGCACCCCGTCGTCGTCCGGCGTTCCGACCTCGGGGCGGAAGGTCTCCAGGTCGACCCCCAGGGGCACCTTGATCAGATTCGCCCCGGTGTTGGCGAACTCGTCGGCGGCGAACTGGGAGGTGACCACGACGGCGTCGAATTCCTGGGCCAGCCGCCGGTTCAGCCCGCCGATCACGGTTTCCACGCCGAACTGGCGTCGCAGGAACATCGAGGCCATCCGGTCGAGTCGTTCGTGGCTGAACAGGGCTGACCCGATCCCCCGCCGCCGGGCCCAGCGGCCGACCGGCGACAGCGTCCACTTGTCGGAGACCTCGACGCTGGTGGGCCGGAACCGCTTCAGCACGTCGACGGCCTTCCAGGGCTGCCAGATCAGGCGATAGGTGTAGCCGGGGATCTTCGGGGAGCCGACCTCGACCACGATGCCGTGCTCGGTCTCGGTCTCCCGGTCGTGCTCCCCGGGGATCACCACGATCCGCTCGTGGCCCTGCTCGGCATAGCCGACACCCAGCGAGTTGATCGCCTGCCGCATGCCGCCGGAGACGGGGCCCACCAGGTTGGCCAGCTGCGCGATGCGCAGTGGCGACGCGGGGGTCGGTTCGGTGCTGGACACGCGGACAGCCTAGCCGCCCCCCTCGGTCAGCCGGCGAGGGCCTCCCGTTCGGCGGCCGCGGCGTCGACCAGATCCTGGATCCGACCGAAGATCGCGGCCCGGTCGAACTGCAGCGCGTGGGTGCGGGCGCGCAGCGCCAGTTGGGTCCGTTCCTCGGGGCTGAGGTCGCACACCGCGTGGTCGATCAGCGTACGCAGCGCGGCGACGTCCCCGGGGGCGTGGATCAGCCCGCAGGAGCCGACCGCCTCGGGGATCCCGCCGGTATCGGTGGTGATCACCGGTCCGCCGCCGGTGAGCATCTTCTCCACCGGGGCGATCCCGAAGGTCTCCACGAACTCGGTGGTCGGCTTGCTCGGCAGGGCGTACGCCGCGCAGCCGGCCATCAGGTGGGCCTTCTCGGCGTCGTCGACATCGTCGAGGAACCGGATCCGCTCCCCCAGTCCGGTCGCTGCGGCCCGCGCGCGCAACTCGGCGGCGGCCGGTCCGCGCCCGGCGATCACCAGTACGACCCGGTCCTTGGCCCGGGACCCGGCGTACGCGTCGATCAGGTCGTCGACCCCCTTGGCCGCCTGGAGTCGGGACAGGAACAGCAGATAGCCCTCCGGGGCCAGCCCGCGGCCCGCGAGTCGTCGATGGGTCTCCTCGCTCGCCAGGTCCAGGAAGGCGGCGGTGTCGATCGCCGGGTAGGAGATCTCGATCCGCTCGCCGCAGCGGCGGGCGTAGTCGGTGCCCAGGCCGTGATCCACCTCGGCGGCGGCAGCGACGATGAGGTCGCGGGTGTACGCCGAGACCGCCAGGCAGTGGTCGCTGGACAGATACGTCGTCAGCAGGTGGGCGGCGGCCCCGAAGCGACCCTGCGCGGCGGCGTTGCGGACCACGTTGGTGATGTCGCTGCCGACCGCCTCGGCGGCGGTGATCACGTTGACCGGCAGGCCGGTGTCGCGGGCGACCCGGACCGCATCGCTGACCGCGACGGTGTGCGGGCTCAGGTACAGCGACAGCGCCAGGGTCGCGACGCCGTCGGTGAACAGTTCCACCAGCCGCCCGGTCAGTCCGGTCAGGTAGCGTCCGTCGGGCACCTTGTAGTCCCCGATCGGGTCGGGCCGCTCGACAATGATCCCGGCGCGGTAGGGCAGGATCGAGTCCAGCGGTTTCAGCGGCAGGCCGCACTCCTGCAGCCGCTGGATCGGCCAGGTCAGGATGCGGACCTCGTCGTAGCCGCGGTCCAGCGCGGCCTCGGCCAGGTTGCGGGCCTCCCCGGAGTGACCACAGATCACCGGATCGGCGCGGACGACAATGACAAGACGACGCTGAGTCATGGGACTACCTCCGGGTCGGGGTGAAGGCATCGGGCGGACGGACGTCGCGCCCCCAGCCGGTGGGTTGTTCGGACAGTTCGATCCGCAGGGTGCCGCCGCGGCGCAGGTCCGCCCCGGTCAGCCAGGTCTGCGGCAGCGGACGGCCGCGCCAGTGCACCGCGGCGATCTGCCGGGTCGCGCCCTCCGGATCCGGCGGCTGCGGGTCGGTCACCTCCACGGTCACCTCGGTGCCGGCCAGGTCGAGGCGGGCGTACGCCACCTGGGGGGCGTGCAGCAGGAACAGGTCCTGCCCGGCGACCGGGAACAGGCCCAGCGCGGCCCACACGTACCAGGAGCTGAGTCCCCCGGAGTCGTCGTTGCCCGGCAGCCCGCCCCGGCCGGTGCCGAACCGGTACGCCACCGCGGCCCGGACGATCTCGGCGGTCCGGTCCGGGCGGCCGGCGTAGGTGTAGGCCCAGGGGGCATCCATGTCGGGCTCGTTGTTGAGCCCCTGGAAGCGTCCCAGCCGGTACCCAGCGGCCAACTCCTCCGGCCCGGGATCCACCCCGGGTGCCCGGACGGGACGGCCACCGAACCCGAAGAAGCGGTCCAGCAGCCGGACGAAGCGGTGTTCCCCGCCGGCCAGCGCGATCCGGCCGGACATCTCGTGCAGCAGCCGGAAGGAGTAGTTCCACCGGGTGCCCTCGTAGAACGTGGAGGCGCGCAGCAGTTGCCCGTCGGGGTCGAAGGCGTTGCGCCAGCGCCCGGCGTACCCGAGCAGTTCGCGGGCCAGGGAGTTGTCCCCGACCCGTTCGGCGACCCGGGCGGTGCAGTAGTAGCCGTAGGCCAGGTCGAGGGTGTGCGTGATCGGTTCGGCGACGCCGTGGCGCAGGAACTCCTCGCCCACATCGCGGCGCAGATCGGTGGCCATCATGGTCAGCGCGAGTTCCCAGTCGATGCCGGACACCCCGCTCACCGACAGCTCGGCGAGGAAGGTGTGTGCCAGCGCGCTGCCCTGGCGGGAGAACCGGTCGGCCCCGCGGGCCATCCGGTAGCCGATCGGGAAGTTCCCCTCCTCGACCGCGACGGTGACCAGCGCCCGGGCGATCTCGACGGCCCGCTCGGGCGCGATGGTCGCGATCAGCGGCAGCTGGGTGCGATAGATGTCCCACATCGTGCACAGGTCGAAGGCGAACGGCCCGTCCTCGCCGGACCAGGGCGACTCGTCGATGGCCACGCACGGCTTGATCAGGCTGTGGTAGAGCGCGGTGTCGAAGACGGTGTCCCGGTCGGGGTCCCCCGACTCGGTCCGGACCCGACCGAGGTGGTCGGCCCAGACCTGCTCGGTCTGCGCACGCCGATCGGCGTACGCCCCGGCCCGGACGCCGACATCGCGGTGCAGGTTCTGCTCGGCCCGCTCGATCCCGCGCAGGGAGAACCCGATCCGCAGCTCGACCGCGCGCCCGGCTTCGGCGGGTCCGCTGAAGATCACCCCGAACGGACGCAGCGTCGTCGGGCGGATCGCGTCGAAGTCGAGCCGGGTCCCGCCGGGCATCCGGCGCCGGTCGTACCACAGCTGACAGCGCCAGTCCTCGGCCGAGCAGTCCAGGTACGCCGCCAGCGGCACCCCCTCCACGACGATCTCGCCGGCCGCGGCGGTGGCATCGACGACCTCCAGATGGGACCGCAGCGGGGTGGTGACCCCGTAGGGAATGGTCAGCCCGCCGTGGGAGAAGTCGATCACGATCCGGGCCTGCTGATGGGCGGGAAAGGTGTAGCGGTGCACCGCACTGGTCGGGCCGACGGTGAGTTCGCAGCCGATGCCGCCGGCGCCGGCCGCGGGGTCACCGAGCCGGGCGGCGTACCACCCCGGCGCGGCCTGCTCCCGGTGCAGCGGCCAGCGGGTGCCGAGTTGGTCCAGCGGGTCCAGCATCGGGGTCACCCGCAGGTAGTTGTAGTACTTGCGGATGGCCCCGGTGCCCGATTGCTGGAAGTGGGTGAACCCGGAGGCGAGCTGGGAGTCGAACAGGGCCGCCGGGACGCCCTCGGTGGCCAGATCGAAGCGGCCGTACCCGGTCGGGTAGGCCCCGGAGTACGCGCACGCCGAGACCATCCCGAACGGATAGCCGGCTCCGGGGTGGGTGTTGCCGATCTGGGGTTTCGGGCTCCACCAGGTGGCCGCGAGCCCGGCCTGCTCGCGCAGTTCGGTCGGCTCGCACCCGATGAACGGGTCCACCGAGAAGCCCTGCTTGGTCATGGCCCAAAACTAGGGCGGTTCTGTTTCGGGCGGATTAAGTGCGGATGTCCATCAGCGCACGCTCCCTCACTGAGTGGTCATCTCGCCCTCGGGCTCGACCGCCGACACCGCCGGCGACTGCGCGACCCGGGCGGCGATCTCCGCGGTCGCGGTGATCACGAAGATGCCGAGGGTGTCCATCCGATCGCCGACGACGGCGCCGGCGGCCTGGGCCGCCGACACCGCTGCGGGCAGATCATGCGCGGTGACGATATAGCGCCGCGGCTGATCCGGTGCTGACATGAGTGTCCTTTCGCTCAATCCTTGGTCGCGGCCGATGCGCTGCCCGCATCGACGGTCGACTTATTGTCGCCGGTCGCGTCCTGCTCGGCGGGGTTGAGCGGCGGATAGACCCGGACCACCGCCGGGGCCTGCACCAGCCCGGCCCCGACGTGCGCGGCCGGCTGGTTGGGCAGCGCCTGGGCCCGGGAGGTCAGCGCCTGCCACAGCGCCGCCCCGCGATAGGTGGGGTTGGACTGGGCGTACAGGGCGGCCACCCCGGCGACGTGCGGGGTGGCCATCGAGGTGCCCGACTTGGTGCCGTAGCCACCACCGGGCACCGCGGACAGGACACCGACCCCGGGACCGGCGATGTCGATGCTGCCGTGCGGGGCGTACATCCCGACATTGGAGAAGGGGGCCCGCTGCAGGTTCTCCCCCACCGCGGCGACCGCCAGGATGGAGGGACAGTTCGCCGGACGGGAGACCGGACGCAGCCCGTTGCTGGAGTCGTTGCCGGCCGCCGCCACGATCAGGCAGCCCCGTTGCAGCGCGGCCCGGGCGGCCGCCTCGTAGGAGGCCGGATAGCCGGTGCTGCCGATCGGGACCGGGGCGCCCAGGGACATCGAGAGCACCTGGCAGCCGTTGGCGACCGCCCAGTTGATCCCGGCGAGGATCCAGCCGTCCTGACCCGAACCGGCATTCGACAACACCTTCCCGGCCCAGATCTCCGCCTCGTAGGCGATCCCGTACCGGTCCACCGCGGGATCCTTGGGGGTACGCGGCCCGCAGGAGGTGCCGATGCAGTGGGTGCCGTGGCTGTTGCGGTCATCGACGGTCTCGTTGGGCACGAAGCTGGCGGTCCGGATGGTCCGCCCGGCGAAGTCGCGGTGGGTCAGGTCCATTCCGGTGTCCAGCACCGCCACCCGGATGCCCCGGCCGGTGTAGGGCTGGGTCACCAGCGGCAGCATCGGGCGCACCACCTTGCAGGCCTTCAGGCCCCAGGTCGCCGCGGGGGTCAGGATCGGGATCCGGGGCCGCACCAGCACCGGGCCGGCCTCGGCATCGGGGGTCAAGGCCGGCTGCTGGCCGTCCAGCAGCCGGTCGGCGAGCGCGTTCGCGGCATCCCGGAAGCCGCGGACATAGTCCAGGTCGGGATCCAGCGCGTAGACGTACTGCTCCGGCTCGGCGATCGGACCGACCAGATCGCCGGGGATGCCCTCGGCGAAGCTGGACAGGCCCACGGCCTTGCCGATGGCATCGGGGTCGGCCGCCGCGGAGAGGACGGTGATCCCGATCTCATTGAGGAAGACGCCGTCGGCGCCGGCGAGGTCCTCGGGGACGAGTTGCTGGGCCTCGAAGTCCAGGGAGGAGGCGACCTCCAGCCCGGCACCCCGCTTCAGGTCCTTGGTGGTGGCGCTCGCCTCGTCGGGGCGGCCGACCAACAGGTAACGGCCGGTGTACTGGGGTTCGGGAGGAAATTCGATGATGTCGTCCATGACAGGCTCCAGGGTGGATTCCGGGAAGGGAAGGCGGATGCGATCAACCGGCGACGCAGATCGTCGTCGGGAGGGGACCGGGATCGGTCAATCGGGATGCCTGCAGGCACTTTGAAGTTAGCATCGCTGCCCTGAATTCACCCGTCCCACGATTTGTGGACGGACCGTATCTTCGGCGCTCGGCGTCCGCCGCGAGCCGGACATGCAACGACGCCCGCCCCTGCGAACAGGGACGGGCGTCGGAGCGGGACGAGGGTCAGCGACTCACTTGTCGCCGGCCTCGGCGTCGGGATCGACCGCGGTGGCCTCGGCAGCCTTCTCCGCCTTGAGCTCCTCGGCCTTGGCCTCGGCATCCTCGGCGGCAGCTTCCTCGGCGTCGGTGCGCTCTTCCTTCACCGCGTTGATGAAGCCGGCAGCCTGGGCGGCCTCGGCGGAGTTGAACCACACCTCGGCCTCGGTCTGGGCGTACCAGGGCGACTCGGGGGTGTGGAACTTCATCGAGTTCTCATTGCCCTTGACGTCGAAACCCTCCGGCGGGGTGTTGCCGCGGTAGGAGTCGGCGCCGTACTCCTCGGTGCCGGTCTGCACCTCGGCGGGGGCTTCGGCGGCCTCAGCAGCCTCGGCGGCCTCGGCCTGGGCGGCCTTGGCGACGTCGGACTTCTTGCCGTCCTTCTTCACCACGGCCTCGGTGACGACCTCGATCAGCGCCATCGGGGCGTTGTCGCCCTTGCGCGGGCCGAGCTTGGTGATCCGGGTGTAGCCACCCTCGCGCTCGGCGACGGCCGGGCCGATCTCGGCGAACAGGACGTGCAGGACGCCCTTGTCACGGATGTGGGTCGCGGCCAGCCGGCGCGCGTGCAGGTCGCCGCGCTTGGCCTTGGTGATGAGCTTCTCGGCCAGCGGACGGACCCGCTTCGCCTTGGTCTCAGTGGTGACGACCTTGCCGTGCTCGAACAGCTGGCTGGCGAGGTTGTCCAGGATGATCCGCTCGTGCGCGGGCGTTCCGCCGAGACGGGGACCCTTGGTGGGCTTGGGCATTGTTCTTCTCCAGGTTGGTCAGAAGTGGCGGAATCAGTACTGCTCGGTCTCGGCGAAGTCCGAGTCGCCGTCCTCGTCGTCGTAACCGCCGATGCTGGACAGCGGATCGAAGCCGGGGCCGGAATCCTTCAGCGACAGATCCATCTCGGCCAGCTTCTGCTTGACCTCGTCGATCGACTTGGAACCGAAGTTGCGGATGTCCAGCAGGTCCTGCTCGGAGCGGGAGACCAGCTCGGACACCGTGTGGATGCCCTCGCGCTTGAGGCAGTTGTACGAGCGCACGGTGAGGTTGAGGTCCTCCACCGGCATCGCCAGGTCGGCAGCGAGCTGCTCGTCCATCGGCGAGGGGCCCATCTCGATGCCTTCGGCCTCCGGCTTGAGCTCCCGGGCCAGCCCGAACAGCTCGACCAGGGTCTTGCCCGCCGACGCCACGGCGTCGCGGGGCTGCATCACCGGCTTGGTCTCGACGTCGACGATCAGCTTGTCGAAGTCGGTACGCTGCTCGACGCGGGTCGCCTCCACCTTGTAGGAGACCTTGAGCACCGGGGAGTAGATCGAGTCGACCGGGATCCGGCCGATCTCGCCCTCGGCGGACTTGTTCTGCAGCGAGGACACGTAACCGCGGCCGCGCTCGACGACCAGTTCCATCTCCAGCTTGCCGTTCTCGTTCAGCGTGGCGATGTGCAGCTCGGGGTTGGCCACCTCGACACCGGCGGGCGGGGCGATGTCGGCCGCTGTCACCGCGCCGGCACCGGCCTTGCGCAGGTACATCACGACCGGCTCGTCCTCCTCGGAGGACACGACCAGGCTCTTCAGGTTCAGGATGATCTCGGTGACATCCTCGACCACGCCTTCGATGGTGGAGAACTCGTGCAGCACACCGTCGATCTTGATGCTCGTGATCGAGGCACCGGGGATCGCCGACAGCAGCGTACGCCGCATCGAGTTGCCGAGGGTGTACCCGAAGCCCGGCTCCAGCGGTTCGATGATGAACCGGGAACGGAACTCGTGCACGACCTCTTCGGTCAACGTCGGACGCTGGGCAATGAGCATTGTTGATTCCTTTCCGCACCCACCGCTATCTGAGGGCGCGAATGAGTGAAACCCACGAGGTCTTCCCGCGGGCTCGGGGGCGTCCGCGGACGCCCCGGGGCACCGGGCCGAGGCAGCCTGCCTCGGCCCGGGCGTGGCTTCAGTGAGCGGCCGGGGTCACTTCGAGTAGAGCTCGACGATCAGCTGTTCCTGAACGTCGATGGTGATCTGCTCGCGGGTGGGCAGCTGGTGGATCAGGATCCGCATCTGCTCCGGACGGGCGTCCAGCCAGGCCGGCACCGAACGCTCGCCGTGGGTCTCGCGGGCGACGACCAGCGGGTGCAGGTTCAGCGACTTCTCCTTGACATCGATGATGTCGTGGGCCGAGACCCGGTAGGAGGGGATATTCACCTTGTGACCGTTGACCAGGAAGTGGCCGTGCACGACCAACTGACGGGCCTGGCGGCGGGTGGCGGCGAAGCCGGCGCGGTAGATCACGTTGTCCAGCCGGGACTCCAGGATCTGCAGCAGCGCGTCGCCGGTCTTGCCGGGAACCCGGTGGGCTTCCTCGTAGTAGCGACGGAACTGCTTCTCCATCACGCCGTAGGCGAAACGGGCCTTCTGCTTCTCGCGCATCTGCAGCGAGTACTCAGAATCCTTGCTGCGACCGCGACCGTGGACACCCGGGGGGTACGGACGGCGCTCAAAAGCCTTGTCGCCACCGACCAGGTCAACACCCAGACGACGCGACTTCTTGGTCATGGGACCGGTGTAACGAGCCATGGTTCAGTCTCCTTTCGGCTCAGACGCGACGGCGCTTGGGCGGACGGCAACCGTTGTGCGGCACCGGGGTCACATCGGAAATTCCGTTGACCTCCAGGCCGATCGCGGTCAGCGAACGGATCGCGGTCTCGCGGCCGGAGCCGGGGCCCTTGACGAACACGTCGACCTTCTTCATGCCGTGTTCCATGGCGCGACGACCCGCGGCCTCGGCTGCCATCTGCGCGGCGAAGGGGGTCGACTTGCGGGACCCCTTGAAGCCGACGGTGCCGGCGGAGGCCCAGGAGATCACATGACCGGTCGGGTCCGTGATCGAGATGATGGTGTTGTTGAACGTGGACTTGATGTGGGCCTGGCCGGCAACCACATTCTTCTTTTCCTTGCGGCGGATCTTCTTCGCACCGCCACGGCCTGCAGTAGCCATAAGCTTGCTTGTTCTCCTGGTTTCAGTGAGTACGCGAGGTCAGGGAAGTGACGATCACTTCTTCTTGCCGGCGACCGGCTTGCGCTTGCCCTTGCGCTGACGCGCGTTGGTGCGGGTGCGCTGGCCATGGACGGGCAGTCCGGCGCGGTGACGGCGGCCCTGGTAGGAGCCGATCTCGATCTTGCGCCGGATGTCCGCGGCGATCTCGCGACGGAGATCACCCTCGGTCTGGTAGTTCGACTCGATCCAGTCACGCAACTGGACCAGCTGATCCTCGGTGAGATCCTTGACGCGGATGTCCCCACTGATCCCGGTGTTCGCCAGGGTCTCCTGGGCGCGGGTGCGACCGATGCCGAAAACATAGGTCAGGGCGACCTCCAGGCGCTTCTCGCGCGGGAGGTCGACACCGATAAGGCGTGCCATGTGGCGTTTCCCTTCATGGACGATCCGGGGACCAGGTTCCAACTGGTCGCCGGGCGCACCGCGTACGGGTGGCCCGGGAAACGGATCGCGGAGGTGTCATGAGGTGATGCATCCGCCGTGGCGATCAGCTCGCTGATCCTGCGACGGCCCCGGCCTCCGACCGGGGGTAGGCCCTCCGCGCCCACTGCTGGGTCCGGAGGATTGGCATCACCTGGGTGAGTGTTCAGTTGTGATGTTCTATGAACTTGTCAAGTGACGCCTGCGAGGCGCCGGGCGTACGCCGGGGCTCAGCCCTGGCGCTGCTTGTGCCGCGGGTTGTCGCAGATGACCCGAACCACACCGTGGCGGCGGATCACCTTGCACTTCTCGCAGATCCTCTTGACGCTCGGCTGAACCTTCATTCGAGCGACCTTTCTTGTGGGCGGAGGCATGCCGGACCCATGTCGTGGCATGCCTGGGGAGTCGGATTACCGGTGCCGGTAGACGATGCGTCCGCGGTTCAGGTCGTACGGAGAGATCTCCACCACGACCCGGTCGGAGGGAAGGATGCGGATGTAGTGCTGACGCATCTTGCCGCTGATCTGGGCAAGCAGCTTGTGGCCGTTCTCCAACTCAACGCGAAACATCGCGTTGGGCAGAGCCTCGACCACGGTGCCCTCCATCTCGAGGAATCCTTCTTTTTTCGACATGTACTCTCAATCTGTTGTGAGGACTGAAATCCTGTCTGCCAACTTGAACGCAGAAACGATCACCGGCACAGGTGACCGACACGACAGTCTAAGCCTGATTCCGCACTGACTCAAATCCGGGTATAGTGCCCGCGCATGCGTACGCCCCGCCCGGTGGTCCGGACGGGGCGTTGTGCGTGCTGATTCGGGCAGTTGGCGGTTCAGGCGGCGGTGGTGATCTGACCGCGATCGATGCCGACCTCGCGGTAGTAGTCCACCGACTCCTTCAGCGCGCGCAGGAAGTAGGGCGGGAACTCCATGCCGTTCTTGTTGGCCCACAGGATGCGCGCCTCGAGCCGGCCGATGTCCTTGGCGTAGGTCTCCAGTTCGTCCTCCAGCCCCAGCTGGACCACGACCCCGCCCATGTCGCCGAGGTACTCCTTCTTCCCGTCGACCCCGACCAGCTGGTAGGAGTAGTCGCGCAGCGAGCGGATGGTCCAGATCTGCCACGGCTTCAGGGTGCCGTCGGTGAGGATCTGGGTCGCCGACATCTGGTAGAAGGCGAAGTGGCCGGGCTCCTGGCGCTTGATCTGGCCGATCACCGAGACGGCCAGCTCGTGCTCGCCCATCTCCTTGAGGTAGCGGGCCAGGTCGTTGTACGCCAGGGTCGCCTGCCGCTCGGTGCTGGCGCCGGTGAGGTAGTACATGCAGCGGGCGATGTCCTGCACCGGGCTCATGTGCGCCAGGGCGCCGAGCACCTTCATGTTGAACGGCACCTCGAGCAGCGGTTCGGCCGCCGGCATGCCGAGGTCCTGCTGGACCTGGTCCAGGATGATGCCGTGCTGGATCTCCTGCGGCTGCCAGACGTCCTCGTAGAAGTAGCGGTCAACCTCGCGGACCTCCGGGAGGAGGGTCAGCAGCTCGAGGACATTGCGGTCCACCTCGAGCTCGACGCGGGCGAGGTAGTCGAAGGTGTGGCCGAAGCGCTCCCGCACCAGACGCGGGTTGTGCACCGTCCGATCGACCGACGACAGCGGAATCGGCGGGTGCTGGTCCCCCAGCCGGCTGACGTGGTCGTGGATCTTCTGCGTGGTGATCTGTTCCCGAGGCACACGCTTATCCTAAACGCTGCTATCAAAGTTTTCGGCATCGGGAACGGCTCCCGACCGGCGGCTCAGCCGACCGCGGCCGGGGCGGCCCGCCAGGTGTTGCAGGCGGCATAGGTGTCGGCCTGGGTGCCGCGCCGGATCCAGTCGATCCGGTTGCGTCCGGACCCGTGCGTCGGGGAATCCTGGAACTGGGTGAACCAGCGCTGCCAATTGCTGTCGGTGCTGGTCGACCACTGGCCGGCCCCGGCCATCGTCAGGCCACCGAAGCAGTCGACCTGCAGTTCGCGGCGGCGCTCGACCTGATTGGCATCGGTCTCCCAGGTCTGCCGGTAGTACTCCGGAGAGAAGATGCCGGCGTGGTGCTGCAGGTAGTGCCCGTACTCATGGAAGGCCAGGTGCACCTGGTACTCCTGCTGCTGCTCGCTGGTGCTGTTGGCGGCCAGGCCGACGTCGTAGTAGACGACCCCGTTGCCGGTGCAGTAGAGCGCGGCCCAGCCGCGGTCCCGGCCGCCGCGGCCGCAGGGGGTCTCGATGTTGCCGGTGTAGACCACGACGCGGGGCTGCTCGGGGGCGCCGAGTGCGGCCAGGGCCGGCTGGTTGACCCGGTGCGCGCAGTCGAGGTAGCGCTCCACGATCGCCTGGTCGGCCTGGGTGCCGGTGAACTTCTCCGGCTTCCCGCACGTCGTCCGGGCCGGGCTCAGTGGGTACATCGCGTTGTCGGTGAGCGTTTCGTAGCCGGGCGGGACCTGGGCCTGCGGCGCCCGGTCGATCGGCGGTGCCTGCGGGGGCCCGGTCGGGCTCGGGGTCGGCGCGGTGGTGCCGGTCGTCCCGGGCGTACGCGGGGCGGGGGTCGGGGTCGGCGTACGCGCGGGGGTCGGCGTACGCGCGGGGGTGACACTGCGGGTCGGGGTGGTCGCCGGGGCGGTGACCGGCGGCGTACCGGCCGGGGTCGGGGTGGTGCCGGCGACCGGTCCGCTGCTGCCCCCGTTCAGCAGGATCAGCACCACGACCAGGGCACCCACGGCCAGGACACCGAGCCCGCCGAGCAGCCACGGCAGCGGCGAACGGCGCTTCGGCGGTGGCGGGGTCCACCGCGGCGGCCCACCGAAGCCGCCGCCGTACGCGCCCCCGGACCCACCGGGCGCCCCGAACGGATTACCCGCGAACGGGGCCGGCGAGGGTCCCCCGGCCGCGCCCCCGAAGGGACCACCGGGGCGGAACGGCCCTCCGGAATACGACATCACGCATCACTCCCCGGCACACCCTAGCCCCGACCGGGTCAGCAACGGCGACCCTGGGACAGCACAGCGCCGCGGGATGCTCGGAGCATCCCGCGGCGCTGGGTCCGGGCGCCACTCACCTGGCGAAGGACAGTCCGGCCTCCTGCAGGGACTGGGTCGACCGGGCGATCAGCACGGCCATCAGCGGGTTGCTGCGGGCCACCTGTTCGGCCAGCTCGGCCTTGGCCCGCTGGCCGCCCTCCTCGGTGTTGAGGATGATCAGATCCGCGTGGAGTTCCTCCGCCAGCTGGACCACGGCTTCGCCGCGGGTGAACAGGGTCGCGGAGAGCACCTGACCCGTGGTCGGGATCCCGAGGCTGCTGACCCGATTGACGTACTCCTGGAGGTCGCCCACGTGCTTCGGGTCGATGTCCACATCGTTGACGCTGACCTCCGCGGCCATGACCCGTTCGGGCGCGAGGTAGACCAGATGCACCTTGCGGCCGGTCAGGGCCACGAACTTGGTCACCCGATCGCGGGTCAGTTCGTTCCCGGTCTCGTCGACCACCACCATGATCGTCTCGTACAGCCGAGGCGCCGTCACCGCCTCCACCGGAGCGGGGGCGACCGCCGCCGCGGCGGGATTGATCTGGGCCACGGTGGCCTCGGTCTTCGGTTTCGGCAGCACGATGGTGAAGATCATCGCCAGCAGCGCGATGCCGGCCAGGACGTAGAAGATGTACTCGATGTTCGCGGCGAAGGCTGCGGCGAGCACACCACCCAGGATCGGACCGGCAATACCACCGAGCCGGCCGAAGCCACCGGTCCAGGCCACGCCGGCGGCGCGGACATTGGTCCGGTAGTAGTTCGCGGCCATCGCATAGATCAGCGTCTGGACGCCCGAGGTCCCGACACCCACGAAGACGATGATCACCAGCAGCAGCAGGACCATGCCGACGCCGGCCTCGGCAGTGATGCCCTTCTTGATGTCAGCGGCACTGGGCAGCGCGATCGTGGAGACCACCAGTCCGATCAGGCCGATCGACAGCACGCCGATCAGGAACCCCCAGGCCACGACCCGCTGCGGGCTGTATTTGTCGGCGAAGCGCGAGCCGAACAGCGTCCCGACCAGGGCGCCGCCGTTGAGGACCAGCAGCAGCGCCAGGGCGCCGGTCGGACCCATCACACCCTGCATGATCTGGGGCAGCCAGGTGTTCAGCGAGTAGACCAGCAACAGGCAGCCGGCGGAGATGAGACCGATCAGGATGGTCGGAACCAGGTAGGAGGAGAACAGTCCGGCCCAGCCGGCCCGGGACTCGCTGGCCTTCGCGCCCGCCACCGGGGCCGGCGGCGGGGGCGGGACCGGGATACCGGTCTTCAGCGAGACCTGCCTCGCCTTCTCCATCTTGCCCCGGGAGGCGAGCCAGGCCACCGATTCGGGCATCTTCCAGATCGCCAGCGGAAGGACGGTGACCAGCGGCAGCGCACCGATGCTGAACATGATATGGAAGGCCTGGGTGTGCGCGGAGATCGGCGCGGTCATCGGCGGCAGGACACCCATGGCGAGCAGGGCCGACAGCAAGGACCCGACCGGGACACCGGCGTAGGTGAGGGCGGTGGCCAGGTTCTTCTTCCCCGGCGGGGCGAACTCCGCGACGATCGCGCCGGTGATGCCCACCAGGGCACCCACGCCGAGTCCGGTGACCACGCGCCAGATGCTGAACATGGTCACATTCGGGGCCCAGGCACTGAGCAGCATGCCGAGCGAGAACCACGCCAGCGAGCCCAGCACCACCCCGCGGCGACCGATGATGTCACCGAGCGTACCGGCGACCAGGGCACCGATGGTCACCCCGATCATCGCGTACGAACCGACCACCCCGGCCTGGGCCGCGGTCAGCGGCGTACCGAGCACGGCATTGCCGGGCTCGCCCAGCAGGAACCGCGGGAGGACCGCGCCATAGACGACGAGGTCGTAGCCGTCGAAAACCAGGCCCAAGAACGCCAGCGTGACCACCCAACCGACGGTACTGCGGCGCTTCTTGCTCATTTCCGGACTGTCATAATCCACAGCGGGTACAGCCGTTGCTTCAGTCATCGTGCCTCCTTGCACGCAGAATGGGCCGGAGCCCGACGGAAGGTCAAAACACCCATTCCGCCCAGTTCACTCACTCCGTGACAGGCATTCTGCCGTTAGAGTCACAGCAGGCACAAGGACCATTTCTGCCCTCAGGTCAATCGGCCAGCGGTCCGAAAGGTACGCCGAGCTCGGAAAGCATCCGCTCGCCGCCGTCCTCGGCGGTGAGCACCCACAGGCCGTGCCTGGTTACGGTGATCGCGTGCTCCCAGTGGGCGGCGTCCCGGCCACTGGTGGTAACAACCGTCCAGTCGTCCTCGAGGGTTCGGTTCTCCGGGGGGCCGATGGTGATCATCGGCTCGATGCACAGGCACATTCCCTCGGTGATCCGCGGGCCGCGGCCGCGGACGCGATAGTTGGGCACGTCGGGGTTCTGGTGCATCGCCGAGCCGATGCCGTGCCCGACGTACTCCTCCACGATCCCGTAGCCCAGGCGGAGACCGTCGATGTGATCCTCGACCGCGGCCCCGATGTCGGTGACCCGGCCGCCGAGCCGGGCGGCGGCGATCCCCTGCCACATGCTGTCCCGGGTGGCGACACTGAGCGCGGCGCGTTCGGCCACGACCTGCGAGTCGGCCTCGCCGGGGCACAGCACCGTCCGCGCGGCGTCCCCGTGCCAGCCGTTGACGATCGCACCGCAGTCGACCGAGACCAGATCGCCGGCCCGGATCACCCGCGACCCGGGGATGCCGTGGACGATCTCCTCATTGACCGAGAGGCACACCACGCCGGGGAAGCCGCCGGTGCCGTTGTGCTCGCCGTAGTTCAGGAAGGACGGTTCGGCGCCGGCGGACGCGATCACCTCGGCTGCGATCGCGTCCAGCTCGGCGGTGGAAATGCCCGGGGTGACCTCCCGGGTGACGACGTCGAGGGCGCGCGCGACGACCAGGCCGGCCCGGCGCATCTGCTTGATCTGCTCCGGAGTCTTGAGTTCGATCCCGCGCGCCCAGATCACCGCTCGGCTCGACTCATCGGTCGGCCACGCGGTCCAGGCCGGCCCGGATCCGCGCCGCGACCTCGTCGATCTCGCCCAGTCCGTCGACGGCGACCAGCAGGCCGCGGTCGGCGTACAGCTTGATCAGGTCGGCGGTCTTCTCGACGTACTCCTGCTGCCGGGCCCGGATGGTTTCCTCGTTGTCATCGGCGCGGCCCTCGATCTCGGCGCGCTTGAGCAGCCGGCCCACCAGTTCGTCCTGGTCGGCCTCCAGGGAGATCACCGCGTCCAGTTGGGTGCCGGACTCCGCGAGGATCTGGTCCAGCGCCGCGACCTGGCCGGCGGTACGCGGGTACCCGTCGAGCAGGAAGCCCTGCGCGGCATCGGCCTGGCCCAGCCGCTCGGCGACGATCTGGTTGGTGATCTCGTCGGAGATGTACTTGCCGGCGTTCATGATCTCCTTGACCTCCAGCGCCAGCGGGGACGCGGTGGCGGCATCGGCCTTCGAGATCGCCCGGAAGATGTCGCCGGTCGAGATCGCTGGGATGCCGTAGTGCTCGGCAATCCCCTTGGCCTGGGTGCCCTTACCGGCACCGGGCGGGCCCATGATCAGCAGTCGCATGCGGAGTTCCCTTCAGTCAGTGCAGAAGCCCCGTCCCTCGCGGGAGCCGCCACCGGCAGTAGTCCGCTCACTTCAGGAAGCCCTCGTAGTGGCGCTGCTGCAGCTTGGATTCCATCTGCTTGACCGTGTCCAGGCCGACGCCCACGATGATCAGCAGCGACGTCCCACCGAACGGGAAGTTCTGGTTCGCTTGCAGCAGGATAAACGCCACGGTGGGCAGCAGGGCAATGAGTCCGAGATACAGCGACCCGGGGAAGGTGAGCCGGGACAGCACGTAGCCCAGGTACTTCTCGGTCGGTTTGCCCGCCCGGATGCCGGGGATGAAGCCGCCGTACTTCTTCATGTTGTCGGCGACCTCGACCGGATCGAAGGTGATCGCGACATAGAAGTACGCGAAGGCCACGATCAGCAGGAAGAAGACGGTGATGTAGAGCGGATGGTCGCCGCGTACGAAGTTCGCCGTGATCCACTGGGAGGCCGCGTCGTTGGGTCGGAACTGGGCGTACAGGACCGGGAGGTAGAGCATCGAAGAGGTGAAGATCACCGGGATCACACCGGCCTGGTTCACCTTCAGCGGGATGTAGGTGGTGGTGCCGCCGAACATCCGCCGACCGACCATCCGCTTGGCGTACTGGACCGGGATCCGGCGCTGACCCAGCTCGACGAAGATGACCCCGGCCATCACGAACAGCCCGACCACGATGGTCGCGATGAACGGGACCCAGCCCTTGGACATCTTGATCGACCACATGGCCTGCGGGAAGGTGGCGGCGATCTGGGTGAAGATCATGATCGACATGCCGTTGCCGAGGCCCTTCTCGGTGACCAGCTCGCCGAGCCACATGACCAGGCTGGTGCCCGCGGTCATCACCAGCACCATGACCACGATCGGGAACACCTCGGTGCTGTGCAGGATCGGGCTGGGGCAGGTCGGGAACAGCTGGCCGGAGGCGGCCAGGGTGACGAATGCGGTCGAGTTCAGGATCGCCAGCACCAGGGTGAGGTACCGGGTGTACTGGGTGATCTTGTTCTGCCCGGCAGCGCCCTCCTTCTTCAGCGCCTCGAGCCGGGGCACGACCACGGTCAGCAACTGCAGAATGATGGAGGCGGTGATGTAGGGCATGATGCCCAGCGCGAAGATCGCCAGCTGCAGCAGCGCGCCCCCGGAGAACAGGTTGATCAGGGAGTACAGCCCGGCCTGGCTACCCTCGTTCGCCATCTGTCGGCAGGTGTTGATCGCCTGCACGTCCACGTTCGGCGACGGGATGGAGGACCCGATACGGAAGATCACCAGGATGAACAGGGTGAAAAAGATCCGCTTGCGCAGGTCCGGAGTCCTGAACGCTTGTATGAAGCCGGAAAGCACCGAGCTTCCTCCCTCAGTCAGAAAACTTGTCGTTGCTCCCGGTCATCTCCCCGAACGACCGGGCCGTGCGGGCGACCCAGAGGGCCGAGAGCGGCGCAGCCGACCCCGGGGGCCGATGGACAGCAACCGTGGCAGCGTAGCAAGTGTAGGGGGATTCCCCGAACTTCAAGGTTCAGCGCCGGCCCACAACGCAGTGAGGGCGACCCCGCAACGCGGGATCGCCCTCAGGGCTGAGTGGGTGCCTCAGTGGCTCACTCGGTCGGTTCGCCGAGCACGACGGCCTTGCCGCCGGCCGCCTCGATCTTGCTCTTGGCCGCGCCGGAGAACTTGTCGGCGGTGATCTGGAACGCCACCGACACCTCCCCCGAACCCAGCACCTTGACCGGGTAGCCGTCGCGGACCGCGCCCGCGGCGACCAGGTCGTCGGCGGAGAGCTGGCCACCCTCGGGGAACAGTTCGCTGAGCCGGTCCAGGTTGATCACCTGGTACTCGACCCGGAACGGGTTCTTGAAGCCACGCAGCTTCGGCATCCGCATGTGCAACGGCATCGAGCCACCCTCGAAGTTCTCCGGCACGTTCTTGCGTGCGCCGGTGCCCTTCGTACCGCGGCCCGCGGTCTTGCCCTTGGACGCCTCACCACGACCCACGCGGGTCTTGGCAGTCTTCGCGCCCGGTGCCGGGCGCAGGTCATGCACCTTCAGTGCCATGTCAGTCGACCTCCTCGACGGTCACCAGATGGGAGACGGTCTTGACCATCCCCCGGAACTCGGGACGATCCTCTTTGACGACGATGTCGCCGATGCGCTTGAGGCCCAGCGTACGGATGGTCTCGCGCTGATTCTGCTTGCAGCCGGTCAGGCCCTTGACCTGGGTCACCTTGAGCTTCGCCATCAGACGGTCGCCTCCTTCTTGGCCTCATCCGCCTTGGCCTCATCGGCCGGGGCAGCGTCCGCCTTCTTGGGCTCGTCCGCCTTGCCGGCGCGGGCGCGCAGCAGGGCGGCCGGGGCCACGTCCTCGACCGAACGCGAGCGGCGCTTGGCCACCTGCTCGGGCTCCTCCAGCATCTGCAGGGCCGCCACGGTCGCGTGCACCACGTTGATCGCGTTGGCCGAGCCCAGGGACTTGGCCAGCACGTCGTGGATCCCGGCGCACTCGAGCACCGCGCGGACCGCGCCACCGGCGATCACACCGGTACCGGCCGAGGCCGGACGCAGCATGACCACACCGGCGGCCTTCTCGCCCTGCACCGGGTGCGGGATGGTCTTCTCGATCCGGGGAACCCGGAAGAAGTGCTTCTTGGCCTCCTCGACACCCTTGGCGATCGCCGCGGGCACCTCCTTGGCCTTGCCGTAGCCGACGCCGACCATGCCGTCGCCGTCGCCGACCACGACCAGGGCGGTGAAGCTGAAGCGGCGGCCACCCTTGACCACCTTGGCGACGCGGTTGATCGCAACCACGCGCTCGAGATACTGGCTCTTCTCCTCGCGCTGCTGACCCCGACGGTCGTCGCGGTTTCCGCGACGCTCGCCGCGGCCGCCCCGGCCGCCAGCCTGAGTAGCGTTTTCAGACATTCGCTATCTCCTTTCCGTCGTTTTCAGAAGCCCAGACCGGCTTCGCGGGCGCCGTCAGCCAGCGCCGCGATCCGACCGTGGCACTTGTTGCCGGCGCGGTCGAAGACGACCTGCTCGACACCTGCCTGCTTGGCCCGCTCGGCGACCTTGGCCCCGACCTGCTTGGCCTTGTCCGACTTGTCACCGGACGCGCTGCGCAGCTCGGCCTCCATGGTGGAGGCGTACGCGATGGTCTTGCCGATGGTGTCGTCGATCACCTGGGCGGTGATGTGACGCGCCGACCGGGTGACCACCAGACGCGGACGCTCGGGAGCACCGAAGATCTTCTTGCGGGCGCGCACCTGACGACGCAGCCGCGACGCGGTCTTCGGAGCCAGAGTCCTGCTCTTGTTCAACTCGATGCCCATGATCACTTACCAGCCTTTCCGACCTTGCGCCGGACCTGCTCATCGGCGTACCGCACACCCTTGCCCTTATAGGGCTCCGGCTTGCGGATCTTGCGAATGTTGGCAGCGGTCTCGCCGACCAGCTGCTTGTCGATGCCGACCACGGCGAACTTGGTCGGGGACTCGACGGTGAAGGTGATCCCCTCGGGGGCATCGACGATCACCGGGTGGGAGAAGCCGAGGTTGAACTCCAGCTGCTTCGGGCCCTTGGCGATCACGCGGTAGCCCACGCCGACGATCTCCAGCTTCTTTTCGTACCCCTTGGTCACACCGATCACCATGTTGTTGACCAGGGTGCGGGTCAGGCCGTGCAGCGAACGCGAGGCGCGCTCGTCGTCGGGGCGGCTGACCTCGATCTCACCGGAATCGTTGCGATCGATGGTGATGGGGGTGGACACCTTGAGGTTCAGGGTGCCCTTGGGCCCCTTCACCTCGACGTCCTGTCCGTCCAGGGTGACGTCGACACCGGACGGGATGGTGATTGGCAATCGGCCAATACGCGACATTTCAGTCTCCTCTCGTCTGCCGGGTCACCACACGTAGGCGAGGACTTCCCCGCCCACGCTCTTGGAATTCGCATCACGGTCGGTCAGCAGGCCCTGCGAGGTCGAGATGATCGCGATCCCGAGGCCACCGAGGACCTTGGGGAGCTCATTCGACTTCGCGTAGACGCGCAGACCGGGCTTCGAAATGCGGCGTACGCCGGCGATCGAACGTTCCCGGTTCTGGCCGTACTTCAGCGTAATGTTGAGGGTCTTGCCGACCTCGCCCGCCTTGGGCTCGGCCACCTCGAAGTCGGAGATGTAGCCCTCCGACTTGAGGATTTCGGCGATTCCGACCTTGATCTTGCTGTGCGGCATCGAGGTCGAATCGTGGAACGCCTGATTGGCGTTGCGCAGACGGGTCAGCATGTCTGCGATGGGGTCAGTCATCGTCATGGCTTGGAAGCCTCTTTCTCGCCTGGTTTCCCGGCTGGGTCAGTGCCCGGGACCTGTTGCGGGTTGAGTGGAATGAAGAAGTGTTGGAGGCTCACCAGGAGCTCTTGGTCACACCCGGGAGGTCGCCGGCGTGGGCGAGCTCGCGCAGGCAGACGCGGCACAGACCGAACTTGCGGAACACGGCCTTGGGTCGGCCGCAGCGCTGGCAGCGGGTGTAGCCGCGAACCTCGAACTTCGGCTTGCGGGCCTGCTTGACCTTCAGTGCAGTTTTCGCCATGGCTTGCTCACTTCTTCTTCCGGGCGTACGCGGGACCCTTGGCCTTGGCGCGCGCCGGCTTCGGGTTGTCGTTGAACGGGAAGCCGAGATGCTTCAGCAGGGCCCGGCCTTCGGTGTCGTTGGTCGCGGTGGTCACCAGGGTGATGTCCATGCCGCGGACGCGGTCGATCCGGTCCTGATCGATCTCGTGGAACATCACCTGTTCGGTCAGGCCGAAGGTGTAGTTCCCCTTGCCGTCGAACTGGTGGCTGTTCAGCCCGCGGAAGTCGCGGATACGCGGCAGCGCCAGGGTCAGCAGGCGGTCGGTGAACTCCCACATGCGATCCCCGCGCAGGGTGACGTGGCAGCCGATGGCCTGCCCCTCGCGCAGCTTGAACTGGGCGATGGACTTGCGGGCCTTGGTGACGACCGGCTTCTGACCGGTGATCGCGGTGAGGTCCTTGACCGCCCCGTCGATGATCTTGGAGTCACGCGCAGCCTCGCCGACACCCATGTTCACCACGACCTTGACCAGGCCGGGGATCTGCATGACGTTGGCGTACTTGAACTCCTCGAGCATCGCCTGCTTGATCTCGTTGCGGTAGCGCTCCTTCAGCCGCGGCATGGCCGGGGCGTCGGACGCGGGAGCCTCGGGGGTCTCGGTGCTCATCAGATCTCCTCCCCGGTCTTGCGGGCGATGCGTACGCTGCGGAAGCCCTGGTACTCGGAGCCGTCGCTGCGCCGCTTGGTGACTTCCTCGCGCTTGTAGCCGACGCGGGTGACGACTTCCTCGCCGTCGACCTTGACGACCAACTGCACGTTGGACACGTGGATCGGCGCCTCGAAGGAGACGATGCCGCCCTCGGTGCTGCCGGTCGCGGTCGGCTGCTTGCGGGTGTGCCGCTTGACGATGTTGACGCCCTGCACGGTGACGCGCTGGGCCTGCGGGTCGACGGCGATGATCTCGCCGACGATGCCCTTGTCCTTGCCGGCGATGACCTTGACCCGGTCACCCTTGCGGACGTGGAGCGAGTTCGCCATTCAGATCACCTCCGGGGCCAACGAGACGATGCGCATGAACTTCTTCTCGCGCAGCTCACGCCCGACCGGACCGAAGATGCGGGTGCCCCGGGGCTCCCCGTCGCTCTTCAGGATGACCGCGGCGTTCTCGTCGAACTTGATGTAGGAACCGTCAGCGCGACGCGACGGCTTGACAGTGCGGACCACGACGGCCTTGATGACATCGCCCTTCTTGACGTTGCCACCGGGGATTGCATCCTTGACGGTGGCGACGATGGTGTCACCGATGCCGGCGTAGCGGCGACCCGAGCCACCGAGAACACGGATGCAAAGGATCTCCTTGGCACCGGTGTTGTCGGCGACCTTGAGTCGCGACTCCTGCTGGATCATGTACTTCTCCTGTATGTCGCACCGGTTCCCGTCGGAAGAGCACAGCGCGGCCACGCCAAGGAGAACTCCGCAGGAAACTGGAGCGCACATCAGCGGTGCCGAGACAGACAAACCCGACTGGGCCTGGTGGAACGGACATTGTGTCGGCTGCTCGGAAGAGGTCCCCATGAACGCGTACACGCGCATGGGCTCAGTCCCGGGCAACCCGGCAAGCTTAGCCCACTTGGCAAGCCAATGCCATTCGGGCCATTACCATACGCCCCGGCCGGGTGCCAACGCTGCGTTGCCCGGCCACCCCCACCGCATTTACCGAAGATTCACCTCAAAGGGCCCCGCGTGCCCCCGGCGCCGGATTGAATATGGCCATGAGTGGGCTCCGACGGTTGACTTCCCTGGTACTGGCGATGGTTCTCCTGGCGGGCCTGGCGGCCTGCGGCGTCGATCAGAAGAAGACGCTGCGCATCGTGGCGGGCTCCGAACAGCGCGCGGTGCTGGAACAGATCGTCACCCCGTGGTGCAAGGACAAGGGCTACACCTGCGAGTACGACCTGCTCGGCTCGGTGGATCAGGCCCGGCTGTTGCAGGACGGGTCGACGCAGTACGACGCGTACTGGTTCGCCTCCTCGGTGTTCGCCCAGCTCGGCAATACCGAGGGGAACCTGCGGCACGTGCAGCCGATGTTCCTCACTCCGGTGGTCTTCGCCGCCCGGCCCGAGGTGCTGGACCGGATGAATCTCAATCGCGACGACGTCACCATCGCCGACGTGGTGACCGCCGTGGAGAGCGGCAGCGCCAAGGTCTGGGCGACCAATCCGACCCAGTCCAACTCCGGGGCGACCGCGCTGTTCGCCTTCATGAACCACTTCGCCGGCAACGGCCCCGGCCAGCCGCTCACCCAGGAGCAGTTGGATTCCCCGCAGGTTGATGAGGGCGTACGCACGTTCATCCGGGCGATCGACCGCACTCCCCCGTCGACCGGGACGATGATGGAGGAATGTGTCGCCGCGCCGCAGGAGTGCGAGGCGATGTTCACCTATGAGGCGCTGGTGATCGAGCAGAACCAGCAGCTGGTCCAGCAGGGACAGCAGCCGTTCCGGGTGGTCTACCCGCACGGCGGGATCGCGATCAGCGACGCTCCGCTCGGCTTCCGGGCGACCGGGGCGGCCGATGCGGAGAAGGAGAAGGTCTTCACCGAGCTGCAGGACTTTCTGCTCCGCGACGCCGGCGCCCGCAGCAAGCTGCTGGGGCTGGGCCGCCGCCCGGCCGACTCGATCGGGCTCACCCTGACCAACCCCGATCAGAACGTGTTCAACCCGGCCTGGGGGATCAAGACCGACATCCGCGAGCAGGGGGTCACCTATCCGGCCGCTCCGGTGATCGAGGAGACCCTGGCGCGCTATCACACCCGCTACCGCCGCCCGACCAACATCTACTACTGCCTGGACGGCTCGGGATCGATGAGCGGGGACGGCTGGGACGGGGTCAAGCGGGCCGCCCACGAGATCTTCGACGCCGAGCGGGCGCGGGTGAATCTGCTGCAGACTGCTCCGCAGGACCAGACCTCCGTGTCGATCTTCAACAGTACGCCGCAGCCCGCCAAGACCGTGACCGGTAACGATCCGGCCCAGCTGAAGCAGTTGGAGCAGCTGGTGATCGACTATCGCCCGGGCGGCGGCACCGATATGTACGCCTGCCTCAAGGAAGCGACGAGCAGCCTGCAGGCGCGACACACCGCCGACAACAAGAGCCTGATCGTGCTGATGTCGGACGGGCAGTCCTCCGGGGACGAGCAGGGGGCGCTGCAGACCCTGCGCAGTACCGGGATCCCGGTGGTCAGCATCGCCTTCGGCAGCGCCGATCCCGGCCAGTTGCGGCCGGTCGGTGAGGCGTCGGGCGGGGCGTACGTGGAATCGGGGAACCTGGTCCAGGCCCTGCGGACCGCGGCGGGCTACAAGTGAGCGGGGGCGTACGGTGATCCGGCGCTTCGCGGTGCCGATCGCCATCGCCGTCACGGTGGTGGTGTTCGTGGTGTTCTTCCTGTTGCTGGGTGGGGCCGGGTTGCCGGTGCAGTTGGGCGTACCCGCTGCCGCCGCCGCGATCGCCGCGGTCGGGGCGTACCTGATGCTGGCCGGCACCGCGCGTCAGGCCGAGGCCGACACCTATCAGGCCGAGGCCCAGGCCAAGGTGGCCTCGGTGCGGCGGATCCTGCGCCAGATCACCACCTCGGGCAGCCGGATCCGGGACGCCGAACTGCGCGCGGACCTGGATCGGGCGTGCCAGGTGGTGCCCGAACTGTTGGACCGGATCGCCGAGACCGACCCGAACAGCCTGTACTCCTCCGCCTCCCGGCTGGAGGGTCATGTGCAGAGCCTGCAGGGCCTGGTCGAGCAGTACGCCGACATCGAGCGCAATCCGGACTACTACACCGACGCGCCCCGGCTGCTGACCGACGGACGGGCCGCGGTCGAACGATTCGACGAGTTCGCGATCGAGAGCATTCGACTGGTCAACTCCGGCGACATGGCCGAGTACCGGGCGAATCTGGACACCGTGGCCCCGCCGAAGATCCCGAAGTTGGAGGGTTGAGATGCGTAACCGAGGCAGATTCTTCATCGGCCTGGCACTGGTTCTGGTGGTGTTGGTGGTCGCCGGCTATCTGATCGTGCGGCAGACCACCGCCCGCCCCCAGGTGACCGTCAGCTGCGTGGGCGGTTCGGAGAAGTCGCAGTTCATGGCCGATCCCGAGGTCGTCCGGCTGCTCAAGGAGAAGCACGGGTTGACCGTGCAGTGGCAGGCGATGGGGTCCTACGACCAGGTGCTGGTCGAGACCGAGCAGATCCGCAGCCGGGGTTGGAACTGCCTGTGGCCCTCCAGCGCCTCGGCCCAGCAGGTGTTCGAGGCCAAGCACGCCGGCCAGTTCCCCGCGTACCGGGCCGAGACCGTGCTGCAGTCCCCCGAGGTGATCTACGCCGGACCCAACGGCACCGACGCCCTGCTGCGGGCGGGACTGGTCGAACAGCGCGACGGCGCCTACTACGTGGTCAACATGCACGGCCTGCTGATCGAGCACACCCTGGCCGGGAAGACCTGGCAGGACCTGCAGACCCAGAACCTGCGCGGCCCGATCAACATCTCCTCCACCGATCCGGCCAAATCGAACTCCGGGTTCACTCTCGCCCAGCTGGAGCTGAGCACGATCGCCACCGACGGCACCCGCCCGCCGACGATCACCGAGGCCCGGGCGGCGCTGCCGCAGCTGCGTCAGCTGTACGACGCCCAGGGTCTGCAGGCGGCCACCTCGGACAACGGTTTTCGGCAGTGGCTGACCCAGGGCGGGGAGTACGCCGCCCCGCTGTACGCCGGCTACGAGTCGCAGATCATCCAGGAGATCAACACCGGCCCGAATGCCGCCGGAGTCCTGCAGGAGGTACGCGTGCTCTACCCGGATCCGACGATGTACTCCGATCACCCGCTGCTGGCCCTGGACGCCGACGCGGCGAAGCTGATCGAGGCGCTGAAGGATCCCGAGCTGCAGACCCTGGCCTGGAAGAAGTACGGCTTCCGTTCGGCGACCAATGCCGCACTGAACAACACCGCCGACTTCCCCGACCTGCCGCTGGCGCCCCGCGTACGCACCATCCCGGCCCCGAACGCGGAGGTCACTCTGGCCCTGCTCGGGTGCCTGCAGGACCGCACCCAGTGCGGCTGACCCGACCCGAAGACCGACCGAAGGAGACGACATGAGTGAACTCGCGATCGATTTCGGCGCCCTGACCGGAGGCGCCCCCGCCCCGGCCGGCGCCGCGGACAACTCCCTGGCCGCCGGTGCGCATGCGCTGGCGACCCGCCAGGCGACCCTGGAGCCGGCCACCCCCGCGGCAGCGCCGGCCATGCCGGGGCAGGAACCCGGCGAGCTGTCGTGCCTGAAGATGCTCTCCCCGTCCCAGCAGGAGCAGGCCAAGGCGGCGGCGAAAAAGCTGTACCCGCAGATGCTGAACAACACCAACCTGCTCAGCGAGTTCGGCAATCAGGCGCTGGATGCGGTGAACATGCAGGTGAACCGGATCTTCCGCGAGCTCGGCCCGATCGAGATCCCGGAACTGACCGCGACGATGCGCAAGATCAACGACACGATGCGCAACTTCCGCAACAAATACGACCCGACCAAGACCGCCGAGGTCCGGGAGGCCTTCGACCGGTTCATGGACTCGGTCAAGGGGATCTTCACCCGGGGCCGCAACATCGTGGAGATGCTGTTCGAGGAGTCGCGCAGCGTCGAGCGACAGCTGGACAAGATCGCCGGCGAGCTGATGACCAAGCAGCGCGAACTCAAGCGCAACGTGGTGCTGTGCGACGAGCTGTACAAGGCCAATGAGGCCTCCATCTCCCAGTTGATCGGCGCGATCGCGGTGATGGAGGCGGTGCGGACCGAGGCGTACGACTCGATGGTCGCGATCGAGATCGATCCGAACGACCCGAAGAAGCGCGACCTGGAGGAGGAACGCGACCGGATCGTGCAGTTCATCGAGGCGCTGTCGGTGCGGATCAACGAGTTCCAGCAGCGGCTGTTCGTGGCCTGGTCGACCTCCCCGCAGGTACGCAACACCCGCTCGCTGCACTACGGCCTGGGCCAGCGGCTCGCCCTGCTGATCAATCTGACGATTCCGACGATGAAGCTGACCATCGCCCAGTGGGGGCTGCTGCTGCAGGCCGAGCAGGCGGCGAACCTGCAGCAGGTGGTCGCCGACGGCGCGAACGACGTGCTCCAGGCGTACGCCCAGGCGTCCTCGCGGACCACCGGCGAGATCGCCCGGACCATCCAGACCCCGACGCTGCGCCCGGAAACCATCCTGGAGGTCGCCACCTCGCTGGACCAGCAGGCCGAGTCGATGATCGAGGCGGTCAAGTACGGTCACCAGGCCCGCGAGGAGGTCGTCGCGGCGATCATCACCGCGCAGCAGTCGATCAGCCAGTCCTCCGACAAGCTGGCCGGCACCGTGGTCGAGCTCGTGACCAAGGCGGAGCGGCCGCTGGACCTGCCGGCGATGCCCGAGTTGCCCGAATCGGTCAGCGCCCAGTCGGCCCGGTTCGCCCAGCCGGCCGCACAACCCGCCGCTGGTTGATATCATAGGCTTGATATCGGAGGTGATCGGGTAGAACAGATCTCGATTCGCAACCTTCCGGTCGCCACATTGGCCGCACTGCGCAGACGGGCAGCGCTGCATCACCGCTCGGTCGAGGCAGAGGCCCGGGATCTGCTGGCGACTGCCCTACAGGCCGAGGCACTGACCATGGTGGACCTGTTGAGCACCGAGGAGGGTGCGGACATCGAGTTCGAACCGGGCCGCTTGGATCTCACACTCCGCTCCGCGGATCTGTGAGATACCTGCTGGACACCAACGTGGTGTCCGCCCTGCGAGTTCGGGGACGCAATCCTGCCGTGGAGAGCTGGGCATCCGCCAGACCGGTCGCCGACCAGTTCATCTCGGCCTTCTCCATCGCGGAGATCGAACGGGGAGTGCTCGCCAAACAGCGATCCGACGTCGCGCAGGGGGCAATCCTGCGTCGTTGGTTCGAGGAGAACGTCCTGCCCGCCTTCGCCAACCGGGTGGTGCCGTTCGACCTGGCCGCAGCCCGGATCCTCGCGGCCTATCGGGTCCCCGAGCACGCATCCCTGGACGACGCCCTCATCGCCGCCGTGGCTGAAGCTGCTGGGCTGGTCATCGTGACCCGAAACACCCGGCACTTCGAACCCCTCGGGGTCGCGTGCCTCAATCCGTGGGACACGACTCCCTGAGTCCGGCTCATCCCGGACACCGGGCGAGGCCTGTCCGCCATCGTGGGGACAGGCCTCGATCGCTGCTCGGGCGCGGGTTCAGTCGCGCGGCAGGACCGTCAGCACCCGGGCCACATGCTCCTTGAACTCGACCATGTAGCTCTCCAGGATCGGCTTCAGGCTCTCGTCGTTGATCGTGCCGTCGTCGTCGATCGCCCCCTGCTGCAGGTGGATGTACGCCTCGGGCGAGGTCATCAGGCGGGCGTTGCAGAACGCCATCACCGACCGCAGCGACTGCTGGGCGACCGCGGTGCCGATGCTGCCGACCGAGGCACCGATGATCGCGGTCGGCACGTGGTTGAACGAGTTCTGACCCCAGGGACGGGAGGCCCAGTCGATGGCGTTCTTGAGCGCGCCCGGGATCGAGCGGTTGTACTCCGGGCACACGAACAGCACCGCCTGGACTCCGGCGATCGCATCCTTGATCGCCCGGCCCTCCGGCGGGTAGTCCGCGTCGTAGTCCGGCGAGTACAGCGGCAGCTTGTCGATGGGGATCTCGGTGAACTCGAGCCCCTCGGGGGCCACCGAGATCAGGGCGTTGGCCAGCTTGCGGTTGATCGAGGTGGACGAAAGGCTGCCGACGAAGTAGCCGATGCGGTACGAAGACATGCGGGTTCCCTTCTGCCGTCGGCCGGGCCGGCCGACTGGTGAGGTTCACCACACTAGTAACCCGCCGAGCCTCGGCGATAGCCCCTCCGGGCGGGCACCTCAGGTGTACGACGTGGGCCGATCCTGCCACCAGAAGGACGAAATCGGCCCGAATCGGCCTCCGATCGGCGACTGGAGTCAGAATCGGCCCACCGCCACCGGATGACCCTCCTAAAAAAAGCAACCAGGGGCCGCACCGATGATTCGGTGCGACCCCTGTGGTCGAGAGTTGTCGCCGGTGCGGTGCCCCGCGCCGGCGGACGGCTCACTTGGCGCGTTCGACGATCTCCAGCAGACGCCAGCGCTTGGTCGCCGACAGCGGCCGGGTCTCCATGATCCGGACGCGGTCGCCGATGTTGGCGTCGTTGTTCTCGTCATGGGCCTTCAGTCGGGTGGACTGGTTCAGCACCTTGCCGTACAGGCGGTGCTTCACCCGGTCCTCGACGACGACAACGATGGTCTTGTCCATCTTGTTGCTGGCGACGATGCCCTCGCGGACCTTGCGGGCCGAGAGACGCTCGTCGGACCCGGTCTGCGGGGTCTCGGTGGTGTTCTCGCTCATGCGTCTGCCTTCTTCTTCGACGTGGTCGAGGTCTCGGTCACGCCGGCCTCGGGCTCGGCGATGATGCCCAGCTCACGCTCCCGCAGCACGGTGTAGATGCGCGCGATGTCCTTCTTGACCGCGCCCACCCGACCCTGCGAGTCGAGCTGGCCGGTGGCCGCCTGGAAGCGCAGGGTGAACAGCTCTTCCTTCAGCGACTTGACCTTCTCGCGCAGTTCGTCGCGGCTCAGCTCGCGGAGCTCAGCAGCCTTCAACGTGTCAGCCATGGTCATTCAGCTCCTTCACGAACAACAATGCGGGTCTTCATCGGGAGCTTGTGCTGCGCCAGGCGCAGGGCCTCGCGAGCGACATCCTCGGGCACCCCGGCCAGCTCGAACATCACGCGTCCGGGCTTGACGTTGGCGATCCACCACTCGGGCGAACCCTTGCCCGAACCCATGCGGGATTCGGCCGGGTGCTTGGTCATCGGGCGGTCGGGGTAGATGTTGATCCACACCTTGCCACCACGCTTCATGTGACGGGTCATGGCGATACGAGCGGACTCGATCTGCCGGTTGGTCACGTAGTGAGCGGTCACGGCCTGGATGCCGTAGTCACCGAACGCGAGCTCGGTGCCGCCCTTGGACATCCCCCCACGCTTGGGGTGATGCTGCTTGCGGTGCTTGACGCGACGCGGAATGAGCATGTCAGGCTCCTGCGGTCTCGGTAGCGGAAGCAGCCTCGGTCGAGCCGGCTGCGTCGGTGTTCTCGGCGCGGTCCTCGTTGCGACGACGGCCACCACGCTGCGGACGATCGCCACGGCCACCGCGCTGCGGACGACCACCGCGTCCACCCGGGGCGCTCTGGCGAGCCGCCTTCTGGGCGGCGCGCTCGGCACGGGTGCCGGACACATCGCCCTTGTAGATCCAGACCTTCACGCCGATCCGGCCGAAGGTGGTACGCGCCTCGTAGAAGCCGTAGTCGATGTCGGCGCGCAGGGTGTGCAGCGGCACGCGACCCTCGCGGTAGAACTCCGACCGGCTCATCTCGGCGCCGCCCAGACGACCGGAGCACTTGATCCGGATGCCCTTGGCGCCACCACGCATGGCCGACTGCTGGGCCTTGCGCATCGCGCGACGGAACGCCACGCGGGCGCCGAGCTGCTCGGCCACGCCCTGGGCAACCAGCTGCGCATCGGTCTCGGGGTTCTTCACCTCGAGGATGTTCAGCTGCACCTGCTTGCCGGTCAGCTTCTCCAGCTCACCGCGGACGCGCTCGGCCTCGGCACCGTTCTTGCCGATCACGATGCCCGGGCGGGCAGCGGACAGGAAGATGGTGACGCGCTCGGAGCGACGCTCGATCTCGATGCTCGAGATCCCCGCGCGCTCGAGGTTCTTGGTCAGCCAGACCCGGATCTTCTCATCCTCGCCGACGTTCTTCTTGTAGTCCTTGTCGGCGTACCAGCGGGAGCGATGGTCGGTGGTGATGCCCAGGCGGAATCCGGTGGGATTGATCTTCTGCCCCATGCTCAGGCCTCCTTTTCGCTCTGCTCGGACTTCTTGGACTGGCCCTTGTTCTTGGCCGGCTTCGGCTCCTGCTCGCGCGGCTCCACCACCACGGTGATGTGGGCGGCGCGCTTCAGGATCCGGGACGCCGAACCCTTGGCCCGGGGACGGATCCGGCGCATGGTGACGCCCTCGTCGACGAACGCCTGCGAGACGTACAGGTCAGCGGCCCGCAGCGACTCGGTGTTCTCGGCGTTGGACGCGGCGCTCGCGATGACCTTGGCCACCGGTTCCGCGGCGGCCTGCGGCGCGAACCGCAGTACGGCCAGGGCCTCGGTGACGTCCATCCCACGGACCACGTCGACGACGCGGCGTACCTTGGTCGGCGACATCCGGACGTGACGCGCGATCGCGTACGAACCAGGACGATCCCCGAGCAGGGCAGCGCGGCGGCTGGGCCGTGCCTTCTCTTGCGTGCTCATCAGATTCAGTTCCTATTCCTCAGCGTCCGCGCTTGGATTTGCGGTCATCCTTGATGTGGCCCTTGAACGTACGCGTGGGGGCGAACTCACCCAGCTTGTGGCCGACCATCGCGTCGGTGACGAACACCGGCACATGCTTGCGACCGTCGTGCACGGCGATGGTCAACCCGATCATGTCGGGGATGATCATCGAACGGCGCGACCAGGTCTTGATGACACTGCTCTTGTTGCCCTTGGCGGCTTGCTCGGCGACCTTCTTCAACAGATGGTCGTCGACAAACGGGCCCTTGCTCAGGCTGCGTGGCATGTTTCCTCAGATCCCCAATCAGCGCTTCTTGCCGGTCTTGCGACGGCGAACGATCAGGCGGTTGCTCGCCTTGTTCTTGTCCCGGGTACGGCCTTCCGGCTTGCCCCACGGGGACACCGGGTGACGACCACCGGAGGTACGACCCTCGCCACCACCGTGCGGGTGGTCGACCGGGTTCATCACGACACCACGGACGGTCGGGCGCTTGCCCTTCCACCGCGAGCGGCCGGCCTTGCCCCAGTTGATGTTGGACTGCTCGGCGTTGCCGACCTCACCGACGGTGGCGCGGCAGCGCACGTCGACCATGCGCATTTCGCCCGAGGGCATGCGCAGGGTGGCCATCTTGCCCTCACGGGCGACCAACTGGATGGCCGCACCGGCGGAGCGACCGAGCTTGGCGCCACCGCCCGGACGCAGTTCCACCGCGTGCACGGTGGTACCGACCGGGATGTTGCGCAGGGCCAGGTTGTTGCCCGGCTTGATGTCGGCGTTCTCGCCGGCCTCGACGGTTGCACCCTGGGCCAGGTTCTCCGGCGCGATGATGTAGCGCTTCTCGCCGTCGGCGTAGTGCAGCAGCGCGATCCGGGCGGTCCGGTTCGGGTCGTACTCGATGTGCGCGACCTTGGCCGGAACCCCGTCCTTGTCGTAGCGCTTGAAGTCGACCAGACGGTACGCCTGCTTGTGCCCACCACCGATGTGGCGGGTGGTGATCCGACCGGTGTTGTTACGACCACCGGTCTTGGGCTTGGGGGCCAGCAGCGACTTCTCCGGAGTCGAGCGGGTCACCTCGGCGAAGTCGGCAACCGACGAGCCGCGACGGCCCGGGGTTGTCGGCTTGTACTTGCGAATAGCCATGTGATTGTCCTCTCAGTCTCCGGGCCTCAGGCCTGGGCCCCGAAGATGTCGATGCGCTGACCGTCGGCAACGGTGACGATCGCGCGCTTGGTGTCGGGACGCTTGCCCCAGCCCGCGCGGGTACGCCGCCGCTTGCCCGGACGGTTGATGGTGTTGACGCCGGTGACCTTGACCTCGAACACGGTCTCGACCGCGATCTTGATCTCGGTCTTGTTCGCGTCGGGCGCCACCAGGAAGGTGTACTTGTTCTCGTCCAGCAGGCCGTACGACTTCTCGCTCACCACGGGGGCGATGAGAATGTCGCGGTGGTCGCGGATCTTCAGCGACTGGGTCACTTGGCGTCCTCCTCGGACTCGGGCTGGTCAGCCACGCCCGCCCGGCCACCGGCGATGAAGGCCTCCAGCGCCGAAGCGGTGAAGACGATCTCGTCGGAGACCAGCACGTCGTAGGTGTTCAACTGATCCGGCGACAGCAGGTGGATGTCGGCCAGGTTGCGCACACTCAGCCAGCTGTTGGCGTCGTCACGCTCGAGCACGACCAGCACCTTCTTGCTCGAGGTGACCGCCTCGATGGCGGTCCGAGCGGCCTTGGTCGAGGGGGTGTCCCCGGCGACCAGCTGATCGATCACGTAGAGCTTGCCGTCGCGGGCCCGGTCCGACAGCGCCCCGCGCAGGGCGGCGGCGATCATCTTCTTGGGGGTCCGCTGGGCGTACCCGTGCGGCTGCGGGCCGTGCACGACGCCGCCACCGACCCACTGCGGGGCGCGGCGCGAACCCTGGCGGGCGCGGCCGGTGCCCTTCTGGCGCCACGGCTTGATGCCACCGCCGCGGACCTGACCGCGGGTCTTGGTGGCATGGGTGCCCTGGCGGGCGGCGGCGAGCTGGGCCACCACGACCTGGTGCATCAGCGGGATGTTCGGCTCGACGTCGAACAGCGCGGCGGGCAGATCGGCCGAGCCGGTCTTGTTGCCCTGGGCGTCAACGACGTCGACGGAGATGGTGTTGGACTCGGTCATGCGATATCACCCTTCTTGGCGGCGGAGCGCACGACGAGGAGACCATGCTTCGGTCCGGGCACGGCGCCCTTGACCAGCAGCAGGCCGCGCTCAGCGTCCACGGCGTGCACAACCAGGTTCTGGACGGTGACGCGCTCGACACCCATCCGGCCCGCCATGCGCAGGCCCTTGAAGACCCGACCCGGGGTGGCGCAGCCACCGATCGAGCCCGGGGAGCGGTGCTTGCGGTGCACACCGTGGGAGGCGCGCAGACCGTGGAAGCCGTGCCGCTTCATCACACCGGCGGTGCCCTTACCGCGGGTCACCCCGGTGACGTCGATGACGTCGGCCGCCTCGAACACATCGGCGGCGATCTCCTGGCCGACCTCGTACTCGGCGGCGTTGGAGGTACGCAGTTCCACCAGATGGCGGCGCGGGGTGACCCCGGCCTTGTCGAAGTGGCCGGCGTCCGGCTTGTTCACGTTCTTGGTCTTGACCGCACCGAAACCGAGCTGCACCGCGGAGTACCCGTCGTTCTCGGGGGTACGCACCTGGGTGACCACGCACGGTCCGGCCTGGATCACGGTCACGGGCACGAGCTTGTTGTTCTCGTCCCACACCTGGGTCATCCCGAGCTTGGCGCCGAGGATGCCCTTCAGTTTGCGTTCAGTAGTGGTGCTCATCTCACGTCCCTCAGAGCTTGATCTCGATGTCCACACCGGCCGGCAGGTCGAGCCGCATGAGCGAGTCGACCGTCTTCGGGGTGGGATCGATGATGTCGATCAGCCGCTTGTGGGTGCGCATTTCGAAGTGCTCCCGGCTGTCCTTGTACTTGTGGGGCGAACGGATCACACAGAACACGTTCTTCTCGGTCGGCAGCGGCACGGGGCCGGCGACCTTGGCTCCGGTACGCGTCACCGTGTCGACGATCTTGCGCGCCGAGGAATCGATGACCTCGTGGTCATAGGCCTTGAGCCTGATGCGGATCTTTTGTCTCGCCACAGTTCGTCCTTCTCTCGTCCCTGCTGTTCCGGTTGCTCAGCTGAGCAGTCGGTCGCTGCTCTCGCTCGGCACCCACTGGGTCCTTCGACCCACGCGGTCGGGCGTGTCGCGCTTGCTTCAGCACGCAGAGACGGACATCTCTGTGGTGTTTTCGGCGCTTATCACCCAGGCCTGACGGGTGTCTCACGGTGCGGCTGCTGCGACGCGACGGCGGCATACTTCAGCGAACTGACTGCGGGGCGATCCAATGACCTGCGATCCCGACCCGTGAGCTCTGTGAAAATGTCAACCGCGACCAGCCCCGGCGAACCGGTGGACAGTGCGACGCAGTAGCCCCGGCGATCCCTGTCGGAGCAACCCGTCAATCTTAGACAGAGAATCCCGGTCGTGCCAAATCGCGGGGTCGGGCACCCGGTCGGGGGCTGGGCCGGGCGGCCGGCCGGTGCCGGGCGGGGGCTCGGCGGGGGCGCGTGAGGGGCTCGGGCGGGAGTCCGTCAGGCGCTCGGCGGGGGTCCGCCGGGCGCTCGGGTGGGAGTCCGGGCGGTGCGGGGCCGGGTGCAATCTACCGCAGTAACCGTGGCGCGAACGATCCGAGCGGGCGCGGCGGCCTTTCCGACTTGCCCCGATGGGCCTCATGGCGAGCGCTTTCCGGGGATCAGCCCGTTCGGCGTCCCGCTCAACCAGTCACAACTCTGTTCCCGCGATGGGTCGTGCGTCGTGCGACAGGAGATCGCCTCGTACGTCTTCCCGCGACAGCAAAATCACCGCCCCGACGTCCCGCGATGGAGTCGTTCACTCCGCGACGACAGCGCCGAACTCGCGGGCGTCCCAGCAGGTGCGGGAAACCTCTTGCGTCGCCGCGAGCTCGCAGCCGTCGCGGGAACTCGCCCGGGGCCACATCGTGGCCCCGACCCGTGTCGGGCAGGTCACCCAGCGTCCACAGGAGCAAGGAGCGTCCTCCCGCGACGGAACCTCGTCGCGTACGCCTTCTCGCGATGGAACCTCGTCGCGTACGCCTTCCCGCGACGGAACCTCGTCGCGTACGCCTTCGCGCGACGGAACCTCGTCGCGTACGCCTTCCCGCGATGGAACCTGGGGGCGTACCCTTCCCGCGACAGCAAAGTCACCGCCCGGCCTCCTGCGACGGAGTCGTTCACTCCGCGACGACAGCGCCGAACTCGCGGGCGTCCCAGCAGGTGCGGGAAACCTCTTCCGTCGCCGCGAGCCCGCAACCGTCGCGGGAACTCGCCCGGGGGCCACATCGTGCTGGCCGGCAGGGGCCCCACCCCCTCCCCGGGCCCCGCGCCGGAGTGGCACCCGTGTCGGGCAGGTCACCCAGCGTCCACAGGGGCAAGGAGCGTCCACGCGGGGCAGGGAGCGTCCGGGCGCCCCGAAGCTCAGTGCCCCGGACCGACGCTGCATGTCCGCCCCCGACGCCGGCTCCCCCGCCCCGACGCCGGCTCCCCCGCCCCGACGCCGGCTCCCCCGCCCCCGACGCCGGGGTGGCACCCGTGTCGGGCAGGTCACCCAGCGTCCACCAGGGCAAGGAGCGTCCACACGGGGCAAAGAGCGTCCCGGCGCCCCGAAGCTCAGTGTCCCGGACCAACGCTGCATCTCCGCCCCGACGCTGTTTCCCCCACCGGCCCGTTCACCCGGCGGCCCGAGTCACCCGACGCCCCGATTCACCCGGCAGCCCACAGCGCCCCGATTGACCCGGCGGCCCGATTCGCCCGGCGGCCCGATTCGCCCGGCGGCCGGTGATGGCATCAGCCCAGCCGCGGCGGATTCGACTGTCTCGCCGGTGGATCCGCTGGTCCCCCAGTGGATCGGTTACTCCACCAGTGAATCATCGCTTCACCGGTGGATCCGTCCGGGCGCGAGTTCGAGTACATGCACCGCCGCCCCGCAACGCCCCCTGGGACACCGGCCCGCATCAGGTCCGGTCGTCCGGCGATGGATCTGCCTATCCGGCGCTGCCAACGGGCTCACGCGACTGCTGCACCGCATGCGGGTTGATCAGCGTTGTCGCCGGACCGCCGGAAGCATCGCACGACCGCCGAGTCCGCCGGTTCCATCGCCGGAACCACGAGCCCATCGCCGGAACCACGAGTCCAGCCCCGGAAGCCCCAACGACCCGCCCCGGCTCACCCCGCAGCCCGAAGTTCCGGCACCGCAGCCCGCAGGTCGGCAACCATCAGCCCGGGCTGCTCCCACCCGGCGAAGTGCCCACCCCGGTCCAATCGGACCCAGCGGACCAGGTTGTTGTGCTGCCGGATCACCCGCGGCACCGGGACCCCCAGATCCTCCGGCATCATCGCGATCGCCAGCGGGGCCGCCGAGATCTCGGGCTCGACACCCCAGACTCCCGCCATCTCCTTGTAGTAGCGCATCGAGGACCAGATCGTGGCGAAGTGCCAGTAGATACTGACGGTGGTCAACATCTGGTCCCGGGTGAACACGTCCTCGGGATTCTTCTCCGCGGCCGACCAGTCCTGGAACCGTTCCACCAGCCAGGTGAGCAACCCCACCGGAGAGTCGGTCAGCGCCATCCCCAGCGACTGCGGCCGGGTGGACTGGACCATCGCGTATCCGCCGAGCTCGTACTCATACCGCATCGCATTCTGCACCGCCCGGGCCTCGACGGGATCGGACGGGTCGGCGGTCTCGGCGGTCAGCGACTCTCCCCCCAACACGTCGGTCAGGTGCAATCCGATCAGGTGGTCGCGATCGAGCAGCCCCATCCTCCGCCCGATCAGGGCACCGGCGTCATAACCGTGCACCACGTAGCGCCGGTAGCCCAGTCGGGCCATCAGCGCGACCATCGCCTCGGCCGCCCGGTCGGGCTGCCAACCGATCGCCGGACCCGAGATCCCGAATCCCGGGATGGTGGGCACGACCACGTCGAACGCCTCGCCGGCATCCCCGCCGTACGCGAGCGGATCGACCAACGGCCCGATCATCGGCAGAAACTCCGTCGGCGCCCCGGGCCAACCGTGCAGCAGGAGCAGCGGCGTCGCGTCCGCCTGCGCGGAGCGGACATGGAAGAAATGGACGTCGTGCCCATCGATCCGGGTGGTGAACTGGGGCACCGCGTTGATCCGGCGCTCCTGGGCGCGCCAGTCGAACCCGTCGGCCCAGTACGCCGCCAGGTCCCGGGCGTACGCCACCGGCACGCCGTGATCCCATCCGGTGCCGGGATCCTCCAGCGGCCAGCGGGTCTGCCGCAGGCGGTCCCTCAGGGCAACCAGCGACGCTTCCGGGACACAGAGGGTGAACGGAGTAACTGCTGTCTCAAGGGTTTCCATGCCTGCGACGCTGGGCCGCCACCCGGACAGGTCCCGTCCGCAGCCCACGCCCGATCCCGGCGATTGTGACCTGTTCCACTGAGCTCCGGTTGTGATGGACATCGCACCTACCGTCCGAAACAATGACGAAAGTCCACGGGTCGCTGTCGACCCCTCACGATGGGAAGGCCTTCCATGTCCGAGACACCTCAGTCCACCGGCCCGACTCAGGTGCCGCTGAGCAAGCTGCCAGAGTCCGTCGGCGCCGAGTTCCACTCCACTCCGGTCCTGATCACCCAGGAGCGGATCAATGGCTTTGCCAAGGTCACCGAGGATGAGCAGTGGATCCACGTCGACCCCGAGCGCGCCGCGGCCGAGAGCCCCTTCGGCAGCACGATCGCGCACGGCTTCCTCACCCTCTCCCTGATCAGCCGCTTCATGTTCTCCGCGCTGGAGGTCACCGAGACCACCCAGGTGATCAACATGGGCCTGAACAAGGTCCGCTTCCTGTCCCCGGTCAAGGCCGGGTCGGAGGTTTCGGCGGTCATTAAGATTGACGATGTGACCGAAGCCAAGGGGGCGCTCCAGGCCACCCTCACTGCCACCATCGGTGTACCCGGCTCGGAGAAGCCGGCCTGCATCGCCCAGTTCATTTTCCGCTACTACGGTGAAGTGGCGGGTCAGGAGTGACCAACATGGATATGTTCGAAGCGCTGCGCCAGCAACTGGCCCAGCCGCTCAAGCCGCTGCAGGGCGTACGCCGCAAGGTGAAGGCCAAGGTCGACCCGGTGGGCTGGTTCGAGTCCGCCGGAAATGTGGCCTGGCACGCCACGATGAACCCGCTGGCCGTCACCAGCGCCACGATGAAGTACCTCACCCAGTTGGCCAGCGTGCCGCTGTCCTCGGCATCGGTGGCCACCGGGGCCAAGACCAGCGGTGCGCTGCCGATCCCGGAGAAGGATCGCCGCTGGCACAACACCGCCTGGACCAAGAACGCGTTCTACTACACGCTGCTGCAGAACTGGCTGGCCACCGATGAGTATCTGGAGAACCTCATCGACGCCGGCGCCGCCGACGACTTCAAGGCCCGCAAGACGCGCCAGTTCGCGCGCGTCATGATGGACATGCTGTCGCCGTCGAACTCCGCGCTGACCAACCCGGACGTGGCGGTCAAGACCTTCGAGACCGGCGGCAAGAGCCTGGCCCAGGGCGCGAAGTACTTCTTCGAGGACATGACCACTCGACAGGGCCGCCCGCAGCGGGTGGACGAGGACGCCTTCACCGTCGGTGAGAACATGGCCTCCAGCAAGGGCAAGGTCGTGTTCAAGAACGACCTGATCGAGGTGCTCCAGTACACCCCGCTCACCGAGCAGGTGCACGAGGTCCCGCTGCTGATGACCCCGCCGTGGATCAACAAGTACTACATCATGGACCTCAACCCGGGCCGCAGCCTGGCGGAGTGGGCGAACAAGCACAACCGCACCGTGTTCATGATCTCCTACCGCAACCCGGACTCCTCGATGCGCGACACCTCCTTCGAGGACTACATGAACAAGGGCGTGCTGACCGCGCTCGATGTGGTCGAGGACATCACCGGCGCCAAGAAGATCGACCTGCTCGGCGTCTGCCTCGGCGGCGCGATGTCGATGATCGCGCTGTCCTACCTGCGGGCCAAGGGCGACGATCGGGTCGGCAACATCACCCTGGTCAACACCCTGCTGGACTACACCAACACCGGTGACCTGGGCCTGATGTCGGACCCGGAGACGGTCTACAAGCTCGACACCCTGATGGACACCCAGGGCTACCTCGACGGAACCGACATGGCCGGCACCTTCGACCTGCTCCGGGCCCAGGACCTGATCTTCTCCTACTGGGTGAGCCGCTGGATGCTGGGCGAGGAGCCGCCCGCGTTCGACCTGCTGGTCTGGAACGAGGACGCCACCCGGATGCCGGCGCGGATGCACTCGGAGTACCTGACCCTGCTGTACGGCCAGAACGCGCTCGCCAACGGCGAACTGGTGATGAACGGCCAGAAGCTCTCGCTGGGCAAGGTCACCAACGACGTCTACATCATCGGTGCGATCAAGGATCACATCGTGCCGTGGACCGGCTCCTTCGACGGGGTGAAGCACCTGGGCGGCCAGACCCGCTACGTGCTGGCCAGCGGTGGTCACATCGCCGGCATCGTCAACCCGCCGAGCAAGAAGGCCTGGATCGAGGTCGTGGGCGATCCCGCGGGCCAGCAGCCCAAGCTGCCGACCGATGCCGAACAGTGGCGCTCCAGCGCCGAGCACCAGGCGAAGTCCTGGTGGGAGGACTGGGCGGTGTGGTCCGCCAAGCGGGCCGGCGCCCTCCAGGCACCGCCCCCGATGGGCAGCGAGAAGTACCCCGCGACCGGCGATGCACCCGGCGAGTACGTGTTCAGCTGACCAAAAGGCCTTGTCAGAGGTCATTTGAAAGAAATATCCGGGGTGAAGTTGACTTGTTAGCCGGGTGTTAGCTAGAGTAGCTAACACAAGGGCGGCCGAGAGAACCGAAGCCACCCGAGCGAACAGGTCAGCTCCCCGGCTGATCGACATCTTCAGAGGAGACAACTATGGCTACCGCTAACACCCCCGCTTCCAAGGCTGCCGACGCCACCGCTCAGGCCACCAACGCCGCCGCGAACGTCGCCGACGCCACCGCCAAGGCCGCTCAGGAGAACGCCGCCCGCGTTCAGGAGAGCATCGCCGCCAACACCGAGACCATCACCAAGGCCATCAACGAGCAGGTCGAGAAGCTGTCGGAGCTGAACAGCCTCTACGCCGACTCGCTGAAGAAGGCCGGCAACCAGGGCCTCGACATCTACGAGCAGAACGTCGCCCTGTTCCTGGAGGCCCAGAACAAGCTGGCCCAGGCCATCAAGGTCCCCGGCTTCGAGGGCATCGTCTCCGCTCAGGTCGAGCTGGTCAAGAGCGTTTCGCAGGCTCAGACCTCGATGGCTCGCGAGCTGCTCAAGTGATTCGGCCGGCTGCCGGCAGGTCCGGCAGCCGCTGAGTTCGATCGGACCCGACGCGGCTGATTGAGCACTGCTACAAAAATCGCCGCCACGCTTTACGGCGTGGCGGCGATTTTTTATCCCCAAATACAGTTCTTTATCCCTAAAACAGGGGGCACGTCGTGTCTTGACGCGGAACCGTAACGCGCGAGTAACGTAGCCCAAACAATTATCCGAAGGACCTGAACCCGTGGTGGACGTACAACCGAGCAGTAATCAGTTGGTCCCGCAGAAGGCGCTTGACCTCTGGGCAGAAGCTCCAATGACCGTGGCCTGGGCGACCGCCGTGGCCTGGGCCGACTACTGGAGTTCCCTCCCCTGGTTGCGCGGGGTCCACGGCATGCTCAACGACGGTATCACCTACTGGAATGCCGCACTGAACCGGCGCCGGCCCGCCTTTGCCCACCCCAACGAGATCATCGCGCAGTGGGACCAGGGCCAGTTGCGCCACTTCACCCCGGGATCGACCGGCGTACCCACGCTGGTGGTGGCCCCGCAGTCCGGGCTGACCGGCGCCGCGCTGGACACCACGATGCGCACCGGCCTGATCGCCACCCTGCTGAACAACGGCCACACCAACGTGTACGCCCTGGAGTGGGTGGACCCGCGCGGGAATGCACGCGCCAGCGGCATCGACGAACACCTGGCCATCATCCGGGAGTCGGTGGATCTCGCCGGCGGCCGGGCCAACCTGATCGGCTACTCCCAGAGCGGGTGGGCGGTCACCATCATCGCCGCGCTGCACCCGGAGAAGGCGGTCTCGCTCACCCTCGGTGCGGCCCCGATCGACACCCATCGCTCGGTCGACGCGCCCTCGGTGATGGGGCGGGTGGCGCTCAGCGAGTTCACCGAGGTCGCCGACGGCGTCCTGCCCCAGGTTCCGTGGACCTGGCCCGGCGGGTTCCAGGTGCTCGGCTTCAACACCACCGAGATGCTGTCGGAGTACGGCCACCGGGCCCGGCTGTGGGCGCGGATCAACGAGCCCACCACGGTCGCCGAGGAACGCGCGATCCTGGACTGGCTGGCCACCCCGCAGGATCTGCCCGGCCCGTTCACCCAGTGGACCCTGGAGCACATGTTCGCCAACAACGAACTGATCCGCAACGTGCTGGAGATCGGCGATGAGGTCGTGGACCTGGGCCGGATCGACTGTCCGCTGTTCCTGCTGACCGGGGCCGACGACCTGCTGGTGCCGGAGGATCAACTCCTGGCACTGGCCCCGAAGGTGTCCACCCCGAGCAACGAGGTGCACCATGTCAGCGTGCCGGCCAGCCACCTGGATCTGCTGGTCAGCTCCGACGCGCTGGAGAACTACTGGGCGCCGATGCTGCGCCGATCCGCCACCCTGAGCTGAAACTCACGCCTCCGGCTGCTCGGTCGCTTCGGGGGTTTCCGGGGCTTCCGCGGTGGTGCCGAACCTGCTGGAGTCCCGATTGGTCTTCAGGAAGGTCTGATAGACCTCCGTCAACGCCGCCCGTTGCGTCGGGGTCAACTGCGGATCGTTCGCGATCGCGTGCAGCGTGTCGGACTTCTCCGCATCCGCGGGCGCGGTCTGGGCCCGGAGCATGTCGGCCGAGATCTGCAGATTGTCTGCCAGCGCCTCGAGCACCTGGTCCGAGGGCGCGCGCAGGCCTCGCTCGATCTGGGAGAGGTACGGCCCCGAGATCCCCGACATCCGTGCCAATTGCCGCATCGGGATCGACGCCAGCTCACGCTGGCGCCGCAGCAACTCGCCAAGGGTCGAACTCGCAGGGGAATCAGTCACCCCCTTACTCTACCGGAGTATTGGCACCCCACCTGGCGTCGAACTCCGCGATCCAGTCGGCGTACCAGGCGGGCATCTGCGAGGCGCGGGCGGCGAACTCGGCCGGCCGTTTCGCCAGGAACGCGGCCACCCCCTCCTTGCCGTCGCCGATGCTGGTGGCGTACATCGCCATCGTCTCCGACCGGCTGGCCGCCGCGGGGTGCGGCTGCCCGCTGTTGCGGTAGATCTGCTGGCGCATCAGCGCGACACTGACCGCGGACCGGCCCCGGGTCCAGCGGTTGGCCAGTTCCCTGGCCGCGGTCAGCAACTCCTCGGGTTCGTACGCCCGGGCGGCCAGGCCGATCGCGACGGTGGCCTCGGCATCCAGGATCTCCGCGGAGTAGATCAGGTCCAGCGCCTTCGCGGTCCCGACCAGCCGCGGCAGGAACCAGGTCGAGCAGGCCTCCGGGGAGATGCCCAGCTTGCCGAAGACCAGGCCGAAGCGGGCCTTGGTGGAGACCAGTCGGGCGTCCATCGCCAGGGTCATGGTGGCCCCGATGCCGACCGCGGCCCCGTTGATCGCCGCGATCACCGGCTTGCGGCAGGCGTAGATCGCGAGGGTGACCATGCCGCCGGTGTCGCGGACCCGGGCCAGCGCCGGATCGGTCAGGTCGGCCAGATCGGCCCAGTCCGGCTGCACCGATTCGTCCAGCCCGAAGACGTTGCCGGCCACGTCCAGCGCCATCCCGGCGCAGAACGCCCGCCCGGTCCCGGTCACGATGACCGCGCGGACCGTGTCGTCGTCGTTGACCTCGGTGAACACCCGGGTCAGTTCCTCGGCCATGGCGACGGTGAAGGAGTTGAGCGCATCGGGCCGGTTCAACCGCAACAGCAGGAGGCCGTCCTCGTTGGTGAGGTCGAGGGTGGTCAGCGACAGGGTGGTGACGTCCATGGAAGCTCCCTTGCAGTGGGTCAGTGCCGAGATTAGCCGCCGGATAGGGTGAGCGTGTGACAACCGAGCACTCCCCCTCCGCGGTGACCGTCCCCACCTCGACCTATCGGCTGCAGGTCCGGCCGGGCCTGCGGCTCGACGACGTGGCGGACCTGGTCGAGTACCTGGCCGAGCTCGGGGTGGATGCGGTCTACCTGTCGCCGATCCTGGCGTCGACGCCGGGCTCGGACCACGGCTACGACTGCACCGACCCGAGCATCGTCGATGACCAGCGCGGCGGCGAAGCGGGCTGGGCGACCTTCATGGCCGCCGCCCGCCGGGTGGGCCTCAAGGTCGTGCTGGACATCGTGCCGAACCACCTCGGCATTGCCGTACCGGCGCAGAACCCGGCCTGGTGGAGTGTGCTGCGGTCCGGCCGACAGTCCCCATACGCCGATTGGTTCGACATCGACTGGGACCGGGCCCCGATCCTGGTGCCGGTGCTCGGCGACGAGGTCAGCCCCGACGACCTGCAGCTGGTCGCCACCCCCGACGGCGGCGAGATCCACTACTTCGAGCATCGCTTCCCCGTGGCCGCGGGCACCTGGGCCGACGGCGACACGGTGGCCGAGGTGCTGGCCCGCCAGCACTACCGGCTGGCGGGTTGGCGCTCGGCCAACGACGAGCTCAACTACCGCCGCTTCTTCGCCGTCACCACGCTGGCCGGCGTACGCCAGGAGGACCCCGCGGTCTTCGCCGCCACCCATGAGCGGATCCGGCGCTTCGTCACCGAGGACGGGGTCGAGGGGTTGCGGGTGGATCATCCCGACGGCCTGACCGATCCCGGCGACTACCTGCGGCGGCTGCGCGAACTGGCTCCCACCGCCTGGATCACCATAGAGAAGATCCTGGAGCCCGAGGAGACCCTGCCGGACTGGCCGATCCAGGGCACCACCGGCTACGACGCCATGGCCGAGGTCAACGGCGTGTTCCTCGACCCGGCCAAGGAGGCCGCGGTGACCGCGGCGTACCGGCAGCTCACCGGGGACACCCGCGACATCGGCGAGCACGTGGTGGCCGGCAAGGACATGGTGCTGCACACGCTGTTCGGCGCCGAACTGACCCGGCTGACCCGACTGCTGCCGAGCCTGCCGGCCGACCAGGCCCGCCGGGACCTGATCGACATCGCCGCCTGGTTCGAGGTCTACCGGACCTACCTCCCGTTCGGGTACGAGTGGCTGGACGAGGCCACCCGCGACGAGATCGCTGTCCATCAGGAGGATGCCGCCAGCTCCGACGCCGTGGTCGACTATCTGGTCGACCCGACCGCCGAGGTGGCCCAGCGCTTCCAGCAGCTGACGGGGGCGGCGATGGCCAAGGGCAAGGAGGACACCGCCTACTACCGCTACAACCGGTTCGTCGCGCTGAACGAGGTCGGTGGGAACCCCGGCCGCTTCGGGTACGCCCCCGAGGACTTCCATGCCGCCCAGCAGCGCCGCCAGGAGCTGTGGCCGCAGTCGATGACCGCCCTGTCCACCCATGACACCAAGCGGGGCGAGGACGTCCGGGCCCGACTGGCGGTGCTGGCCGAACTCGGGCCGCAGTTCCTCGCCTGGGCCCGGGATTTCGCCGAGCACACCGAGATCCCAAACCTCGCGCTGGCGTACCTGCTCGCCCAGACCTTCGCCGGGGTCGGGCTGATCGAGCCCGACCGGATGCATGCGTACGCCGAGAAGGCGATGCGCGAGGCGGCCGACGGGACCGGCTGGGTCGACCCCGATCCGGACTTCGAAGCGGCCGTGCATGCCGCGGTGGATCGGGTGTACGCCGACCAGAACCTCCAGGACTCGCTGCAACGCCTGCTGATCCTGATGGTCCAGCCGGGGTGGTCGAATGCGTTGGGGCAGAAGCTGGTCCAGCTGACGATGCCGGGGATCCCCGACGTCTACCAGGGCACCGAACTGTGGGAGGACTCCCTGGTCGATCCGGACAACCGCCGCCCGGTCGACTTCGCCGCCCGGCGCGAACTGCTCACGCTGACCGATGCCCCCTGGGTGGAGGAGACCGGCAAGGCCAAGTTCTGGGTGGTCCGGCAGGCGCTCACGCTGCGCCGGGAACGCCCGGAGCTGTTCGCCTCGTACACCCCGGTGCGGGCCACCGGCGAGGCGGCCCAGCACTTCCTCGGCTTCGACCGCGGCGGCGCGATCACCGCCGTCACCCGGCTGCCCTACACCCTGGGTACGCGCGGTGACTGCGGCGGCGCCGGCTGCTGGGGCGACACCACCGTGGAGTTGGTCGGCACCTGGCGCGACGAACTCACCGGCACCGAGCACAGTGGCACCGTCGCGGTCTCCCGGCTGTTCGGGCGGCTCCCCGTTGCCCTGCTGGTCCGGCTGGACTGACCGAGCGGAAGTCTCCGGTTTCTGCCCCGTGCACTGACCCGGACCGGCCACTAGCGTGACCGAGGTCGCCGCCGGAAGGGCATCCACATGGCCAAGGGAGCCGGAGCAGGGGCTGGGCTGTTCACGAAGTTCGTCGAGCCCTTCCTGAAGAAGATCAAAGTGATCGCCGGGGATGTGCATGCCCGCGGGGTGCTCGGCGGCCAGGTCTACGACATGCCCGGGATGCGGGTCACCCCCGAGTTCTCCTACACCCGCCGACCGCGGGCCGAACTGGCCCAGCTGCGCGAGACGTTCAACGGGGGCGTCCGCCAGGACTTCCTGAAATCGCTGGACCAGGGGGCCCTGCAGCGGGCCGGTTTCAGCCCGACCGAGATCGCTCGGATCCGGGCCGGCAAGGTGCCCGGCCGGGACTGGTCGGTGCACCACATCCTGCCGCTGGACGACGGCGGCACCAACAGCTTCGACAACCTCGTCCTGATCCGCAACTCCCCCGATCACCAACTGGTGACCAACCACCAGCACTATGTGACCGCCGATCTGCCGGTCGGCGACACGCGTACGGTGCCGTGGATCCACTACCCGCCGGGCACCCGGGTCTGGCCGCCCACGCCGACCGCGAACCGGCCCACTATCGTGACGCACCCGGACGTTCCCTGAGCCCCCGATGAACCAGGAGAGCCCATGAGCAGCACCGATATCCCGGCCCTGATCGACCGGATCGAGGACGAACTCTACGAGCAGTACCCGCCGGCCGACCCCGCCGCGGTCGAGGCCCTGGCCGGCCCGTTCCGCGAGCTGTTCGGGATCGAGCTGCCCCCGGCGTACCGGGAGCTGTTGCTGCGCAGCAACGGGCTCGGCGCCGATGGCCTGATCATCTTCGCCACCGCCGACGGCGACCCGGATTCCCCGGACCAACCACTGGGCGTGATCGAGTCGAACCGGCGCCTGACCGCCGGGACGGCCCACGTGGCGACCTCGCTGCGGTTCATCGGGGAACGCTTCGACCAACTGCTGGCCTACGACACCACCGACGGCCGGTGGAAGCTGGTCGACAGCACCGCCTGGGTGGTCGACAGCGACGCCGACATCGTCGACTCCTTCGCCGACCTGGTGATCCCGCTGCTGACCGAGGCGCTGGCCTGATGAGCGGCTTCGACCACATCTTCGCCGAACTGCGGGCCCAGGCCGCCGCCGCTCCCCCGCCGGTCCCCGAGGTCGAGGCCGAGGGGCACAGCGCCGAGGACCTGATCATCGTCCGGCTGGGCGCGAACCAGGTCACCGGGGTCGAGGTCCACCCGCGGGCGCTGCGGCTGGGCACTGCTGAATTGGGCGATCACATCGCCGCGGCGGTGAATGCCGCGCTGGCCGACCACACCGCGAAGCTGGTCGCCGCCATGCAGGACGCCGACACCGATCTCGGGGCGCTGCAGCAGAACCTGGACCGGATCCGGACCGAAACCCAGCAGTCGATGCAGGCCTATCTCGGCTCGATGCGGGACATGCTCACCCAGGCCGCCGGACAGCAGGAAAGGATGACCCATGGCCGAGACGATCGCCTTTGATCCCGGGAGCTACCAGCACGGTGGCGAGGGAATGAATCAGGCCGGAACGGACCTCGCCGCGCGGACCCAGGATCTGCTCGCCCAGGTCAGTGACCTCAGCGTGCTGGGTACCAACGACACCCTCGGCGGCATCGCCCAGATGATCTACTCGGTCTTCCTGGGCAGCTTCCAGGAGACCACCGGCTCGCTCACCGAGGGCTACCAGGGCCACGGCGAGCGGCTCACCATCGCCGGCCAGGCGTACGCCCAGCTCGAGGCCGGAAACATCGACCTGGCCCAGGCCGTCGAAGGGAATCTCTGATGTCGGTGATGCTGCCCCCCGAACTGTCCCGGTTCCTGAACCTGGTCGGCTTCGAGTGGCCCGAGGGCGATGAGGACCGGATCTTCGAGTGGGGCAATCGGTGGACCCAGTACGGCGGCGAGGTCGACACCACCCACGCCACCGCCACCCAGGCCTTCAACACCGTGGCGCAGGTGAACCGGGGCCCGGCGGTCGAGGCCTTCAAGACATCCTTCACCGAGCCCGACGGGGCCCATGATGTCGCCCAGAACCTCGGCGTGGCCGGGACGGTGACCGGCGGGTGCCTGTTGCTGATCGGCGGGGCGGTGATCGCGCTGAAGATCGCCTTCGTGATCAACCTGGTCTCCTTCGCCATCCAGGTGGCCGCGGCGATCGCGGCGGCGATCCCGACCGCGGGGGCGTCGATGACGCTGATCCCGCTGGCGCGGATCGCCGCGCAGTTGGCGATCAACTTCGCGATCAACATCGCAGTGGAGGCGCTGCTCAGCTGATTCCGGTCCCCCGGACCGTCCGGGACACCGGCCGCGGCCGGGCGGACCGGACCGGCTGGTCGGCCCTCCGCGCGGCCGCACTGGCCGTACTCACCCCGGTGACCGGCCGACGGCGTACGGGTCAGTCCGCGAGCAGTTCGCGGACCCGCGGGATCACCGTGGTGCCGTAGAGCTCGATGGACTGCATCAGCTGGGCGTGCGGCATCGGGCCGCTGGCGTACTTCAGGTCGAACCGGTCCAGCCCAAGGTCCTGCACCGTCCGAGCGATCTTGCGCGCCACGGTCTCGGGGGATCCGACGTACAGGGCTCCGTGCTCGATCTCGCGCTCGAAGTCGGCGCGGGTGGCCGCCGGCCAGCCCCGCTCTGCACCGATCCGGTCACGGTTCGCCTTGAAGTGCGGGAACAGCTGCTCGCGAGCCAGGTCGTCGGTCTCGGCGACATGGCCCGGGGAGTGGACGCCGACCACCGGCGTGGTGCCGGGGGCGTACTGACCCAGCGCCTCGTGGTACAGCTTCACGAACGGCGCGAACCGGTCGGCGGGGCCGCCGATGATGGCGAGCATCAGCGGGATCCGATAGCGCGCCGCGCGCACCACCGACTCCGGCGAGCCACCGACCGCGATCCAGGTCTTCAGCCCGTGCTCGGTCTTCGGGTAGACCTCCTGGTTCACCAGCGGCGAGCGCAACTGCCCCTGCCAGGTCACCGGTTCCTCGGTGAGCAGCTTGCTGAACAGGTCCAGCTTCTCCTCGAACAGCGCCTCGTAGTTGGCCAGGTCGAAGCCGAACAGCGGGAAGGATTCGGTGAACGAGCCGCGGCCCAGGATCACCTCGGCGCGCCCGTTGGAGAGGGCATCGACGGTGGCAAAGCGCTCGAACACCCGGACCGGGTCATCGGAGCTCAGCACGGTGACCGCCGAACCGACATGGATCCGTTCGGTCCGCGTCGCGATGCCGGCCAGCACCACGTCGGGGGCCGAGACCGCGAAGTCGTCGCGGTGGTGCTCGCCGATCCCGATGAAGTCGACCCCGACCCGATCGGCCAGGATGCCCTGTTCGGTGATGTCGCGGATCACCTGGGCGTACGGAACCGGGGTGCCCGCGGCATCCGAGCTGCGGTCACCGAAGGTGTCCAGGCCCAGTTCGACCGTGCGGGTCGCGGTGTCGTCGCTGTTCGGCATATCTGCTCCTTGGTATGAGTTCTGCCCTGCACAACATAGTTGATGGATCAATCATTCCATCTCCCCGCGGGCCGGGGGAAGCCCGCGTACGCTGAGTCGATGGGCAAGAAGAAGCGGATGAAACGGTCGCTCTACGATGCGGAGCTGTTCACCCTGCAGGCCGAACTGGTGAAGCTCCAGGAGTGGGTCAAGGCGACCGGCCAGCGCCTGGTGATCATCTTCGAGGGACGCGACGCCGCCGGCAAGGGCTCGACGATCAAACGGGTCACCCAGTACCTCAACCCCCGCGTCGCCCAGATCGTGGCACTGCCCACCCCGACCGAGCGCCAGAAGTCCCAGTGGTACTTCCAGCGCTACATCTCCCACCTGCCCGCCGCCGGCGAGATCGTGCTGTTCGACCGCTCCTGGTACAACCGGGCGGGGGTGGAGAAGGTGATGGGGTACTGCACGATGGATGAGTACCACCGCTTCCTGCACCAGTGCCCCATCTTCGAGCGGCTGCTGATCGAGGACGGCATCATGCTGCGCAAGTACTGGTTCTCGGTCTCCCAGGACGAGCAGGAGGTGCGCTTCCGGTCCCGGCTGACCGACCCGATGCGGCGCTGGAAGCTGTCCCCCACCGACCTGCAGTCGATGCAGCGCTGGGACGACTACTCCCGGGCCAAGGACGAGATGCTGGTGCACACCGACATTCCCGAGGCGCCGTGGAACCTGGTCGAGTCCGAGGACAAGCGGCGGGCCCGGATCAACATGATCAGCCACCTGCTCGATTCGGTGCCGTATCGAGAGGTCCCGGTGCCGGTGCTGAAGATTCCCAAGCGCCCCGCACCGACCGGCTATCTGCGCCCCGAGCGGCAACTGGAACGCTACGTGCCCGATCACGCCGCGATGGTCGAGTCCCAGGCCGCGGCGCAGGGCAAGAAGCACACCTGACCCCCGGATCGGCGCCCGGGGTCGGCGGGTAGGTTGCGGCCATGACCGAATATGCCGTGAAGACCCCACCGCAGCACGGAGCCTGGACCGACTACCTCGACGTCTGGCGCGCCGCCGACGAGATCGAGACCTTCAGCTATGCCTGGCACTTCGACCACTTCTACCCGCTGATCGGGGACCCGAACGGGACCTGCCTGGAATCCTGGACGATGCTGGCCGCCCTGGCGCAGGCGACCACGCGGATCCGGATCGGGTCGATGGTCAACGGCATGCATTACCGGCACCCGGCGGTGACCGCGAACTCCGCGGCCACCCTGGACATCATCTCCGGTGGTCGCCTCACCCTCGGTCTGGGCGCCGGCTGGTTCGAACCGGAGTCCCAGGCGTACGGCATCCCGCTGGGGACCATCCGGGAACGGATGGACCGCTTCGAGGAGGGCGTGGAGGTGATCGACTCGCTGCTGACCAACGAGACGACCACCTTCGCGGGCAAGTACTACCAACTCACCGAGGCCCGCTGCGAGCCCAAGGGGGTCCAGGCGCCGCGGATCCCGATCGTGATCGGCGGGGCCGGGCGCAAGCGGACACTGCGAGTGGTGGCGCGGTTCGCCCAGCAGTGGGACGCGCTGTTCCCGAAGTCGACCGCGGAGTTCCGCGAACTGGACGCCGTCCTCAAGGAGCACTGCGCCAAGGTGGGCCGGGACGAGTCGGAGATCAAGCGCTCGGTGCACGTGGCCTGGGCCGATGATGCCGACCCGAAGAAACTCGCCGAGGAGGCCGCCGAGTACGCCGCGGCCGGTGCCGAGCAGATCGTGTTCTCCATGCGCGGGCCGTACCGGGCCGCCGTCGTGGAGCCGCTGGCGAACGCGCTCGAGGCGGTCCGGGGCTGATCGTTCCCGCGACGGCAAGATCTGGGGCGGCCCTTCCCGCGATGGCAAGATCCGGCCTGGCCCGTCCCGCGATGGCAAGATCCGGCCCAGCCCTTCCCGCGATGCCAAGATCCGGCCCGGCCCTTCCCGCGATGCCCTGCGTCACGTAGCGACCGCAACCCTGTTTCGCAGGTGTTGCAGCAAGCGCAGGAAACATTTCGGGGCGCTGCGTGGTCCGAGCCGTCGCGGGAAGCCGCCCGGCCCCCGGAACCATCGCGGGAAGCCGGCCGGCCCCCGGAACCATCGCGGGAAGCCGGCCGGCCCCCGGAACCATCGCGGGACGCCGGCCGGCCCCCGGAACCATCGCGGCCCGCCCTTCCCGCGACGGCAAGATCCGGCCCAGCCCTTCCCGCGATGCCCTGCGTCACCTAGCGACCGCAACCCTGTTCCGCAGGTGTTGCAGCAAACGCAGGAAACATTTCGGCGGGCTGCGTGGTCCGAGCCGTCGCGGGAACAGTCCCTGCGGATTTAGCTGTCGCGGGAAGCCGGCCGGCGCACGGAACCGTCGCGGGAAGCCGGCCGGCCCCCGGAACCGTCGCGGGAAGCCGGCCGGCGTACAGAACCGTCGCGGGAAACCGGCCGGCGTACGAATCCGTCGCGGGAAGCCGGCCGCTCGCCGTACGCCGGGTCGCTGCTCAGGCGAACTTGGGCGGGGCCGGCAGGGCCCCGTCGACCTTGAGGCGCTCGGTACGGCCGCGGGTGATCCAGCCCAGGATCGCGTCCCGGCCGCCCCGCAGACCGATCTTGCCGTCGCCGACGGTGTACTCATCGCCCTCATCGGTGACGATGCTCAGCCCGGGGTAGTCCTCGCGCGCCTGGATCCGCTCGACGGCCAGATCCAGGGCGTCCTCGAGGGCATCGATGTCGGCCTCTTCGAGGTCCCACAGCGTCTCCAGGTCGGCATGGTGGATGAGCACCTCGCTGATCCGGGTGGCCGGGATGGCGTACGGATTCATCGGCCGGCCGGCCCGCTCGACCTCGGTGACCGCGAGCTTCGCCGACTTCAGTTGCGCGGCCTTCTCGGCGAACTCGGCGCTGCTCTCGCGCACCTGCTGCTTCAGCTGCGCCCCCGGCAGCGCGGCCAGTTCCTCGATCTCGGCATTGCGCTGGTCCATCGAGGCGTACATCGGGGTCTCGGTGCCGGTGACCGCCCAGTCGATCAGCCGGCCGAGTCCGCGGGCGTTGCCGACCAAGTGCGCCACCACATGGGCGCGGGTCCAGCCGGCGCACCGCGAAGGGGCGGCCAGTTCGTCATCGCTGAGGCTTTCCACGGTGGCGAGCATCATCCCGGTCTCGCGTTCGAGCCGGTTCAGATCGGCGGGCATGTACGCAGCAGTCTTGTTCATGGGGCCAGTCTGGAATGCCCCGCCACCCGGCCGACTCCCGGGGTGCCCTTAGGACCCCATCCCGGCCTCCCGGGCCAGGACGATGGCCCGGGCCCGGGTCGGCACCCCCAGTTTGGTCAGGACCGTCGACAGGGTGTTGCGGACGGTCTTCTCCGACAGCCCCAGCCGGCGCGCGATCGCCGGATTGTCCAGCCCGGCGGCGACCAGATCGAGCAGTTCACGTTCTCGCGGGGTCAGCGACGGAAAGGCCGCCGTGCCGGGGGCGGCGGCCCACCGACCGGCCAGCTTGCGGGGCGGCAGGGGACAATGTCCCGACCGCTCCGGCAGTTGGCTACTCCCCCTTCGCCCGGGCGGCCGCGCGGGCCTCGATCTCGGCCTTGCGGACCACCGAGGCCGGGACGCCGGCGATCGCCCAGTCTTCCGGGCTCACCTTGATCACCCGGCCGCGGACGATGGCGAGGTCGACCCCGCAGGCATCGGCGAGGGCCTGGCTCATCCGGGCCAGCAGATCGGTGTACTGCTCGGGCCGGCGGCCCTCGAAGGCGATCGCCTCGAAGTACGGGGTCACCGGGGCGCCCTCGGCGACGCTGACCCCGCCGACGGCCATCGCGTCGGGTTCGTAGCTGTGCACGAAGACCCGGACCCGGTCGACCGGGACTCCATCGCGGAGGCGTAGATCTCACTGGCCCGCCGGATCAGTTCGGCGTGCGGCGTACCGGCGGGGACGTGCAGATTGGCAACGGGCATGGTCACTCCTGTCGGGTGTTCGGGTGCGGGTTCAGAACGCGTGGCGGAGCGCGCCGCCGTCGGCGCGCAGGACGCCGCCGTGCAGCGCCGCCGCGTGTGGGGACAACAACATCTCCACCAGCCAGGCTATGTCCTCCACCGTGGGCAGGCGCCCCAGGCTGGTGTGGTCGACATAGTTCTGGTACGCCTGCTCGGGCGTGATCCCGGCCTGCGCCGCCCGCGACTCGGCGAAGGCTCGCAGCCGCGGGGTGTCCAGCGGCCCGGGGGCGATGGTATGCACGGATACTCCGCGCGGGCCGAGGAGCTGGGAGATCTGCTGCATCAGGTTCATCAGGGCCGCATTGACCGTGCCCGGGGCCGCATCGTAGGGCCCCGGTTCCAGCCCGAGCGACCCGGCGATCGCGACGAACCGGGCATCGGGGGCGAAGTGGCCCTCGACCGCCTGGAGCAGTCGGGCCGCGCCGGAGACCTTCAGGTTCGCCGCGTACGCCAGGTCCCCCGGCGCGATGGTGAGCGCCGATCCGGAGACGCGCAGGCCGGGCCCGAACAGGGCCAGCCGGACCGGGGCGTCCAGCGCGTCCCGGAGCACCCCGATCGCGGCATCGTCGCCGAGGTCCGCGGCCACCGCGACGAACCGGTCCGGGGCCCGGTCGGCAAAGTGCGCCAGCGCGGCCGCGTCCCGGGCGACGCCGAGCACCCGGCGGCCGGAGCCGAGCAGCCGCTCGACCACGGCGGTACCGACCGCGCCGGTCGCCCCGACCACCACGTGCAGATCCCGGTTCGGGCTCGTCTCGCTCATCGTTGTGCCCCTTCGCTCAGCCGCGCAGCCGCATGGTCACCGCGCGGGGTTCGGTGAAGAAGTCCCGGGAGTACTGGCCTCCTTCGCGGCCGAGGCCGCTGATTCCCTCACCCCCGAACGGCAACCGCAGATCGCGTTCGAAGAACGTATTGATCCACACCGTACCCGCCTTCCACCGGGCCGCCATCCGGTGCGCGCGGTCCAGGTTGGTGGTGTAGAGCATGCCCGCCAGGCCGTACGGGGAGTCGTTGGTGATCCGCATCGCCTCCTCCTCGGTGTCGAAACCGAGGACGGTCTCCACCGGGCCGAAGATCTCCTCCCGGGCCGCCCGGTTGGCGTTGGTCAGGCCGGTCACCACCGTCGGCGGGTAGTAGAAGCCGGCGGCGTACGCATCCCCGGTGAGCCGGGCGCCACCCACGAGCACCTCGCCGCCCTCCTCGCGGGCCAGGTCGACGTAGCCGGAGACCTTGTCCAGATGCGCCTGCTCGATCAGCGGGCCCACGAAGTTCGCCGGATCCTTCGGGTCCCCGACAGTGAGTCTGCCCGCCTCGGCGACGAACCGGGCGACGAACTCGTCGCGGATGGAGTTCTGCACCAACAGCCGGGACCCGGACAGGCAGACCTGACCGTTGCCGCCGAAGATGCCGCGGATCGCCATCGGGACCGCGACGTCGAGGTCGGCATCGGCGAAGATGACCTGCGCGGACTTGCCGCCCATCTCGGCCGAGACCGGGGTGTGGTTCTTTGCCGCCGCCTCCAGGATCTTCACCCCGGTCGCCGAGGATCCGGTGAAGGTGATCCGGTCCACCCGGGAATCGCCGGTCAGCGGCCCGGCGACCTCGTCGCCGCCGTACCCGAACACCACATTGAGCACGCCGTCGGGCAGGCCCGCTTCCTGGGCGAGTTGGGCGAACCGGTACGCCGTCAGCGGGGTCTGCGGCGCGGGCTTGAGGATCGCGGTGTTCCCGAACGCCAGCGCCGGCGCGATCTTCCAGGTGGCCAGCATCAGCGGCGCGTTCCACGGGCTGATCGCCGACACCACGCCCGCCGGCGGGTAGAGCACGTAGGACAGCAGGGCGCCGTCGGGGTAGGCCTCGTTCGCGGCCATCGCGACGTAGTCGGCGAAGAAGCGCAGGTTGTGCGCGACCCGCGGGATCTCGGCGTGCAGCGACTGGGTGATCGTCTTGCCACCGTCGGTGGTCTCCAGCAGGGCCAGTTCCTCGCGGTGGTCGTCGACGGCATCGGCGACCGCATGCAGGATCTTCGCGCGCTCCTTGGGGGTCAGCTGCGGCCAGGGGCCCTCGTCGAACGCCTTCCGCGCCGCAACGATGGCGGCCTCACCGTCGGCGGCCGAACTGCGCGGGACGACGCCGAGCAGGCTCCCGTCGTGCGGATCGCGGGTCTCGAAGGTACGCCCGTCCGCCGCATCGCGCCAGTGGCCGCCGATCAGGTTCTGGACGTGAATCACGCCGGTCCGGGTGGGGGCGGTCATGCCGGTACTCCGTTCCGCTCCGCGGACATCTGGGAGGTGCTGCGCTCCGCGGACATCTCGGCAGCAACATCGATGATCATGTCTTCCTGGCCCCCGATGATGTTGCGGCGGCCCAGTTCGAGCAGGATGTCGCGGCTGGACAGGTGGTACTTGTCCGCGGCCCGCTTGGTCGGGTGGAAGAAGGTCGAGTAGACCCCCGCGTACCCGAGCATCAGGGCGGTCTCATCGACGATCTGCGGCTGCTTCATCAGCGGCGCCAGGACCTGCTCGGCGGTGTCGATCAGCGGCCAGATATTGGCCCCGGTCTCCCAGCCGGCCCGCTCGAAGGCCGCGGCCATCACCTCGGTCTGCGCGTTCCCGGCGCTGGCGCCCAGGCCGCGCAGGGACCCGTCGATGTAGGTCGCCCCGGCCTCGGCCGCAGCCAGCGCGTTACCGATTGCCACGCCCAGGTTGTTGTGGGAGTGGAAGCCGACCTCGGTGTCCAGCGCGGAGACGAAGGAGCTGACCCGGGCGGCGGCCTGCTCGGGCACCATCGCGCCGGCGGAGTCGACCACGTAGACGACGTCGGCGCCGTAGGAGGCGAGCTTGCGCGCCTGTTCGGTGAGCGGTTCGACCTCCAGCTTGTGGCTCATCATCAGGAAGGTCATCACCGTCAGGCCCTGCTCCTTGGCCCATTCGATCGGCTGCTGACCGCAGTCGGCCTCGGTGCAGTGCACCGCGACCCGGACGGTCTTGATGCCGGCCTCGATGCAGTCGGCCAACACCGGGATGGTGGAGATGCCGGGGACGTAGAGCACCGCGATGTCGGCGTTCTCGACCGCGCCGACGGCCGCGGCGACGTACTCCGGATCGGTGGCGACGGCCCGGCCGTACTGCAGCGAGGACGCCCCGATGCCGATGCCGTGGGCGACCTCGATGGTGCCGATGCCGCCGGCGTCCAGGCCGGCCGCGATGGCGGCGACGTTGGCGGGGGTGAACTGGTGCGACACGCTCGACATCCCGTCGCGCAGGGTGGTGTCGACGAAGTTGATCTTGTGCGGCTTGGGGTTGGCGGTGCTCACTGCAGCGCTCCTTCCGGCTGGTGCTGGGTCTGGGTGTGCCCGTTGTTCGTACGCGGGCGGTCCGCGGCGATGACGTCGGCAACGCGGGCCGCGGCGGCGGTGATGATGTCGAGGTTGCCGGCGTAGGTGGGCAGGTAGTCCCCGGCGCCGATCACCTCGAGCATCACGGTGACCTTGTCGCCCTCGACCTCGATCAGCTTCAGGTGGTAGCCGGGCACGTACTTCTGCACCTCGGCGACGACGTTCTCCACCGCGGTCTCGATCGCGGCCCGGTCGGGGTTGCGGACCAGGGCGTACACGGTGTCGCGCATGTTCATCGGGGGTTCGGCGGGGTTGATCACCGCGATCGCCTTGGCCCGGTCGGCGCCGCTGACCGCGGCCAGCGCCCGGCTGGTCTTCTCGCTGAACTCGCTGAGGTTGGCCCGGGTGCCGGGGCCGGCCGACTTGGACGCCAGCGCGGCGACGATCTCGCCGTAGGAGGCGTCGGCTGCCTGATTGATCGCCCACAGCACCGGGATGGTGGCCTGGCCGGCGCAGCTGACCATGTTCAGGTTCGGGGCGCCGACGTGCTCATGCAGGTTGACCGCCGGGACGACGTAGGGGCCGATCGAGGCCGGGGTCAGGTCGATCGCGGTGATGCCGGCCGCGGCGTACCGGGGGGCGGCGGCGGCGTGCACCTTGGCCGAGGTGGCCTCGAAGACCAGGTCCGGCAGGGTGTCCTGGGCGAGCAGCCAGTCCGCTCCCCCGACCGAGGTCTGCAGACCGTGGTCGGCGGCGCGCCGCAGGCCCTCGCTGGCCGGATCGATCCCGACCATGTGGGTGGGCTCGATGTGCTCGGAGCGCAGGAGCTTGTACATCATGTCCGTGCCGATGTTTCCGGACCCGACAATGGCTGCGGTCAGCGTGGCCATGGGTCACCTTCCTTCTTGTCCGTTCGAGGAACGCCGCTGTTCGGGACGAACGAGGGCTGCGTCATTGGGGCTTCTTGAGGAGCGTAGGAGCCGCCGCGACGCCGCTGCCGGGTCGTTCCCCACTGCCCGACCGCATTCGCCGACGGCCCTCAGTGGGTTCGACTATTCTGAACAGAACCCCTTCGTACGCCGGATCGGCGGGGAGGGTACGAGCAGGGAGGCTCGATGGCAACGCTGAACACCGTGGACAAGGTCGGCCGGGTGCTCGATCTGTTCTCCAAGGACGCCCCGGAGTGGGGGGTCTCGGAGGTGGCGAGCAAGCTGGGGGTGCCGCGCTCCAGCGCTCACGCGGTGCTGTCCAGCCTGGTCGACATCGGGATCCTGCGGTGGCGGGCCGGTGGCCGGTACCGGGTCGGCTGGCGGATCCTGGAACTGGCCGAGATCCACCACCGCGCGGTCGACCTGCGCGGCACCGCGGCGCCCTACCTGCGGGCGCTGGTCGAGGAACTCGGGGAGACCTGCCACCTGGCCGTCGCCGAGCGCCGCAAGGTGCTCTACGTGGACAAGTTCCTCGGCACCCGGAACGTGATCGCCCAGGGGGCGCGGGTCGGTACGCATCTGGAGCCGCACTGCACCGGGGTGGGAAAGCTGCTGATGGCGCACGCCGACCCGAGCGATGTCGAGGACTTTCTGACCACCACGAAGTTGCAGCGCTACACCACCACCACGATCACCGACCCGGCGGTGCTGCGGGCCCAGCTGATCGAGATCCGTACCCGTGGGTTCGCGCTGGATCTGGGGGAGGCGGTCGAGGACGTGCACTGTGTGGCCGCGCCGATCCGCGACGACCTGGGGATGGTGATCGCGGCGATCAGTCTGAGTGTGCCGGTGAACCGGTTCGAACGCAGTCAGGCGCGGTATGTGAAGACGGTGCTGCGGACCGCGGGCGAGATCTCCCAGGCGCTGTCCGACCGACCGCTGCATCTGACGCCGGAGACCAGCGACTATCCGGCCCCGGTGGAGATCTGAGCCCGGTCGAGGTCTGCGCCCCACCGAACGCACACCAGCCCACCCCGGCGGGTCCGGGGTGGGCTGGTGCGGGTGCGGGGTCGGTCAGGCGCGGACGGTGACCGAGCCGAGGTGGGTGAACTCGGCGGTGACGTGCCGCCCCGGCGTCATCGGGACCGCATCGGTCATCCCGCCGGTGAGCACGATCCAGCCGGCCTCCAGGGCATGGCCGCGTTCGCCGAGTTTGTTCGCCGCGAACGCCAGCGCCTCGGCCGGGTGGCCGTACACGGCGGCGCCGGTGGCGGAATCGACGATCTCACCGTCCACCCCGACCAGGACCGCCTCCAGGGAGAGGTCCAGGGTGTCGGTCGGCAGGTGTACCGGGCCGGTCACGAACCGGCCGGAGGAGGCGTTGTCCGCGGTGACGTCGGTCATCGTGAAGGCGTACCCGGAGAACCGGCTGTCGATGATTTCGATCGCGCCGAAGACCCGGTCCACCGCGGCCAGGGCCTCGGCGGCGGTGACCCCCGGGCCCCGCAGCGTACGCCCCAGGCGGAACGCGATCTCCGGCTCGGCGCGGGGATGAATCAGCTCCCCGGCCGGCACCGGCTCCCCGGCGGGCAGCAGCATCGCGTCGGTCAGCCAGGCCACATTCGGGGTGTCCACGTTGACCTGGCGCTGCTTGGCCCGCGAAGTGACCCCGAGCTTGATCCCGACCACCCGCTCACCGCGCGCCCGGCGGATCACCAGCGCCAGGTCCTGCGCCCGGTACGCCTCGGCCTCGGTGAAGTCGGGCCATTCCTCGGCGAAGGAGCTGCGGGGCTGCGCGGTATCGGCGGCCCGGACCAGGGTCTCGGCGACCGAGGCGGGCGTCCAGCTGCTGTTATTCATCGGCTTCCCCCTGCAGGACTGCGGTCACGGTGCCGAAGCCGGCGATCCGGGCTTCGATCGTCGATCCCGGGGTCACGTCGAAGGCGCGGGTCATCGACCCGGGCAGGACGACATGGCCCGGCTCCAGCCTCACCCCGAGCGGGCCGACCGTGTTGGCCAGCCAGACCAGCGAGTTCAGCGGCGAGCCGAGCACCGCTCCCCCGGCCCCGGTGGCCACGACCTCGCCGTTGATGGTCAGGTTGCAGCCGATCGTACGCAGGTCCAACTCCTCCAGCCGGCGCGGCCGGGACCCGAGCACCACCCCGCCGGAGGAGGCGTTGTCGGCGACAGTGTCGAAGATGCCGATCTGCCAGTCCGCGATCCGGGAGTCGACGAACTCCAGCGCCCCGACGACGAAGTCCACCGCCCGGGCGGCCTCGGCCAGGGTCACCCCCGGTCCGCGCAGCGGGCGCCCCAGGATGAAGGCGATCTCGGGTTCGACCCGCGGTTGGAGGAAGGTCCCGCGCGGGATCGGGGCGTGCTCCAGGTGGAACATGCTCGCGGTGAGGTGTCCGAAGTCGGGCTGGTTCACCCCCATCTGGCGCTGGATCGCCTGCGCGGCCAGGCCGACCTTGTGGCCCTTCACCACATCGCCGGCCGCCACCCAGGCGGCCACCTGGGCCTGTTGGATCCGGTACGCCGCGTCCAGCCCGGCCCCGGCAAAGTCCGGGGTCAGCGGCGGGATCGGGGCGCGGTCGCGGTAGGCGGCCAACAACCGGTCGGCCGCCTCCTGCACGTCACTCATCTCTTGCGACCCCGTTGGTCAGCTGTAGACGGTGAGGAAGGTCGGGGTGACCTCGCGCCGGTAGTAGTCCAGGCCCTTTCCGAGCTGGTCCATGGTCCACTCGACGCAGGGGCGGTCGGGGTACATCAGGTAGCCGCCGGCAAAGGTCTCGTTGCGGTTGCCCGAGGGGTCGAAGAAGTAGGTGGTCTCGCCGCGGGTGATGCCGTGCCGGGTCGGGGGCAGGTCCATCGGGGTGTCGTGGTGGACCAGGATGTCGGCGGCCGCGGTGACGTGGTTCCAGTCCTTCAGGTAGAAGGCAAAGTGGTGCAGCTTGCCGTCGGGGCCCTTCAGGAAGGCGATGTCGTGGGACTTGTTGCCACAACTGAGCCAGGTCGCGATCAGCGGGGCGCCGTCGTCGCCGGTGGCCAGCATCCGCTCGGAGGGATAGAAGTCGAGCGCCTCGATGAACAGCTTCTCGACCCCTTCGACGTCGTCGCCGACGAACAGGCCGTGGTCCAGGTTCGGGGCGCCGATCCCGCGCAGATCCATCGGGAAGGAGTCGGGGCAGTGCGTACCGACCTCCACGCCGACCTGCTCCATCTCGTGGTACAGCTCGAAGACGTGCCCGTTCGGGGCGATGAACCGGATCCCGTCGCCGACCTTCAGATTCTCCCCGGCGCTCATCCGCTCGACGGTGGCGCCGAACTGCTGGAGCCGGGTCTCGTACTGGGCCAGGTCCTCCAGGGTGCGTACCTTGAAGCCGACCTTGACGACGCCGACGCCGCCTTCCTCGATCACCACCGAGTGGTGGTCGAACTCGTCCCAACCCTTGTAGTAGATCGTGCCGTCCTCGCGGGCGGTCTCGTACAGACCCATCACCTGCGAGTAGTGCTGATCCGCCTCGGCCAGATCGGTGACCTTCGCGTGTACGTACCCCATGCGCATGACGCCCATGTCTGTCTCCTCATTGAGTTTGAGTGCCTGATCCAATGGAACGCGACCGGCAACCGCTCCGCTGGTGGATTCGGCAGTCGTGAACGCAGGCACGGAACCGCCCTCCGGGATTCCGCAATCGTGCCTTCTTAGGGGGCCCTCGGCAGCCCAGAACCACAGACTTGACCTTCGCGTCGGCGTGAATGTCTATCATCGACCCATGACCCAGAACATGACAGATGGTATGGACTCTTCGAGTGATCCGTTGACCGCGCACCCGGGGATGCGGCACGCCTTCCGCCCCGGCGCGATGACCATCGGCGTGATCACCCCGCTGGAGGGGTTCACCGGTGCGATTCCGACGATGAACCGGCACGCCGAACTCATCGACCGGGCCGAGGCGGCGGGCTTCTCGACGGTCTGGGTCCGGGATGTGCCGTTGCTGGATCCGTCCTTCGGGGACACCGGCCAGATATTCGACACCTGGACCTACCTGGGCTACCTCGCGGCCCGAACGAACCGGATCGCACTAGGCACGGCCAGCATTGTGCTGCCGTTGCGTCACCCGATCCACACGGCGAAGGCCGCCGCCAGCATTGATCAGCTGTCCGGCGGGCGGTTCCTGCTCGGCGCCGCGGCCGGGGATCGTCCGGTGGAGTTCCCGGCGTTCGGCATCGCGCATGCCACCCGCTCCGAACGGTTCCGGGAGTCGCTGCAGTTCGTCCGTCGGCTGACCGAGGAGAGCTTCCCGAAAATCGACTCCTTCCTGGGGCACCTGAACGGAACCGCCGACCTGATCCCCCGGCCCGTACGCGGCCGGCTGCCGATCTTCATGACCGGGCGTGGTGGCCAGGACCTCGACTGGATCGCCGCGCACACCGACGGCTGGCAGTTCTACCTGCTGCCCTTCGAGCAGCAGCAGCTGAACATTCAGCGTTGGCGGCGGTTGACCGGTCGGGACGACGGCGGGTTCAAGCCGTTCGCGCAGTCGATGTATATCGACCTGACCGAGGATCCGACCGCGGCTCCGCAGCCGCTGCATCAGGGCCTGCGCCTGGGTCGGGAACCGCTGTTGGAGTTCCTGCAGGCCTGGCAGGCCATCGGCGTCGACCAGTTGATGATCAACTTCAAGCAGAGCCGGCGCCCGGTGGCCGAGGTGATCGAGGAGTTCGCCGAATACCTGCTGCCGCACTTCCCGCCGGGCCCGGGTGGCGACGAGGGTCGGTGATCCCGGCGGGGGTGCCGCGGCCCGGGTGACCGTTTCGATGCACTCAACGTTGCGGACCGGTGCCGACACGCGGTGCGACTGAAGCGCTCGGAAGTTGAGTGCATCGACACGGTCATCAAGCCCGGAAGCCCCCGTGCGACGTAACCCGATCAAGGCCCGCGGGAGTCCGGAGTCGGGCATCCAGCGTCACTCCGGGCAGACAGCGGCCACCGGGCCGATGCAGCCTCACTCGAGGTCACCCGGCTTCACGGCGCCCCGAAGCTGGGCTGCCCGCAGTGACGCTTCTTGCCCTGAATGACGCTCGAACCAGGCCATGAGCGACACCAACCAACGACCCGTGCCGGCCCGCGGTGCCCCGGGCGGCTCCGCGGTCCCCTGGGGTGCCCTGCGGTGCCCCGGGCGGCTCCGCGGGTCCAGATATGTCCCGCGGCCGCTGCAGGCCCAGCGGACCCGACGGCTGCCCGCGGACCCGACCACTGCCCGCGGACCTGCCGGGAGCACCGCGAACGGACCTGCTGGGAGCACCGCGAACCCTCCCCCGGCGTGAGTCCGGCACTCAGCCCATCCAGCGTCATTCCGGGGAGACAGCGGCCACCGGGCCCATGCAGCGTCACTCGAGGTCACCCGGCTTCACGGCGCCCCGAAGCTGGGCTGCCCGCAGTGACGCTGGATTCCCGCAGCGACGCCGGGTGCGACCTTCGCGGAGATCACTGCGGGGCGCCCTGGGCCAGTCCCGCCCCGATGTCCCCTCGAAAGCGTCGTTGCCCCATTCCGTGGCCGGTGATTGGCTGGAATCAGGAAGTGGACCACCGCGGCGATCGATGGTCGTCGCCGGAAGGCCGGCTCGGCCCCGTACCTGAACAATCCGTGACCATGACCAGCAGGGAGAGCTGAGATGTCAACGGTCCTCATCGCCTTCCAGACCAACGAAGAGACAATCCCCATCATCGCGGCGATCAAAGCCGACAACGAGGCCGCAAAGGTGGTCTACGAACACGGAATGGTGCGGGTCACTGCCCCGGGCCACCTGGTCATCAACCGGGACACGATCGAGATCCTGATCGGCCGCCCGTACGACCTGCAGGAACTGCAGCTCAACCTCATTACCCTGTCGGGAAATCTCGCCGAGGACGACGACGTCCTCACCCTGACCTGGCACGAGTAGCCCGAGCAGGCAGCGTCACCGCGGGTAAGCCAGCTTCAGTGCGCCCCGAAGTTGGGTTGCCGACAGTGACGCTGGGTTACGCCCCGGACGCTGGGTGACGCCTCCGAGCGGCCCTCTCCCGCACGGATTCGGCAGTCGTGAACAGACCCGCCGAACCGACCCACCCGATTCGGCCATCACGCCAGCAGCCGCTCGACCCGACACCGCCGACCTACTTTCGAGGCACCAGACCAAGGAAGTGATGGCCATGGCACCCACCGAACTCAATGCGGAGTTCAACACCGAGCGCCGATTCGTCCGGATCACCGGCGAACGCTCGGACGGATTCGTCGAATTCGACTTCGCCATCGGCGAGCCCGAACTGTTCGTCGAACTGCTGCTCTCCCGACCGGCTTTCGAGGAGTTCTGCGCGCACAACCACGCCGAACTGCTGACCGCCGAGCCTCCGCACACCGCCGACGACGGCAACCCCGACGACCTGCACTGGCGCCTGGCCGACGTCGTCCCCGGATCCCCGACCCCCGCCACCGAACCCCAGCAAAGGAGCTGACCGATGCAGATCGACCTTCGTACGGTCACCATCGAACCGCGCCGCAAAGCATTCGATCACCTGATCGAGCGTTTCGGCGACAAGCCCGCCTCCCGGTACCAGGAGGGCAGCTACGACATTCAGGCGCAGGAGAACCTGCACTATCGGCCCACCTGGGACCCGGACCACGAGTTGTACGACCCGACCCTGTCCCGGATCCGGATGGCCGACTGGTACGTGTTGAAGGATCCGCGCCAGTTCTACTACAGCTCCTACACCCTGACCCGGGCCCGGCAGCAGGATGCCGCCGAGATGAACTTCGGCTTCGCGGAATCGCACGGTCTGCTGGAGCAGTTGGACCAGCCGCTGCGCGATGCCATCCAGGACGTGTTGGTACCGCTGCGGCACGCCGCCTGGGGCGCGAACCAGAACAACACCTTCGTCTGCGGGTACGGCTACGGCGCCATTTTCACCCAACCGTGCATGTACCACGCGATGGACAATCTCGCGATCGCCCAGTACCTGACCCGGCTCGGGCTGCTGCTGGACGGCACCGACGCCCTGGCCCGGGCCAAGCGGGCCTGGACCGAGGCGCCGTCCTTCCAGACGCTGCGCCGGCTGATCGAGGATCTGATGTGCGTGCGGGATCCGTTCGAGTTGTTCGTGGCGCAGAATCTCGTCCTCGACGGCCTGCTCTACCCGGTGGTGTACGGACAGTTGGTCGATGAGGTGTGGTCCCGTCGGGGCGCGTCCTCGGTGGCCCTGCTGACCCAGTTCCAGAGCCAGTGGTTCGCCGAGACCTCCAAGTGGATCGACTCGGTGATCAAGACCGCTGCCGCCGAATCCCCGGAGAACAAGCAGGTGCTGCAGGAGTGGGTCGCCCACTGGACCCCGCGCGCCGCGGCGGCGGTCGCCGATCTGGTGCGGCCCGCCCTGGGCGAGGACACCGATGCCGCTCTCGACCGGGCCCGCGAGCAGTTGGGCGTACGCCTGGGCAAGACCGGCCTCGCCGCGAAGGAGCACTGACCATGTCAACGGTATTCATCGCCTTCCAGGCGAACGAGGAAACCCGCCCGATCATCGAGGCGATCGAAGTGGACAATGCCGCCGCCGAGGTGGTCCACGAGCCGGCGATGGTCAAGGTCAATGCCCCCGGGCACCTGGTGATCAACCGGGAAACCATCGAGGAACTGATCGGCCGCCCCTACGACCTGCAGGAGTTGCAGGTCAACCTCATCACCTTGTCGGGAAACCTCGACGAGGACGACGACGCCCTGACCCTGACCTGGAACGAGTGAGGAAGCCATGACGCTCACCACCGACAAGACCGCAAGCAAGAAGAAGCTCGGGCTCAAGGAGCGGTACGCCGCGATGACCCGCGACCTGGGCTGGGAACCGACCTACCGGACGCCGGAGGAACTGTTCCCCTACCTCACCTACGAGGGGATCAAGATCCACGACTGGAGTGCCTGGGAGGATCCCTTCCGGCTCACCATGGACGCCTACTGGAAATACCAGGCGGAGAAGGAACGCAAGTTCTACGCCATCGTGGACGCCCACGCCCAGAACAACGGCCATCTGAACATCACCGATGCCCGCTACCTGTCGGCGCTCAAGCTGTTCCTGCAGGCGATCAGCCCCGGTGAGTACGCCGCGCACCGCGGCTTCGCCCGGGCGGGTCGGGAATTCGCCGGGGTCGGGACCCAGGTGGCCTGCCAGATGCAGGCCCTCGACGAGGTCCGGCATGCCCAGACCCAGATCCACGCCCTGTCGAACTACAACAAGTTCTACGACGGCTTCCACGCGTTCGCCAGGCTGCGGGATCGGATGTGGTACAACACCGTGCCGCGCTCGTTCTTCGACGACGCAATGACCGCCGGCCCGTTCGAGTTCATGCTGGCGATCGGGTTCTCCTTCGAATACGTGCTGACGAACCTGTTGTTCGTGCCGTTCATGTCCGGGGCGGCGTACAACGGGGACATGTCGACGGTCACCTTCGGGTTCTCCGCCCAGTCCGACGAGGCCCGGCACATGACCCTCGGCCTGGAAGTGATCAAGTTCCTGCTGGAGCAGGATCCGGACAACCTGCCGATCGTCCAGGGCTGGATCGACAAGTGGTTCTGGCGCGGGTTCCGGGTGCTCGGCCTGGTCTCGGCGATGATGGACTACATGCTCCCCAAGCGGGTGATGTCCTGGCGCGAAGCCTGGAACATCTACGGGCAGGAGAACGGCGGAGCGCTGTTCCGTGACCTGGCCCGCTACGGGATCCGCAAGCCGTCGGGCTGGGACGACGCCGAGGCCTCGATCGACCACATGTCGCACCAGTTCATGCTCGCCCTGCACCACTGGAACTTCGGCACCGCCTTCCACACCTGGATCCCCTCGGAGGAGGAGATGACCTGGCTGTCGGCGAAGTATCCCGACACCTTCGACCGGTACTACCGGCCGCGCTGGGAGCACATGCGCAGCATCGAGGAGCAGGGTCCGCAGTTCCACAACTTCGGTCTGGCCAAGCTGTGCCAGGTCTGCCAGTTGCCGTGCGTGTTCACCGAACCCGACGATCCGAGCACGCTGTGGCAGCGCGAAACCGCGTACCAGGGCGAGCGTTACCACTTCTGCTCCGACGGCTGCCAGCAGATCTTCGACAACGAACCGGAGAAGTACATCCAGGCCTGGATGCCGATGCAGGCGCTGTTCTCCGAGCTCGAGGGCAACGTGCCCGCCTGGATGGACTGGGCCGGCCTGATCAACGAACAGGACAATCTCAACTTCCACGGCTCGGCCGATGAGCGGAACTTCAGCGCATGGCGCGGCCTGAGCACCACCAACACCACGAACCAGGAGAACCCGGCATGAGCGTCAAGGCGACCAAGGAGTACGTGGGCGTCCCGCGCGACTCGGTGGACAAGTTCCACGGCAAGCAGATCGTCTACCTGAACTGGCACCAGCACCTGCTGTTCGCCGCGGCGTTCATGACCTGGGTGGAACCCGAGCTGACCTTCGGGGATTACATCGGCGGGCCGATCACCGCGCTGATCGCCGCCGACCCGGACGCGGCGGCGGTGGAGTGGGACAAGGTGGAGTGGAAGGTACGCGGCGAATCCTTCACCCCGGACTTCGCCAAGTCACTGGCCGACAACGGGATCGGGCACAAGGATCTGATCACGATGCACACCCCCGGCCTGAACACCCTGTGCGGAGGAAGCCTCCCGTCATGAGCTACGAACTGACCATCGAACCGTTGGGTCAGACGATCGACCTCGAGGAGGAGCAGACCATCCTCGACGCGGCGCTGCGGGCGGGGATCTACCTCCCGCATGCCTGCGTACACGGCCTGTGCGGCACCTGCAAGATCCAGGTGCTGGACGGGGAGGTGGACCACGGGGAGGCATCGACGTTTGCCCTGATGGACTTCGAGCGGGAGGAGCAGAAGACCCTGGCCTGCTGCGCCACCGCCGAGAGCGACCTGGTCGTGGAGGCCGAGATCGAGGAGGATCCGGACGCCCGGAACCTGCCGATCCAGGACTACGCGGCCGAGGTCACCCGGATCGAGGACCTGACCCCGACGATCCGGGGGATCTGGCTGAAGCCGGATCGGCCGGTGGACTATCAGGCCGGGCAGTACATCAACCTGACCGTCTCCGCGGAGATCGGCAGTCGGGCGTTCTCGCTGGCCACCCCGCCGTCCTCGGGGGAGCTCGAGCTGAATGTTCGCCGGGTGCCCGGCGGCGAGGGGACGGCGTACCTGCACGAGCAGTTGGCCGTCGGGGACCGGGTGCACTTCAGCGGTCCGTACGGACGGTTCTTCGTGAAGAAGTCCGCGCACGTGCCGGTCCTGTTCTTCGCCGGCGGATCGGGGCTGGCCAGCCCGAAGGCGATGCTGTTGGACCTGCTGGAGGACGGCTTCGACCTGCCGATCATCCTCGTGTACGGGCAGCGCACCCGCGCGGAGCTGTACTACCACGAGGAGTTTCTCGAGCTGGCGCAGCGATATCCGAATCTGCGGTATGTGCCGGCACTGTCGGACGAGCCTGAGGACTCCGAGTGGGACGGGTTCCGCGGGTATGTGCACGAGGCGGCGCAAGCGGCCCTGGCCAATGACTTCCGGGGGCACAAGGCGTACCTGTGCGGGCCGCCGTTGATGATCGACGCGTCGATCTCGGCGCTGATGCAGGGCCGGCTGTTCGAGAAGGACATCTATACCGAGAAGTTCATCTCCGCGGCGGATGCCCAGCAGGTACGCAGCCCGCCGTTCCGCTCGCTGTAGCCTCGCCGCGCCGCCGGGGCCCTGGATCCATCGTTGTCGACAGGCAGGTCGGATCCGGGGCCCCTGCTCGTGGGTCCGGCCGCACCCGGGTGGTCCCTCGGCTGCCTAGGATCGGGCCATGCGACTTCCCCGAATCGCTTCCGCGGCCTTCCTCGCGCTCGCCCTGACGGCCTGCTCCGGTATCTCGCTCCCCGACTCCGCCACCGATTCACGATTGCAGCAGGGCCTGGCGCACGTGCAGGCCGTCCCGAACGCCGATCGCTTCTCAGTCACCTTTTACGACGTCCGGACAATCCGCGACACGATCGGGTCGGACGGCACCGAGGACTATGCCGGGACGCGAGGCTCCGACCTCTCCCCGACCCAGCGCTGGGACCTCGCCGCCACGAGCGCCCCGTTCAGCCATCTCGACTTCGACCCCAGCCGCGCACCGCGGACCATTCCCACGCCACACACCCTCGGCTGGACCCTCTACTTCATCGCGTTCAATCCCTCCGCCACCCGGGTGACGGTGGCCGGCGGGGCCGAGGACCACCACGCGTACGCCCGCACCGAACTGGCCGCGGCCGGCTGGACCGAGAACGGCGATGACTGGACCAACCCCCAGGCACAGCAGGTTCCCGCCCGCAAGACCAACTATCGCCTGGCCGACGGCAATATCTACGCCGAGCAGCCGGGGACGCGCGGGACCTCCGGGCCCAGCGCGGCCGACCCCGTGCTCCGCGACGAGCGCCTCAAGCCGGTGCTCAAGTGCCTCGACAATCCGGTCGCCGCCCACATTGTCGTCAGCGCGCAGGGCACCTATGCGCTGGGGGCTGCGGTGGATGCCGCCGGCAATGGTCAGGTCTGGTCCTGCATCCACGCTCCGGGGGATCCTCAGGCCCTCGCCGACTCGTTGCGGCCGCAGTACGACTGGGTGGAGATCGTCTCCAGCAAGGTCGACGGAGAAGTCGTCCGGACCGAACTCCGGGTCGCCGAGCGCGATCCCCGGACCCCCGGGGCGATCCAGCTGATTCAACGCGCCCCGGAGTCGGTGAAACCGCAGCTGTTCTGAGTGCTCGCCGGGCCGGTTGCGTACGCTCTCCCCATGAGTCTGGCGAACCTGATGATGCAGGCCCGGGATCCGCACACCCTCGGCCGATTCTGGACCGAGGCGTTGGGGTTGACGGTCCTCGCGGACGAACCGGCGTGGTTCCGCGGGCGACTGTCCCTCGGCGCCGGGGCCTTCCTCGATGTGTGCATCGAGCCGGTCGCTACCCCGCCGGCGCTGGACCAGCGCCTGCACCTGGATCTGCTCGGCGGACCCCGGCAGGCCGAGATCGTGGAGCGCCTGATCGGCCTGGGGGCCCGCCGCCTCGATATCGGCCAGCACGACGTGCCGTGGGTGGTGCTCGCCGATCCGGACGGGCATCCGTTCTGCGTGATGGAGGAGCGGGCGGCGTACCGCAGCACCGGGCCGATCGCGGCGCTGGTGCTGGAGTGTGGGGAGCCGCACCGGGAGGCGGCCGGCTATGCCGCACTGTCCGGGTGGGTTCCCGCCGAAGGGGTGGCGCCGGCGACCCTGCGGCATCCGGCCGGGGTGGGTCCGTTGCTGGAGTTCACCCCGCAACGCCGCCCCAAGGATCGCCAGAACCGGACCCATCTGGATATTCGGCCCGATCCCGGCGGACCCGATCAGGCGGCCCTGGTCGCGTTGGCCCGGGACCTGGGTGCCGCGCCGGTGACCGCGGACTGGGCGTACGGGCATCCCTGGGTGGTGCTGCAGGATCTGTCGGGCAATGAGTTCTGCGTGCTGGCCGACGGCGAGTGACCAAGCTATACGCACAAGGCCCCGGACCAGAGGTCCGGGGCCTTGTTCGTTGATCAGATGAGTCGAGGACTCACTTCACGATCGTCGAGTCAGTGACTGACTTCACTTGACGATCTTGGTGACGCGACCGGCGCCGACGGTGCGACCGCCCTCACGGATGGCGAAGTTGAGCTCTTCCTCCATCGCGATCGGGTGGATCAGGGTGACGCTCATGTCGGTGTTGTCACCAGGCATGACCATCTCGGTGCCCTCCGGCAGGGTGATGGTGCCGGTGACGTCGGTGGTACGGAAGTAGAACTGCGGCGAGTACTGGGAGAAGAACGGCTTGTGACGGCCACCCTCATCCTTGTTCAGCACGTACACGCGGGCCTCGAACTCGGTGTGCGGGGTGGTCGAGCCCGGCTTGATGACACACATGCCGCGCTGGACGTCTTCCTTCTTGGTGCCACGCAGCAGCAGGCCGACGTTCTCACCCGCCTGGCCCTCGTCGAGGATCTTGCGGAACATCTCCACACCGGTGATGGTGGTGGTCTGCTTCTCGTCCCGGATGCCGATGATGTCAACGGTGTCACCGGTGTTGACGATGCCGCGCTCGATGCGGCCGGTCACCACGGTGCCACGACCGGTGATGGTGAAGACGTCCTCCACCGGCATCAGGAAGGGCTTGTCGATCTCGCGCTCGGGCTGCGGGATGTACTCGTCGACGGCGTCCATGAGGTCAAGAACGCTCTTGCCCCACTTCTCGTCGCCCTGCAGCGCCTGGTACGCCGAGACCTGCACGACCGGGGCGTCCTCGTCGAACTCCTGGCTGGCCAGCAGCTCGCGGACCTCCATCTCGACGAGCTCGATGAGCTCCTCGTCGTCGACCATGTCGCACTTGTTCAGCGCGACGACGATCGCGGGCACACCGACCTGGCGGGCCAGCAGCACGTGCTCGCGGGTCTGCGGCATCGGGCCGTCGGTGGCGGCGACCACGAGGATCGCGCCGTCCATCTGGGCAGCGCCGGTGATCATGTTCTTCACGTAGTCAGCGTGACCGGGGCAGTCGACGTGCGCGTAGTGACGCTTCTCGGTCTGGTACTCAATGTGAGCGATCGAGATCGTGATACCGCGCTGACGCTCTTCGGGAGCCTTGTCGATCGTGTCGAACGGCGATGCCTCGTTGAGGTCGGGGTACTTGTCGTGGAGCACCTTCGAGATCGCCGCGGTCAAAGTGGTCTTGCCGTGGTCGATGTGCCCGATGGTGCCGATGTTGCAGTGCGGCTTGGTCCGCTCGAACTTGGCCTTTGCCACTGGGGCTCCTTCTAGGATCGATGCCGGGCCGGTTGCCAGGCATCTTTGTGTTGACTACGTGTAGCGTTGTGGACTACCCGTCTTGACAGAGTATTCAGTTCTGATACACGGTCGGGCTGCCCATTGGGCGACCCGACCAAGTTTTGTGCACTGGCGTGGCGGAGTCAAACCGCACGGGCCGACTCCGCTACGCCAGCAGCGAAAATCACTCGCCGCGAGCCTTCTGGATGATCTCGTCGGAGACGTTCTTCGGCGTCTCGGCGTAGGAATCGAACTCCATCGAGTACGACGCCTGGCCCGAGGTCTTCGACCGCAGGTCACCCACGTAGCCGAACATCTCCGACAGCGGGACCAGCGCCTCGACGACCTGGTTGCCGTGCTCGGTGCGGGTGCCGTGCATCTGGCCACGACGGGAGTTGATGTCACCGATCACGGTGCCGAGGTAATCCTCGGGGGTGGTGACCTCCACCCGCATCATCGGCTCGAGGATGGCCGGGTCCGCCTTGCGGGCCGCCTCCTTGAACACGTTCAGGCCGGCGATCTTGAAGGCCAGTTCGGAGGAGTCGACGTCGTGGTAGGCGCCGTCGGTCAGGGTCACCTTGATGTCCTCGACCGGGAAGCCGGCGAGCACACCGGTGCCCATAGCCTCCTGGATGCCCTGATCCACCGCGGGGATGTACTCCTTGGGGATGCGGCCACCGGTGACGGCGTTGACGAACTCGTAGCCCGAGCCCGCCTCCTGCGGCTCCAGGTCGATGATGACCTTGGCGTACTGACCCGAACCACCCGACTGCTTCTTGTGGGTGTACTCGACCTTGGTCACCGGACGACGCAGGGTCTCGCGGTAGGCGACCTGCGGCTTACCGATGTTGGCCTCGACCTTGAACTCACGCTTCATCCGGTCGATCAGCACGTCCAGGTGCAGCTCGCCCATGCCGGCGATGATGGTCTGGCCGGTCTCCTCGTCGGTGTGGACGCGGAAGGTCGGGTCCTCCTCGGCCAGGCGCTGGATGGCGGTGCCCAGCTTCTCCTGGTCGGACTTGGTCTTCGGCTCGATGGCCTGCTCGATCACCGGGGCCGGGAAGTCCATCGACTCCAGCACGACCGGATTGGCCGGGTCGCACAGGGTGTCACCGGTGGAGGTGTCCTTGAGGCCCATCACCGCGCAGATCTGGCCGGCGCCGATCGAGTTGATCTCCTCACGCTTGTTCGCGTGCATCTGGTAGATCTTGCCGATCCGCTCCTTCTTGCCCTTGGTGGCGTTGAGGACCTGAGTGCCCGACTGCAGCACGCCGGAGTAGACGCGGATGTAGGTCAGCTTGCCCAGGTGCGGGTCGGCGGCGATCTTGAACGCCAGGGTGGCCAGCGGCTCGTCGTCGGAGGCGTGGCGCTCGATGACCTCGTCCTCCTTGCCCGGGGCGTGCCCCTCGATGGCGGCGATGTCGGTCGGGGCCGGCAGGTACGCGAGCACGGCGTCCAGCAGCGGCTGCACACCCTTGTTCTTGTACGCGGTCCCCATCAGCACCGCGGTCACCTGCGAGGAGAGCACCGCGGCGCGGATGCCGTGCTGGATCTCATCGACGGTGATCTCTTCGCCCTCGAGGAACTTCTCGGCGAGGTCGTCATCGAAGTCGGCCAGCGCCTCGAGCAGGTTCTGGTGACCCTCCTCGGCGGCTTCCTTCAGCTCGGCGGGGATCTCCTCGATCTCGTAGTCCTCACCGATCACGGTTTCGCCGCGCCAGGTCAGGGCACGCATGCCGACCAGGTCGACCACGCCGATGAAGTCGGACTCGGCGCCGATCGGCAGCTGCAGGATCAGCGGGCGCGCCTTCAGCCGATCGATGATCGTCTGGACCACGTGGTCGAAGCTGGCACCGGTGCGGTCCATCTTGTTCACGAAGCAGATGCGGGGGACGCCGTACTTGTCGGCCTGCCGCCACACGGTCATCGACTGCGGCTCCACGCCGGCGACCCCGTCGAACACCGCGACCGCACCGTCCAGGACGCGCAGCGAACGCTCCACCTCGACGGTGAAGTCCACGTGCCCGGGGGTGTCGATGATGTTGATCTGGTGATCTTTCCAGTGGCAGGTGGTGGCAGCCGAGGTGATCGTGATGCCACGCTCCTGCTCCTGCTCCATCCAGTCCATCGTGGCGGTGCCCTGGTGGGTGTCGCCGATCTTGTGGTTGATGCCGGTGTAGAACAGGATGCGTTCGGTGGTAGTGGTCTTGCCCGCGTCAATGTGGGCCATGATGCCAATGTTGCGGACCTTGCCCAGGTCAGTCTCGATGTCGACAGCCACGGAAGCGTTCCCTCTTATCTTTGTTGTGGATCAGTCTGTGATGGTGATCAGGTACCGGGTCCTCGTTGCCCGTCGCGTTGACCTCGCCGAGAGGCTGCCGTCGCACCGACACACGTACCAGTTTTACTGATCGGAGCCGGGGAGAGCAAAGTCTCCCCGGCTCCGATTTGTCAGATCACCAGCGGTAGTGGGCGAAGGCGCGGTTGGCCTCGGCCATCTTGTGGGTGTCCTCGCGGCGCTTGACCGCGGCACCCAGGCCGTTCGAGGCGTCCAGGATCTCGTTCATCAGACGCTCGACCATGGTCTTCTCGCGGCGCTGCCGGGCGAAGGTGACCAGCCAGCGCATCGACAAGGTGGTGGCGCGAGCCGGCTTCACCTCGATCGGAACCTGGTAGGTCGCACCGCCGACGCGACGGGACTTGACCTCCAGCTGCGGCTTGATGTTGTCCAGCGCACGCTTCAGGGTCTGCACCGGATCGACGCCGGTCTTGGCGCGGGTGCCCTCGAGGGCGCTGTAGACGATGTTCTGGGCCACGGTCTTCTTGCCGTCGAGCAGGATCTTGCTGACCAGCTGGGAAACCAGCGGCGAGCCGTAGACCGGATCGACCAGGACCGGGCGCTTGGGGGCGGGACCCTTGCGAGGCATTACTTCTCCTTCTTCGCGCCGTAGCGGCTGCGAGCCTGCTTGCGGTTCTTGACACCCTGGGTGTCCAGCGAGCCGCGGATGATCTTGTAACGCACACCCGGAAGGTCCTTCACGCGGCCACCGCGCACGAGCACCATCGAGTGCTCCTGCAGGTTGTGGCCCTCACCGGGGATGTACGCGGTGACCTCGATGCCGGAGGACAGCTTCACGCGGGCGACCTTGCGCAGGGCCGAGTTCGGCTTCTTCGGGGTCGTGGTGTAGACGCGGGTGCAGACGCCACGGCGCTGCGGGGAGCCCTTCAGGGCAGGGGTGTTGCTCGAGCTGACCTTGTCAGTGCGGCCCTTGCGGACCAACTGCTGGATTGTAGGCACCGGCTGGTATCTCTTTCCTTCGTTCGTGCGAGCCGTCGGGACTCGGCACAGGTGTGCTGGGTGATCCGCCTCGGGCTCGCCCCACCATGGTCGAGGGCCCGCAAACAGATCGTTGCTTCTGTCCGTGACGTCGGATTCCGGTGCCCGTCCGGGGCGCGGAGTCCGACTGTGCAGTTCCCAACCGTGCGATACCGCAGCCGAAAGGGGAGCTGCTGCGCGTACGCGCTCGTGCCGAATCAGGCCTTACCGCTTCTGCGGGCCGTGATCCGATGCGACGAGGGTACGCAACCGGGCTCGGGCAAGCCGAACCCAGTCAGTAAGAATATCCGCAACTGCCGCATGGGTCAAAGTGCGGTGTCCGCGCAGGGGCGCCGGGCTTCCCAGCGACCGCGTCGGGTCGGTCGATCCCGGCCGGGACTTCAGCGTACGCGCCGCTGGGGAAGCGATCGGTGCGGCCCGCGGAACCGGACGACCTCGCAGCGGGCGCACCGGGCTGGGACCGGGATCAGCGTCGGCGCGGTCCGGGATCAGCGTCGGCGCGGTCCGGGATCAGCGTCGGCGCGGTCCGGGATCAGCGTCGGCGCGGTCCGGGATCAGCGTCGGGGCGGTCAACCAGCGTCACCCGAGGGCACCCAGCTTCCGGGCGCCCCGAAGCCGCATGCACCTGAGTGACGCTCCATGACGACACCGACGCCGGATCCGATATCACCTCATCTCTGCCCTCCCGCCCGCAGCGGCAGCATCGGCAGGCACGGTTCGGAACCGTCAAGCAGCGTCGGGGCGGTCAACCAGCGTCACCCGAGGGCGCCCAGCTTCCGGGCGCCCTGACGCCGGGTCGCCAAGGGGGGAAGCTGGATGACCGTCGGGATGCTGGGTCATCGCCCGGCACGCCAGTTCTGTGCGTCCGGTCCTGAGTCGTCCGGTCCTGAGTCGTCCGGTCCTGAGACGTCCGGCAGCGGCGGCCCCGCGTACGCCCGCAGCCCACCCCCAGCGGCCCGCCCGACCGAGCGTGCCTTCTGGGGAATCCGCAGCCCCTACCGACTCCCGCACCTGCTGCACCAACCGCGGGCGCGCCCGGCCCACGCCGGGTGACCGGTGGGGTCGCGGGAACGGCCCCCGCTGACGAACCCATCGCGGGAACGCCCGCAACGGAAGAACCCATCGCCGGGTTGCCGCGGGCCCGCGTACGCCCGGCGTCAGGACCGCGTACGTCGCCCGACGCTGAGCACCACGATCAGGATCAGCGCGCCCAGCCCGGCCGGGACCGCGGCCAGCTGCAGCGCGAGTACGCCGTGGCCGGCCTCATAGATCGGCATGAACAGGAACGGCGCGATTGCCGACCCACCGAACTGCGCCGCCTGGGAGATCGAACTCGCCCCGGCCCGGTTCGCCGGGGCACTGGTCAGGGCCAGCATCTGGGTGAGGGCGCGCACCGCGGTGCTGCTGACCCCCGACAGCGCAAGTCCGCAGGCACCCACGATCGCCCCGGTCACCGGCGACAGGCCCGCGGTGAGCGAGACGATGATCGGCCCACAGCCCAGCAGCAGGAACCCGATGATCCCGATCTGCAGTCGACCGAACCGGTCCAACAGGGATCCGGCGCCGCGGCCTCCGAGCAGTCCGGCGATCCCGAAGCTGGCCACCATCAGGCCCGCCACGGTCGCGTTGACCCCCACCGTGTCGCGGGCGAACAGCGCGGTGAGCAGCATCAGGGCCATGCCGGTGATGAACGACAGCATCGCCAGCACCGCCGACAGCAACAGTTGGCGGTTCAGCAGCGCTTTCCAGCGCTCGGCCGAGGAGGCGGGCGCGGGCATGGTCGAATCCGGCGGCGGAACGAAGAACAGCACGATGGCCGAGATCATCACCACCACGAAGGCGCTTTCCCAGTGCCACGCCGCAGCTGCCCCGCCGGCCAGCGGGGCCAGCGCCTGTCCCGCGGCCTGGATCGAGCCGAGCAGACCGATGGACCGGCCCAGTTTGGCCGGCGGGACCGCCTCGGTGATGGCCCCGGCGAGCACCGGGGTGATGAACGCGTTCGCGGTCCCCTGCAGCGCCCGGGCGACCAGGAACACCTCCAGGTTCGGCGCCAGCAGGCACCCCAGCGTGCTCACCGCGTACAGCCCGTAGGCCAGTCGCACCGTACGCCGGCGCCCGATCCGCTCGGCGATCGTGCCGGAGACGATCATCAGCAGCGCGAACGGAACCATGTAGGCCGTGAGCGCCGCACTGACCCCGGCCAGGTCGGAGTCGAAGGCGGCCGCGAGTTCCGGCAGCATGGTGGTGACGACTTGGCCGCCGAAGGGGCCCAGGAAGCCGCCGACGAAGATCGGCCACAGCCGCTGGGTACCTGTGTCCGGATCGGGAGCGCTGCGCTGAGGATCTGCCACCGGATGAGAATAGGCCGCCGGCACCGCGAATCCCCGATCCTGCCCGCCGGACGCCGTCCGAGCCGAACATGACGATTTGATTACCTTCCCCGGTCCGGGTTTCTCCGGTTCCCGGACCGACCTATGGTCGCTGCGATGGACAAGCACAGGAGGGCAGCGATGCCGATGCAGCGCGGACGACCGCGGAACCGGGCCGCCAGGGTGGCGCTCGGCACCCTGGCCACCGGCCTGCTGCTCAGCGGGGCTCTCGCCCCCGCCCATGCCGCGCCCGCAATCACCGACCCGCCGGCGCCACCGGCCACCCAGGGCGCCATCGCCGAGAAGTACGCCGAACTCGGCGGCGCGCAGGGCCGCCTGGGACTCCCGCTGGCCCCCGAACAGCGCACCGGCACCGACACCTGGTCGCAGGGATTCGAGCACGGGGAGATCGTCTACCACACCAGCCAGGGTGCCTACCCGGTCTGGGGCGCGATCGGGGAACGGTACGCCCGCGAGGGTTCGGCGCCGGGCTGGCTGGGCGTACCCACCGGGGCGGAGCAGGCGCTCGGGGACACCTACCGGCAGAATTTCACCGGCGGGCAGATCGTCTGGCGCGCCGACGCGGGCAGTGAGGCCAGTGCCGCCGCCGATGCCCCCGCCGACACGACCTCGATCCAGAGCTGCGTCGACGACGAACGGGTCCGCGCGGGCCTGACCCCGTTGCGCTGGGACGCCACCCTCGCGGGGGTCGCCCTGCAGTGGACGGTCCACATGGCCCAGACCGACAATCTGGCCGACAATCCTGCGGTGCAGCAGCAGGCCGGCGGCGGCCCCGTCGCCGAGAACGTCGGCTGGGGCGCCACCCGGCCGGAGATGGGCCAGGCCCTGTGTCAGTTGTGGCTGGCCGCCCCGGCACACCGGGCCACGATCCTGCGCCCGGAGCTGACCCGGACCGGGATCAGCACGGTGACCTATCGCAGTGAGACCTGGTCGACCCAGGTGTTCGCCGCCGGCAACTGACCCGCCGCCGGGCCCGGGACCGGCTCACGGCGTCGTCTTCGTGCGCTCGTAATGCCGCCGGGCCTTCATCCGATTGCCACAGGTCGCCATCGAACACCAGCGGGCAGTGTTGGGTTTGCTGCGATCGATGAGAAACCGCCGACACTCATGGTTCGCGCAGGTCCGGAGCCGGCCGGGACTGTTGATCCGCAGCGCATCCCAGGCCAGCACCACCCGCACCGCGCCCCGCTCGGCGTCCTCGACGTCCAGGTCCCAGCTCAGCCCGGCCGTCGTCGCGGTTGCCCGCAGGGCCGCCTTCCGCAGCAGCGGGCCCAACGTGTCCGCCGCCGCGGTCCCGCGCACCACCGCCTGGAGGAGATCCCGGGCCGCCACCAGAGCGTCCAACTCGACCTCACTCACCCCGTGCTCATGCAGCCAGGTGGGCGCCTGCGCAGGATCGGCGAGCACGTCCATGGGCACTCCCTCCACAAGCGGCGTGGTGTTGAGCAGATCCAGCAGCAGGTCTTGGTCACCCCGATCCGCAGCAGCCAGTTCCATATCTAACCCCCAAAATCCCATTGACAGGTTATCCGACCCGACGTTGAATGGTGCTAACCATTAAACCTCCTCAAGGGAGTTAGTCATGACCGTTCATCATCGCTACGCCGACATCGCCGGGCAGCGATTGTTCTACCGCGAGGCCGGCTCCCCGCAGGCGCCGACGCTGGTGCTGCTGCACGGCTTTCCGACCAGCTCGTACATGTTCCGCAACCTCATTCCGCTGCTGGCCGATCACTACCACGTGATCGCCCCCGACTACCTCGGCTTCGGCCACTCCGACGCCCCCGCAGTCACCGAGTTCGCCTACACGTTCGACGCGCTCACCGATCTCACCGAAGGCCTGCTCGCCCGGCTCGGGGTGTCCCGCTACGCATTCTACGGCCAGGACTACGGCGCCCCGATCGGCTGGCGCCTGGCGCTGCGACACCCGCAGGCCATCACCGCGATCGTCACGCAGAACGGCAACGGGTACGACGAGGGTTTCGTCGAGAGCTTCTGGACCCCGGTGCGGGCGTACCAGCAGGACCCGAATCCGCAGACCGAGGCCGGGGTGCGACCCGCCCTGGATCTGGCCGCCATCAAGTGGCAGTACCTGACCGGGGTGTCCGACGAGAGCCTGGTCGACCCGGACACCTGGGTGCACGACGCCGCGCAGGTCGCCCGCCCCGGCAACGACGAGATCCAGCTCGCCCTGTTCCGCGACTACGCCACCAACGCCCCGCTGTACCCCGCCCTGCACGACTACCTGCGCACCAGTAAGGTTCCCGTCCTGGCCGTGTGGGGTGCCGGTGATCCGATTTTCGGCCCGGATGGTGCGCGCGCGTTCGACAAGGACGCCGTGAACGCCGAGATCCACCTGCTCGACGGCGGGCACTTCCTGCTGGAGACCCACGTCCACGAGGTCGCGCGCCTGATCGACGGGTTCCTGCAGCGCCGCCTCAGCTGATCCCTGCCCCCGGCGGTGCCGCCGTGAGCTGACGCGGGCGCCGGGTCAGAGCCGCTCGCCGGCGTCCAGGCGCTCCAGCAGGGCCACCCGACCCTCGTGCCGGCCGCCGTCGAAACCGGTGTCGAGGAAGGCGTCCACGATCGCCCGGGCCATGTCCGGTCCGACGAAGCGCTCCCCCAGGGCCAGCATGTTCGCGTTGTTGTGCCGGCGCCCCATCTGGGCGGAGTAGGGCTCGGTGCACACCACACAGCGTGCCCCGGGCACCTTGTTCGCCGCGATCGAGATCCCGATGCCCGAGCCGCAGCAGATCACCGCCAGGTCGGCCTCGCCGTCGACCACCGCATGCGCGGCCCGGGAACCCCAGATCGGATAGTCGGTGCGATCGGCGCTGTGGGTGCCCACATCGAGGACCTGATGGCCCCGGTCGGCCAGGTATTCGGCCAGTTGGGTCTTCAGCGCAAAGCCACCATGGTCGGCGGCTACGGCGATCTTCATGCACACTCCTCGGTTCCCGCGCGGACACTCGTCGGCCCCCGCGTACGCAGCGCATCGTAAATGACCGGTCGCACTCGGTTTGGTACGTCACACAAATGCGGGACAATGGGGCCCGTGACAGTGGATGTCGTGCCCTACCCGACCCCCGATGTGGATGCCCCCGGCGGGACCGGTCGGGTGATCGTCATCACCGGGGCCATGGCCGCCGGCAAGTCCACCGTCGCTCAATTGCTGGCCCAGCGGCTGCCGCAATCGGTGCATGTCCGCGGGGACGCCTTCCGCCGGATGATGATCAACGGCGGGGCCGAGATGACCCCGAATCCGCCACCGGCGGCGATCGCCCAGTTGCAATTGCGCTACAAGCTGGCCTCGATGGTGGCCGATGAGTTCGCGTCCTCCGGGTTCGACGCGATCGTTCAGGACGTCATCATCGGGCGCGACCTGCACCGTTTCATCGCTCGGATCAGTACGCCCGATCGCTTCCTGGTGGTGCTCTCCCCGACCGTGTCGGCGCTGGAGTGGCGGGAGGAGCAGCGGCAGAAGGCCGGCTATGTCTACTTCTCCGCCGGCGCCCTGGACCATGCCCTGCGCAAGGAGACCGAGCACATCGGCTACTGGCTCGACTCCTCGGCGCAGACCCCCGAGGAGACCGTCGCCGACATTCTGGAGAACCTGGAACTGGCCCGGGTGTGAAACCCTGCCTTCTAGAGTGAGGCCATGAGCCCGGAGCAAGCAACATCCGACCCTGCCGACGAGCCGCGTTGGTTGACCCCGGCCGAACGGTCGGCGTGGTTGGCAATGGCCGCCCTGACGGTCAAGCTGCCCGGATCCCTGGACGCCCAGTTGCAGCGCGACCAGGGGATCAGCTTCTTCGAGTACATGGTGCTGTCGGTGCTCTCCGAGCGGGCCGACCGTACGCTGCAGATGTCCTTCATCGCCGAGGCCACCTCCTCCTCGCTGTCCCGGCTCTCGCACACCGCGAAACGCCTGGAGGGTCAGGGACTGCTGCGCCGGGAGCGGATCCCCGGCGCCGGCCGGCGGACCAACGCGATCCTCACCCAGGCCGGGTACGACAAGGTGGTGGCCGCCGCGCCCGGCCACGTGGAATACGTACGCCAGGTCCTCATCGACGCGGTGACCCCCGAGCAGCTCGCCGAACTCAAGACGATCGGAAAGACCGTCCTGAGCCGGATCGACCCCACCGGCAACTGGCCCGGGACAGCCTGGGGCTGACCCGGCCCCATCCGGGGGCGCACAGCCGGCGGGCCTCCAGGAGGGTGCCGAGGCCGACTCCGTCGATCCCGGCGTTGTTCGAGATCACCTCGAGGTCGTCGGCCCCCTGCGCGAGCAGCGCGTCGATCAGCACCGAGGGGATTCCGCACACGCCGAAACCGCCCACCGCCAGGGAGGCCCCGGCGGGGATGTCCGCAACGGCCTCGGCCGCGTTCTTCGCTGTCTTGTCCATGCCGCGACTCAGTTCGCCGCGGACGGGAACTGCGGCGCGCGCTTCTCCCGGATCGAGGCGATCCCCTCGGTGATGTCGGGGCCGAGGAAGCCGAGCATCTCGTAGGCGGCACCCTGGTCGAAGATCGGGCCGGCCTGCTTGATCCAGTTGTTCAAGGCCTTCTTGGTCCACCGGATCGAGGTCTGCGACCCCGTCCCCAGGCGCGCGGCCACCGCCAGTGCCTCCTCCAGCACCTGCTCGCGCGGCACGGCCTTGCTGACCAGACCGATCCGCTCGGCCTCCTCGCCGGTCACCATCTCCCCGGTCATCAGGTAGTAGCGGGCCTTCGCCATTCCGCACAGCAGCGGCCAGGTGATCGCGGCGTGGTCACCGGCGGCAACGCCGAGGCCGACGTGTCCGTCCCCGATCTTGGCCTCGTTGGCCGCGATCGAGATGTCGGCCATCAGGCCGACGACGGTGCCGGCCCCGACCGAGACGCCGTTGATCGCGGAGATGATCGGCTTGTCACAGTTGACCATCCCGTAGACGAGGTCGCTCATCTCGGTGAGCAGCCCGGCGACCTTGGCGTGATCACCGGCGGTGTCCTCGACCCAGGACAGGTCGCCCCCGGCGCAGAACGCCTTGCCGGCCCCGGTGATGACGGCCACCCGGACCGACGCATCGGTGGAGACCTCACCCCACACCCGCGCCAGCTCGGCGTGCATGACGGCATTGGCCGCGTTGTACTTCTCCGGCCGGTTCATCGTGATCAGCAGCACCCCGTGCTCGCGGCGCTCGAAGAGCAGGTGCTGGTAGTCAGAAAACGTCATCGTTCATCCCTTCGTGGTGGCCCCGCAACCCTGCGGTCCACCCACGGTAGGGACCATGGAATCCAAAAGTCAACCATAGAGTTGGCTTTTACCCGCCATAGTCGATTCATCGTCGACGTGGTCACTTTCGGTGTCTAGAGTCTAACGAAACACGTCGAAGGGAGCACAAATGACTGACACACCCCGAGGCGACGCACCCCAGCAGGTCGTCGTCATCGGAGCCGGCGCGATGGGTTCCCAGATCGGCATGGCCTGCGCGTTGGCCGGCTATCAGGTGAACGTCCAGGACGTCTCCGCCGACAGCCTCACCCGGGCCGAAAGCACGCTGCGCGGGCTGATGGAGCGCCGGGTCGAGAAGGGCCGGATCACCGCCGAGGAGGTGGCGGACGCCTTCGCCCGGCTGTCGTTCACCACCGAGTTGGACGCCGTGGCCACCGAGGCCGACCTGGTCATCGAGGCCGCGGTGGAGAACCTGCCGGTGAAGCAGGAGATCTTCCGCCGGCTGGATGCGCTGTGTCCCGAGCGGACCATCCTCGCCTCGAACTCCTCCAGTTTCGTCCCGTCCCGGATCGCCGAGGCCACCCAGCGTCCGGACCGGGTGATCAACATCCACTTCTTCAACCCAGCGCTGGTGATGAAGTGCGTCGAGGTCGTCCGGGGTCCGCAGACCTCGGCGGAGACCCTGGCCGCCGCGGTCGCGCTGGTCGAGACGCTGGACAAGGTCCCGGTGGTGATGCAGAAGGAGATCAACGGCTTCATCGCCAACCGGATCCTCGATGCGATCCGCACCGAGGCCGTCTTCCTGCTCGAGGGCGGGTACGCCTCCATCACCGACATCGACGTGGCCTGCCGCACCGCGCTGGGCCACCCCAAGGGCCCGTTCGAACTGCAGGACATGACCGGGCTCGACATCGGCTACGCCAGCAAGCAGGGCCGCTTCGAGGAGTCCGGTGACCCCGCCGAGGCCCCCTCCCGCAGCCTCAGCGAGCGGGTCGCCGCCGGCCACCTGGGCCGCAAGACCGGCCAGGGCTGGTACCGCTACGACACCCACGGAAATCTGATCGGAGAAGCCTGATGGACCTCACACTCAACGAAGAGCAGTCCGAATTCCGCGCCCTGGCGCGTACCTTCCTCGAGGCGGAGGTGGTTCCGCACCGCCGCGACTGGGACCGGGCCGAGGAGATCGATCCGGCTCTGCTGCCCAAGCTGGGTGAGATCGGCTTCTTCGGGCTGACCATCCCCGAGGAGTACGGCGGCCTCGGCGGGGACTACCTGACCTACATCATCGGCATGGAGGAACTCGGCCGCGCCGACTCCTCGGTACGCGGGGTGGTCTCGGTCTCCTCCGGCCTGGTCGGCAAGCCCATCCTGGCCTACGGCACCGAGGAGCAGAAGCAACGCTGGCTGCCCGGGATCGCCGACGGCTCGCTGATCGGCTGCTTCGGGCTCACCGAACCCGACTACGGTTCCGACCCGGCCCACCTGCGTACCCGCGCCCGCCGCGACGGCGACGACTGGGTGATCAACGGGGCCAAGATCTTCATCACCAACGCCACCCTGGCCGATGTCGCGCTGGTCTTCGCCCGCACCGGCACCGGGGACGACCAGGCCGGGGCCCGGGGCATCTCCGCCTTCCTGGTCCCCACCGACACCCCCGGCTTCACCCGGACGCTGATCCACGGCAAGCTCGGCCTGCGCGGCCAGGCGACCGCGGAGCTGTCCTTCGAGGATGTCCGGGTGCCCGCCGACGCGCTGCTCGGTGAGGAGGGCAAGGGCTTCAAGATCGCCATGAGCAGCCTGGACAAGGGCCGGATCTCGATCGCCGCATCCTGCACCGGCATCGTCCAGGCCTGCCTGGAGGCCACCGTCGAGTACGCCCAGAACCGCAAGCAGTTCGGCAAGCCGATCGGTTCCTACCAGCTGGTGCAGGACATGATCGCCGAAATGTCGGTCGACGTCGATGCCGCCCGACTGCTCACCTGGCGCGCGGCCGATCTGGTCGAGCGCGGGGAACCCTTCGGGGTGGCCGCCTCCAAGGCGAAGCTGTTCGCCTCCGAGGCCGCGGTGAAGGCGTCCAACCTGGCCATCCAGGCCTTCGGCGGCTATGGCTTCATCGATGAGTACCCGGTGCAGAAGTTCATGCGCGATGCCCGGGTGATGACCCTCTACGAGGGGACCTCGCAGATCCAGAAGCTGCTCATCGGCCGTGCCGAAACCGGCATCAACGCCTTCTGATCCCATCCTACTGAGGACCGACCAATGACTGACGCTTTCGTCTACACCGCCGTCCGGACCCCGTTCGGCCGCTACAACGGCGCGCTGAGCGCGATCCGGCCCGATGACCTCGCGGCCCACATCATCACCGCCATGCTGGCCCGGACCCCCGGATTCGACCCGGCCCGGATCGGCGACATCATCTTCGGCAACGCCAACGGCGCCGGCGAGGAGAACCGCAACGTCGCCCGGATGGCGGGCCTGCTCGCCGGGCTGCCGGTCTCGGTGTCGGGGGTGACGGTGAACCGCCTGTGCGGGTCCTCCCTGGACGCGGTGCTGCAGGCGTCCCGGATGGTGGAGACCGGCGACGCCGAGGTCGTGCTGGCCGGCGGGGTCGAATCGATGACCCGGGCGCCGTGGGTGCTGCCCAAGCCGAACAAGCCCTTCCCGGCCGGAGATATGACCGCCGTCTCGACCACCCTGGGCTGGCGGCTGGTCAACCAGCGGATGCCGAAGGAGTGGACCGCCTCGCTGGGTGAGTGCAATGAGCAGCTGGCCGAGAAGTTCGGCATCTCCCGCGAGCGACAGGACGCCTTCGCCCTGCGGTCCCATCAGTTGGCCGCGCAGGCCTGGGACGCCGGCCGGTACGCCGACTCGGTGGTCCCGGTGCCCGACACCGAACTGACCCGGGACGAGGGCATCCGCGCCAACTCCTCGCTGGAGTCGCTGGGCAAGCTGAAGCCGGCCTTCCGCACCGACGGCAGCATCACCGCCGGGAACGCCTCCCCGCTCAACGACGGCGCCAGTGCGGTGCTGATCGGGGCCGAGTCGGCCGCCGAGCAGATCGGCGGAGCTCCGCTGGCGCGGATCGCCGGGCGCGGCGTACATGCGCTGACCCCGCAGGAGTTCGGGTTCGCGCCGGTCGAAGCGGCGAACAAGGCGCTGGCCCGGGCCGGGATCGACTGGTCCCAGGTGGCTGCCGTGGAGCTCAATGAGGCCTTCGCGGTGCAGTCCCTGGCCTGCGTGGACGCCTGGGGCATCGATCCCGAGATCGTCAACACCTGGGGCGGGGCGATCGCGATCGGCCATCCGCTGGGCGCCTCCGGCGGCCGGATCGTCGGCACCCTCGCCCATCGCCTGGTGCAGGAGAAGCAGCGCTGGGGCGTCGGCGCCATCTGCATCGGCGTCGGCCAGGCCCTGGCCGTGGTCCTGGAGAACACCTCGGTGGCCTGACCCACCCGGGAGGGGTCAGCCCGGCGGTGACCGGCCTGACCCACCGGGTGGCGTCCAAGGACACCTTCGCGCTGACGCTGATCAAGACCGTGGCGGTGTTCGTGGTGATTGCGGTGTTCGCGCTGACCGGCTGGGTATGAGCCCGCGGTCGGTCCCGCACAGTAGTCGAGGTTGCACAGTAGATCCTCGGTGAGCTCGTCGAGCGCACCGGGGATCTGTGCTGTCCGGGGATCCGTGCTGTCTGGGCCCGGGTGTCCGTCCCCCTCGGCCCGGTTCGCGGGCCCAACTGCAGTGCGCGGGCCGGCGTACGCTCCGCGGCCCCTGCAGGACCGGCAAACCCGAACCCGGCCCGCGGGCCCGAAACCGCCCCCGCGCACCCGCATCTCGGCCCGCTGGCCCAGCCCCGAGCCCGGCCCGGACTCCCGGTCAGTCCTCCAGACTGCGCAGCACATCCTCGGTGAGCTCCTCCAGCGAGCCCAGGACCACCTTCGCCCGGGCCAGGGCCTCCGGCGCCGGCGGGTGGAACGCCATCGGCACCGCGATCACCTGCAGCCCGGCGTCGGCCGCCGAGATCAGGCCATTGCTCGAGTCCTCCACCGCCGCGGTCCGCCCGGGCGCCCAGCCCTGCAGCTCGCAGGCCCGGGCGTACCCGTCCGGAGCGGGCTTGCCGGCCGCCACTTCCTCGGTGGACACCGTGACCGCGAACAGGTCGGTGATCCCCAAGGTCGCCAGGGCCGTGGTGATCAGGACCCGCGGAGAGGAGGACACCAACCCCAGCGGCAGCAACTCCGCCATCCGGCGCACCGCCGACACCGCGCCGGGCAGGGTGGGCAGATGGGTCCGATAGCGCGCGGCCATCGCCGCGATCGTGCGCGCGGCGACCTGCTCAGGGGTCCCCGACAGGCCCACGGTGTCCACCAGATAGCCGGACCACTCGGGGGTGGACATACCCATCATCGCCGTGGTCGCCTCCCCAGGCCACGGCCGGCCCTCGTCGGCCGCCAGGCCCCGGCGTACCTCGTCCCAGATCGATTCGGTGTCGGTCAGCGTGCCGTCGAGGTCGAAGATGAGTGCGTCCACCGTCCCATTCCACCACGCCGCGCCGCGCCGGCGGACCGCGCGTAGGCTGATCGGAACCGGCTGCGAATCAAGGTAGGTACGCCGATGCGACCACTGCGCTACTCGATCAACGTCACCCTCGACGGCTGCTGCCATCACGAGGCGGGGCTCCCGCCGGATGCGGAGTCGATGCGCTTTTGGACCGCGGAGCTGGCCCGGGCCGACGCCCTGCTGTTCGGCCGGGTGACCTACCAGATGATGGAGTCGGCCTGGCGCCGGCCGGCCACCGGCTGGCCCGACTGGATGGCGGCCTGGCAGGTTCCCTTCGCCGAGGCGATCGACCGGGCGCCCAAATACGTCGCCTCGACCACCCTGGACAGCGTCGACTGGAACGCCGAACTGCTGTCCGGCGAGCTGGGCCCGGCAGTGCGGCAGCTCAAGGACCAGCCCGGGGCCGGACTGTGGGTCGGCGGGGTGGCGCTGCCCGCGGCGCTGGCCGACCTGGGCCTGATCGATGAGTACGTGTTCGTGGTGCAACCGGTCCTGGCCGGGCACGGGCCGACCCTGCTCGCCGGCCTGCGGGACCGGATCGAGCTCGAGCTCCTCGATCGCACCGAGTTCGCCTCCGGGGCGACGGCTCTGCGCTACCGCCCCCGGTGAGCGGATTCGCTAGCCTCACCCCATGCCGCCGCGTTCCCCGCTCCCCCGCCGCCACGGGTTGGCTGCCGCCTGGGTGCGTACGCCGGACCGCGACCCGGCCGATCCGCACCCGTGGCCGAGCATGGGGGCGTGGCTGCGGCACAAACTCGCCCCGGCCGGACCGGCGGTGATCGAGGACATGCTCGCCCGCCGGGCCTTCGTGTACGCCGACGGCTCCCCACTGCACCACGCCGACCCCTACACCCCGCACACCTTCGTCTGGTTCCACCGGGACCTGCGCGCCGAACCGGTGGTGCCCTTCGAGGTGGCGGTGCTCTACCGCGACGAGCGGATCGTGGTGGTCGACAAGCCCCCGTTCCTGTCCACGATCCCGCGCGGTCGCCACGTGCTGCAATCGGTCGTGGTCCGGCTGCGGGATGCCCTCGACCTGCCCGAACTGGCCCCCGCGCACCGGCTGGACCGGCTGACCAGCGGGGTGCTGATGCTGACGACCCAGCAGCGCTGGCGGGCGCCCTACCAGCAGTTGTTCGAGCACCGCCTGGTCCGCAAGACCTATCGGGCCCTCGCGCCGGTGCGCCCGGACCTCGAGTTTCCCCGGGAGGTGCGCAATCACCTGGTCAAGCGACGCGGCAGTCTGCAGGCCGAGTCCGTCCCCGGCCTGCCCCCGAACGCCCGGACCACGATCGAACTCGTCGAGGTCCGCGACGGTACCGGGTGCTATCGGCTCACCCCGCACACCGGCAAGACGCACCAGCTGCGGATCCATCTGCACGAGCTGGGAATCCCGATTCTCGGCGACCCGCTCTACCCGGTGGTCCGCGACGTCTCGATCGACGACTTCTCCGAGCCGCTGCAACTGCTGGCCGACACGCTGACTTTCCACGACCCGGTGGACGGGCAACTGCGTCGTTTCGCCAGCGAACGCGCGCTGGACTGGCCCGCGGCCGCCGGCCGGCAGTGAAAGGCTGACCGGCATGTCGTGCCCGATCCGCATCCTGTTCCATGAGCCCCGCATCCCGAGCAACACCGGCTCCACGATCCGGCTGTCGGCGATCACCGGGGCCGAGCTGCACCTGGCCGGGCCACTGGGCTTCAGCCTGGAGGACGCGAAGCTGCGCCGGGCCGGGCTGGACTACCACGACCTCGCCACGCTGCACGTGCACGAGGATCTGGCCGCCGCGTACGCCGCCCTGCGCCCGAAGCGGGTGTACGCCTTCACCGCCCACGCCTCCGTGCGCCACACCGACGTGGCGTACGCCCCCAGCGACGTGCTGCTGTTCGGCCCCGAACCCACCGGACTGGCCGCCGAGGTGCTCGCCGACCCGATCATCACCGAGCAGGTGCGGATCCCGATGCTGCCGGGGAACCGCTCGTTGAACCTGGCCACCGCGACCGGGATCGCGGTCTACGAGGCATGGCGCCAGTTCGGCTTCCCCGGGGCCCAGTAGCACCGCGACCGGAACGCAGACCGCTCCCACGCTTCGGGCTGGAGCCAGCGGTGGGCCGATCCTGCCGCCAGTCACGCCCGGCAGGCCAGAAACGGCCTCCTCGGAGCATCTGGCGGCAGAATCGGCCCACCTCAGCCCCTGACCCGAACCGGCTGTAGACACAACGATGACCCGCTCCGAAGAGCGCGCCATCGAGATTGCGCAGCGTCGGGTTCGCGGTCAGAGCCCCAGTTCGCGCCCGATCAGTTCCTTCATGATCTCGTTGGAGCCGGCCCAGATCCGCGTCACCCGAGCGTCCCGCCAGGCCCGCGCCACGGCGTACTCGTTCATGTAGCCGTAGCCACCGTGCAACTGGACGCAGTCGTCGAGGATCTGGCCCTGGATGTCGGAGCTCCACCACTTCGCCTTGGCCGCATCGGTCGCGGACAGCTTCCCCTGCGAATGGGCGAGGACGCACTCGTCGATGTAGGCCTGGGTGACGTCGAACTTGGTCTGCAGTTCGGCGATCTTGAACTTGTTGTGCTGCATCGAGCCGATCGCCTGACCGAAGGCCTTGCGCTCCTTGCTGTACTCGATGGTCTCCTGCAGGATCCAGCCGGCGTTGTGGATGTTGGCGACCGCGCAGCCGATCCGCTCCTGGGCCAGGTGCTTCATCATCGCGATGAAGCCGCCGTTGAGCGGTCCGAGCAGGTGCTCCGGGCCCACCCGGACGTCGCTGAAGAACAGCTCGCAGGTGCCGGACTCGTCCTGGCCGACCTTGTCCAGCTTCGCCCCCTTGGTGAAGCCCGGCATCCCCGCCTCGAGGACGAACAGGCTGATCCCCCGGGCCGGCTTGGCCTCCGGATCGGTACGCGCGGCCACGATCACCAGGTCGGAGTCGAAGCCGTTGGTGATGAAGGTCTTGGACCCGTTGATCACCCAGCCGTCGCCGTCGCGGACCGCGGTGGTCTTCAGCGCGGCCAGGTCCGAGCCGCCGGACGGCTCGGTCATTCCGATGCCGATGATCGCCTCGCCCGAGGCGATCCCCGGCAGCCAGCGCTGCTTCTGCTCCTCGGTGCCCATCGCCACGAGGTAGGGCGGGCAGATGTCGGCGTCGATGCCGAAGGAGGAGTTGATCCCCGCGGCTGCCCGGGCGACCTCTTCGGTCAGCACCGCGTTGAAGCGGTAATCATTGATGCCGGCGCCGCCGTACTCCTCCGGGATGCACAGGCCGAGCAGGCCCTGCTTCCCGGCCTCCCGCCAGACCTCGCGCGGAATCTCGTGATTGGCCCGCATCTCCTCGCTGCGCGGCAGCAGCACCCGATCGACGAACTCCTTGACCGAGGCGCGGAAGTCCTCGTGGTCCTGCTCATAAATGTGGCGCGGCATTGCGACCTCCCGACGTTGACTGCCCCCATCGTGACAGATCTACTCGTTGGTAACAAGGGGCTGGTGGGAGGCTTTCCCGCCGCGCCCACGGACCGGGTCGCCCCCGGAAACGCCCGAGGGGCGGCCCGTACGCAACGGACCGCCCCTCGGGCGTCTGGGTGGATCGAACCGCTCAGCGGTAGTCCTGCCCCAGGTCGTAATCGTCCAGCGGAACCGCCTGGCCCGAGCCCTGCCCGAACTCGTAGTAGGCCGGGTCGTAGGACATCGAGTACGCCGCCGCCTTGGCATCCGCGGTCGGCTCGACCCGAATGTTGCGGTAGCGCTCCAGACCGGTACCGGCCGGGATCAGCTTGCCCAGGATCACGTTCTCCTTCAGCCCGACCAGGGAGTCGGACTTGCCGTTGATCGCGGCATCGGTGAGCACCTTGGTGGTCTCCTGGAAGGAGGCCGCCGACAGCCACGACTCGGTCGCCAGCGACGCCTTGGTGATGCCCATCAGCACCGGACGACCCGAGGCCGGCTGCCCGCCCTCGGCCACCACGCGTCGGTTCTCCGACTCGTAGATGGAGCGATCCGCCCAGTCACCCGGCAGCATCGTGGTGTCGCCGGACTCGATCACGGTGATCCGGCGCAGCATCTGCCGGATGATGATCTCGATGTGCTTCTCGTGGATCGCCGCGCCCTGCGTGCGGTACACCTTCTGGACTTCCTCCACCAGGTGCTCCTGCACCTTGCGGACACCCAGAATGCGCAGCACGTCCTGCGGATCCGGCGTACCACCGGTCAGCTGGGCGCCCACGTTGACGTGGTCGCCGTCCTCGACCTCGAGCCGGGACCGACGGCCCACCGGGACCTCGATCTCGTCCGAACCGTCGTCGGGGATCAGGTAGACCTTGCGGCTCAGCTCCCCCTCATCGATCCGGATCCGACCCGACAGCTCCGCGATCGGCGCCTTGCCCTTGGGCGTACGCGCCTCGAAGAGCTCGACCACACGGGGCAGACCGGAGGTGATGTCGTCCCCGGCCACACCACCGGTGTGGAAGGTACGCATCGTCAGCTGGGTACCGGGCTCACCGATCGACTGCGCGGCGACAATACCGACCGCCTCGCCGACATCGACGAGCTTGCCGGAGGCCAGCGAACGGCCGTAGCACATCGCGCAGGTTCCGGTGACCGCCTCACAGGTGAGCACGGAGCGGACCTTGACCTTGGTCACGCCTGAGGCGATCAGCTGGTCGATGTTCACATCGCCCAGGTCGACCCCGGCCGGGATGATGACCTCACCGTTGGCGTCGAGCACGTCGACGGCCAGCGTCCGGGCGTACACCGCGGTCTCGTTGTCCTGGGAGATCTCGACGGTGGCGCCCTCCTCCAGCGGCTGGGCCGGGACGATCTGCGGCCGCCCGTCGGGGCCGGTGACCGTCTTGGTCCAGGTCGCGATGGTCTTGTTCAGGCCACGCTCGGTGCCGCAGTCCTCCTCGCGGATGATCACGTCCTGCGACACGTCCACCAGACGACGGGTCAGGTAGCCCGAGTCGGCGGTCCGCAGCGCGGTGTCGGCCTGGCCCTTTCGACCACCGTGGGTGGAGATGAAGTACTCCAGCACCGTCAGGCCCTCACGGAAGTTGGACTTGATCGGACGCGGGATGATCTCGCCCTTCGGGTTGGCCACCAGGCCTCGCATGGCCGCGATCTGACGCATCTGCGTCATGTTTCCACGCGCCCCGGAGTGCACCATCATGTAGATCGGGTTGGTCTCGGTGAAGTTGTCCTCCATCGCCCGGGTCAGCTTCGCAGTGGCCTCGGTCCAGATCTCGATGAGCTCCTGGCGTCGCTCGTCCTCGGTGATGAAGCCACGCTCGTACTGCTTGTCGATCTTGGTCGCGCGGGCGTCGTAGACCTCGAGCAGTTCGGGCTTGTTCGGCGGCGTCATCACATCGGAGATCGACACGGTGACCCCGGAGCGGGTGCCCCAGCGGAAACCGAGGTTCTTCAGCTCGTCCAGGGTCTCGGCGACCTCGGCCTTCTGGTAGCGCTCGGCCAGTTCGTTGACCAGCGTACCGATCTGCTTCTTGCCGACCAGGGTGTTCACGAACGGGAAGTCCTCGGGCAGGATCTCGTTGAAGATCGCCCGCCCCAGGGTGGTCTCCAGGATGATCGAGCCGTCGGCGCGGACCTGATCCTCCGTGCCGGCCGGCGGGACGATCCCGTGGAACCGCATCTTGATCTTCGCGCCGATGCCCAGCTCGCCGCGGTCGAAGGCCATCAGGGCCTCGGCCAGCGAGGAGAAGGCCCGTCCCTCACCGGGCAGCCCGTCCAGGGCCATGGTGAGGAAGTAGTAGCCGATGATCATCTCGTGCGAGGGCACCGCGACCGGGCGGCCGTCGGCGGGCTTGAGGATGTTGTTGGTCGACAGCATCAGGATCCGGGCCTCGGCCTGGGCCTCGGCGCTCAGCGGCAGGTGAACCGCCATCTGGTCACCGTCGAAGTCGGCGTTGAACGCCGCGCAGACCAACGGGTGCAACTGGATCGCCTTGCCCTCGATCAGCTGCGGCTCGAAGGCCTGGATGCCGAGGCGGTGCAGCGTGGGCGCACGGTTCAGTAGCACCGGGTGCTCGGAGATGACCTCTTCGAGGACGTCCCACACCACCGGGCGCTGACGCTCGACCATCCGCTTGGCGGACTTGATGTTCTGGGCGTGGTTCAGGTCGTCCAGGCGCTTCATCACGAAGGGCTTGAACAGCTCCAGCGCCATCGCCTTCGGCAGACCGCACTGGTGCAGCTTCAGCTGCGGGCCGACCACGATCACCGAACGGCCCGAGTAGTCCACGCGCTTGCCGAGCAGGTTCTGCCGGAACCGGCCCTGCTTGCCCTTGAGCATGTCGGAGATCGACTTCAGCGGCCGGTTGCCCGGTCCGGTGACCGGACGCCCGCGGCGGCCGTTGTCGAACAGCGAGTCGACCGCCTCCTGCAGCATCCGCTTCTCGTTGTTCACGATGATCTCGGGCGCGCCGAGGTCCAGCAGTCGCTTGAGCCGGTTGTTCCGGTTGATCACGCGCCGGTACAGGTCGTTCAGGTCGGAGGTCGCGAAGCGGCCACCGTCCAGCTGCACCATCGGGCGCAGGTCCGGCGGGATGACCGGGACGCAGTCCAGGACCATGCCCTCCGGGGAGTTCTGGGTGCTCAGGAACGCCGAGACGACCTTGAGCCGCTTGAGCGCGCGGGTCTTGCGCTGGCCCTTGCCGTTCTGGATGGTCTGGCGCAGGTTCTCCGACTCCGCCTTCAGGTCGAAGTCCTTCAGCCGCTGCTGGATCGCCGCGGCGCCCATCGAGCCGGCGAAGTACTTGCCGAAGCGCTGCTTCATCTCGCGGTAGAGGATCTCATCGCCCTCGAGGTCCTGGACCTTGAGCGACTTGAAGCGGGACCACACGTTGTCCAGGCGATCCAGTTCCCGGGTCGCGCGGTCGCGCAGCTGCTTCATCTCCTTCTCGCCGAGGTCGCGGACCTTCTTCTTGGCCGCACCTTCGGCACCCTCGGCCTCGAGGGTCGCCAGATCCTCCTCGAGCTTCTTGTGGCGCGCCTCGATGTCGGAGTCGCGGCGCTGCTCGAGCTGCTTGCGCTCGGTCTCCACCTTCGACTCCAGCGAGGACAGGTCGCGGTGGCGGGCCTCCTCGTCGACCCGGGTGATCATGTACGCCGCGAAGTAGATGACCTTCTCCAGGTCCTTCGGCGCGATGTCGAGCAGGTAGCCCAGCCGCGACGGGACACCCTTGAAGTACCAGATGTGGGTCACCGGAGCGGCGAGCTCGATGTGGCCCATCCGCTCACGGCGTACGCCCGAGCGGGTCACCTCCACGCCACAGCGCTCACAGATGATGCCCTTGAAGCGGACTCGCTTGTACTTGCCGCAGTAGCACTCCCAGTCCCGGGTGGGGCCGAAAATCTTCTCGCAGAACAGGCCGTCGCGCTCGGGCTTCAGGGTTCGGTAGTTGATCGTCTCGGGCTTCTTGACCTCGCCATGCGACCACTCGCGGATCTGATCCGCGGTTGCCAGGCCGATGCGCAGTTCGTCGAAGAAGTTCACGTCGAGCACTAGTTATCTCTTTCCTTCAGGCGATGACGCCGATGGGTGTGGGTGGTGACTGAGTGCGGCGGCGGATCCCGGTGGCCGGGGGCCGGCCGGGCCGCCGCCGGGCGACTCAGACTTCTTCGACTCCCGCGAACCCCTCACCGGGGCGCCGCGACAGATCGATACCGAACTCTTCACTGGTACGCAGATCGTCCTCCGAATCACGCAGCTCGACGATCGTCCCGTCGGCCGAGAGCACCTCGACGTTCAGGCACAAGGACTTCATTTCCTTGATCAGCACCTTGAACGACTCGGGGATCCCCGGCTCGGGGATGTTCTCGCCCTTGACGATGGCCTCGTACACCTTCACCCGGCCCTGCACGTCATCGGACTTGATGGTCAGCAGCTCCTGGAGCGCCCAGGCCGCGCCGTACGCCTCCAGGGCCCACACCTCCATCTCACCGAAGCGCTGGCCGCCGAACTGGGCCTTGCCGCCCAGCGGCTGCTGGGTGATCATCGAGTACGGGCCGGTGGAGCGGGCGTGGATCTTGTCGTCGACCAGGTGGTGCAGCTTCAGCATGTACATGTAGCCGACCCCGACCGGCTTCGGGTAGGGCTCACCGGTGCGGCCGTTGAACAGCCGCGCCTTGCCGTTGCCGTCGACGAGCTTGAGCCCGTCGGGGGTCAGGTTGCCGTGCTCGAGCAGACCGTCGATCTCATCGGCGGTGGCACCGTCGAACACCGGGGTGGCCAGACGGTTGTCGCCGCCGATCATCCCGAGGCCGACATCGCGCAGCCGCTCGGCCCACGGTTCGTCGACCTGGGTGACGTCCCAGCCGTTCTTGGCGATCCAGCCCAGGTGCAGTTCCAGCACCTGACCGACGTTCATCCGCGAGGGCACACCCAGCGGGTTGAGGATGATGTCGACCGGGGTCCCGTCCTCCAGGAACGGCATGTCCTCCTCGGGCAGGATCTTGGAGATCACACCCTTGTTGCCGTGGCGGCCGGCGAGCTTGTCGCCGTCGGAGATCTTGCGCTTCTGGGCCACGTACACCCGGACCAGCTGGTTCACGCCGGGAGCGAGCTCGTCGCCCTCCTCGCGGTCGAACACCCGGACGCCGATGACGGTGCCGGACTCCCCGTGCGGCACCTTCATCGAGGTGTCGCGGACCTCGCGGGCCTTCTCCCCGAAGATGGCGCGCAGCAGGCGCTCCTCGGGAGTCAGCTCGGTCTCGCCCTTCGGGGTGACCTTGCCGACCAGGATGTCGCCGGTGCCGACCTCGGCACCGATCCGGATGATGCCGCGCTCGTCGAGGTTGGCCAGCATCTCCTCGGCCACGTTCGGGATGTCCCGGGTGATCTCCTCGGCACCGAGCTTGGTGTCGCGGGCATCGACCTCGTGCTCCTCGATGTGGATCGAGGTGAGCACGTCGTCCTGCACCAGGCGCTGGGACAGGATGATCGCGTCCTCGTAGTTGTGTCCCTCCCACGGCATGAACGCGACCAGCAGGTTGCGGCCCAGGGCCATCTCGGCGCGATCGGTCGCCGGACCGTCGGCCAGCGGGGAGCCGACCTCGACCCGGTCACCGGCGGCGACCAGCGGACGCTGGTTGATGCAGGTGCCGGCGTTCGAGCGACGGAACTTCTGCAGCCGGTAGGTCTGGTAGGTGCCGTCGTCGCAGGTGACATCGATCAGGTCGGCGGTGACCGAGCTGACCACGCCCGCCTTGGCGGCCACGGTGACCTCGCCACCGTCGACGGCGGCGCGGTACTCCATGCCGGTGCCGACGAAGGGGCCCTCCGAACGCAGCAGCGGCACGGCCTGACGCTGCATGTTCGAGCCCATCAGCGCGCGGGAGGCGTCGTCGTGCTCCAGGAACGGGATCAGCGCGGTGGCGACCGACACCATCTGGCGCGGGGAGACGTCCATGTACTGCACGTTCTCCGCGGGGATGGTGTCCACATCACCCTGCCGCTTGCGGACCAGCACGCGGTCCTCGGCGAAGGAGCCGTCCTCGTTCAGCGCGGCGTTCGCCTGCGCCATCACGTAGCGGTCCTCCTCGTCGGCGGTCAGGTAGTCGATCTGATCGGTGACCCGGCCGTCGACGACCTTGCGGTACGGGGTCTCGATGAACCCGAACGCGTTCACCCGGGCGAAGGACGCCAGCGACCCGATCAGGCCGATGTTCGGACCTTCGGGAGTCTCGATCGGACACATCCGGCCGTAGTGCGAGGGGTGCACGTCGCGGACCTCCATGCCGGCCCGGTCCCGGGACAGACCGCCGGGGCCCAGCGCGGACAGGCGCCGCTTGTGGGTCAACCCGGCCAGCGGATTGTTCTGGTCCATGAACTGCGACAGCTGGGAGGTACCGAAGAACTCCTTCAGCGCCGCGACCACCGGGCGGATGTTGATCAGGGTCTGCGGGGTGATCGCCTCGATGTCCTGCGTGGTCATCCGGTCGCGGACCACGCGCTCCATCCGGCCCAGGCCGGTGCGCAGCTGGTTCTGGATCAGCTCACCGACCGTACGCAGGCGACGGTTGCCGAAGTGGTCGATGTCGTCGACCTCGACCAGCACCTCGTTGACCTCGGGCGCGGCGTTCGGGTCGAGCTTGGCCCCGTTGCGCGGCAGGTGGGTCTGGCCCTCGTGCAGCGCGACCACGTAGCGGATCGCGGCGACGATGTCGTCGACGGTCAGCACCTGCTGGTCGAAAGCCTCGTCCAGTCCCAGCTTCTTGTTGATCTTGTAGCGACCGACCTTGGCCAGGTCGTAGCGCTTGCCGTTGAAGTAGTAGTTCTCCAGCAGCGCCTGCGCGGCCTCGCGAGTCGGCGGTTCACCCGGACGCAGCTTGCGGTAGATGTCCAGCAGCGCGTCGTCCTGCCCGGTGGTGGAGTCCTTCTCCAGCGTCGTACGCATCGACTCGTACTCGCCGAACTCCTCGAGGATCTTCTCCTCGGTCCAGCCCAAGGCCTTCAGCAGCACGGTGACGTTCTGCTTGCGCTTGCGGTCCAGCCGGACGCCGACCAGGTCCCGCTTGTCGACCTCGAACTCCAGCCACGCACCGCGGGAGGGGATGATCTTGCAGGTGAAGATGTCCTTGTCGGAGGTCTTGTCCGGGGTCTGCTCGAAGTAGACGCCAGGGGAGCGGACCAGCTGGGAGACCACGACGCGCTCGGTGCCGTTGATGATGAAGGTGCCCTTGGCGGTCATCAGCGGGAAGTCGCCCATGAAGACCGTCTGGGACTTGATCTCGCCGGTGTCATTGTTCATGAACTCGGCGGTGACGAACAGCGGCGCGGCGTAGGTGACGTCGCGATCCTTGCACTCATCCTCGGAGAACTTGGGGGCCTCGAACCGATGGTCGCGGAACGACAGCGACATCGTCTGGGAGAAATCCTCGATCGGGGAGATCTCCTCGAAGATCTCCTCCAGGCCGGACTTGGTGTTCACGTCGGTGCGCCCCTGATCGAGGGCCTCCTCGACGCGATCCCGCCAGACCTGGTTGCCGATCAACCAATCGAAGGAATCGACCTGCAGATCGAGCAGGTCCGGCACCTCCATGGGTTCGGCGATCTTGGCGAATGAGATACGACCGGTCGAGGAGACGACGTTCGTGTTCGAGGCAGTGCGCGGGGCGGCCAACAGCTTGGTCCTTCCGAGAAGGCGTTCAGTGCATGCTGAACGACCCTTGTCAAGAGTTTGGTGAGAACTCACAACATGGGTCGCAAAACTACGCGGGGCAAGCTATGACAATACATCAACATGGCGCCGTTGCCAAGTTCTTTCGGGCACGAAAAAGTACCACAGTCAAACCCCACCCGCCAGTGCCCTGACTGGCCGCCCAGCGTCGCCCCGAACCGGGCCGTGGCTGCAGTGAGCAGCATACCGAGCCACCGGTCCGGAGCAAGTATCGCGCGGGCGATTCCTTCTCCGGACTCGGGACTCCGCCGGGTCTCCCGGGCTCGTCGGGCTCGGCGGGTCCGGGGCGCGGAGGTTATGGGCGCTGCGCGGGTCCTTGGTGGTGTACGCGGGTCCCTGGAGGCGTACGCGGGGCTCGATGGAGTGCGCGGGTCCTGCAGGGGCAGCGAACCCGAACCCGGCCCGCGGTACCGAAACTCGGCCCGCGAACCGACCCAGCGGGGACGCCAGCTCGGCCCGCGACCGGCGCCCAGCCCGCCCGTCGCGCGGGGGCCACCGCCACTGCGCGGGGGCCCGGAGGCGTACGCAGGCTCCCATAGGGCTCGCGGGTCCTGCA